>NZ_CP009279.1:0-615080 GCF_000758545.1 Paenibacillus sp. FSL H7-0737 | reverse complement strand
ATATAAGGATAATATATGATGTGAAACTTAAATTCTTATATTTGAACAGAAAAACCCGGACGCAAAAACGTCCGGGCTGACTCTTATCTATTTCACTCAAAGACCACTATTTAGTTCAGGTGCAATTACAGGTTTCTTACGCCCTTTCAGACCGCGCACACTTCCCGCCTCTTCCAGACAGGAGAACGCTGTACACTCCCTAAAAGCGGCATGGCTACATCCAATACACTTGTTGTAATCGATGCTGTTAAGTGCGTCATTAATGGCTTCCCCGGTGTGCGGATAAAACTGAGCCTCACCTATGGTACTATACAGTCCAGTTCTCTTGAGTAGCTCAAGCGGCTGTGGCTGAATACCTGAAATCATAAGTTTCCCTCCAACAGCTTGTAAATGCCGCACCAGCTCTGCTAAATTGGATTCTCCAGTGGTATCCATGAAGGGTACTTTCCCCATCCGCATTAATATAATTCTAGGTTGATCTGAACCATAGCTTGGCATAGTGTCATCGAATCGATAAGCAGCGCCAAAAAACAGCGGACCTTCCACCGTGTAAATTCCAATTTGCGGACAGTCATGACTCTCCGTAACCATATGTGCCTCTACCTTAACGGACTTCGGATCAGGCAGCACTTTGGCTACCAGATGAACCTCTCCCATTCGTTTCACAAACAGAATAACCGCAAGAATTAATCCCACCTCTACAGCCAGCGTTAAATCTGCAAATATCGTTAACAAGAAGGTGATGAATAACACCAAGGAATCGCCGGTCTTGATCTTAAGCAGATGAAGGAACTCTTTGCGCTCACTCATATTCCAAGCTACTACCATTAAGATCGGTGCCATCGCAGCTAAAGGAATACTGGAAGCATAGGGTGCGAGCAACAGGAGAATTAGAAACACCACAACACCGTGAACGATCCCCGAGATGGGAGAAACAGCGCCACTCTTGATGTTCGTCGCTGTTCTAGCAATTGCTCCTGTCGCTGGTATGCCCCCGAACAATGGAGCAGCAATATTTGCGATTCCCTGACCGATCAGCTCTCGGTTACTATTATGGCGGCTGCCTGTCATTCCATCCGCTACAACAGCAGATAACAATGACTCTATAGCACCTAGCATTGCAATGATAAATGCCGGACGAATTAGCAGGGTAATTCGTTCCCAAGTAATGTCCGGAAATCGAAAGCTTGGTAAGGTATTAGGAATATCTCCGTACGCAGAGCCAATCGTAGTCACTTTACCACTAAAGAATAACGCAGCAACCACAGTCGCGCACAGAAGACCTACCAATGATCCAGGCACCTTCGGAGCGAATCGAATCGCTAGGATAACGACGGCAAGACAAATCACGGCGGTCAGAATACTGTATCCATTCATCGTCGATAGATGAAGCCCTATTTCTTTCATATTATTTACAAAGCTCTCATGCCGTTCTATATTCCTTAGTCCAAGGAAATTAGCAATCTGCCCGGTGAAGATAATGACCGCTATCCCTGCTGTGAAACCAATCGTTACTGGCCTCGGAATAAACTTAATCAATACACCCAACTTTAATAATCCCATGAGAACTAGAATAACGCCTGCCATCATCCCAGCGATAAGCAAGTTCTCATAGCCATACTCCATCGCAATGGCAAACAAGATAGGAATAAAAGCACCTGTTGGCCCACCAATTTGAAATTTTGATCCTCCGAACAATGAAATACATATTCCGGCAACGATTGTCGTGTAAATGCCATACTCCGGTTTTACACCAGATGCAATAGCAAATGCCATCCCCAAAGGAATGGCAATAACACCAACGATTGTTCCCGAAATCAAATCCTTGCGAAATGCATTCATGTTGTAGCCTTTATATCGGCCCCACCCTGTCATGATCAAACCTTCTTTTCTTTAAATATCTGATTATTTGAATATAAGAAGAACATTACTCTAGGACGCTACTGTTGTCAACGCCAAAATAATGTTATTCCTTTATTCTCCGCGCATACCTTCGAGCAATGAAATGGTATTCACCAGATGGTTATCAAATATTTGTTTGGCTACGACCAGAAGATCTTTAATTAGAGGATCACGTAACGAATAGATCACAGTGGTACCTTCTTTTACACTGGCTACTACATTCTTGGCGCGTAAAACAGCTAGCTGCTGGGATACAGCAGAGCCTTCTGATCCTAGAATGGCTTGTAGCTCATTTACATTCTTCTCACCTTCGCTGAGCAGTTCCAGTATACGAATTCGCATCGGATGAGCCAGCGCCTTGAAGAATTCGGTCTTAAATTGCTGAATTTCGGTGTTCATAGACTTCTACTCCTCATACTTACTTCTAAATCTAATGCTATCTTTGTATGTTATCTTAGTCCCTGATAAGCGTCAAATACTCAAAGGGTAGATACTCACATTACGAACCTGTACTTCTACAAACACACCAAGCGCCATAGGCTCACCGAGACACTCGAACATCACTAAACTTTCACCTATTCGCAAAAATCCTGTTCCATCCTCTTCAATATTCTCCAGCACACCGGTAAAAACAATCTTATCTCCCTCTAACCTAGTATTGAACTCACTAGCAGGTGCAGGCAGAATATCCACCCATCTCATCAGCAGCTCCGAAAGCTCGAATTCCACATCTGTTTCCGTATCTGGCTCCACAGGAGCACCGCACCAGATCCCCCGACCCTCGCCAAACTCTGTGCGAAAGAATACCTCATCCTTTTTCATGCCATTCTTTGTAATTTTGATTTTCATAGCTATGATTCCACCTTGATAATTTATAACGATCATTATACATGACAATGAACCGATATTATCAAGTGTAATTCTGAGTAACCTTGTTCAGATACGTACTAGGATGCAGCCAAGGATACTTAAAGAACTCACTTTTCTTCGTAATTCTCCGTGAGACACCCAGATCATAATCGATCATAGACTTTATCCGCTCTGCGAAGGCCTCCCCTTTCACCAGCATTCCCAGCTCGAAATCGTGGCAGGCGCTTCTCTCATTGATGTTGTAGGAGCCATGAAATACCACCCGTGATCTATGGTCATAGGTTATTTTCCAATGTGAAAAACGACCTGTGAAACTGTAATCATAAAAGGAAACCCCATTGAGAAACGGCTTATACATATTGCCTCGTACCGCCGCAGTATTGGTAGGATGATCATTAACCTTCAGCGGATTGCAGATGCTCAGATGACAGGAACAGTCTGGCCCCAGCTCCCCCAGCCGATCCCAAAACTCTTGATCAATCAAATAAGGATTTACAATCACCGTCTCCTCTTTCGCATAGGTAATTAAATTCAAATAGTATTGCTGAATTAAGTTAACTGGATTACCCGGAAAGCTTGCAAACAGTGTACATTCTTCCTCCCCAAAATGATAATTTACATTCGGATGGTAGAAGGCATCATCCACGTCAAAATGATCACCTCCCAGAAGTAACCAACGGGAATGAAACTTAGCATTTAAAGGCTGCGCCGCCGCGCCACGGATGCGGAAGCAGCCATCATGCCACTCCTCTTTTTTACTAGGAATCCCCTGTAAATGTCCTTCTATACTGATCGAAGAAGATGCCTGAACAGGCGTCACGTACGTGTATTGATCTCCAATATTCAGGCTGCCAATAATAGAGGTTACCCCATCAATGACCATAAACTTCCGATGATCAATGACATTCAGCCCAGTGATTTCAACGTCCTCTTGTACTTTATCCTGTAAGAACAGGATACTTTCCGGTACGCCTTGTTGCTTCAGCGCCTTCCGCTTCACACGCCATTCTACGGCTGTATAATAAGAATTGAAGGTATTCAACAGCTTAGCTCCTGCATTCTCGAGCCTTTCAGAAATCTTGGAAAATTGACCAAACGCCAGATTGTTCTCATACCCTAAAGCTGTCAGCGCGTAATTGACCATGATCCGTACCTTCACCCCCCGTTTAAGGGCGTGAAATAATTCATCTGCAACCAGATTGCCTGAACGGTCATTAAAGAAGAGCATCACGGACAGGTGAATATAATGCTGTGCCTTCTTTATTTCTTCTAGTATCATCCCTAGGCACTCGGGTCCATTCACGTAAGGATCTACTTGGTTATTCCATGTGGTTTGTGGGGCCAGAGCTTTTAGCTTGTCTGAATCTAATCTGTCTAATACTTCAGTAAGTTGTCCCAGCAATCTTGGGCTAAAGCCAGGAACCTGAAATAGCTGCTCACCCTCCGTAATGACTCCGCCAATGGACTGTCGGTATGCTCTAGCCGCCTCCAGGTCGATCCCCATCAGCCTGTGCTCCGCCTCTTCTCCTGCTTCGCCCATAATGCGGGCAAGTGAACCGCCTGATAAATAATAGTTCACCATATCGATCATATTTTTCTGTGTTTCCATATGTAAGATCCCCTATCTTTATTGTGATTGCACATGTATCAAGGTAAGGATAGATACCCTTGAACTCCTCCTTATAAACGGGGAACATAAAAAACAGGAATGCCCCGCAGCCATTATGGCTATGGAACATCCCTGTTTAAGATCAACCAGGATTCACTAAGAATCGAGATAACTTATTTCACTTGCTCTGCGCTAAATACTTTTACGTCTAGTGGCGCAGCCAAGAATTCACCAGCTTTAGCTGAGAACGCAGTAAAATGAGCGCTCGTATTGTGGCTGGATACGGCTTCAGCGTCGCGCCAAGTCTCCACCATAATAAATGAGTTTGCTTCTCCAGCATTCTCATACAGCTCGTAAGAGAGATTTCCTTCTTCAGCGTGAGTAGCTGTGAGAAGTGTTTTGGACTCCGCTAAAAACTGCTCGCGACGTTCTGGATTCACTTTAAGTACTGCATGGATAATGATCATTGTGTTTTCCTCCTAAGGTATAAAGTATTATTTCCACTCAGCAATTTTATCGATAGGCAAACGGACAGATGGGTAACCTGCATCAACAGCCTTACCGATGGAAAGCAACATTACAGGAACATAACGATCTTTTTCCATGCCAAACGCTTCTGCGATTTGATCTTTTTCATAACCGCCAATTGGGTTTGTATCGTATCCATGTGCACGGGCAACCAGCATCAATTGCATTGCAACAAGAGCACCATCAATAAGCACAGTATCTTTGTTAACTTCACGTGGCAAGGTAGCAAAGTGAGCAGATAATCTAGTTAATTGGTTTTCTTTTACTTCAGCAGGCATTAGTCCACGTTCAACAGCTGTGCCATAAATCTCCTCTGCATAGTCGAAATTGTTCAAATCACCGAAAATGGCAATCATAGCTGCAGAGGTTTCAACTTGTACGCCATTAAAGCGAGCAAGAGGAGCTAAAGTAGCTTTTGCTTCGTCACTTTCAATGACAAGAAACCGCCAAGGCTGCATGTTTACAGAAGAAGGTGCAAGAGTCGCTTCCGTAAGAATCTGAGTCATCTCTTCTTTGCTGATCTTAACGGATGGATCATATTTGCGGATAGAGCGGCGACCCGTAATAATTTCTTTAAAATCATTGGTTTGTGTTTGTGTAGCGTTCATATGTGTATTTCTCCTTTGAGTGTGTGATTTTTGTAGTTACAACAGATTGATATTAGATTGCAGACGATTAAGCATATCTATGAGCACTTTTCGCTCCTGATCGTTAAATCCAGTAAGCAGAGTAGCGACAAATCGTCTCTTCTCTTCGCCATATTGAATCATTCTTTCCCGCCCTTGATCCGTTAATGAGACCAATGTAACCCTGTTATCTGCGGGGTTGTTGCGGCGAGTGATCGTACCACTCTCTTCCATCCCTTTCAAGTGCCGAGTGACGGCGGCCGCATCTATATCCATGCCCTTTTGCAGCGTAATTTGGCTGACTTCATCCACCTGGAATAGTTCATGCAGGAGGCGAAGCCGTGTGGGACTAATCCCAGCACATCGTTCGAATTTCGGACAGATTCCCTTGTTTAATGCCTGCAGCAGTTCAAATATGCGGTCTTCCTCAGGATAGTGCTCCGTCAAAATATACCTCCTTCATAAATTTAATTGTGCACAATTGTTTTGTATAAAATAATACTAACTGATAATCATTGACCCGTCAACTAATATATCAAATCATTTTTTAAAAATCAACATTGCTTATCCTCTTATGGTGCTATAGTCTTGAACAAAAAGGAGGAATCCTATGAGAATCTCCCTGATTCAGCTGGATATAGCATTTGGCAAACCCGATATGAATTATGCTGCTGTAGCAAATAAAATTAGTGTAGCTGCCGCCACAGTCCCCGACTGTCTTATTCTCCCTGAGCTTTGGACCACTGGCTATGATCTGACCCGACTAGAGGATATTGGTGATCCAGAAGGGGAAATTACCAAGGAATTCATCTCCAGATTAGCCAGACAATACAACATCAATATCGTCGCTGGTTCAGTCGCTAGCAGGAACGCCTCCGGTGTAACTAATCGTATGTTTGTATTTAATCGAACTGGAGAACTCGTTGGCGAATACAGTAAGCTACATTTGTTTCAGCTAATGGATGAACATCTATATTTGCAGCCTGGAGAAGACAAAGGCCTCTTCACATTGGAGGGCACGTTATGTGCCGGATTAATCTGTTATGATATCCGATTTCCAGAGTGGGTTCGTGCTCATACCGCACAAGGTGCAGAAATCTTGTTTATCAGTGCAGAATGGCCATTATCCAGGCTGTCACATTGGCGTGCACTACTGATCAGCCGAGCGATCGAGAACCAATGTTATGTAGTAGCCTGTAACCGTGCAGGAAGCGATCCTAACAATACCTTTGCTGGGCATTCTATGATAATTGATCCTTGGGGAGATATTTTATGTGAAGCTTCTGAAGGGGAAGAAATCCTAACGGGGGATATCGATTTACATATGGTGCGTGAAATTCGAGCACAAATCCCGATTTTTTCAGACAGACGTCCGGACTTATATGATTAAAAAGGACGTAACAGATGCTGGCCTCTCGCCAGACTTCTGTTTCGTCCTTTCTTAACGATGCGCAATATCCATTTATCCTTGGGCATAACGTTCATGCAGGACTCGCGCAGCATCCAGAACACGCGGATCTTCATAGTCTAGGAAATATCCGGTCTCCTGCTGTAGCCTGTCAGAGGATTTAAGCACCACTCCACGGTGGGCTAATGCTTGTCTAATACCTTCGGCAAATACTTCAGTCGCATTCGGTCCGCCTAGTTCGCCAAGCCCAGCGATCGTCTCTGGACGAACCCGCGGATAAGATAATGCTGAGTCTCCTCCAGAGGCTTGCTCATAGAATTTATGAATGAGTTCACCACGTTCCTGTCCCGAACCTGAAACCACTACAAATGCATGTACGAAATAGGCATTATTTTGTCTGCGCTGAGCAATGCCGCAAAATTTCCGCCCACCGATCGCCAAATCGAAGTCTCCCGGGCAGTAAGAACCAACAATTTCACCAGCCTCAATTTGAGCTGCAGCCTGTGGATGACTCATAGCAACTGCCTCAGTGATCAGAGAAGCCAGAAGCCTAAAGTCATCATGAAAGTCCAGCTTTCCGCGTCCTTTGGGGAGAACTAGCGAAACATTAACAATTCCATCATCCAGAGGCACCGCAGCACCACCGGAATGTCTTACCGCTGTACGAATTCCTCGCTGCTCCAACTTAGCCATCGCTTGAGCCGCGTACGGAAGCTTGCTGTCCCGTAGGCCGAGCACAACACCCCCGGAATGACTCCATAGGTGCAGACTAGGAGGAACAAGTCCCGCTCCGACATCCCTACAAAGGGTCTCTTCAAAGGCGAACGGGATCAACATCTCCCCGATGCCCCCTGCTTTCTCATCTATCCTGTCATCCTTTAAGATTAGATGCTGGAAAAGTCCCATTTCTGCAGGAAGTCCGATGACTTCTTTACTTCTATCAACAGATCCATTGATCATTGCATCGTATTCCCGAGTATCCACCGATTCCCCTCTTTCCCGTATTATCCGTAATATTGTAATCAATCTGCCTCGCTAGTGCGAAATCAGAATTGAAATGAGGTTATGATAACGCTATCCTTATAGTATACGAACATACCCCAGCTCGAATAGGGGGTAGCCTTAGGTTCATGCTATACACAACGTTAAGGAGTGATGCCGCATGACAGTGGAAGTGATGAAGGAACGACAGTTAACCAAGACAAGACAATGGGAACAGGCACTTAACCTGCTGTATATTGATTTTTGGGATTACTGCCATGATGCACTTAGCAAATTCGATGACGAGGACATTCACCAAGCAAGAGTGAACTGCCGCAAGCTGTTAACACTGCTATCCATTCTCGACCCTGGTCATACTCTAGGACTATACCCTCTATTTGAAAGAGCCCAAAAGAGATTAGGCAAGGTCAGAGATGCAGACGTTCTGATTGAATCGTTCAAGACTAAACGCAAACAAGCCAAGGAAAACGGCGATATAAAGACCGCAGAGTTGTTGAAGGCAGTGATCGACCATCAAAAGGACAAGCGCAAAACTTATCGTAAGAAGCTGGCCGATGAGCTGCCTAAGCTAATCAATGAAGATCTGGATGAGAAGTGGAAAGCCTTCCTTAGTGAACAGCTTGAGGCCCTGGTAGCGAAAAAAGATGCCAACGTTGTCATTCGCGAACTTGAGGTAGCTTACGAGCAGAAGAAAAAAGCTTGCAAGGCTATATTTCGTGGACAAGATGCCGAATCAGAAGCAGCCTTCGACTCACTGCATGAGCTGAGGATGGCTGCTAAGGAACTGCGATATACCGCTAGTGCAGCCTCTTTTGCGTTAAATCAAAAATTTCATGCCCATGAGGAAATATATAAGCAGATCCAAGATCAGCTCGGGCTGATAAACGATAAACGCCTTTGGCTGGAAACACTAAATGCTATTGGGCGGGAAGAGCTGAATACGAGCAAAAAAACATGGAATACCTTTACTGAACAATTAAAAACCGAAGTACTCGATGCGCTGCACCAAAATGATGTCATACCGCTCACACATCAAAAGAAGTAACTCTGAATCTTTTACAATCTTTCTATTCAGCCGTTGTATCTGATGCGCCGTATTCCTCAATATTCAGGTTTATTTCATAAGTAATTGGAATTTTGCTGAAGGTTTCGTCCCAGTTATCCTTGACGCTCCGCCATACGGCTGGATGCTGATTATGTAGACTGGTGCCGAAACCGGCAGCTTCGGTATGCAGTTCCTTCTGCATCTTTGTAACAGTAGTTTGCACCATTTCTAGGACACGCTTCTGCAGCAAGGCTTTATCCTTCTTTACAATTCCGTCGTGTAATTTCTTCGATTTCTCGGCAAAGACCTCAGCATATCTACCTGTAGATGTTATTTTCACGTTAAAAGAGATCTGACCATTATTCACATTGGCTTTGATCTTGCTATGCATGGTTTTAACCTCATAGGTTAAGAGGTCATTGGTATCCGGATTATACGTCTTAAGCACTCCCCCTAGCCCCTTTCCGGTCAACCAAGCCATCCCTTCCAGCTCCGACTCATCCAAAAACCCAACAAGCTTCCCCGTTTCCCCGTTGATTACACCTGCTCCCGATAGCTTTGTCTCCTGATCAATAGGGATAACATTTTGCAATAAGAAGCTTTTCTTTCCTTGCAACGGGCCAACTACTTTAGCCAGAGATACCGGCTCCCATATCCCCATATTCCGGTCTCTGTTATTGAATATCCCTTCAAGTACAAAGGCAGGAGTCTGACCCGGCAGCGCATTTTCCAATACATCCTTGGCCATTCCCTTGCTGACAAATAACATAACACTCGGACGAATATCATTATCCCGCGTAAAGAAATCTATGATTTTAGTAAGGTTATTGGAACGCGCGAGTTTTTCACTAATCACAATAACCTTTAAATGATGACCAATCGGAGTGCGTCTAGTACGCAGTGAAAGCTGCCGCATCGCTTCAAAGATAGAATCGCTAGTTTCACTCATATTATAGTAATTCTTAAAGGAGGAGGAAGAGGAACTGGCAGAAGACTTCATGACGGCGCCTCCCGATCCTTGTGGAATCGTAAATTGATAGGTACTTATTATTTTTTCAGGCTTCTTATGGCTCCCACCTTCCGGATTAGCTACTCCCTCGCCTCCTGACTCCTCCGCACTGTCCAGTGCAACACCAATCTGCATGTTTAATTCCTCGATCGGTACGCTGCTCCAGCAGCCTGATAACAGAGAACATAGTACAGTGAGTACGATCCACAACCTCCATTTTTTCATGAAGCAGCCCTCCGGAAGTATGTGATGATTAATAATGGTAAAGGAAGCACTCCGAATAAAATAAGCATACAATCACCAATGCCTGATCCTAAAGCAAACAAAGCATTCACATTAGGAGGAATCCTAGAAACTATATAAACAACCGGAAGTAATGCCAATAAACAGCTTTTGAAGCTTCTATGAATGATTTGAGACAAACCTAACGCCGCTGCATAAATCGCAACACAAAAGGTACAAAAGATCTGCATAATCCAGATCACCAGCAACAACGACTCAAACCTTTCAAAGATGAGATAGTTCACCTCAAAGCTACGTACAAGATCGAGAAACGGCCAGGTTCTTGTGAGAACTCCATCTATAGAAAAGGCACCTATGGTTGCTACAACTGCCAGGACATAAAATATCGTCGATATACAGGTTCCGGCTATAATTACCTTTACTGCTTTTTGGGGCTTGTCCATAAAAGCAACAACGAACAGCATCGCTTCACCAGCTGTAAAGGTCAGAATGGTTGGCCTGATCCCTTTCCATACGGGTTCCATTCCCTCTCCCAGTACTGGAAGTAGATTATTGAGGTCAAAAACTTCGAAACTTAGCAGACAAACCCCCAGAAACACTGTCCAGGTAATCGGAACAATAAGTCTGCACATGCTAGTGATCGCATTAATTCCTCCTCTGCATAAATAGAAGGCGATCCATATAAAAGCAGCCACTATCGCCCAAGGAGGTGTTCCTTCCAGTAGAAAAAAAGAGGTCACTTCCTGCACCGAACGTATCTCAAAGCCGGCAATACTGAGAAAATACCCAATGACTCCTATTGAGAGAACCACTCCGAGTGGTTTGCCGATGATCTTCCCGATATATTGAAAAAAAGTTTGGCCTGGAAACCTTTGACTAAGTTTCACAATGATCAAGCCTAACAGAAAGGAGATTAATCCCCCTAAAAAAATACTTATCCATACATCTGGACTACCACTGGCCTCTACAATGGTCCGAGGAAGCGTAAGTACCCCTGCCGCAATCGTATAATTGGCTAGAATGATCGTCGCTTGAACAGCAGTTATTCGATCCTTTACCTCGGCGCTCATGTTCTCTTCCTCCTTCACCTAGACTTTTCACCCTTTACGCAAAGGGTCCTTGGGTTTCAACAATGTAGGCCGCCCGGTTAAAAATTGCAAAGGCATACGGAATATAAAATCTTTCCAATTGAATGTTCTATTCGGGACTGCCAGACCAAGATAGGGAACACCAAAACTCTTCAGCTTAATTAAATGACTACTAAGCAAAAGAAAAAAAAGTACCACTCCGTATAATCCAAAGATTGCTGCAAAAAACATAGCCGCAAACCGGAGCATACGAAGCGTCATTCCAGCACTATACATTGGCATAGAGAAGGAAGAAACAGCAGTAATTGATACTACAATGACTAGGATTGGACTCACGATTCCTGCTTCTACCGCGGCCTGGCCGATGATCAAACCGCCGACAATCCCCATCGCCGGACCGATAGGTTTAGGCAAACGAAGTCCAGCCTCCCGTAAAATTTCAATCGAGGTTTCCATAATCAATGCTTCGATTAATACAGTGAAGGGAACGCCTTGCCTGGAGGCAATAATGGAAATGGCCAGCTTCGTTGGAATCAATCCGGGTTGGAACGAGAGAAAGGAGATATATAGTGCCGGCGCAAACAGTGATATCGTTGCCGCAAAAAAACGTAACAGACGTAGCAGCGACCCTACCATCCAGCGATCGTTATAATCCTCTGGAGATTGCAGTAACATCCCGAAGGTAACCGGCATAATCAACGCGAAGGGAGTACCATCAATTAAGATAGCTACTCTTCCTTCCAGGAGTGCTGCCATTACGCGGTCCGGTCTTTCTGTATTCTGAATCTGCTGGAAGGGACTATAACTATTATCTTCAATCAATTGTTCGACATAACCAGATTCTTGAACATCATCTATATCTATCGTTTTAATTCTTCGTTTAACCTCTTCTACAAGCTCATCATTCGCAATATCCTTGATATAGGTTAAGATGAGTTCCTTCTGCATTCTCTTTCCTAGAGTAAAAGAAATCATCGCTAGCTCCGTACTCTGCCCGTGTCTACGCAGCATTGCCGTGTTGTCGCTTAAAGTCTCATTAAATCCGCTCCGTGAGCCCCGTAAGACTGCTTCAGATTCTGGCTCTTGAATCCCTCTTGTAGCCCCCTTTGGACTACTAAGCACAAAAACTTCTGATATCCCCTCCACGAGTAGCACGGCAGATCCAAATAACACCTTCTGAAGGGAGAGGTATGCATTATCCGTAAGCTCAACTTCCGAGATAAGCAGGATCTCGTGGATGAGAATATCTTGTAGATCTTTCGCTTCCGCTTTGTTATTCATGTTCATAAACGGCTGATATGCATTCATTAACGGTTTTAAAATATTCTGATCCATTTTGTCTTTGTCCGTTAGACCGTCTACGTACAAAAGTGCTGCCCTTGTCTTAATGCTTCCGATTCGCAACTCCCTTACATTCACATCATGCATATCGGCGCTGATCTCTCTGAATTTCTGCAAATCATCCTCAAAATGGCCACTATAAGTTATTCTCTTCCCCTTATCCTTAGTTACTACATTCGAGCTGGACTGCTTCACCGGCCCTTCTAAAATGCCTGTTTCTCCAGAGTTTTCTACGGAAGAAACACCTCCACCTTTGCTGCCAGTAGCTTTTTCCGCTCTAGTCGTTATCCTGTCTTCTTTAGCTTTAGCCCAGCTTATTGTACGAAGCAGGAAGAAAGGGACACAGAAAATCATAATCCCTTGGAAAACCACACCCCAACTTGGAATTAATTCTATTACCTCATTCCACACCCCTAACACCTCCTTTATAGCTGTGACCGTATTTTTTACCGAAGATGGATAATTCATGCATACAAAAAAGACCCCATAGTATGGGGTCTCCCTAAGTTAAACTTCATATGTTCTTATACCTCTATTGTATCTGTAAAGTGTCGGATGCTAGCCTTGGACGTTCGGCTGACGTAATTAAAGTTTATTGCGGCATCATGCGAGTGGTGATCGCGATGCGATTCCATGCATTGATTGTAACAATTGCCATGATGATCTCGCCAAGTCGCTTAGTATCGAAATGGCGCTCCGCTTCCGAATAGACATCGTCCGGTACATGTCCTTGTGTCACGAGTGTAACCGACTCGGTCAGCGCAAGCACTGCACGCTCCTCGTCGCTGTAGAACGGCGCTTCACGCCATGCGTTCAGCATGTAGATGCGCTGTTCCGACTCGCCTGCCTTGCGGGCATCCTTCGTATGCATATCGATGCAGAAGGCGCAGCCATTAATTTGTGACGCTCTGATTTTGATTAACTCCAATAACGACTTCTCCACGCCTGTCGATTGTACGAACGCTTCAAGACCCATCATCGCTTTGTATGCGGCTGGAATTTCACCGGCCAGATCCATTCTTTGTTCCATGGGGATAGCTCCTCTCCGGCTGTAGACCGGTTATCTTTTGATTGTTTCACTAATAAGACAATGCAAAAGCTCCGTTTGTGACAGGTTACCCCATTCGTTGTAATTTATCGGGATTGAGTACGATATAAATATGCTCGATCCGCTCCCCGGCCGCATCAAGCTGGAAGCTGATCGCCTTAAGCGGCCGGCCATCCCGATAGATGACGATGCCCAGCTGGCCGTTAAGTAGCACCATCCTTTGCGAATCTCCGAGGAAGCCCTTCGTAATGACGCCTCCAATGAAAGCTTGAACACGATCCCTGCCCGTAATAGTGAAGATCGCTGCGCGAACTTTACCGCCGCCGTCCGACGTAAGCAGCGCATCCTCGGTCAGCAGGCTGACAAGCGCATCGACGTTGCCGCCTCGCGCAGCTGCGAGGAATGCTGTCGCAAGAGGTGTTGCCTGAGCCGTGTTGCCTGGCAGAACTGGCGATTGTTGATGCAGCTTATCATTAGCGCGGCTAAATATTTTTCGACAGTTGGCTTCTGATTTTCCTAATACATCGGCAAGTTCGCTATATTCGAAAGCGAAGGATTGGCGCAAGATGAAGACGGCTCTCTCGACAGCCGACAAATGTTCCAGCATGACGAGCAGGGCGTAGGATACATTTTCATCGTGATCGAAGAGATCAGCAGGATTATCTCCGCCTCCATTCGTAAAGCTGACGAGTGGCTCCGGCAGCCATGTGCCGACATATTGCTCTCTCCTTATACGGGCGGATTGCATATAGTTGATGCAACGATTTGTTGTCATACGGATTAAGTAAGCTTTCGGATGGGTGATATCTATTGTTTGTAGCTTGCTGTACTCGATGAATACGTCTTGAACGAGGTCCTCTGCTGCATCTGCTATAGAGCCGGTCATACGGTAAGCGATTGCTTTCAGCAGAGAGTGATAGTTGGTATATGCGACCTGAAAATCCATACGGGCTAGACTCCTTCCAAAGCTGTGCCTTTCATACCATCACGGCTCACCGCGGCGTCTACATCGATCAGCGGATGATCAACAATATAGACGCTCTCCTAGGGCTTCACGTCTAGCCTATCGAGTGCACGCAGGAAATATCCGGATGAGGCTTCTTAATGCCTTCTCAGCTTGAAATTAATATAGCATCAAAATACAACTAAATTCCAATTCGCTATGCTAGAATAACCTTGTTCAATATCCCTTGGTAGGCTGCTATCGGACGTAAGCCAACTAACTTTTCCATTGGCTGCCCATCTTTATATACAATGACTGTAGGCATCCCCATAACACCAGCTTCACCAGCCAGATCCGGCAACTCGTCACAATTCACCTTCACAATAGAGACATCGTCTCCATATTCCTGATGAAGATCTTCCAAAAGAGGCAGCAGCACCTTGCAAGGGGGACACCATGGCGCACCGTAATCTACCAATACCGTTCCACCACCGCGAATCTCTGCTCGTACCCAATCAGCGCTATCTGCATTTGTAATAGCCATTTGTCATTCCTCCTCATAGTTTTCAACTCCAGCAGTACCTACTCCAAACTCTCCAGTGTACATGCCTCTAAACTACTCTCGTTCTGCTCTTGCAAGATAGAGGCCATTCTTTCTTCCAAATTGCGTTTGATCTGATTCAGTTCTACAAGCTGACGTTCAATATCTTCAAGCTTGCTACGGTATAGTGGCATCACTTCTGCGCAGAAAGCTTCTTTGTTCTTCAAGACACAATGTAGAAAGCCCGCGATCTGCTCTGTGGACAGACCCAGGTTCAAATATAATTTTATCGTTTCTACCGTCTCCACAGCGAGCGGAGAGTACTCCCGATATCCGTTGGCCTGACGGATCGGCGAAATTAATCCCTGACTCTCATAATAACGAATTGAACGGACGCTTACGCCCGTCATTTTAGCAAGCTCACCTATTTTCATAGCAATCTCCCCGGGGTTCATGAGAATTGTTCTACACCAGTATAAACCCTGACATCAATGTAAGAGTCAATAAAAAAATCCAACCGTAGTTATCCCACAGTTGGACTCATTTATAATCTTACAACAAGTATATCCGCCGCTTATATTCTACAATAATCCTGCTGCCCAAAGCCCACCTCTACGAATCATTTCGCGGAATGGTTCTACTGAGAATGATGGTAAATGATGCCCTGGCATTAAATAAACAACCCGACCCAAGCCAAATTCGTGACACCAAGCCGCTTGGCGCATAGCTCCCTCATGAGAATATTCAGCGAGCACCGTTGTTTCGAAATAAGGATGCATCTCAAAATAATACGGCTCATCCTCAATTACAAATTCTTCAATTCCCTGCATAATGGGATGCTCTCGTGCGGATATGGACATCTGCAGCGAAGTATACTCTGGATGATGGGTGAAATGTGCGCCCAGCATAGCGCCAAGCTCCTGATTGCGCTGTAAGGAAATTCCGTTATGTACCACTAGTAGTCCGCCCCCGCCAGCCACATAAGATAGCAAAGCACCACTTTGATCCGCGGGGATTTTGTCATCAGAAAATTCAGTGTAGGAGATTACCAGCTTATAGTCAGACAACGTTTCTTTATTGAGAAGTGCATAATCCTCTGAAGAGAAAACCTGTAAGTCATTCGCAAGGATTTGTTCGATCTCCCGGTCCACGCCAGCAAAGGGGTGATATTTAACCTCCGAGTAGCTTCCGAGTGCGAGTGCTTTTAGTGTAGACATGTTATCAGCGCCTTTCTTCTTATCTATTTTGAAATATCCGTTCTACCACGGCCATGAGCTGCCATCCGTATCCAGATAGGCCGGTTCCTCGCCCATATATTTTTTATAATCCAGAACAAGGTCGATAATCTGCTCCGCGGACTGTTCAGGAGTCATTTCCGCTTGCTCATCCTTCTTACCATTCATATAAGTCTGCAGCCAGCCAGGATGGAACACCATTACTTGACCGCCAAGCGTTTTCAGATGATTATGCATCAAGGAGGACTGCATATTCAGTGCTGCCTTCGACATACAATAGCCATACATGTTGATACGCTTATTTCGGGCAATACTGCCTGCCTCCGATGAAATATTGACGATTAATTTATCCTCACTTTGTAGTAATAGTCCCATCAGTGCATTGCTGACTCTTAACGCGCCAAGCGTATTTACATTATATATTTCTGCCATGCCTTCATCATCCAGCTCCACCAGCACAGTAGCATTATCAGCAGAACGAATAATACCTGCATTATTAATAATCATATCGACATATCCAGTTTTACTGGCTATTACTCTTGCAGCCTGCTTTACATTATCTTTATTGCTGATATCTAGGGGGATAAGCTCCAACTGTTCAGGATATTGCTCTTTAAGCGCTTTCAAATCTTCCGATTCTTTCAAAAACTGTCCTGCAAATACTGAGAACTGTTTGGCCAGCAACGAACGTACAAGCGACAGTCCAAGCCCCCGATCAGCTCCAGTTACACATGCAACTCTCTTCATTCTTCTGAACACTCCTATCTCGTAGCGATATGGTTAGGCATGTTGCTTCTTTTCACCTTAGCATGCTGTACTCTTTTTTTCAACGCGATTGGTTTCAGGTATATCGCCTCTTGTGCAAGCCTTTCAGAATCCTTTTTGTTTTAATTTTGATATATGTTACAATCATGATTACAGGTTGTTAACAACACAATTGTTAGCAAAATAACGATCCCAGGAGGGTGATATCTATGTCTATTCAACAACTCCATACGCTGGAGGATCTTGAGCAATATGTAGCTAAGCCTGGCAAGAAGCTGCTGTTCAAACACAGCACGACCTGCCCGATTAGTGCTAAAGCTAATGAAGAGTTTCAGGCTTATCTGAAGGATGCGGATACTGCCGCTGCAGTGGTCTTAGTCATCGAGGATCGTCCCGTTTCCAATCAAATTGCTGAGGATTTTGGCATCAAACATGAATCTCCACAACTCTTCCTGCTTGAGGACAATGAGGTTCGCTGGAACACTTCCCACTGGAAAATTACAAGAGATGCTATCAAAGAGGCTGTGAACCAATGAGTGAGCCAGTGATTGTCTATTCAACCGCAGGGTGCAGTGACTGTAATTTGGTTAAAAATTATCTTACGGAGCAGGGTGTCCCTTTTGAAGTAAGAGATGTTATGACCAGCACAGTCTATCAAGAGGAAGTTGAGAAGCTTGGATTCATGGGTGTTCCTGTCACTGTAGCAGGGGATCAAGCGATCAAGGGATTTAATCTTCCTGCGCTCAAAGCACTCATCGAAGCTGCCCAATAATTAAGCCATTAAACTATTCAGTACATGATGTAATTCATAGCTGCAAAAAAGGGTATCCTCATAGCCAATCGGCTTGAAGGTACCCTTTTTCAAAATATAAGAATCTATAATTTTCACGCTATACATTATCCTTATATTTCTCGCATAAACGCTTACCGTCCTTTAGGGACGCCGAAGGCGTTTTTACTTGTTAGTCATAGTCTATGCTTCCTCACGTATGAGATCTGCCACGACCAGCACATCCACGTTTCTGGCAGAACGCAGAATCTGCTTGGTAACATCGCCGCGAATACTTTTTCGCAGCCATGAGCGTTGTGATTGACCAATAATAATCTGAGTACTCTGCAAAGCTTGAGATCTTTCAAGCAGCAAGGACGCCACTCGTGCAGGAAGTACGTTAGGAATCATCTTGAACGTTCCACCCAGTCGTTCCGTCAATTCCTTTAAATCATTTATACGTTTATCATATACGGGTCCATTTTGTTTAAATTCCTGCACATACGTAACATACCAGCAAGCTTTTAGACGATATGCAATCCGAAAACCACGCCGAATTAAACGCTCCGCATGATCCCCCAAGGTGATACACACATATATTACTTCCTGACGCCGCCAAGGTCCCCGTAACGAACCAACACGTTCCCAAGATTCTAGCCTTTCATCTACATCATCAGCAATTTCCCGCAACGCCAGCTCCCGTAGGGCGATCAAATTCCCGATTTTGAAAAAAGCCCCCAGCGCCTGATCCACCTTGGCCATGGCATATATTTTTCCGTCCTTCATTCGCTCTTGAAGCGTCTTGGGTGATACATCGATAAGCTCTACCTCATTTGCCCGCTGTAGAATGCTGTCCGGAAAAGTCTCCCTTACTCTAACTCCTGTAATTTGCTCTACAGCGTCATTCAGACTTTCTAAATGCTGCACATTCACGGTAGAAATCACAGATATTCCCGCATCCAGCAGCTCCATAACATCCATATACCGCTTCTTATGTTTGCTGCCTGGCATATTGGTATGAGCGAGTTCGTCCACTAGCACGACTTCTGGATTACGCTTAATAATTGCTGCCGTATCCATCTCCTCAAGGATAGTCCCGCGGTACTCCATACGTAGACGCGGAAGGGTCTCCAAATCGCCTATTTGTTCAAGGGTTTCTTTGCGGCCATGTGTCTCCAGGAGCCCTATCACGACATCGATCCCTCTCTTTAAGAGATCGTTCCCTTCACGCAGCATCTTGTAAGTCTTGCCCACACCGGGAGCAGCCCCAATATATACCTTAAAGGTTCCTCCGCGAATCGCATCGATTTTATCCTTTACTTCCTGACTGCTTAACCTGTGATAGGCATCCGCTTTCCGTTCATTACGACTCTGCCGGGTTGGAAGTACACGTTCTCCTTCGCGATCTGCGCGATCCGCTACGAAGAACACATCCACACCTCGGATTTGCTTCAGTAACGAATTAGCGATTGAGCCTTTCCATAATTCCTGCCAAGCGGTCTGCTTGGAATGTCCCATAACGATCCGGGTAATATTATGTTCTATCGCGTATTTTACCAACAGATGTGGGATCTCCCGCTTCGAGCGAAAGGTGATCTCCTCCATAGAGGCACCAATCTTCTCGGTCAGCTTCCAGAGGGAACGCTTAAATGTAGCTGCTTCCTTAGAAAGGGTGAGACCCTGCTTCCAGAATGACACTACTGAAAGATCCCCATTTAACCGCTTGGCAATCTGCTGTCCACGTCGGATGTGGATCGAGCCATTCCAATAATACTGCGCAGATACCAACACTTTTTCTGCGATCCCCGAAGCTCCCTGCAGCCCTTGTTCTTCCCGGTGTTTCTCCAGCGAGTCATTAACATCCTCAGCGACCATCCGAAGTGCCAGCTCCCGCAGCTTGCTTAAATTACCCTTATTAAAAAGCGATCTCTGCTGGCGTTTACCTAAATGGCCATCGGACAAGCGCTGAAGTATTTTTTCAGGGGTCACATCAATTAGAACGATATCATCGGCAAGGGTAAGCACCTCGGCGGGAAGAGAATGCTCTACCTCAATCCCGGTCCATTTCCGTGCCAGATCCGCAGCACCTTCTAGTTCGTACACGTTTACAGTTGTGATGACACTAATCCCATTGCTCAATAAGTATTTGATATCGTCCAGTCTTCCAGATCTCTCCGCACCCTCGCGATTCTGGTGGGCCAAGCCATCGGTTAGCACAACTTCGGGATTACGTGCCACAATAGCTTCTACATCAAGATCCTTCTTCTCTATATCTTTCTGAAACCAATGAATACTTGGTATCCGTTCCAAATCGCCCAGCTGATCCTTAGTTTCTGGACTCTGATTCGTCGAAACCGCACAGATCACAACATCGATTCCCTGCGCTTTTAGTGCCTGGCCCTCACGCAGCATCTGATACGTTTTGCCCGACCCACTGACCGGACCGATATAGATCTTCAGACGTCCCCGATGCAGCTCATAGATAGAGAGCAGCAGCTCCTCCGGCGTCTTCCTCCGGTATGTTCCCATCAAGACCACTCCTTACTAACCCCGATCATGCATGTACCCTTCTGTTCCAAGAAGAAACGACATTGTCGTCCTTCAAAGATGACAGCCGTTTCTCGTAGAAATATAAGAAAGCAAGATATCCCTGCCCGATTCTAGAGATCTGGCAGGGACATTTACTATATTTATTTGTTCGATAGTTTCAGTAGATCCATGTTCAGCTTCAACACATTGACCCGTTCTTCACCAAACAACCCTAAGTCACGACCCTCGGTATGCTTATTTACGAGCTCTTCCAGCTGCGATGCAGGAATACCGGTTAAATTGCTAATCCGAGGAATCTGCACCATTGCTGAAGCTGGTGTGATATGCGGATCAAGCCCCGAACCCGAGTTGGTGACCAAATCAACTGGCAATTTGTTCACGGGCACATCCGGATTATCGAGCTTCCACTGCGTAATGAAATCCTTTGTCCGCTGCAGCATATCCGGATTGGATGGAGCGTAGTTATTGGACCCTGAGGCTTCTGCTTTATACTCAATACTAGACACACGACCATGAAATAGTGCTGGGTTCGTAAAGTTCTGCCCAATGAGTTCCGAGCCTACAACTACTCCAGCATCATTCTTAAGCAAGCTGCCGTTCGCTTGCGACGGCATTAGAACCTGGGCAAGCGCTGTAGTTGTCAGAGGATAGATCACTCCGCAGAGAACAATAAATACTAAACTTAGTCGCACAATAATAAAGAAATAAGCACCTTTCGATGATGATAACTGCTCTTCAGTGTCCTCCATGGCGTTTCCGTTATTCACGATGCTCTCACCCTTTCAATGATTAGTCAACACGTCGTTAAATCCATACACTTACGATCATATCAATGAGCTTGATGCCAGCAAATGGAACAACCACTCCGCCTAGCCCATAGATAAATATATTACGTCCAAGCAGCTTCGTAGAGCTCATAGCTTTATACGACACACCCTTCATAGCCAGTGGGATGAGCAGCGGAATAATAATCGCATTAAATATTAAGGCGGATATTATAGCCGAGCTTGGCGAGCCTAGTCCCATTACATTCAGGGCTTCCATTTCAGGAATGGCGAGCATGAACATCGCCGGAATAATAGCGAAATACTTCGCGATATCATTCGCGATACTAAAGGTTGTTAACGCACCCCGCGTCATCAGCAGCTGTTTACCAATCGCTACGACCTCTATAATCTTCGAAGGGTCGGAGTCCAAATCGACCATATTTGCTGCTTCCTTAGCAGCTGTAGTGCCGCTATTCATGGCTAAGCCCACATCAGCTTGCGCAAGGGCAGGGGCATCATTTGTACCATCCCCGGTCATCGCAACCAGCTTACCCTCGTTCTGTTCGCGGCGAATGACTGCTATTTTATCCTCAGGTGTACTTTCAGCGATGAAATCATCTACCCCCGCTTCACGGGCAATCGTAGCTGCGGTCAGCGGATTGTCACCCGTACACATGATGGTCTTGATCCCCATTTTCCGCAGCTCATCAAACCGCTCTTTCATGCCTGGCTTAACGGTATCCTTCAAGTAAATAAGTCCATAGATCCGATTGTCTACCGCAACCGCTAACGGGGTCCCCCCCATCCGGGCGATGGCATCAGAATTACTGTCGAGGTTCGCGGGAATGACACCGCCTTTCGACTGTACCCATTTCTTCACGGAGTCTACCGCACCTTTGCGTACGCAGCGTCCATCTTGCAGGTCAATACCACTCATCCGAGTTTCGGCCTTAAACTCTACGAATTCGCCACCTTCAGCAAGCTTGCTGTCATAGCTGCGTTCCAGCTTTTTGGCCAGCTCAATTACAGAACGTCCCTCAGGCGTCTCATCCTTTAGGGAACTGATGGCCGCCCATGCCGTAAGCTCCGCTTCGGATTCATTTCCGACTGGTACAAATTCACTCGCCATCCGGTTCCCAAAGGTAATCGTACCGGTCTTATCTAGGATCATCGTATTAATATCGCCAGCAGCCTCAACGGCCTTACCAGACATCGCGAGTACATTAAACTGGGTCACCCGGTCCATACCCGCTATTCCGATTGCGGATAGCAGTCCCCCGATAGTTGTCGGGATCAGACAGACCAACAAGGCGATCATAACCGGAATATCAAGATCAACACCTAGATAAGTTGCAATCGGCCGCAAGGTCACTACTACAATCAAGAAAATCAGCGTCAGACTGATCAAAAGCGTATTTAGCGCAATTTCGTTAGGTGTCTTCTGACGTTTCGCCCCTTCAACAAGAGAGATCATTCGATCTAGAAACGACTCACCAGGATCACTTGTAATTCTGACTTTAATCTCATCACTGACGACCCGTGTACCGCCTGTAACGGAGCCAAAGTCCCCACCAGCCTCCTTGATTACAGGTGCAGATTCACCTGTAATCGCTGATTCATCTACGGAAGCCAGCCCTTCAATCACCTCACCGTCACCAGGGATGAGTTCTCCCTGACTGACAATGACGATATCTCCTTTACGCAGCTCGGAGGAAGAGACTGTCTTCACCGCTCCTCCAACCAGTTTGTTAGCTGTGATATCTTGTTTTGTTTTCTTGAGCGAATCGGCTTGGGCTTTCCCCCGGCCTTCTGCCAGTGCTTCAGCGAAGTTCGCAAACAGCACTGTAAACAGCAGAATGAACAACACTGTGATATTGAAGCCTATCGATTGCTCTGCATTAAAATATCCAGGAGCCAGCACCATGAGGAGGACAATGATCGTACCGACCTCTACCACGAACATGACGGGATTTTTGATTAGCGTTACTGGGTTAAGCTTTATAAAACTATCCTTTACAGCGCTAAGGAGTATGGGTCCCGTCAGCAGCTTTTTTCTTTTTACAGTACTCATCTTATTCTCCCTCTTCCTACCGTAAGGTTAGATATTCTGCAATGGGGCCGAGTACAATGACCGGCAGGAACGTCAACGCACCGATAATCACTACTGTACCAATCAGAATTCCCGTAAACAGTCCATTGTCTGTGCGGAACGTGCCAATCGTCTCAGGAACCGGCTTCTTCTTAAGCAGAGAACCTGCTACCGCCAGCATTGCAATGATAGAGACATAACGACCTAGCAGCATGACAATCCCGGTTGTGACATTCCAAAAAGTTGTATTGTCTGCAAGCCCTTCAAATCCTGAACCATTGTTCGCGGCAGAAGAGACATATTCATATAACACTTGGCTGAGTCCATGGAATCCAGTGTTCGTAATCGCCCCTTGCCCCAAATCGGTCAGGAACGCAGCTGCGGTTGGCACAAGGATAATGAACGGATGCACAAGGATCGCTATGGCAATCAGCTTCATCTCCTTGGCCTCTATTTTCCGTCCGAGGAACTCCGGTGTCCTGCCGACCATGAGACCGCACAGGAAGACACCCAGAATCGCATACATCAGCATATTGATCAGTCCGACACCTTTACCACCGAAGACATTGTTGAGCATCATCAGTGCAAGAGGCGTAATGCCTCCCAGCGGCGTCAGCGTATCATGCATATTGTTAACACTACCTGTCGTAGCTGCGGTTGTTACTGAAGTAAACAAGGAAGACTGCGGTATGCCGAAGCGCACCTCTTTACCTTCCATACTACCTTGTGAAGATTCTATTCCTAGTGCATTGATCGCCGGATTGCCTTTCGATTCAGCATAGAAGTTTAGGCTTAATAGCAGAACAAACAAGGTCATCATTGCGGTAAAAATTACCCAGCCCTGACGTTTGTTCTTGGCAAACAATCCGTACATATAAGGGAGCGAAGCTGGCAGCATCCACATAGAGAGAATCTCTAGCACGTTCGTAAGTGGATTAGGGTTCTCAAAAGGATGCGATGAATTGGCTCCGAAGAAGCCGCCACCATTGGTGCCCAAATGCTTGATCGATTCCAGAGAAGCTACTGGACCGATAGCAATTTGTTGCGTTTGCCCCTCTAGTGTAGTGACTTCAAGCGATGGCTTGAGTGTTTGCGGCACATGTAGTCCTACCAGTACCAATGAAACCAGCAGAGCTAGAGGAATGAATACACGAATATGTGCTTTAACGAAATCCTCGAAGAAGTTCCCGACTGATTTCCGTCCTGTGATCCCTCTGACAAAGGCAACCGCAACAGAAAATCCGCTCGCTGCAGACGTGAACATCATCATCGTGATGACAGCCATTTGTGAAAAATACGAAAGTCCCGTCTCCCCGCTGTAATGCTGCAGGTTTGTATTAGTCATAAAACTAATCACCGTATTGAACGAAAGCGTCTGTTCCATATCCGCAATTCCATTCGGATTTAGCGGTAAACCCCGCTGCAATCGAAGAAAGATATAGCTGAAAGTAACCAGTACGATATTCGTTAAAACAAAGCTGAGCGCATACTTCTTCCAGGACATACCGTCCCGTTTTTTCAGGCCGATCAGCTTAAAAATTCCTTTTTCCATACCTCCAAACCATCGATCCGTACGGTTCGGTTCATTAGAAAACACATAATATAAATACGTGCCCATCGGCTTAACCAGCAAGATGAGAATTACGATTACAGCAACAATTTGCAAAATGCCCATGAATGCCCCTCCTTAAAATTTCTCCGGATGAATCAATGCATAAACCAGATATATAAACAGCAGTAGGGTAACAGCGATTACTAGAATCACAGCTTATCCCTCCCCGTATCCTCAACTACACCTGCACACCAGCGCATAAATCCATAAAATAACCCGTAAATTACAGCTAACGAAGCCACCATATACAGATCCATCATATCTTCCGCACTCCTTCTTTTATCCTTAATGAGGTGATCTATCTACCAGAAAATCAGCATCACCGCTGTGGGAATAGATTACATAACTCGCGCCAAGTCTTTTATAGACCAATCTAGGATTTATTGAGCTTGTAATTACAAAAATCGGCTGTGTCGTCCAGGTACGGCACATCTGAATGTAACGGCAGCATAACGTAAAGCTGCTCTCGAACAGATATACCCGGCCTACCGGAAACGGCGGGCGAAACCAAGTATTCTGATGGCGGGTATCAACTAGAACGACTTGTTCAATCCCCATCTCTTCGAGTAGGGCCTTCTCAGGCAAGTTGTTGGTCAATCCGGCCATCTTAATGCCTCTGAATTTTAGAAGCTTAATAAAATGTTCGCCTGCCTTCGTTGGCGCACATACCAGTACATATTCATTCTGATCTGTCATCTCTTATTCTCCTCAAATGCTTTGCTTGTAAGATCAGAGCTTGATCACCCTGATCTTGAAAGAAAAGCTACCGCTAATGATGAATATAACGACCTCTTCGTGAGGTTTTCCATAAATGCTTTGCTTAAAAAAGCACAGCAAAAAGCCACAAAGGATTCTCCTCTGTGGCTCGCTAGCGGTCACATTGCACTCATCCTCTCTCCATACGCTTACGAGGTTAGCTGTCGGATTCGGGCGGTGAGAGTCGCCCTACCTGTATAGATGCGAGCTCACTGGCATCTTCTACAGGATTCACCCCATAACCGGCTTCCGACTCTCACATCGTCTGCCGATTGTTGGTTCCCCCGCTTTCCTTATCGGAAATTAAGCGGATCAAATATTCGATTGTTGTTGAAACAGGAGTAATCATACCCTTATGCAGGAAGTATTGTAAAACCTGATTGATGCCAAAATAATGCAAATTAAAAACTATTTTCGCATTGGATAGCGCTTACTTGATATCCAATCTCTCTATATCTCTTGTTTACTCGAGTTTCAATCCATTAGCGAAAAACGGTCATACCATGTGATTTTATTCACCACGATTAGTGAAATCACCAAAAATCGCCTATATAAGAAAGGAAACAAGAAAGCGAGATTAAGCGAGGAAGAAGCCCGATAACTCGCAATAAATACCTATTTGGTTCCCTTTTTCGTCGTAGTAGGCAGGATTTGGTTTAAATTGCGCTCAAAAGAACACTTTCTGTTTTTACAGAAACACCTTGAAAAGAGTATGATTCGGGTTGAATCTATTTCACGAAATACATTCAACGCTGAGTTCCTGCATTTGCAGGGAACGGGGGAACCATCAGGCCACATGGCCTACTTGGGGTGAATCCGAAGGAGACTGTTCAAGTCTCACATAGGTAGGGCGACTCTCACCGTCCGAATCCGACAGCTAACCTCGTAAGCGTAAAGAGAGAGACCCTTGATCCGCCACGCTTTGGCACAGGTGTGTGTATACCTGTATTCCAAAACCGCAGCAGAGGTCCTCCTCTTGCTGCGGTTTTTGCGTTACCTGAATCTATAGGGTGATAGCATGCTGGACGGGGTGAAAGGAATGAAACACTATTATTGGGGAACTCAGCAAGGGCTACTTGAGCCGATAAGTCTAAATTATGTTTGCTTTGGAGCGTTGTGGTTCGAAGAGGATCATCACAGAACTATTGTCGGCTATGCTTTTGGTCAGAAGCAGATTGAATCACTTCGCCATTTCAGCAGCCCATCTACCTGTGAATACTGTATGGACCGAACAATTATATACGAAATATATAAAAATATCCGAGAAAAGCAACAGCTGCAGGATTGGTCAGCACACCAACGTTTTCCGTGGCTCACCGCTTTTAAGGAACCGTGGAAAGAAGTTGCAGTCGGTTGGTACGTAATGAGATCCCGCAACACCTTTCCCTTACATTTATCCGTTATACGCAAACAGAAATTCCGACTATGGCTGGAGCATGCCGCAGTCTGTGAGAATGAAGCTGAAATGCTCGCCTGTATAGAGAAGGCTAACGTCATTCACCATGTAAATCTTAAGCTTTTGGAAACCTAAGGAGGAGAAACCTGTCATGGACCAGCGAAGACTATCTCGCATAGAAGTATTCGTCTTTGATTCACCAGAGCCTATTCACTATGGAATGGAGGCTGATCAAGACAGCCGTTATGGCATCCTGAAACTTACCTGTAAAGGAGGTAGTAGCTGGGGGGCATGTCTTATCTCTGCCAATACCAAAACCTTCGACCTTATTAAATGGAGTTCTTTTCTCAGAATGATATACCATTGCCGGCTAGAGGAAGCGATAGATAAAGTACGTACCCATGGTTCAGAGTGGGATCAGACTCAGTTTGAGCTAGTGCAAGGTGCTTTACAGGATTTAAAAGCCAAGCTGCAGGGTAAATCCTTGGCAGGGCACATTGAGCAAGGTCGTCTGTACAGAGCTGTCGCTGGTGGGAGAGATTCCAAAGGAGGGCGGCTATATTATAAACCATCCAGTGTAGCGCTTCAAAAACATAGTTATCCAGAACCTGATACCGCCGAGCTTATCAACAAATCCATTTCTTACTTTTCTTTATTATAAGTTCATCCCATAACCCATTCTGAAAGGATCGTGTTTATCATGCCTGACCCCTTACCTTCCGAATCACCCCGTAGAACTATATTTGCAGAGTGTGTTCAAAAGTGTACGAATGATATCTATACGCTCAGTTCCATGTTGTTACAACAATCAGTAGAAGCCGAGAAGGTTACTATCCGTACTTTTAAAGAGCTTCATAAAATATTCCGTCAAAAAAGCTTCGACAGCCAGCTATTCTCTATCGAGGCTTACCGCTCTTGTATCCGACAATGCGCCGATTATTACGCACGCCGGTCTCTTCTGTCTGCCAAGACATTGCCTTGGGAGGAACAGCTTATAAAAACGATGTGGTATGGCCTAAAGCTATCTTTACCTCAAATAAGCATCATTCTGCAAAAGAGTGTTCCTGTCCTAAAAGCACAGCTTAGGCGTGTGCGGGAGCAACTGACTGCTCAAGAGGATTTGCTGCCTAGTGGTAATCTATCCGTTGTCTAACTCCC
The DNA here is from genome assembly GCF_000758545.1 of Paenibacillus sp. FSL H7-0737. NCBI lineage: Bacteria > Bacillati > Bacillota > Bacilli > Caryophanales > Paenibacillaceae > Paenibacillus > Paenibacillus sp. FSL H7-0737. The sequence goes on along the minus strand of NZ_CP009279.1, from coordinate 586,780 downwards.
TCAACTATCTTCCAAATAACTTTTACGATACATACACAAAAATAAAAAAGCCACGGCATCTGCCGCGGCTTCCTTTCCCTATTTCCCTACTATTACGCTTTACTCTTACGAGCCTTTCCGTACATCCACAATCCCGCAATCATCCCCACCATGGCAATCCCAGTCAATACACCCTGAGTGAAATCCATTAAAGTGGACCCATTGGTCGAGAGCATTCTACTAACCGTAGCCAGAGATACCGAACTCATTAAAAGCATCATATTGTATTGTTCACTTTTAGTCATGATTACCACTCCTTAAAAGTTTATAAGAAGCCACTTAGATCTTGTAAGCCTTCATCGCTTTTCTGATCTCTTTAATACTTGGACGTTTGCCGTACATCAATACGCCTGTGCGATAGATCTTGGCAGCCAACCATCCAAAGATGAATGTGGTAACAAGCAGGATGGCTAATGATACAATAACTTGCCAGATCGCTACTTCACCAACACCAATCCGGAGCAGCATGGTCAATGGAGAGGTGAACGGTACATAACTCGCTACCTTAACCAGCAGAGTATCCGCATTAGAGATACTGAATAGTGGAACATAGAATGCTACGAAGCCTAACATCATAATCGGCATAACCGCTTGGCCAAGATCCTCTGTACGGCTGACAATCGAACCTACAGCTGCATACATCAAGGCATAGAGGAAATAACCTAGTACATAAAGAACAATCCCATAAAGCAACAAGTTAATATTAAGCTGACCTAAATCCAGGTCTAAATCTTTCAAGATCGTTGCATTATGCGGAAGCTTGAGATTGACAACTACCGCTGCAATAATGACGCCAATTTGTAATAACCCTACTAAGAAGACACCGATAACTTTACCGAACATTTGCGCTAAAGGTGAGGCACTTGTAATCAGAATCTCCATGATCCGTGAGCTCTTCTCTGAAGTAATCTCAGCTGCGATCATATTACCGGTCATCATGATAGACATGAAGAACAGCATAAGCATGGCGTATACAATGACGTAATTAATAGGTGGAGCGGATTCCTGCGACGCATCCTTATCTCCCGCAGTCCCATCAGGGTTGAGCTGCTGAGTAGCTATCTGTACCGGTGTTGACATAGCAGCAATCTGCTCCTGCGTCAGCTTGTCGCCAACGACGAACTGGGTGTTTACCTGCTGAAGGGCATTTTGGAGATAGATTTGTACATCGCCCTTCAATTCACCATTCTCACTATGATAAGTAACGGGTGGAAGTCCTTCACCAGTCGGTTCTGCAAAAGTAACATACCCTTCTACAGTCCCTTCATCTAAAGCTTTCTTTAGCTCCGCATCGTCGGCAGAAGTATATTGCACAACTTTTGCCTGCGGCATTCCTTCAGGTGAAGTATAAGCCTTCAACAACTCTGCAGCCTGATTTCCATCTTCCGCGATCACAGCAATTTGAGTCTCTGCGTTTGTTGTAGAATCTCCCTTAAACTGATCGATGATGTACGGAAGATTCATCCCAATGCTGAGCAGCAACACTAGAATTAACGTAGTAATCATGAATGATTTCGTTCTTACTTTATTTTTAAAGGTAAAGCCAATAATTGTCCCCATCTTATTCATGAGATTCACCCACCGCTCTGATAAAGATTTGATTTAACGTTGGTTCCTTAATTTCAAAATGCTCCACTTCACCCTGCGCCATCGCCTGCTGTAGGATACGTTGTGCTGCGCCGATCTCACTGATTGACAACAGATAACCTCGCTCCTGTCGCTGTACTGCTGTTACACCTGCAATTGATTCTAGACCGGTCACTTCGTTATCCGTACGCAACAATACTTGTTCACGAGGATATCCACTCTTAATCGTACGAATATCGCCCTGCACGACAGTATTGGAACGATCCAAAATCGTAATATTACGGCAAAGCTCTTCAACATGCTCCATCCGGTGAGTAGAGAATAAGATACTCGTTCCTTGATCACGCAATTCTTTTACCGTATCTTTCAGTAGTTCCACGTTAACAGGGTCCAAGCCACTGAAGGCTTCATCAAGGATGAGAATTTGCGGCTTATGAACGACTGCGGCGATAAAGCCCATTTTCTGCTGATTCCCTTTGGAGAGCTCTTCAATCTTCTTATTGTAGTAATCCGGAACCTCAAACCGATCGAGCCAGTAGCGAAGGCTCTTATCTGCATCACTAGCCGACATCCCGCGCAGACGTGCCAAGTAGACGATTTGATCGCTTACCTTTACCTTTGGATATAATCCTCTTTCTTCGGGCAGATAGCCCATGATTTGCTGAAGTTCGCTGTTATACGACTTTCCATTATACAAAATATTCCCGCCATCAGGGTAAATTAGGCCAAGCACCATGCGCATTGTGGTTGTTTTCCCTGCACCATTTGCCCCCAGTAATCCGTAAATTTCCCCCTTGCCTACCGTTAGGTTAATTCCGTTTACAGCGGTTTTTTCTCCATATTGCTTCATTACACTTTCCAGCTTTAAGGCTTCCATTTCTCTAGTCCCCTCTCTTGTGATCAATCAGGATAGGACGGTGTCCCTGTGTCCATAAACCCAATATTTCGTCCAATTCTAAACTGCGACTCTTGATAACCTTTACGCCCAAGTCCTGAATGCGTTTCTCGTTCTTAGAAAATTGTTCTATGATAAAAGAAGCTACACCCGGTGTATCCATGGTAAAGTTTATACCTCCCGGTAATTCCGCTGATAACTCAGCAAGCTCCTCTTCACCTGCAACCTGTACCCATACCTCGGTCCAAGTACCGAATAAACTGTCTTTCTCGGCCATACCCAGCAGTTCACCTCTATGCATAAGCATGATATAATCTGCCAACCGCCGCACCTCTTCCACAATGTGTGTAGAGATGATGATCGTAGCGTTGTTCTCATCCATATATTTAAGCAGCGTCTCGATCATAATCTTCCAGGCAAAGGGATCAAGACCTGATGAAGGTTCATCCAGTAGCAGCAGACTTGGGCGTGACGCAAGTGCTGCGGCAATTTCGAATTTCCGACGCTCACCCTTAGACATCTTAGAAAGCCTCATATGATATGGAACCTCAAAGCGATCCATTAGATCCTGAAAATACGACTCATCCCAGTTCGGATACCAATGCTGTCGAAATTGAGCGGCCTCTTCTGCATTCCAGTGGTTCTCCTCAGTAATCGACGTCTCAGGAACATAGGCAATGGTCTGCCGCAGCTCCAGAGGCAACCCGCTATCATACCTGTTCTCAAACCAATATATCTCGCCTTCCTCTGGATTGGTCAGCTGCATCAGTAGATTCAGTAGCGTGCTTTTGCCAGATCCATTCTGACCTACCAGGGCTGTAATATATCCTCTTGGCAGATTCATGGTCAGCGGTCCTATCGTCTTGTTTCGCCGCTGTTTAAGTACATTCCGCAATTCTATAGCCATCTGTACCATATGAATATGCGCCCCCCTTTCATTCCTTTGCTCTATACTTGCGTTCTACAATCTCCATAAAAATCTGCTCAAGTTCATCCTTGCTGCAATGTACCGATCGGCCGATATCCACAGCACTTTCAAGTGCTTTGCCTACCGTGTCTCGTTTGTATTCTTCCATTGCTCCGTCGCCTATGTGGGATACAAAGGTACCTGTTCCTTGTCTCGTTCGCAGCAAACCTTCGTTCTCCAGATCCTGATATACGCGCCGCACTGTAATTACACTGCATTTCAGATCTCCTGCAAACTCACGAATCGAGGGCAGTAGCGTACCTTCTGTAATGACTCCGCTAATGATTAATGATCTAAGCTGAGTCTCTATCTGATGATAGAGGGGCTCTGCACTATTTTCGTTGATTTGTACCGGTATCCACATTATTTACACCTCGCCTTCCACTCTAGCGTGCTAGAGCGCAGTCCTTGCCATTCCGATTTTTTATACGAGATTGCGACTCTTCAGTCGATGTATAGTCCATTTAGAGAATAACTGCACAGATATTGTCCCCAGCAGAAGTGATCCCCACATGATCGGAGATAACAGCCCCCACTCCTTGGAATAGGAGATACTGTATAAAAACAAATTACCTCCCCCAAGTGTAACTAGGAATGATATTCCCCACGATAACACTACGATAAGCAATGTTAGCCATAGATAAGCTTTGCCGCTAAAAAGATACTCAATAAAAATATATAGACCTGAGACCATGAATCCGAAGCCGAGCCATGTAATGGCAAAAGCTATATACGAGGGAACCGCCAGCTCTGTCCGGAAATTTTCCCCTAACAAGTAAACAATACCGAAGAATAACGTACCATTTAGAATAAAGGAGCAAACTCCCTGAAGTTTTCTCCGCGATAATATTACTGCAGCTGGAATTGGTAAGGTTCTTAAGTAAACCAACATTTTTGTGTAAGAGTCTTCACTCCAATATTTCATGGAACGGCGAGAGAATGTTAATCCCAATAAGGGTATAAAGGAAAGAAATAAGAAATCCGTTATCATCGTCCGATCCTGCTCACCTAGTACGTCATTTGCTACCAGGCTAGTCATTCCACCAAGATAACACATAAAAATAACTGTTATTACGAGGGTCCCTAATATCTTTAATTTGTCTCCGCGAAAATCAGAGCGCAACATAAACCATGAATCTTTTAATGTTCTCATTAAAACTAACCTCGCTTTACAATGTCTTCAGCGTCTAGCAGAAGCAGGTGTTCATATCCCTGTGCTTACTGTATATATCTATATACACAGTATATGTCCTTAATTTACCATTGTCAATCCTGTAAATGGAAAACATTCAAGTTGATTAGGAGGTATGCGCTCCCCCCTTTGGAGAAGGCTTTGCACGTATGGGAAACTGATCATTATCAGGATTAACTAATCAGAGGATTAAACATAACTTATGGAGAGGTTGAATATGAGCGAAGGACGCGGAGTGAGGACAGCCTCATTGTTGCTTCGCCAATGGGTTGTAGGTGTAGGGCCAGTTGTTGCGGCTCGGTGGGGTGATTGAAGGGCGGGAGCGACTCCTCTGTGGGTGTGACCACTAATGGATGCGACTCCTCGGCGTGCGCTACCACTGAGTGGATGTGAATCACTCGGTGGGTGTAACTGCTAGTAGAATTAACAATTAGGGAAAATCTCCCTCTAATTACTTGGATTTAGCCTGAAATCAACGTTTTTAGGGAATTCCTCCCTATAAATTCAGCCATTTCTACGTTTTAGAGCTTAAACGGTTAAAATACAGGGAGAAATTCCCTAATTATCGTTTTTCGAGCTCAAAACTTATCTCTTTCAGGGAGGTTTTCCCTAAAAATAAGTAAATAGAATGCTTCACATCACGCCACTGTTCATATCACAAGTGATTTCACAGTTCAATTTTACAACTTCAGCACTCCCCCAACTCCATAAACTAAAATAAGCCCGTTATCCATCATCCCTATTTAGGAACGAGCAGATGCATAGGCTTATTTCATTACTATTCACACAAATTCACGTACGATTCGCACGCATATTCACATGCTCTTTTCACATGCCAATCACAAGCTCTTTTCACGCAACTATCTTACGCGCCCAAAATAACTTCCCACACTGGCTTGGTGTGTCCACCTGGATACAGAACATAAAGCAGCACATACACCATAACGCCAGTAATCGCAGTAATGAACCAGATTATAGATGTTACTCTGCCCCACTTACGGTGCTTGGAGTACTTCGCCTTAAATCCAAGAGTTAACGTAGTAAGTCCGAATACCGCAGCTACCGTTGCCAGCACGATATGGAAGATCAGAAACACTTGATAAATCGTCTGAAGTTCATCAGGACCACCCCATGAGGTGTTTCCCACAAACAACGTTCTAGATACGTAAACAATAAAAAACAGGAGCGCGGCGATTGCGGCAGCAATCATCGTCTTCTTGTGCGCCTCGCGTTTGCCCTTAATGATGAGCCACCAGCCAATAGCTACGAGCACCGCACTAAGCACGATGAACGATGTGCTAATAGTTGGAAACACCGTAAAAATATCCATGATTCTCCTCCTTGGCAGTCTACCAGTTATGCACGGGTCAAGGTGCTCTCCTCGAGTGCTGAGGAAGGCGTCGATAATTCATCGCCCTCTTGTCCGTTCTCTTTTTTATACCAATGATAGAACACATAAGCAAGCATAGAGGCAAAAATAAATTCCTGAATGAACTTCATCGCGATACCTCCCACCTGCTGATCCACTTTTGGTGACAACAATGAAAAGAACGCAGGACCCCCAAAATTCTGAAGTAAGGCAGAAGGATCACCCGATATACAATAGCCCATGGCAAGTGCCCAAGTCTCCGGATCACTGTAAGTAGCATAGAGCGGTTGATCTGCAAAAATAATCAGTCCGCAAGCTGGTGTCAGCAATACCATGTTTAGAAAAATAAACCCAATCTTGCCCAGTCCACTCGCCATTCGACGCTCCGGTAACGGATTGATCAATGTCCACCACATTAAGGCAGCTGTTAGGAATAAAACAATATAGTAGATTCGGTGAACGGTAAAATGCAGCATCACATAATCATGGATAACAGGAATATGGTACAAGGAAAATAGTCCATTAAACAGTAGAGCAGCTACCACCGGTCGAGCTAAAAAAGACAACCGGCGAAATGGATTTACTCTCAATATGCTGCGCCAGATAAAATCTGGAATCCCCAGCATAATCAGCGGCACCGCCACTAGGTATGACAAGGCCATACTAACCATGTGGAAGGAAAACATCATATGTCCTAATAGACTAACAGGACCGCCTTGTGCAAGATAAAGCGCAAGCATTCCGCACACAAATAGTGCTCTTCGCCAGAATGGAACCGGAACTGAATCGGCATGAAGTCCATCAATCGGACCAATCCAAACGAAATAACCCGCCGTCAGCAGCAGCATGACCGCCAGAAAAAGCGGGCTCCATAGTTCTGCAAAGCTAAAATATTGTAATCCGAGCATAACCCTAACCCCTCCTAGCGCAGGATCTAGTTAAACACCAAAAAGAGGGGGCATCTCAGCCCGCCTCTTTCTTTATAGTCCGTTAATTCCACCAAACCCAATACAGCGACATAATAATACAGGTACCGGCGGTAAAAAAACCACCCAGCATGAAGATAATCGGTATTAGATGTCCTTTATCTTTCAGGTGCATCCAGAAGCCCATCTGCACAATGACCTGAATGACTGCCATCACCAGGAGTAGAATAACCGCAAAGGTGGCATTCACCCCTCCAGCCGCAACAGCGGCGAAAGCAATTAAGGTCAAGACAATGGACAGTATAAAGACAACAATATGCCTCTGTGGCCCTTCATGCCGATGACGATGCTTATACCCGTCATTCTCTGGCACATGCTGATCTGTCGTCATAGTGTCTAGCCCACCTTTCCAAGTAGGTATACAACCGTAAAGATGAAGACCCATACCACATCAATAAAATGCCAGTACATGGCTGACACATACACTTTTGGTGCAGTAACTACGGTTAATCCTTTACGCATGAGTTGCCCAATCAGGATGGCGATCCATGCAATCCCGAAAGCTACGTGCGCACCGTGGAATCCTACTAATGTATAGAATGCCGAACTAAATGCACTTGTAGTCATTCCGAAGTCTTCGTGTCTCACATATTGAGTAAACTCATAGATCTCCAGAATCAGGAAGCCAAGCCCTAAGGCTACAGTTACCAAAAGCCAGTTACGAAGCACAGCCGGACGGTTCCTATGCATCGCTTGGATAGCGAATACACTCGTCAGACTGCTTACCAAAAGAATGAATGTTGCAGCAGCTACAAGCGGCAAGTGAAACAATTCATTCGCCGATGGCCCCTCATTCGTCTGATTACGCAATGCGAGGAACGTAGCGAACAACGTACCGAACAATACCGCTTCCCCACCTAGAAACAACCAAAAGGCAAGAACCTTGTTTCGTCCTTCGAGCGTAGCTTTTTCCGGCTCGTGAGGAAATTCTTCCTTAGAAGCTTCTGCATGTGCCGTTGTCATGTCCGCTCACTTCCTTCCAGCTCTTCAGGTTCAATATGCCATCCATGATCATCATACAGCGAACGCAACAGCATAGATCCAAACGTGATGATAAGACCGATGGCTGTAACGATATAATTATTAAACATAAAGCTCATAAAGGCGTTGCCGAAGTCATCCCGACTGAACATGAAGCCAAGTCCAGCGATGAAAATTCCAACAGACATAGTAAACGGCAATATAGTTGCAGACGGCATATGGATCGAGCCGACCGGTTCTGCCGGAGTCATGCCTTTATTTCCTGCCATCTTTTCTTTCCAGAATGCATCAATACCACGGATAAGTGGGGTTTGCTTGAAGTTATATTCTGGTGGTGGTGAAGGAATCGTCCATTCTAGTGTACGTCCATCCTCCCAAGGATCATTAGCTGCATCCGCCGGTCTTCTTGAAGTTAGATAGATGTTAACCAAGAATATAATCATGCCCACACTCATCAATCCAGCACCGATTGTACTGACTAAATTCAGCAAATCGAATTGCTGATTCGGCAAATACGTGAATACCCGACGTTGCATCCCCATGAGTCCAAGGAAATGCTGTACAAAGAATGTCAGATGGAATCCGATGATAAACGTCCAGAAGGTCCATTTGCCCAGCTTCTCACTTAGCATCCGACCAAACATCTTCGGCCACCAGTAATGCAGACCTGCAAACAGGCCAAGCACCAAGCCGCCCACAATAACGTAGTGAAAATGTGCTACAACAAAATACGTATCATGGAACTGAAAGTCAGCAGGCGCAGAAGCCAGCATGACGCCAGTGACGCCACCCATCGTAAAGGTAGGAATGAATCCTGCCGCGAACAGGTTTGGTGTCGTGAAACGTACTTGCCCGCCCCACATCGTGAACAACCAGTTAAAAATCTTGATTCCTGTCGGAACCGCAATCAACATCGTCGATACAGAGAACAACGCATTAGCTACCGGCCCAAGTCCGGTAGTGAACATATGGTGAGCCCAAACCATGAAGCCCAGGAAGGCAATCAGGATGGTAGCGAACACCATTGAGCTATACCCGAACAATCGCTTCCGTGAAAAAGTCGGGATAACCTCCGATATAATTCCGAAGGCAGGCAGAATGAGGATATATACTTCTGGATGACCAAATATCCAGAAGATATGTTGCCAGAGCACCGGATTACCCCCAGCCCCAACCTCGAAGAAATTGGCTCCAAGTATCCGGTCGAATGTCAGCAGTACTAAACCTACTGTAACTGCTGGAAATGCAAACAGAATAATTGCGGAAGTAATAAATGTAGTCCAAGCAAACATCGGCATCCGCATGTAGGTCATTCCCGGCGCGCGCATCGTAATGATCGTGGCTAGAAAGTTAATCCCCCCGATGAGGGTACCTAATCCGGCAATTTGAAGACCAATCGTATAAAAGTCTACACCGTGTGTAGTGCTGTATGTACTCGTAGATAGTGGGGTGTAGGAGGTCCATCCGGCATCAGGAGCGCCACCCATTATCCAGCTGAGATTCAGTAGAATTCCGCCGAACAGGAAGGTCCAGAAGCCAAGTGCATTTAGAAAAGGAAAGGCTACGTCACGTGCACCGATTTGTAGCGGTATGACGGCATTCATTAAGGCGAAGATGATTGGCATGACGCCGAGGAATATCATCGTCGTACCATGCATGGTAATAAGTTCATTAAACGTTTGGGCATCCAAAAAATTATTCATTGGTTTGATGAGTTGCCAGCGAATCAGAAGTGCTTCAATTCCGCCGATACCAAAAAATAATCCTCCGGCCCATAGGTACAAAATTGCGATTTTTTTATGATCGACGGTTGTTAGCCAATCCATAAGTCCTGTATGGCGCTTCACATTGTGGCCATGCCCCAGAGGCTTGGATGAATTCAAGGTATGCGCTGCTTGAGCCAAAGTTCGTACCCCCTTTTTCGAAAGTTCCGCCCGCCTTTAGGCTAAGGCATTAGTCCAGCTTATAGTTGGCCAGATACTCAGCAATGCCATCAATCTCCGCATCACTTAGGCCTAGATCTTTGGGGTTAGGCATCAGATTGCCCGGTTTTACGGATTGTGGATCATGCAGCCATGTTTTGAGATTCTCCTCAATTGGTGCACCATCCTCCCTCGTGTCGTCGTTGAGCAGGATCCCTGCAATCGACTCCCGCGAACCAATTCCGGTCAAGTTCGGCGCATTATTAATCCCTTGATCACCTACAGCGTGGCAAGTCAGACACGCCGCTTTGAACTTCTCAGCTAAAGCAGGATCCTCTGGCAGCACAGCTACGGGTGCTTTCATCGAATCTATCCACTTCTGAAAATCTTGTTCACTAACCGATTTCACCTTAAATTCCATGAATCCATGAGACGGCCCGCATAGTTCCGCACATTTGCCACGGTAAACGCCTTCATTAGGTGCACTGAAGCTGAAGCGGTTAATCGTCCCGGCTGGGTTGGTGTCGATTTTACCGGAAAGGGAAGGGACCCAGAAGGAGTGCAGCACATCTTTAGTCTCCAGTTCAAAAGCAATATCTTTGCCCACTGGAATAATCAGATCCTGCGCTGTAGTCACCTTGTAATCGGTATACTCAAACTCCCACCAATATTGGTGGCCGGTTACTTTAACCTTAATCGCATCCTTGTCATTGGCATGATCATCTCCTGCGGCGAACACTGCTTTCACCGTTGGAACTGCCAGTACCACTACGAGGATAAGCGGAATGACCGTCCAGAGAATCTCAAGCTTGATGCTACCCTCAACCTGCTCAGGGATTTCATTCTGACCCGGCTTTCGACGGAAACGGATCAGTACATAAGCTGCAATCGTAAAGACAATCAGCAACACGACGATCATAATACTGATCGACAGCTCCATTAATCCATAAGACATTTCCGCCTGAGGCCCCTGTGGTCTGAGCACTGACAAGTCCTCACGGCCGCACCCGGCAAGAAAGAGACCAAACATAGCGGTCATGGGAAGGAGTCGCTTTACAGCCTGCCACGTTTTCATCATTGATCTACCCCGCTTTTCCCGATTTCGTAGGTTCCTGTTTTTTTCTGTCAATTATAACAATCACTATTAATATAAGTTTAAGGGAAAGTTTTGTCAATCGTTCACAACTAGTTCACATTGTAATTTTCGACATAATAATTCCTTGTCCCACCTGCATTTATGCGCATTTTTTGAAAACGCAATCAAATAAAAAATGATCGTTAAAGCGCATTCATTGTGAAATGTGTCTATTAATTCATTTGACTATTTTATGAGAGACAATATTTCTTATTCATAAATGTACATACAAAAAAAACCGATTCCTGCAACAAACGCTGCTCGGGCACGGTTTATAAGAATCCTCGTGGATGTTATTACTCAAAATGATGTCAAAAGTAAGTGACACTCGTATCTGTTAGCTAGGAGACGGATGAATTCATCTTTACCAGCTCATGCTCCACGACCATGGTCAGTTCTTCTTCATAGCCTCCGGTAATCCGATATTTTCGGACGTACTCCTTTACGAATTTCTTGGGATCTTTGGGCCGGAAAATACGTGTCATTTCCCGTAAACTTTCCTTGACTTCGTTATGACCTTTACTTGCCATGATCAGTTCCCTCCCAAAACATTGAAAATGAATGCTCCGTTGTAGAGAATGCATGATGAAAAGTACGCCGTAACCTCGAATGCAAGTGAAGCAACCATTACACATACGTGGCTTGCATTATCCGCCAAAACGTAAAATTCAAAGCTTCAAAGCCTTGAGATACTGGTTCGCCGGTGAAGCAGGTTCGTCGTGATTTGGGCTGAGAGTAAGGACGCCTGTTGAACGAAAGCTCCTTGACACTTTTATTACCCGAAGAGCCACTTACTGAATCACCCCTTTCGGGCCTTATCGTTATATTGTATCATATTCCGGTCCAACTTCCACCTTTCCTTGTAAAATGTGCTAATTGGAAAATTTTTATTTTTTTACAATGTTCTTCGTAAGTCATATTGCTCGTGTCGGGTTAAAATACAATATGCTCTATAGCAGGCCACACCTAGCACATACCACAGCAAGAAAAGGAGATCATTATGGGCCAACCTACACCATTACTGACTTCATCTTATAACGTAGTTCCCGCGATGACTACCGCGCTACCCGAGGAAACTGCAACGCGCCGTGAGGGTCTTGAACAAGCTGATTATGCTATTCAGAAAGAATATCCAAAGATGCATAGTATGCTTATCGCTCGCCATGGCAAGCTCATCTTTGAACGTTATTACGGCAACCATCATGCCGGGGCATTAAATGATCTTCGATCTGCGACTAAAAGCTTTATCAGCGCAATTACCGGAATCGCTATCGATCGGGGAGATATCCCTGATATCGATGTCTTGGTTTCCAAGGTACTTCGTAAGCATGTTCCATACCTGCACTCCCCTCATTTATCAAAAATCACTCTCCGTCATCTGCTTACCATGACTTCCGGATTTAGCTGGATCACGGGCAAGAAGCTGGGGGAGCCTTTCGTCCGGAATCTCCATCGTAGTCGCCGCTGGGGTTCCTTTGCTCTTAGTATGAACATAATTCCGGAACATATCGGTCAATTTCAATACCGTAGTATCGACACCCATCTGATTTCGATGATCCTTAGTGAATCCACAGGTCTTGATGCATTCACCTATGCTGCTGAGCATTTATTTAGCCCTCTCCGAATGACTCACACGGCTTGGTTACCGAGTCCCGAAGGACATAGTATGGGACATATTGGTCTGTACTTAAACTCAAGAGATATGGCTAAATTTGGTATATGTCTGCTTAATAACGGCGTATTTGCAAAACAGCAGATCATTCCGAAGCATTGGCTGCAAGAAGCACTAACTGCACAGACTACGGGATACCCGGCTTTTGGAGATTACGGATATCAGTTCTGGGTAGGTACGATGAGCGGCCAACCCTACAAGCTTGCCCACGGTCATGGCGGACAGCAAATCCTTCTCCTACCCAAGTTAGATACGGTAGTGGTCTTTACAGCAGAGAGTAAGACAAACAATTGGAAGAACCCCCGCAAGCTGTTGGAAAAGTATATTATACCCACAATGAGCTAAACATACTTTTTCCTGACAAGTCATAGGCTTTTAAGGAAGAAGGAGTAGCGAACTAACCCCCTTCTTCTCCAAGTAGAAGGAGAGTGAGCCCTTTGTCCCCTTTCAAATCATCCACCGGATTGCCCGATAATATTGCGGGCGCGCTGTGCTATTTTTTCCCTTTTATCGGCGGTGTTTTCTTTCTCGCTCTGGAGAAACGCAACCGCTTCGTGCTGTTCCACGCGTTGCAATCACTGCTTACGTTCGGCGTGCTGATGATTCTCCATGTCCTAACCGGATTTATCCCTTTTCTAGGTTCCCTGTTGAGTGCAATCCTCTCTCTTTGCAGCTTTGCTATATGGCTGCTTATGATCTATCAAGCTTTAAGCAGCAGATGGTATAAGCTCCCTTGGGTTGGGGATATCGCAGAAAGTCAGATTCGGCATCTATAAACACCGCTGAACTAACACCTCTTATCGCTGAAAAGTATTCCCTTTTGCCCATCCACTCCTTACAATGGAAAGACGGGCATCAACGGAATTCTACAGGCTGGAGGAATTTAAATGTATCTATTCATCATAAACCCGCGTTCCGGCGGGGGCGCAGGCGGGCGGACCTGGCATACTGTAGAGGCGCTCATGAAAGAGCGGATGCTGCCATATATGACCTTGTTTACGCATAGCGCAGAGGGTACAGAAGCTCTCGTTCTAAATACACTTAAACACCGTGAGGACTGGAAAGCCGCGATTGTAATCGGCGGCGATGGCACGCTGCACAGCATTTTGGGCGCCCTTCGTGGCAAAGATATTCCTATGGCAATCATCCCTGCCGGCTCCGGTAACGACTCCGCACGCGGCTTCGGCATTCCGCTTTCGACTGAAGCCGCGCTGGAAGCTGCACTTAGCGAACGGTATATCGAAGCCGATCTGATCTCAGGCGCAAACGGACTGACTTTAACAGCCGTTGCCAACGGCTTTGATGCTCAGGTGGCCGAGAATGTGAATGCCAGCCGTTACAAACGGCTGTGCAATGCCATTGGCGCAGGCCAACTGGCTTATATCATCGGCATATTGCATACGCTGATGACGTTTAAGCCATGCCGGGTGAGTGTTGCGTGCGACGGGACGGAGCACGTCTTTGAGAAGGCATGGCTGGTCTCGGTCTGCAACCTGCCCAGCTACGGCGGCGGGCTCTTGATCTGCCCGCAGGCGAAGGCCGATGACGGCCAGCTCGACGTCTGCGTCGTGCACGGGTGCAGCCGCGGGCAGCTGCTGCGGCTGTTCCCAACAGTACTGAAGGGCAAGCATGTAGCGTTGCCCTTCGTGTCGATGCTGCGTGGACGTAGCGTAGCCGTCAACTTCGCAGAGGCCCGGCCGGCGATCGGCGATGGCGAGAGCTTCGGCAAAGGGCCGCTTGCCGTGCGCTGCGAGTCAGGGGCGCTGCGGGTGCTCTCGCCGCTGGCGGCGGTTAGCGCGCAGCGCCACGCCGATCCTGCAGCGGCATGCGGTAGCAACGGGTAATCCATACCCGTGCATCACAAAAAAAACAGCAAGAGACAGGCTTATAAACCTGTCTCTTGCTGTTTTGTGTTAACTTCATCCGAATCTACACCAAAGAGTCTTAGCTAAGTAGCCCTTCCTCTTCTTCCACGAAAGAGATTCTTCCGTCCTCCAGTGAAGCGATTCGCACGAGTGATTCTACCCGGTAACCAGCTTCCTGCAGTAACCGATTTCCTGGCTGGAACGCTTTTTCGATCACGATACCAATCCCAACCACACTTCCTCCTGCCTGCTCAACAATACGAGCAAGTCCGAAGGCGGCTTCGCCATTCGCCAAGAAATCATCGACAATCAGAACTCGCTCACCCGGAGCAATGAACTTCTTGGAAACGGTAATTTCATTCGTTTCTTTCTTCGTGAAGGAGTAAACCTTTTCTACATAAATATCCTCTGTCAGCGTCAACGATTTCTGCTTACGGGCAAAAATCAGCGGAACCTCCAGCTCTAATGCCGTCATAATCCCCGGAGCAATTCCCGAAGATTCAATCGTCAGTACCTTCGTAATCTCTTCGCCGGAAAAACGGCGGGTAAACTCACGGCCAACCTCACGCATTAGAAAGGGGTCCATCTGATGATTCAGAAAAGAATCTACCTTGAGCACGCCTTGCCCGAGTACAATACCTTCTTTTAACACCTTTTGTCTCAACAGCTCCATTGTGCTCCTCCTTCTCCCATCAATGAATCCTTTCTCCCCACTTTATAGACCTGTCGGTTTTTGTGGCAATAAATTTCCAACGATAGATTTTAAATTATGGTCATCCTTGCTCTTTTCTTGCCCATTATCATAACCCGTAATTCGGATCTCCACGAAATCGCCCGGATTTACCGGTTTAAAGATCAATTTCTCGCGGTCTTCCAGTCTCACGTTAAATTTCATGTCCTTGAACATTTCAACTAGCTCTGCTTCTCCGGGACTTGCTCCTTTATCCAGAAACAGCAGTCCACGCAATTTTTTAGGACCATCCTCATGCACCACTTCAAAATGTACGATACATTCCATGCTTTTCACCTCCCTGTAATAGCTACTGCGCCTGTTCTTCCCCATCATCGCCTGGATCATGCATCACATATTTGCTGTGAATTTTGCTGTAACGCTCACCATAACGTTCTTCTAATTCTGCGCCCATATCCTGCTCCAGCTCGAACAGCACCATTTCCTGTGCAAAATGATTCAATAGCAGATCTACTAACACCGGGTGCTCGGTTACAACCGCTTGCGCCGATCCATCTTCATAGCGCATCCCGAGCATACACCAGCTCCGATCGATTACGAATGAGAACTTCCGTCCATCTGTTCGCTGAGAATCTCTTCCGAGAGGCGGCCATACCGGATAGGCGGCAGGAGCAGCATTGCCACCATCAAACGCCCACAAGAGTCTAACGCCACGCAACTCCGCCTGTTCAAGTTCACTCCGTAGAAGTGACGCTTCCTCACGCCACATATCCACTACGATCTCTTGCTCAGCCATATTAAGTTGGCGAATAAGAGCGCCCAATACATTGCGGTCACCTTCCACATTATAAAACGAAGGGCTAACAGGTCCACCGCGAGGCATCTCACTTTCCATATAAGCCAGTGAAGCTTGAACCCGTCCCGAGATCATGGTCGCAAGCTCCTCTGGATTGAGAACACTGTACCGCGCAGGTTCTCCTTCACCACATCGTACATATCCCTGCTGCGTAAGGCGTTGTAACGCCGCATACACATTCGATCTTGAAACTCCGAGCTGTTTGGCAACCTCATAGCCAGAAGCCTGACCTTTTGTCGCAAGCTCTACCATAATTTTGGACTCCATCTCTGTGAAGCCCAGATTGCGCAGATGCAGCAGCAGCTGTTCCATCTTGTTGTCCCCCTAAGCTGACTGAAATCCGTTCTATATTTGCTCTGACCCACATCGCGGGCACCATAAGGAGCCCTTAGGTAATTCGTTCCGACAGATTTGGCACTGGATCATATCTCGTACACCATGGTCCTCAGTGACCGTAGATTCCTCCTGGTGCTCATTCTTGTGCCATTCGCCGAAGCGACGGTCTAGTTCAAGCTGTCTTTTTCTTTCCCGTTCCAGCTGCTCGGCTTGTTTACGTTCCCGCTCAATATCTTGCTCGCTCACCTTATATTCTTCAAGTGGCAGCTCATCATCCGGATGCTGAACTTCAGCATATACGACACTCTGCGGGTGCAGCTTCATTGCAATTTCCTTCTCTTCATCCGTAAGCTCATCTGCACCATAATATTGATCTTCGTCATCTTCATTCACAGATTGAACAAATACCGGTGTAGAAGGCACCCTTCTCGAAGCGGACAATGGCTCCAGCTTACTTCCGCATTTCGGACAAAAGTTTGCATCAAGCGCCACAATATGACCACATGAACATAACCGCTCATTTTTCAGCTCAGCAATTCGTGTCCGCAGGACTTCGATTTTTTCCTGAAGTTTGGAACAGTTACGGGACAGCTCCACCATTTTACCTTCAGCTACCGACATATCCTTTGAACGATATCCTTCATAAAAAAGTCTGCCCATTTTCGTAAATTCAACTTCCATCTCTTGTTCAACGTCGGAAATAAGTCCGTTCAGCTTGCCGATCTCTACTGAGTTTTGGGCTTTTTCGGTAACCCGGCTCGCGCTATCTTTAATTTTTTTGATAAAACTCATTACAGTTCCTCCCTCTCCAGCGATACGTGTTTCTATCATACCAAATGTATCGAGTAGATTCATTAATGTGCTTTAATACGCGATTTAGAGGAGAATGTTCCTATAAAATCCATACTAATTGATTTAAGCCACTTCCCTCTTACACTTATGGGTTATATTTCCTAATTTTGAATGTAATTTTGCGTCAGGGGTTCTACATCGGTTAAAATAGAATTATCACAAATAACGAAATCGGGAGAGTTTCAGTGGAAGAACATGAGAGCACACAGCTTACGCTTAGTCAGCTACAGGTACACGTAAAGGATCTGCAACAGTGGCAAGGTAACAGCAACGAGGATTTCGCCAAACTGGTTAACGAGTTCGAAGCCTTACCGGCACTCTATCGCCACGCGTTAAATGATCTTCAGAATAAAATTGATGTGATCAAGACGGAATGGCAATCCCGCGACGGCTTCAGTCCCATCGAACATGTCAAATGCCGGATCAAAGAACCAAAGAGCATTCTTCAAAAGATGGAGCGCAAAGGCTACGGCTTCAGCTTGGAAAATATGGAGCAATACATTCACGATATTGCCGGAATGCGGATTGTATGTGCCTTCGTTAAAGATATATACCGTTTAGTAGATCATCTTAGTACACGCGAAGACATCCGCGTGCTTGAGATTAAAGATTATATAGCTCATCCTAAACCAAACGGATATCAAAGCCTTCATCTTATAGTCGGTATCCCACTCGTCCTGCTGGAAGGAACACGCTGGGTCAAGGCTGAGATCCAGCTGCGCACCCTAGCTATGGACTTTTGGGCAAGCATGGAACATATTCTGTATTATAAATTCGATAAGCAGTTGCCTTCGCATGTCGCTGAGGAACTGAAAGAAGCCGCGCGCGCCGCTGATGAACTAGATCAAAAAATGCTTCGTCTTCGCCGCGAAATTCTAGAGCTTTCAGAAGGAGAATTGCCTCCTGCTGGTCAGCATTAGAATAACTAACCAGATACTCTGTTAGATAATTAGGCAAAACAAGAGGCTGTTTCAAGAGTAGCATTCACTACTTTTGAGACAGCCTCTTTCGTATTTTCACTTACCGCTTAATCAGACCCTTATTCGCCCGACGTGCAGACGCTTCTGCAACCCGCTGCATAATCAAAGTTAATCCCTCAATGGCTTTAGGTGTCTGCGGTAGCAACGTTCCCCAGTCTTCTGTAACTTCAGCTACTACTACCGGCGAAGGAAACGGTCTAGCCGCAATCTCATGGAACTGTGGCCCAGGCTGATGTAGCGAACCTTCAGCAGCCGCTTCTGCCAACCATTCGCCAGAGGAAATGGCCGGACCCTTGCGTTCAAGCCGAGCCAATTCTGTAGAAAGTTCACTAACCGAGACCTCTTCTTCCTCTGTTTCAGCTTCGTCGCTAGAAATATCCCCTTCAGCCCAAAGGGCAAAAATTCCGTCCAAGAGCTCTCCTTTAGTAAATCCTCTCAGCGAAAGTGCCAGCAGTGGCTCTTCAGCAAGACGTTCTTTAATAAGCTTCAAAGTTTCCGCCTTATGCTCCAAACCCTCACCCTCAAAAAGGGCTTGCTCCAGTTCACTATCCGTAGGTAGAAGCTCAAGTTCTGCCAGTTCACCCGTCAAACGTCCTTGCAGCAGGGAAAATACTTCCCCGGGACTTAGTGCCAGACTTCGTAATATTTCTTTTCTTCGGGAAGCATGCCATACCGGAACCTTCAGAGAGAGAGGTCGATCCGCTTGTTGTTCCTGAGCAGGCGCACTGGCGTTCAATTCACCCTTCGACCGAGACCCTCCCGTCACTTTCCCAGGTAGCACCGTCCATGCTGCTTTTACTAATCCAGGCACAACTTCCAGCCGCATCTCTAACCGTTCACTCATTGTTCGATCCCTCCGTAACACTCATATCTGTCTTACATCCAGTCCTGATCCTGCAGTTCAATAAGTTCCTTCAGCTCATGATTGGACATCTCAGTCAACCATGTTTCGCCAGAGCCAACAACCTGCTCGGAAAGATTTTTCTTACGCTCAATCAATTCATCAATACGTTCTTCCAACGTTCCTTGGCAAATCAACTTATGCACTTGAACATTTTTATCCTGACCAATTCGGAATGCCCGGTCTGTCGCCTGATTCTCAACTGCCGGATTCCACCAACGGTCATAATGGATGACATGATTAGCTCTTGTAAGGTTCAACCCTACACCACCCGCTTTTAAAGAAAGTACGAAGAAGGATGGGCCTTTTCCCTCTTGAAAATCATGAACCATCTCGTCGCGCTCGCGTTTTGGAATTCCGCCGTGCAAGAACAGCGGCGCTGTTCCATAACGCTTAGTCAGCTTGCTAACCAAGAGCTCACCCATCGCTACATATTGAGTAAAGATCAACACAGATTCTCCGACCTCCGCAATGCTATCCAGAATCTCGAACATGACTTCCATTTTACCGGAATGCTCACTTCGCGGACCCCTGCCTTCTTCTTTGCGGAATAGCTGAGGATGATTACAAATCTGCTTCAATTTCGTTAGAGAAGACAGCACGAGTCCTCTGCGAGCCATCCCGCTACTCTCTCCAATCACGCCAAGCATTTCATCCACGACACCCTGATATAGGACTGCCTGTGTTTCCGTCAGCGGACAATAAGACTTCAGCTCCAGCTTCTCCGGTAAATCTTTAGAGATATCCGGATCACTTTTCAAGCGGCGCAACAAGAATGGAGATACCAAGCGATGCAATTCCCTTAGTCGTTCTCCACCCTCTCCAGATACATAACGCTGCCGGAAGGAATGGTAGGTTCCTAGATAACCCGGGTTTAAAAAGTGAAAAATAGACCATAACTCACCTAGTCTGTTCTCTACTGGTGTCCCCGTCATAGCTATGCGATGCGGCGCTGATAGCTTCATCACACTTTGCGCCTGTTTCGTCCGATGATTCTTAATATACTGAGCTTCATCCAGCACCACAGTGGACCACTGAACATTCGCTAAATCCTCGCTGTCACGACCTGCTAAATGATAGGTCGTCAATACAATATCATGACTGGCAGCCAGTTCTAAAAAGCTATCTCCCCGCACTCGGCGTCCACCATGATGAATGTGAACTTTAAGCGAAGGCGCAAAGCGCTGCAATTCCCGCTGCCAGTTCCCCAAAAGTGAGGTTGGGCATAGAATCAGCACAGGCTCCTGCTTCTCTTCAGATGGAGCACTTAAAGCGCGGTCCAGTAGGCAGGTAATGACCTGCACCGTCTTACCGAGACCCATGTCATCGGCCAGACACACCCCAAATCCCAGACCACTGAGAATGGAGAGCCATTGATAGCCGCGCTCCTGATAAGGTCTCAGGGTGCCGTGCAGACCTTCAGGTACGGCACGCACTGGAAGATTACGCAATATGTCGCCCCGCATCAGCGATGACAATAGTCCGGATGTTTCCATCCCCGTGACCGACATCCCTTTCCAGAGCCGCTCTTCACCATCCTCAGCCTCTAGGCGCATCCAATCGGCTGCGGTCATTTCCCCATTTTCATGGCGTTTCATATATCTAAGAACCTGGCGAATTTCTTTAGGATCTACCTCAATCCATTCTCCGCGGAAACGTACAAAGGGTACGCCTGCCTCCACTAGTGCGTTTAGTTCTTCTTCACTGATTGTACTCTCCCCAAGTGAGGCTTCAATGCGAAATGAAATCAGCTCTTCCATCCCAAGAGCCACTGGAGCAGGACTATCAATCCCACTCACTACCGGCTGCATTTTCATCTTCATGCCAATCCGGCGGCGTCCCTCACGGCTCCAGCGCGATGGCATCTGCACGGTTATTCCACGCTCACGCAGCTGCTGCACCGTCTCCTTCAAAAAGAAATAAAGACGCTCTGGTTCCAAATCTGCTCCCGTAGGTGCAGGCATAGAAAGAGCGCGCTCTATGTCTGGAGAGATTCTTGCCGCTCGGCCCAGCGCTATAAGAAGCTGCTGCTGTATATTTCGATAGCGTTTCCCCCATAACGTAAACTCTCGTTCCTTACTGCTCCAAATCGATTTTGCCGGAATCCAGAATTCCCCTTCTTCCTTGTTCTCCGCCCAGAAGGTTAACCGCCAGATTTCTTCATTATCTCCAGGGGGCTCAAGACGTAGCCCAAGACCCAGCTGTCCACTCCGCGCTTCTTCAGGTTCCGATTGCGGCACATCGCTACCAGCTGTCTCATTCACAGTAGCCAGAAGATCTGTCACCTCTGCTTGCGTTCCCTGCACGGGTATATCCCGGCTGCCTGTAAGAAGACTATTCCACCACAGCTCAGTTAAAGGGGAGTAACCCCGGCGATAATTGGCTTTGTAAGGGGTAAGTTCACTTTCAATACCCGCAATCACTTTCTTTATCTCTGCAGTCATTACCGCCTGCATAAAGGAGTAAAGCACATAGGCGCCTGCCTCTTCCCTCGAAGATAAATCCCCCGCTTCAGCTATATGCGTCCCTAAGGCCAATACCGGCATGGACGACGCCAGCTGCAGAAAGATCTCCTTATCCTCCTGCTTTCGAAAAGCTGGAGACCAGCAGACCGTTGCTGCTTGTTCACCACCACGACGGCGTGAACCTACCGGACGTGGGGGCAAGGCTCCTGGCGTAACGCCGCCAGTACCCATCAATTCCAGCGCAAAGCGGGCTGCTGCCGCCCAATAGCGCAATTCGCCTCCAGGCTCTACTCCCTGATCTCGGCATAACGTCTCATCCCATGCCAGAAGCAGTTCAAATGCATCGCTAGGGACTAAGGCGAGCCCTTCGAATGTTCTTCCGGGCAATCCACGGCGTGCTGGCTTCCCCTCTACAGGAGGAGCCGGATATTTCACTTCTGCGAGTCGCAGAGCAGCACTCGCAAAAGGGCGAACTCCTCCCTGCAGCTCCAGCCGCTTCACCACTCGGGTCCAAGCGTCAACCTTCGGCTCCGAAGTTTCGCCAGAGAAGCAAAATAACACATCCCCCAACCATATTGCATAAAGATGCTTAGTCATCGGTGATCTCCTGTCTTTTAAGCAAGCAAAAAAAGAACCAGTCCGCCACCATCAGGTGGTAACTGCAACCTTTTTCGCGAGAAATAAATTTTGAAGCTATACAAGTAGAAGTAGTTTCTCCATCCTTTTAGAGATGAGATACACTCCTGTAAGAAATATAAGGATAAAGAACTAGGATAAAACTTATCTGCTCTTGAATCTTCATCTCTTCATCTTATACGAAAAAGCGCTGATTTAAAAACGTTTCTGCATATTTTCTGTAGATTTTTATACAAATAAAGTTGAAGTACGTAGAAACACTCATGAATTTGATTCATTTCAGCATATTTTTAATAAATGTTCTAGCCACTATCGTAAAATACCCTTCACCACTACCATACTATCCATGAACATTATGACTCGCTAGTCACTTCTTTTCTTGTTTATAGTCTTAATTGTACCGAAAGCGGGTATATTCTAAGTAAGCATCACCCTATTAAAAAGCTAGGGAGTGAATTCTTTGAGACGTTATAATCCTTATAAATGGTGGAATCTTCTGTTCTTTTTAGGTGTGATTATCGTGAATGTGCTCTCGGTCACCTTACCATTAGGCGGGCACAGCACTGGAGAAATCTCTGATAAATATCAGACCTACATCACACCTGCCGGTTACGCGTTTTCCATCTGGTCATTGATTTATCTACTGTTAGCCGGCTTCATTATTTATCAATTCCGCTCCTATACAGCCTCTAGAGATTCTGTGCGGGCGGTTCAGTTCTGGTTTGTTCTGAGCTGTATTTTTAATATGAGTTGGCTCTTCCTTTGGCAATACTTATACATTGAGCTCTCTCTGGTTGCTATGGTGCTGATGTTAATCACACTGATTGTCATTTACCGAAAAACACGTTTGATCGCTAATCCTACCTCAGGCGAGAAATGGCTGATGAAGCTACCCTTTAGTATATACCTTGGCTGGATCTCTGTGGCTACTATCGTGAACATCAGCGTTGTTCTAGAAAAGAATCATTGGGGAGGTTGGGGTCTTAGCGGTAGCACCTGGGGCGTTATCATGCTCTGCGTAGGAACTCTACTTGCAATTGTGGTCAGCTATCCTTACCGAGATAGCATTTATCCACTCGTATTCGTGTGGGCCTTCATTGCGATTGCCTTGGAACACAAAGAGACCAGCGATGTCTATTTAACCGGAATGATTACAGCAGGCCTCCTGCTTCTTTACAGCATCTGGTTATTGTTCAAACCCCGCCGTAGCAGGTATCGGAGATACAGAAGTTACTAATTCTAATATAAAAAAAGGCAGGCTAGGGTTATCCACCTTAGCCTGCCTTTTTGGTAAAATAATAAAAGTGCAAAGGATAACTCCTTATTTCTTACGAGCTACCGCTTCAATCTCAACAAGTCCGTCTTTAGGCAGACGCGCAACCTCAATAGCACTGCGGGCAGGATAAGGTTCTTTAAAGAAGGTGCTATAAACCTCATTAACGGCCGCGAAATCATTCATATCCTTTAAGAATACAGTTGTCTTTACTACATGGTCTAGTGTTGCACCAGCTTCCTCAAGAATCGCTTGTACATTGTTAAGCGCTTGACGCGCTTGTTCTTGTACACCCTCAACCAAATTACCCGTTTCCGGATTCAGACCAAGTTGTCCTGAAGTGTATACCCAGCTACCCGTGGTTATAGCTTGACTATAAGGACCGATTGCTCCGGGTGCTTTTGTTGTAGCTACTTGTTTTTTGCTCATCTTACTACCCCTCTCCATTATGCGCTGATCATTTATTGTCCATTGTAAGTCCTGTTCTCATCTTAATGCAAATTTATTAGAGACCCAGAAAGCTTAGCGTTTCCCAATCACATGTATCACTTCATTCGTATAAATATGTAATCCATGGGTATCCGCAGACGCAATGTTAACCATAGCTCTTGCGACTGTCGTACCAGGTATTGCACGATATTTAGCCGCCTTACCCACCATTACAAAATCCAGCGCTTTCATCAAACTGGCTCCGACTCTCTCCCCTAATCTGAATTCTTCACGTTGGCCCAGTAGCAAGGAGGGGCGAAATATATGCATACCTTGAAATCCAATAGCGGTTAAACCTTCTTCCGCTCTTCCCTTAGTCCGACTGTAGAAATTACGCGACTTCGCATTTGCCCCTATTGAAGAGACGGCCAAAAACTGTTTAACACCCTGTTCTCTCGCTATGGCTGCAGCATCAAGCGGATAGTGTAGATCGACTCGTTCAAACTTTTCTTGTGAACCCGCCTTTTTTATCGTAGTTCCTAAACAACAGAAGATGGAATGTACCCCTTCGAACGACTCTGTATAGTTTCTTAGGTTCTCCCAATCTACAACGATTTGTTTAAGCTTAGGATGTTCCATGGCTAACGGTGTCCGTACAAGCACCCTTACTTCTTCCCAGTTATCACGATTTAACAATTCCTCCGTAACCGCTTTGCCTACCAATCCGGTGGCACCTAATACCATCGCTATTCTTAACAAGGAATAACCCCCTTTTACTTCTATTCGTCCTTTAGAATACGACGACCTAGCAGAAACGCAAGTGCAATCATAAGCGTCCCTACCACTAGCTGCATACCGTATACCTGAGTCCATTGCGGCCAGTGCGCAATTTTTTCATAGAGCTGACCGCCAATAAGCGGACCAAAAAAGGATGATAACCCGGTAAGCGCCGCATATGTGGCCATATACATCGGCCGTTCTTTTTTCGGCGTGTCTCCAATAATAAAGTTAAAGGCCAGCTGGTTGAAACCGCCTACACCAACACCAAAAACGATATGGGCCGCAAATAAGACCACCAGCATCGGCATCACAGACAAGAGTCCCCACATCAATGAGGACAGTGCAATAATCGGCAAAGTAAAGAATAACAGTCGCTTATTGCTGTATTTCGCATTTAGATTGCCCCAAACGTAGAAGCTAGCCATCATAAACACGGTCTGGGACACATTAAGCAATGACAACGTTTCATAATTAATATGAAGTAACTGCAACATGACATAAGAGTATAGCGGAACCGTTAGGTTCTGCAACAACAGCCAAGCAGCCAGAAACAAGGTTGACTTCATAAATAATGTATCTTTAAGCGGTTTCTTAAACATGGGCAAAAATTTATGCTCTTCTGATTTCTCGAACGGTACATCCGGATAAAAAAAGAATACTACGACATTCGATATCGAGAAGATCCACACAACAATATATAGAATCAGAAAACCATGACCCCCGGGATAACGGTCCAGAATAATACCTCCGCCATACATAACCAAACTTCCAAGTGCATTCAGGACCGTGTTACGAATCCCAAAATAACGTCCACGTACCCGTGCGGGAACCAGATCACTAATCACAGAGCTCCACAACACACCACCAGCAGTATTGGCAATAAAAGCAGTAGTATATAAAGCAATAAATGCGATGACCCAATATTCTTTAGGAAAAATAAACGGGATTAGTCCCGTAGAACCCCAAAGTATCCTATGCAGACCGATAAAAGTAACCATAGCCCATTTGCGACTTGGCAGCTTCTGAATCAGAAAAGCTACCCCAATCTGTGCCACATTAACTAATGTAGTAAGCGCTAGCACAAATCCAATTTGACTAGAGGAGGCTCCTAAATATAGTAGAAATCCTGTTAGGAACTGCCCTTGCAGCAGTACCTGAAAAATAGTTGACGGCACACCTTCCAGCGTAGCTATACGCAAATTTCTGCGATGCACTGAAGGTTTACGAACACGTTTTGAAACCGTAACCTTATGCTTATTTTCCATGTTGTCCATAGAGGCGGTAACACTCCTTTGATGCGGCATTGGCTTCATTCTACTCCGCATCAATCTACTGTCAATACGCCAAATCACCAAATAATATTGGAGCTTTACTCACTATCCACTTCAAGGGGCAAATAAAGCGAAAATCGACTCCCCTTCTCTTCCTTACTCTCCAGAGAAATGAACCCGCCGAGCAATCTGGCCAAGTCATTACTAATAGAAAGTCCTAGTCCTGTTCCACCATATTTCCGGCTAGTCGTTCTGTCTGCCTGTTGAAAGGCTTCAAAGATCATGGCATGCTTCTCCGGTGCGATTCCTATGCCACTATCCTCCACATCAAATACAAGCCAATGTTGCACGGCATCCCCTTCCCCACCTTCCTGCTCGTGGATATGCAGCGATACGAAACCTGTCTTTGTAAATTTAAAAGCATTTGAGAGCAAATTACGCAAAATCTGCTGTACGCGATGTGGATCGGAATGAATCATTGGAGGGACATTCTCATCCATGGAGATATTAAAAGCCAGTCCTTTTTGTTTGGCCGTCACAGCGAACTGCATTGCCAGCAAATCTGGGATCTCGCTAACATTTAATTCTTCATTTATAATATCTAATCGACCTGCCTCCACCTTGGATAAATCCAGAATGTCGCTGATGATCATCAATAATTCATCACCCGAACGATGGATAATGGCTGCATACTCTCTTATTTCTGCTTCCGTAAGCAAATCATCATTTTCTTCAATTAATTGCGATAGATTAATGATGCTATTCAATGGAGTTCTAAGCTCATGTGACATATTGGCGAGAAATTCCGATTTGAATTGAGATGCCATCATTAACTGATTAGCACGCTCTTCAAGATCAAGCTTGTTCTTATGTAATTCTTCAGTCTGAGCAGACAACTGTTCGTTAGCATGCTGGATCTGCTCATTCCTTAGAAGACCGAGTTGAAAATCACGGATAATTAATGAGAACAAAATACTTAAAATTAGCCCCGCAGGGAACGTAATTGGCATAATCTCTCTTATGTACTCTTCCACAGGGATAACGCCTAACGCCATAATGTTTATGGCATTCATAAGATTAACGATTAGAATAACGATCAGACCTTGATTCACAATACTGAGGGTTGAGCGTCTGACCCAGTAGCTAAGCGCCGCGCAAATAACTCCCAAAATAAAAAGATTTAGCATTCCTGCAACTGCTGCCTCTGTCACTCCGAAAGTTAACCTTGTAAGCCCCGTCCCTATACCGATCAAAATAAGTGTGATGGGTCTAGGATACGCCAGCGTCGAGATGATTAAGGGTACAAACCGCAAATCAAAGATCACATGGTCGTCCAAATTATAACCAAAAAGAGTACTGATCCAACCAGCAAAGATCGCCAGGATCACCCAGCTCGCCTTTTTTATTCCTACACTTGCATTTGAAATGGTATGTTTATAGATCAGATTAGCCAAATAGGCCACGGCTATAAGAATTGCGGTATTCCCGAAAAATATTTTAAGATACCCCATAGTTTTGCTCCTGCCTGCACAAGATAAATTACAGATTTCATCTCACAATAATACCATAGCTTAACCTTCGCACACCTAATTGTTGCATAGGAAGAGCGCAAATCGTATACGATTTGCGCTCTTCCTATGCATTTTATATTTGGGTACTTAGAGTAAAAGCTATTTTGAATTAATCTCGGTAGGAACGTCCCCAGCTTTGATACTCTTTTTCCGCGTCTTCTTTCGAATGGCCATAACGCTCTTGTAGTTTACCTACCAACTTATCCTTTTCACCATCAATCACATCAAGATCGTCATCTGTAAGCTTGCCCCATTGCTTTTTGGCCTCGCCTTTGAGCTGTTTCCATTTTCCTTTAAACACATTGTTGTCCATTATATGCTCATCTCCTTAGCTGAATTAAGTAGGGTAGAATACTATCCTGTGTTATCGTTACATTACCCTGTCCTATTCGCCATGAATCTTACCTAATCTATAGAAAGTCACAATTTGTCAAATAATAGTTTAAAAAAAGGTATTCAAATCCTTTAAAATTTGATACAATCAATGTATAAATTAAACATTTAATTTTTTAAGTGATTTTTTTCACATGAGTTATTTGCTCTATGTGCTAGAATGCCCTCGGAGATGAAACAACATCATTAAATTTTTTTCTATCGTATGCCGATATATGTCATGATACTGTTAGAGTTTGGCTCTTCACCCCAAGATTAAAGTGACAAATATCATTTATAAAGTGATTTTTATCACTTCGCATTACTATTAAAATGTTTTACATTTTAATATATATATTTTAAACTATATTTTTGGAGGTCATAACAAATGAAAAAAACAACAGTAATCTTGTCGACTGCCCTTATCTTAGGTAGTTTGCTTGCAGGTTGCGGTAACAACACAGACAACACACCGGCGGCTACTAATGCTCCAACAGAAAACAGTACAGCAACTAATTCCACTAACACTGGAACTGAAGCGGCTACGTACAAAGACGGAACTTATTACGCTACTGCTGATGTGGACGCTAAAACTGGCTGGCAATATTTCGCACTCCTAACTGTAGAAGGTGGAAAGATCACTAAGGCTGACTGGGATGCTTTTAACGTAAACACTGCTGGCGATCTGAAGAAAAAAGTTTCCGAAGATGGTAAATATGGCATGAAAGCTGGTGGTGCTTCTTCTGAATGGCACGAGCAAGCAGCAAAAGCTGAAGCTTTCTTGATTGAAAAACAAGATCCAGCAGCTATAACTTTAGACGCTGAGGGGAAAACTGATGCTATCTCCGGTGTATCTGTACACGTATCTGACTTTGTAAAAGCTGCTCAAGCTGCTCTGGCTGCTGGACCTGTTGAAGCTGGTCAATACAAAGACGGAGGTTACCATGCTGAAGGCGAAATGGATAAAGACTCCGGTTGGAAATCCACTGTTGACTTGACTGTTGCTAACGGTAATGTTGTTGCTGTTAAATTCAGTGGCGTAAATGCTGCTGGCGACGACAAGAAACAATTCTCCGTCGATGGTAAATACGGTATGAAAGCTGGCGGCGCTTCTGCTGAATGGCATGAAGAGATCGCAAAAGTTGAGCAATACTATCTTGAAAAAGGTACTGCTCCAGAACTTACAGCTGAAGGTAAAACTGATGCAATTTCCGGCGTGAGTATTCATGTTGGTGAATATTTTACACTTGCTGAAAAAGCACTCGAAGGCGCGAAATAATTTCGCATAACCTTCTGCAGTTAATCAGACGAATGAGGTGAATTTCTTTTGAAAAAAATAGTCATTTTGGGCGGCGGCTACGGCGGCGTACTCACGGCTAAGAAACTGGCAAAGAAATTTAAGAAAAACAAAGATGTTGAAATCACACTGATCGACCGGAATCCATATCACACTCTATTGACTGAGCTGCATGAGGTTGCCGCGAACCGTGCTCCAGAGGATTCAATCAAGATCGATCTAAAGAAAATCTTTGCTGGACTTAAAGTGAATGTTGTTCTTGACGAAATCAGCAATATTGATTTCAAGGGTAAGAAACTCAAATCCAATAAAACTACCTATGCGTACGATTACCTTGTAATCGGTACAGGTAGCAAACCAACCTTCTTCGGCATTCCAGGTGCAGAAGAGAATACCTTCTCCTTCTGGTCTTACGATGATGCGGTAGCATTGAAACGTCAAATCCGCGACATGTATACCAAAGCCGCTATGGAGAAAAATCCAACTGTACGCCGTGCAATGTTAACTTTCGTTATCATTGGTGCCGGCTTTACAGGTGTCGAGCTTGTTGGGGAAATGGCTGAGCAACGCGAGGAATTGTGCAAGGAGTTCTATATCGACCCATCCGAAGTAAGATTGATTGTGGCTGATATGGCTCCGAAGATTCTGCCTATCCTTCCAGATAAGCTGATTCAAAAAGCCGAAGCTCACCTTCGCAAGCTGAACGTGGAAATTGTAACAGGCGCCAAGATCACTGAAGTAGGCGAAGGTAGTGTTGCCCTTGGTGAGAAAAATGTTGTCGCTTCACAAACCATTGTTTGGACTGCAGGTGTTGAAGGTTCTGAAATCGTGGGTGGACTTGAAGTACAACAACAAGGACGCAAACGTATTGTTACGAATGAGAACCTTGAAAGTGTAGATCATAAGAACGTATATGTAGTAGGGGACAACATTTTCTTCATTCCTGAAGGTGAAACTCGTCCTGTACCACAAATGGTTGAGAATGCTGAACAAGCAGCTCCGATCGTTGCTGGTAACATTGCAGCTGACATTCAGAACACTGCTAAAAAAGCATACAAACCAGGTTTCCACGGTACTATGGTATCCATCGGTAGCCGCTACGGTGTAGCAAACGTTGGTTTGCCAGGCAAGTTCTTTATGCTTACTGGTTTTATGGCAATGTTATCCAAACACTTTATCAATATGTTCTACCTGTCTCAGGTTGTAGGCTTCAATAAAGTTTGGACTTACATGATGCATGAGTTCTTCCATGTTGAGAACCGTAAGAGCTTCTTGGGCGGACACTTCTCCAAGCGTTCACCTAACTTCTGGCTCGTTCCGCTTCGCATGCTGCTTGGTGGAATGTGGTTATATGAAGGTATAGATAAGCTACGGAAAATTTGGGTAGATCCAAATAAGATATTCCTAATTCCAGCCGCTCCTTTTGCAACGGATGCTTCATCAGCAGCCAGCGTAGCGGTGGATGCAGTTAAAACAACAGTAGATGCACAATCTGCAGCTTCAGCAGTATCCACTGCAAAAGAAGCGGTTGAAGCATTGCCAGTTCCTGGCTTCGTTTATAATATTACAAACTGGTTCATGGATTTGATGTTCTACAACAACGACGGAAGTTATACATTCCTCGCAAAATGGTTCCAAATCGGTATGGTATGTGCAGAAATCGTGTTCGGTATTATGCTCATCGTTGGTCTGTTCACAGCTATTGCTTCTATAGCGACGATAGCCATGTCCGTCATGATCTGGTCGACCAAAATGGCTTCTACAGAAATGTTATGGTATGTTGGTGCGGGTATCGCCTGCATCGGCGGATCGGGCAGCACATTTGGCCTAGATTACTATGTACTTCCTTGGCTTAAGAAACATTGGAAGAGAGTTCCGATCGTCAGACGATGGTATCTATACACCGACTGATTATAAAGCCCTGAATTCGTGTAATTTATTTTAAAGAAAATATGTAGATTGCATGTCAGTAAGCTAAATATGGATGTACTTCAGAGTAATGTGTCCCTAGGACACATTACTCTCCTTATTTACAAGAAGAAAATAATCTTCCTAATATCAGGAAATGGTCAATTTATTCTTTAATGAATGGTTTTGTAGGGATGATCAGGGGTATGGTTTCTTCCGGCAAAACCGACAAGAAGGAGAGAATCTTGTGAACAAACAACTCATAGAAGATACCCTCCGGTTGTTGCATACTGAAATGTCACCTATTGCCGGAATTGAGCTTAACCCCTCTCCGGCTGCATGTGAGCAGCTAATTTCGGTACTAGAACGCCATGATCTGGAATACAACCGCAAAGTCAATTTGCTGGGTATTTACACTATTCTCACTTTGGCAGCTGAGCGCCATATGGAATGTATCCCACATCATCCCGACCTTACACGCAACATTTTGGATGGAGATTATTTGTACAGCTTTTACCTTCAGTTTGCGGTGAAATGCCGTGAGCTCGACCTAGTTGCTTATCTAGCTCCTTCGATCAAAAAAATGCAAATTAGACGGTCAAATGGAGACTTCGCGGAACATGATCCGGCGGCTGGAATCGAACAGTTCTTGATTCAAGAGTGCAGACAGCGCAGTCGCACAAGCAAAGCCATTTGACAGGTGGGATCTATAAGATGAAGCTGCATGAGGCCTTAAACATAGACATAGATGAAATTAATCGTGAAATCGTAAATCTTGTGGCACGAGATAAGGATGTTCCTAAGAAATCACAACTCGGGCAGAGTGTTCTTGAGCTTATAAATTCTGGAGGTAAACGCCTCCGTCCTCTTATGGTCATTGTTGGCAGCCGTTTTGGCCGAAAGGATACGGGTCGAAGAGCGCTTCAATTAGCTGCTGCCGCTGAATTTATTCATGTTGCCTCATTAATTCATGATGATATCATTGACGATTCTGAGTTACGGCGGGGCAAACCCGCCCTACATACTAAGACGGGCACACTATCAGCTGTGCATATTGGCAATTATATGTCCGCTCGGGTTATCGAACTGTTAAGCAAATATACCGGAGACAAAAACAAATATGTTCATGACTTATCTTCTGTAGCTACTGCTCAGCTCTGTCTAGGTGAGTATCAGCAAATGGAACATGCTTTTGATTATGAGATTACAATGGAACAATATCTTGAGAAGTCCTTAAACAAAACAGCTCTTCTTATGGCCACCTGCTTACGTGTGGGTGCATTATCCACCGAAAGCTCAGAGGAAGTGGCCGACCTTCTGTATACCTTTGGCGAAGCCTTAGGCATGTCTTTTCAAATACAAGATGACCTGCTGGATTTCACGCAGTCTGAGGCTGTGCTGGGTAAGCCCGCCGGCAGCGATCTGCGTCATGGTCAGGTTACCCTGCCAGTGCTTTATGCATTACAGGATCCAAAGCTTTCGCCTGTGATTCGTTCAATCGGCCCTGATTCTTCCGATGCTGAGGTGGCACATGTGCTTGCCCTTATTAAGAGAAGCGATGCCTTAGCTCGCGCAGAACAGTTCAGCCAGAACTACCTAGATAAGGCTGGAGCGATTGTGCAGCAGCTCTCCTCCTATCCGGCGCATGCCGATCTGGATACACTGCTGCAATATTTTGCCGACCGTGATCGCTAAGGACAATCAAAAACGGATACCACCCATTTAATTGGGTTGGTATCCGTTTTTTTGTGTGCTTGCTAAACAAGCCGAACGTAGCGCAGCGCCCGTGAGCGTGTTTAGCTCTTGGAGAATAGTCTCTTAGGATTTGACGTTACTATATAGGGAATTCCTCCCTCTAATTAGCTAATAATCACTTGAATTCCACGATTATAGGGAATTCCTCCCTCTAAAAACCTAAATTCGCATGGTTTATAGACCAATCAGCCAATTTAGAGGGAGACTTTCCCTATAACAAGATCGAAAGTCACTTAAGCTCGGAAATATAGGGAGTTTTTCCCTATAAGTCTACCTTGGATTAGTTCAGCCCTCTCACACGGCTCTAGCCCCCCTCGCAGATGTCCACAAAAACAAAAAAGGAAAGCCGCGTAGCCAGCTTTCCGATCCCATTGCCTACCCTCTTTTGGGTAGGCTGTTGTCTTTTGTTGTTAGCTTGGAGGCAATGCGCCATTGGTTAGGACGGAACGGAGTGGAATTTTGGAACTGTAGAAGCGTAGCGCTCGCCTTTATTCTCGGATTTCTACCGCAGACAGCCGGTTCAAATCAAAGAAATCCGAGAATAACAGCGATCGAAAGTCCAACATTCCACGCAGTGCAGCTTCCTAACCACACTCAACGCTCAACGCTCCTAGCTAACATAAAAAAAATCAATCAGCGTACACAATAAAATCACTATGCTGATCACCTGATTCAGATTATAAGAGGCCACCTTCATCAGCTTACGATTCGATGGTTTTATAATCTTATGCTCGGTCATCAGGAGCAGCGTCGCAATCCCAATTCCCACCAGATACATCCAGCCGAGATCACGCCATAGATATAAGAACAATAGCAGCATAATCATGATGAAATGTAGTCCTTTTGCAATGCGCAGCGCGTTCTCTAGACCGAAAAAGCTAGGAATAGACCATAGACCATGCCGCCGATCAAATTCAATATCCTGAGTGCCGTAAATAATATCAAATCCGGCAATCCACAGCATAACAACAGTACCGATAACAAACGGTGTAAATGCGATATTTCCGGTTACAGCGAACCATGCGCCAATCGGTGCAGAAGCAATAACAAATCCTAAATATAAATGACTTAGAAAGGTAAACCGCTTCGTGTAGGAATAGGTTGATATCAATACGATAGCCACCGGTGACAAGATCATGCAGAGCAAATTAAGCATGCCTGAAGCCACAATGAAAATGGCATAGTTGACAATAACAAAGACAACAACTTCTTTTTCCGCCAGTAAGCGTTGAGGCAGATGTCGATGTGCCGTACGAGGATTCTGTTCATCGAACGTACGGTCCGCCAGCCGATTGAATGCATTGGCGCCATTACGGGCGCCTATCAATGCAATCAATCCCCAGATCATCACATGTCCTGATGGCCAGCCCCCAGCGGCCCACACCATCGAGATAATGGCAAATGGCAGCGAAAAAAGTGTATGAGAGAACATCACCAGTTCGCTGAACATTTTAAGCTTTAGGCCTGCAGTTTTAAAAATGTTTAGAATAGCCATTCGTTTTCCTCTTTCTTCGCTACTTGAAATTCATTGTATTAGTCATTAAGCTCCGCAAGAACTTCGTTCAGGACGTCAAGCATCCCGTCGATATCTTCTTCTGTAATAATCATCGGTGGCTGGAAGGCTAGTACATTGCGTCCTATGCCATTTTTACCGATTAGATAACCTCGGTCCTTCATCGCCTCCAGCACTTGATCTGTAAGTGCCGCTGCACCCTCAGCATCTACACCCGTTAGCTCCGCACCCAGCATTAGTCCAGTTCCCCGCACATCAACTATCATCGAAGGATAACGAGCTTGCAAAGCCTTCAGACCTGCCTTCAATCGTTCTCCGAGCTGTACCGAGCGTTCAGGAAGCCGTTCATCTCGAATATAATCAAGCACAGCCAGCGCCGTTGCAGCAGATACCGGATTCCCCCCAAATGTGGAAGCTGAAGGACGGTTTAGGGCAAGGGCAATCTCATCGGTTGTAGCGAAGGCTGCAACTGGAATTCCGTTACCGAGTGCTTTGGCCATACTTATAATATCGGGTACAACGTCAAAATGCTCCATAGCAAACATTTTACCAGTACGTCCAAATCCAGTTTGGATTTCATCAGCGATTAGGAGTACACCGTATCTCTCTAACAATGCTTTTACATCACGGAAGTAGGTTCGGGTTGGCATAATCATTCCGCCGTTGCCTTGGATTGGCTCTACGATCATGGCAGCGATAGTATTCCCCTTCTCTTCAAGCACCCGCTCTAGCGATTCCAGGGATAACGATGCCGCTTCCTCCAGCGATAAATCCGGATGATAAGGGCGAGGAATAAACTCAACGTCATGATCCAAGTATTTATCGGTACGCCACATAGGCAGGCCTGTCACACTCATAGTTAGATTGGTACGGCCATGCAGGCCACTCTCCAGCGCTATAAACCCTTTACGTCCCGTATACATCCGAGCGAGCAGCAGAGCTCCCTCATTAGCTTCAGAGCCACTGTTAACAAAGAAGGTCCGTCGTAGCCCACCCGGCATAACCTCTTCCAAACGCTCTGCCAAATCTACACTCGGTTGAGTTAGATAGATGGTTGTCGTATGCTGCAGCTGCTGCAGTTGTTCAATCGTGCGTACTGTTATGGCCGGATTACAGTGACCACATGCGACTACGGATACGCCAGCGAAGAAATCCGTATAGGACTTTCCTTTTTCATCATAAACAAACTGCATTGAACCACGAACAAGCTGAGGTGCATCACGGTAAAAATGCTGTGTACAAGGATAGAAATATTGCTTACGTTTGGCTGCTACTGCTTCTCTTCCGATGAAGTCTTGTTGTTCCATGAAGGGTTCTCTCCTTTTTGTGAAAATAGTAACTTATTCATAGAGTCCTGTGCACCGCCCTATCACTAGGCGATATTTAGTTCCCATTAAAATACAATTAGTTGAACTGTAGCGAGCCCAAAGTATAACCAGCATAGACCGGCTTAAGGCCGCCCAGCATGTCATCCCCGCTATCAGATCCGTTGATTGCCTGTTGATAAGAAACAATAATTTCACGTAGCTGTTCGACGCTATAGGTTGCTCCTTCAATACGGAAGCTTGATATCCCTAGTCCACTCATCTCACTCAACAAAGGTAAATAGCAAAGCTCTTTTGCGAATAAAAGATGGCAACGGCCGTGCTGATCACGATATACCGGATTCTCGCCTTGGTCTGTCTTTAGTACCAATACATTATTGTGTACATATTGATTATCCTCTTCAGCAATAGGCTCCATTAACTCCGTATTCTCATAAAGATCATGTTCCATATACATTAGTGCAGGTGTACCATGAACAACAACTTCCAAAGGCGTTTTGCAACGAGAGGCAAAGGTAGCAAAATGCTCTAGCGTCATTTCTGGCGATACCGAAAGCTGAGTTAAACCTAAGTTAGCATATAATTGCGCTGAAAGATGATTGTATACATTTAAGTTACTGTCCCCAATTAGCGGATAACCTGTATTGTTATAACGACGAATAGCTCCTAAATTTGTAACGATAATACCGTCAATCGGCAAGCGTTCTCCGCCAAGCAATTGATCATATTGATCAAAATGCAGCTCGGTCATCATCCGTGGTAAACCCAAGTAGATTTTGCTATCGCCCTTTAGCTCACCCAGTTCCTTGATGTCACGCTTTGTAAAAGGTTTATCTGGTTCAAATACATCCCCTGGCAAGTACAGGCTATCTACACCAAGCTCTAAGACCATCCGTGCCTGTTCCATATTATTCACACGTACAGCTAACTTGGCTTTTGTCTTTTGCGGTTGCTCGACCTCAGCCAATCTTTCCCGCAACTGCTCAACTCGTTTCTCAGACAGCTCACGCTCTGCAGTTGGTGTACTGAATACTTTTCCAGTGCTATAGAATTTACCAGTTCCTTCATAACGGCGGTTAATGTTAGTCAGTCCTGGTTTGCCGAAGGCATACGCCGTCGAAAAGTCACGTTTACGGTTGTTATGAAGCTCTTTCGTATCTACCGTACGATCAAAGCCAATCGGATCATCGATATACCGGTCAATGGCTTCGCCGTAGCTATTCGCCAGCATCACCATAAACTCCTTATCCCGCATGCGGCCCTCTATTTTAAAGGAGGTGATCCCTGATTCAATCAATTCCGGAAGATGCTCATACATAAACATATCTTTTACAGCTAGGGGGTATTCGGCCGGATATACATACCCGTCTTTTTTAACCCGATAATCCCAGCGGCAAGGCTTCATACATTTCCCACGGTTACTGCTCATACCGAATACATGGGAGCTGAAATAACAATTCGCACCGTGAACGGAGCACATATCCCCGTGAATAAAATACTCCAGTTCCATCCCACTCCGCTGACCTAGCAGCTTAGCTGTCTGCAAATCCATTTCCCGCGAAGTAACCACACGACTTACACCCAGATCACGCAATGCGTAGATCATTTCCAGATTGTGAACATTCATCATGACCGAAGAGTGAATAGGAAGATTAAGCTCCATCTCGCGAATTAGCTCCAGCACTGCCATATCCTGAACAATCAAGGCATCGGGACGAGCACCATCAAGGAAACGCAAATATTCTTTAGCCTCTTCCACATCTTCTTCACTAAATAGGTTATTCACTGTGATATACACTTTTTTGTCTAGACGGTGAGCGATATCTAGTGCCTCTACGATCTCCTCATGAGACAGATTATATCCTTTACGCATCATTCTCATATTCAATACAGGTCCACCAAAATAAACTGCATCACATCGTGCCTGGATCACTTCCTTGAAAATCTCAAACGTTCCTGCGGGTGCTAATAATTCAATCTCTCTACCATTAAAATAACGTGCCATTCAAGTTCCCTCCCAAGTTGATACTCTCCATACAAGTTGTACTTTACACCAAAGCTACTGCAATCCCCATTACAATAAACATAGTAATAAAAATAGTATCGAATATGCCCCACCTTAGGCGGTGATACTGGCTACGCGGAGCATCCATACGAAAGCCACGAGCTTCCATGGAATATACCAGATCCTGCGCACGCCTAAACGCACTAGCGATAATCGGAACCAGCAAGGACACTAACATTCGTCCCTTTTCCTTTAAAGGTAGCTCCTTCAGATCAGCACCCCGTGAGGCCTGCGCTTTCATGATAATCTGCGACTCATCTAGAATCGTAGGTATGAAACGAAGGGAAATGCTGATCATCAGTGTGATACGGTCGGGCTTCAAGCCAAACTTTTTGAATGGAGCCAAAATCCCCTCCAGCCCTTGATTCAGCTTACCCGGCGTTGTGGTGAATGTAAGTAACGCCGTGAAAGTGATCAGAAAGAACATGCGGATGACCGAAAATGCGCCTAATCTTAGCCCTCCCTCATAAATGGACCACGAACCAAGCGTCAGCACCGCCTCACCCGTCTTCACAGACAGCAGCTGTACGATAAAGATAAATAGCATTAAATACCGTAAAGGCTTAGCTGCTTTCAGGAAGTATTTAAGCGGAATCCGAGTGGAAGCCATAACCGCTATTGAGAAAATAGCCAGCAGCGCCATAGCCATCCACGAACGGGAGAGCAGGATAACAGCTACGTATAATAGCATTCCGGTGATTTTGGCACGAGCATCTAGCTTATGCACCCATGAACCGGTCTCAATACTGCGCCCTATGATTAACTTCTCATTCATGGCCATCCCTCTTTCCTTCGTGCTGCTCGCTAGAGTTGCCTGATCCAGATGGCAGCGAAGCGATTAGCTCTGCTAAGCTCTCAGCCGTTAAGCGAGGAGCTTCATCCGTAAGACCAAAGCGATCAGCTACTGCACGCCAGTAACGAAGGGACTGCGGAACCGTCAAGCCACACTGTTCCAGAATCGAAGGGTCATCTGCCAGCGCTTTTACGCTGCCTTGAAATGCCGTACTGCCCTCTTTAAGGACAAGCCAGTTGTCCGCGTAAGGTAATAACTCATCCATCCGATGCGTGACGACGATGATCGTTCTCCCCTGCTCACGGCATAAACGCTCCAGCAAGTGGATTAGTTCTGCACGGCTGATGGGATCAAGCGTAGCCGTCGGTTCATCCAGAACGATGACTTCAGGATCCATAGCTAGTACGGAGGCAATAGCTGCCTTACGCATTTGCCCACCGCTCAATTTAAAAGGATTCCGCTCTAGCAGCGCCAGATCCAACCCCATATCTAGCATGGCCTGTCTTGCGCGTGCCTTTGCCTCTTCGAGGCTCATGCCGAAGTTAAGAGGACCGAAGATAAGATCCTTTTCGACCGTATCTTCAAACATTTGCTGCTCTGGAAATTGAAATACCAATCCGACTCTACGGCGCAGCGGCATCAGCTTAGGTGATTTCTCCCCCGCCTGGATGGTTACATCGAGTACTTTTACCGTACCCTCCGTTGGTTTCAGTATCCCGTTAAACAACTGCAGCAGTGTCGATTTACCAGAGCCTGTCGCCCCAGCAATACCAACCATAGAGCCTGTTGGAACACTGAGGTTAATGTCGCGGAGCGCCGTCAGCTTCCATAGGCTTCGGTCAGCATAGGAATAACTTACTTGCTGTAATTCTATGGCCATAACGTGTCTATAAGCTCCTTTTCACTGGCGGGAACATCCACATGGATGCCCTGATTCTGCAGCTCGCGTGCAAGACGCCAAGGATACGGCTCACACAGATGGCATTTTTGCAGAAGCTCCTCGTTCCGGAACAGCTCCGCCGGTGTAACATCAGCAGCTAAACCACCTCCATGCAGCGCAAGCACCCGATCCGATGCCAAAATTTCATCTGCATCATGCGTAATCATAAGGATCGTATACTTTCCTTCCGCTCGCATATCTTGCAAAATACCAAGAAGATCATTTCTGCTTCCTTCATCCAACATAGAAGAGGCCTCGTCAAAAATGACGATGCCTGGTTCCATAGCAAGAATGGAGGCGATAGCGACACGC
The DNA here is from genome assembly GCF_000758545.1 of Paenibacillus sp. FSL H7-0737. Classification (NCBI taxonomy): domain Bacteria; kingdom Bacillati; phylum Bacillota; class Bacilli; order Caryophanales; family Paenibacillaceae; genus Paenibacillus; species Paenibacillus sp. FSL H7-0737. The sequence goes on along the minus strand of NZ_CP009279.1, from coordinate 546,849 downwards.
TGCTTTTGGCCTCCAGACAGCTCACCTGGGTGTTTGGACAGCAGATGATTTATTCCCAGCCTCGTCGTATAAGAGTGTAATCGTTCGGCCATCTCTTCGTACGACAAACAAAGCCCTTCCAGGCCGAATAAGATATCTTCCTCTACAGTGGCTCCAATAAACTGATTATCTGGATTTTGGAACACCATACCAATGCATTGCCGAATGCTTCCGATCGTTTCTTCACTCAGTTGCATACCACTAACCACAATCTCGCCAGCACTCTTAGGCAGCAAAGCATTTAGTAGCTTAACTAGCGTAGACTTTCCGCAGCCATTAGGACCAACCAAGCTAACCCATTGTCCCTGAGAAATAGATAACGTTATATTTTGAAGAATCGGATGCTCAGGATCATAACCAAACGATACCCCATCCAGAGAGATGATAGCTTGTCCTTCTCCCTCTAATTCTTGACCTTCATATGATTCATTCATGTTAGTCATCCTTCCGCTGATGTGACTAATCAGTCCAAAAACTCTTCAAACAACGATATTTTTGACAATGAAGCCACCAAATAACGGACTGCATAACCCACGGCAATTCCTGTTACTACTCCAGTGATTAGCAGCATGGGAAGATAATAAAAAATACTAAGGGATGAGAATACCATAGAAGCTGCCAGCAGCTGACCGATATTATGTGCAATCCCACCAGCTATACTAATGCCAATTAAGCTTATACTCTTGCCTTTGCCACTAATCAGCATTAACACGAACATTACAACAAAGCTAAACAGCGAACCGAATAAACTGAATAGTAAGCTTGAAAAAGTACCTAGCAAAAATGCAGTAAGCAACGTTTTGAGGATGACAAGCAGGAATGCGTCCCGTCCACGTAAAAAGTAAATACAAGTCAAAATCATGATGTTAGCTAATCCTAGTTTAGCGCCCGGCACCAGTCCCATTCCTGACAACGGAATCTGTGCTTCTATTAGACTAAGCACTACTGCCACTGCGGCGAAAATCGCAATAATTACCGTTCTTTTTAAAGCTGTTGCAGATTCACTACTGGACATAGGCATCTATATCATCCTCCCCCGACGCACTTGTGATTTCCACTAATACTCTATGCGGTAGACAGACAATCGTCTGTTTGGGCAGGGTAATAAAACCAAAACCTAGGCATACTTGATCCGGGCAGTCGGCATCGTACATTTCAATCCCGTAATCATGCACCTTCAAGAGGTTATAGCCACGTTCGGTACGAACCTCAATGGTTTGTTCTTCTTTTGTAAGCTTTACCGTTTTAAATAACTCGCCGTCCACCGTTACATTGGCTACGAGATTTTTACCGGCCCCACCTTTATCATCATTGTCCGAAAACCATCTCGGTGCGAGAAAAGCGAGCGCAGCAATCAACACGATGGAAATCAACCACACATCTGCGCGTTTCATAAAAATCTCCCTTATTTTTTAATTAAAATCCAGACTTATTAATTATAACGGTCTACCCTCAATCCTTCAATCAATGTTGGGGTTTAATGTAAGTTTTAGAGACCAGTTCACAAAATAGGCACGCAAAATAACCCCCACAGCCCCATTTACTCTGGCTTTCTAGCTTTTCCGAATTAATCCACAAATAATCCAGCATACGATATATTCAAATCAAACGCTTTCTCTTGCTCTGCTTGTTCCCCTTCTAAATCAAACAACCCTTATCTTGGAATTCATTATTATATTTGCCTTTTAAACAATACTGTGTTATATTTATATCGTATTTGTTTTTCGATATATTGAATATCCCCATCAAGAAGATGTCAGGCCGACTATTTTACACTTCGGCAATTTGGACACAGAGGCTTCATGTTTTCTTGCAGAAACTTTCCTTTTTATGAGACTAAATTCGAAATATAGCATTCCGATTCACACTGGCGCGGTCAATGGAGCCGCAAGGGCAAAAGAGAGGTAGGGCTTTTGTCGTATTGGAAGGATTATTCTCGCCACACGGCTGCTGGAAATAACAAGGAATTAAGACACCCGTTACTCACGAACGGCGGGGGATGAATATAACGAAAAAGCATGGCTGTACGAACCTTACATAAGGACACATGCCATGTGTGGAAAAATATAGGCGCCCGATAACCGCTACCTAGCGGATATCGGGCGCTGTCTACGTTCAGGGCATCTAATTTACATACTGATTCACAAAAACTGTTACTACGTTTATATACCCCGTCTTATCCATATCATAAGCTAACCCATGCCCTGCTTGAGGCACTACGAATTTCTCTTTGGGACTCTGACATGCCTCATACAATTCATTCATCATACTATATGGTACAAAATTATCGGCATCCCCATGAATAAAAAGAATCGGCACCTTCGCCTTCCTCACCTGTTTCAAGGCAGACGCTTCACTAAAACCATACCCTGCTTTCAAACGAGTAATTAGACTCGCACTTTGAATAAAAGGGAAACTTGGCAAGCGATACATACGCCGTAGTTGGTAGGCTAATTGTGCTTTAACTGAGCTGTAAGCACAGTCCGAGACAATAGCTTTGACCTGCGGCGGGAGATTTTCGCCTGAGGTCATTAGCACTGTAGCACCACCCATAGAGACCCCATGTAGTACAACTTGAGCACTGGGCCCAGTCTTTTCAATTATATAATCAATCCACTGCAAATAATCCTTGCGCTCATGCCATCCAAAACCAATATAATTCCCAGCGCTTTCCCCATGTCCCCTGGCATCGGGAATCAGGATATTAAAGCCCAGTCTCTCGTAATAAATTTTGGCGTACGCCCCCATATCCTTCCCTTTTCCAGAATAACCGTGAGCTAGAATCGCCGTACGACCTTCAGCACGATCCGAAAGGAGCAAGTACCCTCTTAGTTGTAGCCCGTCCTCAGATGTAATCTCCACATTCTCAAAGCTCTGACTGGAGATCCAATCCTTCCCCTCACCCCAAGAAGCCCCGGCAACCGGGGGATCAACCTTCAAATCACGATTATTACTCAGGAATTCCTTCGGTGCTCGTTTAATAGCAATTCCATAAAAGAAAAAGCCCGCATAGATCAGAGCTCCTATGGCGATGACAGCGCTAATGAAGAACCATACCAATTCATCTTCCCCGTCCTTTCCTCATATCCGTTGTAAATCAGTATAACATCTACTTAGAATGCGCCAAAATATAACAATCATAACAAAAGAAAACCGCCCTCGGAATATGTCCCGAAAGCGGCTTTACTATTCTTCACGGCATAACTTGTATTCAAGCTACAATCACCGTTTATTATTTCTTGCTCGAGAATCTATTTCTCATTAGCAATCCAATAAGTGCAAAACCTAGACCAGTTACATAATAAGGGACTGAACTTGATTCTCCCGTTTTTGGAAGTTCATCCACAGGTGGATTACCTAGCGGGATTGTATCATCCACTACAGCAATATCCTCTGGTGACGGCGTTGGTGTTACTGTCAATACTGGTCCTAATGGAATCTCCTCATCATCAACAAGTACCTCTGTGTTGCTCGACGGTGTTGGTGTTGGTACAAGTGCTGGAGTCGACGAAGCTACAGGGCCCAGCGGCACAGGATCATCATTAACAATGATAGTGCCAATTACAAATGATGGTGTTGGTGTCGGGAACACCGGAGGCTCCGGCGTTGGCGTCGGTGTTGGCGTTACTTCTGACGACGGCGTCGGTGTTGGCGTTACTTCTGACGACGGTGTCGGTGTTGGTGTTACTTCCGACGACGATGTCGGTGTTGGCGTCACTTCCGACGACGGTGTCGGTGTTGGCGTCACTTCCGACGACGGTGTCGGTGTTGGCGTTACTTCCGGCGACGGTGTTGGCGTTGGTGTCACGGTCGGCGTTGGTGTTGGCGTCACGGTCGGCGTTGGTGTTGGCGTCACGGTCGGCGTTGGTGTTGGCGTCACGGTCGGCGTTGGTGTTGGCGTCACGATCGGCGTTGGTGTTGGTGTCACGGTCGGCGTTGGTGTTGGTGTCACGGTCGGCGTTGGTGTTGGCGTCACGGTCGGCGTTGGTGTTGGCGTCACGGTCGGCGTTGGTGTTGGCGTCACGGTCGGCGTTGGTGTTGGCGTCACGGTCGGCGTTGGTGTTGGCGTCACGGTCGGCGTTGGTGTTGGCGTCACGGTCGGCGTTGGTGTTGGTGTCACGGTCGGCGTTGGTGTTGGCGTCACGGTCGGCGTTGGTGTTGGCGTCACGGTCGGCGTTGGTGTTGGTGTCACGGTCGGCGTTGGTGTTGGCGTCACGGTCGGCGTTGGTGTTGGCGTCACGGTCGGCGTTGGTGTTGGCGTCACGGTCGGCGTTGGTGTTGGCGTCACGGTCGGCGTTGGTGTTGGTTTTGGTGTGTGTGTTGGCTTTGGTGTGTGTGTCGGCTTCGGTGTCGGTGTTGGCTTTGGTGTGTGTGTTGGCTTCGGCGTTGGTGTTGGCTTCGGTGTCGGTGTCACGCACGGCGTAGGCGTCACGGTCGGCGTTGGCGTTGGTGTTGGTGTCACGGTCGGCGTCGGTGTTGGTGTCACGGTTGGCGTTGGTGTTGGCGTCACGGTCGGCGTCGGTGTTGGCGTCACGGTCGGCGTTGGTGTTGGCGTCACGGTCGGCGTTGGTGTCGGAGGTGGTTCTTCCCCTCCATATGGATACCAATGCATCTGCACTCCACCAGCAAATCCCTTTGCAATCAGCGTCCCATGCAGTTCACCGGAATTATAAGTTACTTTTGCAAGCGGAGCTAGGATAGTTCCTTCTATTGTTAAACTTCCAATGTCAACAGTGCTAGCTTCATAAAAATTAAATAATACCTTGTTAGGGCTACCTCCCCAGATTTGAAAGCTTGGAATGTTAACTGAACTTCCGCTAACGTTAATGATAACTGTGGCGCTATTTGCAATATTAAACTGTAAGCCATTAGCACCAGCGAAATCGGCAGCACTAAGATTAAGAACGTTAAATGGTTCCGAAGCATCAATCGTTATTTTCCCATATTCCTTTTTGAAAGTTCCTATTGTAGCAAGCGAAGAGAATTCATTAGAACGTCCAATAAGAAATTGCTCTTCAGCATCAAAATCAATAGGAGTCCCTTTTCTCGCTGGTTCTTTAAGATCTACACCGTTGCTGGAAAAAACACCACCATAAACGGATGCTCCATGAACAGTCCCATTAGTAAAACTGATGTCATTACCAGCGATAAGAACATCTCCACCTGGATTATCCTTGGATACGCCGTAATTCTGCAAAGTAATATTACCTTTGGCCGCAAGGCGCCCATGAACCTGATCATTAGATTGTTTGAAATCCCCAAAAATAAAAGTATTAAAATTCCCTGCAATACCTAACACAGGTGTAGGAGTATAGGGAAGCACCTCCCCAGCCGCATTTACCAAATGACCTCCAGAAAGACCACTACCTACTGTCAAAATCCCCGCTAATACTAGTGCAAGCAGCGGTTTCATTCTTCTTTTCAAAAAGCACACCTCCTAAAACTATGATTTATATTTAATCAGAATAATTACCAGAAACTCTAAAGGACCTAACAACAAAAAAGACCGCCAAAAAAGAAGTGGAATTCCCTTCTCATGGCAGTCGGACGGTCATAGCGCATTTAAGACACTTTAGACTCCTGGACTTTGCGTCCCACCCTTTCAGGCGGTTTGCTATTATCATGATAATATATGTATTGACTTGCGGATTAGAACTAGCATTTTAAGCATCCTATTAAATAATCGTCTATGACTTTTAATACTTTTGAACTAATAATAGTTTAGCGCTCCATCCCCACAATTGTCAATCAATTCCTTTTGATATTCATACGCGTAAGCAAGCACAAAAAAAGCGCCTAAAGGCGCTTCACACAAAGGTTTTCCTTCAATTTTAAAGTAACTTTATCCAACCTAATATCGATATCCATAATGAAATACTTAGAATCAAACCAAATACCATTCCACGGTGGAGACTTCCTTCCTCTTTCATCCTAATTCTCCCTTTATATAAGTCTGAAGCATTATTTTTTATTATTACAATTTTAATATATTTTATTCTTTCTAATTTAGTTGTGAATTCAATCACATTGGACTAGCTGTTTAGAAATACCATTGATTATTTTTGGAATATCGGGGTAGAATACGAATATACGTTCCCATTAGAGGTGATGAGATTCATGAATAGAGCTGAAAGCAGGGACAACATGCTGGTCAAATCTTATTTATTGCTTCCGATGATTTTATCAGCTTTCGAACGGGACTCCGCCATTCTATCTGCACATTTACGAACACCTACCCCCTATCTGGAGGTTCTTGAAACAGCCGCAGCAGTTGCTACAACAGATCTAAGAGATGTTCGTTCAGAGATGAGAAAACGGGGAATCAAGGTTTATGAGCAGAACAGACTTAACACGGGGATAGAAGCCAAATTTATATGTCGTGGATACCATGAACGAATGCTGCTGTTAAACGACATCGTCGCTGCCCAAGCTGCCATTCATATGCGCAGATATCTCGGTCTGGATATTTCATCTTTTAAGAGCTATGAAGAGCAGTATCAGATTAAGTGAAGTAGCGAAGAAGCTGCCCCCCCTCCCTCATTTAATTAGCGAACAAAAAAATAGGCCTTACCATGGGAGTTGGCAAGACCTGAGAGATTTATACCACAAAACACTGGGGGGTGTTTGGTGTCTTCAATATATACCTTGAACCTGAAAATAAGATGATGCTCACATGAAAATTACATTAAAAACTTCAATTCGTCGCTTAGGCTATCCGCTTGGCACTTTTGATTTCCAACCAAAGAGGCCCGCTTCGCCGACAGAGAAAATCGACCGATTGATAGTTAGCCACGAGTGCTTTGAACAAATTGTTTCAAAATGATATAGTGAATTCGTTCTCACAGGATGACTTGATAGCAGGTTGTAAAACATAATAAAGTCGGGACCTCAGTACGGAGCGACAACAGGCGTTTGCCTTTTCGTTGAATATTTTCTGAAGGAGGGTAATAGCCCATGAGTGATGAAATCTGTATACCGCCTGGCATTCAACAGAAGGACACTAGCTTTGGCTACACCTTGTCTATTATTAGTGGTAAATATAAAATGACTATTCTCTACTATCTCTCTGAAAACAAGATCGTGCGGTTCAATGAACTGCAACGGGGTATCGGTACAATACCTTTTAAGACATTAAGCGTTATGTTGAAAGAACTGGAAGCCGACTGTCTCGTCAGGCGCGAGGAATTCCCCCAGATTCCCCCTAAAGTTGAGTATTCCTTGACCGAGAAGGGCCAATCGCTTATTCCGGTGCTGGATATGATGTGCACTTGGGGAGAGAAAAACTTCGTTCCAGCCGCGCAAGAGATAACCATACCTTTTACGATTTAACGACAACTTATGACAAAAGCAGCATTTCCATTAATGAAAATGCTGCTTTTTGCTTCAAATCTAATTACATATTTTCGATAAATTCAACATAGCCTTGCGAACTGATATCCAATTTATTTAAGTAATCCGTACTTCCTACCGTCTCAGATTCCGTGCCATAAATGGCATAGAAGGAACGATAATCAGCGTTGCAATACAAAAAAGTCGTGTCAAAGGGAGATAAAATACGGTCAAGCCCGTAGCCGAGTTTACCTTCTTCACTAAAGTCTTTTGCACTTCCTCCGGCAGTTACAGCTAATGCGATTTTTCGATTTCTTAATTTATCACTCTTCGAGCCATATGCCCATCCGTAAGTAAATACTTCGTCCAGCCACTTTTTAAGCAGAGGTGGACTACTAAACCAGTAGACAGGGAATTGTAAGACGAGCTTATCATGCGCTTCAATCAGCTGTTGTTCCTTTTCCACGTTGATTTTTTCATCGGGATAGGCTTTGTACAGCTCGTGCACCGTATATTTGTCTGGATATTTACGGAGTTCTTCGATCCAGCGTTTATTAACGACGGATGTTTCGATGTTTGGGTGCGTGACGACAATAAGTGTTTTCATTGGTGTATCCTCCATGTTTGAATCAGATTTAGGACTTGAGTATACCTCCCACCATGACATCGCGTAAGTATGCACTTTTAGTTCACGTACTTACCTAAAGGTAAGCACTGCAACCTGCCTGCACGTGATTGATGTATAGTCTTCGGGGCGAATCTCGTCTTCGGTGTACACCCAAATATCACACAAGAGAGACTGGGTCATTCCGCCATTTTACTTGAGTAAAGGTTAGACGGATGTAACGTTATGTGTATGAACTCTATATCACTGATAAAAAAATTTGCCTGAACGCAAAGAAATACCCCACCATTACTGGAAGGGTACGGTACTTCCGCATAATTTCAACATAATCCATTTGGGATACTCGCCTACCACTTAAGGTTGACAGGGTGCGTTTTTGATTATGTATGAAAAAAATCCACCAGCATGAGTACTGGCGGATTTAATAAGGTGCAGCTATATTGGGAGGTTTGAAACTTAAATAAACAAAGTCTTAGAGATGATTACCAACAAGATAAACAGAACCAGAATTGCGGCGGTAGAAGTAAAGCCACCATATCCTCCTGCGAATTCGCCCATTTTAACTCCTCCTTTGTAATTGAATACAATTTAAAATATACAAGCTTTTGTAATGATGACCAGCAGGATAAAGAGCACTAAGATTGCCCCTGTGGATGTAAAGGCTCCACCAACAAAACGTTCAGGTTCACGTTCACGTTCACGTTCACCAACGCCGCAACAACGTTCTCCACGTACTTCGCCCATTTGTCAATTCCTCCTTTTTAATTGGATACAAAACTAAGATATGCGGGATTTGTATCGGTGCTTGGGTAAAAAAGAAACGAAAATAGTAGGCCTGTTGCGGGATCCGACATTTCGTAAAAAACAAAAAAATACCCACCAGCCGAAGCCAGTGGGCGGTTTTTCCCGGTTTTATGATTTTTTAAATAAGGGCTATAGCCAGCAGAGTGAACAAACTCAAGGTTAAGATGTCATTTGTAGCAAAAGGATTACCAAAAAAAGCTGAAGTGTGCACAGATCCGTTATGTTCCGTTCTTAAGTAAACATTATTTCTGTCCACATTTGTAATTACGCCTACGTGCTGTCTACCATCTTTAGTCAGAATCCGCACTCTTCTATTCATGTAGCGCAAGCAGCTGCAATAAGCATCCATCAGGAAACTCCCCCTCGCTCGTATTACTTTATTTTATGATGAGAGGTTACGCCGGTAACGGCCAGCAGCGCCCAAAACTTCCGGCTCGACAAATTAACTTTCCAGTTCACTTTGTAAGGTTAACTGTCTTACTTGCTCTTTCTTGCCGTTTACGAGTACTACCACTTTATTGTCATTGTTGCCCTGATTCGCTGTTTCCTTCTTTTTCAGCCCTAGGTACTTTGCAATCCCGATCACATGGCTATCAATGATTGCTTGGATAACCACATCTTTTTTGAGTTTGGCAGCGTCGGTTGCCACATCCAAAAATAAATTCTCCGTGAGTACTGCAGGTATGTTGCTCTCACGCACCACATGCAGTTTTTTTGCCTTTTGGCCCCGGTCGTTGGGGACTCCATTACAAGCGGAAAAGACACTCTTTCGGTAGAAGAATGGTAGAAGAAACAAAAAAGCGCGACTCCCCAAACTTCAAGAATCCGCGCCAAATATGGTTTTTTGGGATGCTGGTGAAGGGAATTGAACCCCCGGCCTACGCATTACGAGTGCGTTGCTCTACCCCTGAGCTACACCAGCTTAAGCCGATTTTTCTGTCAAACAAAAAATATTATACAACTTTCAGCCAGAAACGCAAGCCTATTTCTCCCTATTTCCCTACTCTCCCGAACTGCTATTCCACCTGTAGTTTACGCTCCACAGACTCCAGCTTTCCACGGCTAGTGGAGGGTTTATCGCGGCGGTCGTCTATTTTAAGTGAGGTAGAGACACGCTCTGCACCTGCGGAAAAAGGAGACTCGTGCAGCGCTTCGACTGCAGCAAAAATACGCTGAAGAGGCCCTTCGATGATTGTACCCATGGATGTAAGCTCATAAGTAATCCCTTCTACCGTCTTCAGCACTCGCTGCATATCCGCAACATAGCTGCTAAGGCTCGTACTACCTGTTCCAATCGGAATAACGGTTACTTCAGCAATAGGCATGGGAATACCTCCTCGGAATTTTAAAGTATGTGTCTCCTTCTATTGTAACAACTCCACCGCTCTCCCACAAATGATCTCAGCTTTATTATGCCCCTTCTTCTTTCCCCAAAATTCTCCGAAATATGACTTTCGCCACAAGTATTTTTTCTAACATGAATTCTAGGGTCATCTGCACTACATTTATGGACTCTTTGTGGCATCTTTTCGGACAATTTATGAATCATTTTTCATATGCCTGTGGATCAATTGTGGATTACTTATGGACAGCCTGTGGATCATTTGTGGAGTACTTTTGAAGAACCCGCTCCCCACGCGGGTTTTCTAAAAAACTATTTACAAACACAACATCTTGGGTTATTTTTATCTAACGACAACAAAATATAGTGGAGACAGGCGCTTTGATCCTTTATCGGAATTAGAGCTTAATAGGGAAGTACGGTGAAAATCCGCTGCGGTCCCGCCACTGTAACCGGATGCCCCTTACAAGCTTTTTTAAGCTTAAGATGGGCAGATCTCCTGGCAGAAGCCACTGAGGGGTAAGAGCCCCCTTGGGAAGGCGCTGAGAGGTCCTACGGAAGCCAGGAGACCTGCCTGTTTCGACGACACCAACTATGAGTGCCTGCGAGGAACAGGAACGGTGTCCGCATGCGGTCATCTTCTTAGAGACCACTGCAAATATCTGTGTGGATATTTACATAACGCATCGGGCATTTTCTGCCATCCTCGCTAGAGGATGCTTTTTTTATGAGATCACAATGAATATACGGCCGCTTATGCGGCCCCACTTCTTAATGATAGGACGATAGACTGAGAGGAGAGCTATACAATGACGTTGTTGGAGAGACAATTTAACGGTACAACAAATGCACGAGAAGTTCTTTTAGAAGAGCTCATTGATTTAGGACGCGATATTATCGACAGCCGGGATTTGGACCTGCTGCGCGAGAATGCCAATTTGAACGGAGAGAGTTTCTCCGGTAAAATGAGCAAGTTCGGCAGTGAATATTCAAAATGGTACGCCCGCAACTTTACGATGCCGCCGCAGCTAGTGCAAGCCATTGATGACAATGTCGTCTATGTGCATGATCTGGATCAATACGCAATCGGAACGACTAACTGCATTTTTATCCCGTTCGATAAGCTTCTCCGCGAAGGCTTCAACACCGGCAACGGCAGTGTTCGTCCTCCGAACTCCATAATGACAGCTATGTCACTGGTAGCAATTATTTTTCAATCCCAGCAAAATGCTCAATATGGCGGCGTATCCGCCAATAAACTCGACTATGATCTAGCACCTTATGTAACCAAATCCTTCGCTAAGCTGTTCCGCAAGGGTCTGGATTATTTTGATGAGGGACAAGCTAATGATTCTTTGGGCGAGATTACAATGAGCCGGATCGATCTGGCGGAGTTATATCCAAAAGCGTTTCGTTTTGCACTAAAGGAAACCGAAATCGAAACCCTGCAAGCGGCTGAAAGTATGGTACATAATCTCAACACCATGTCCAGCCGATCCGGTGGGCAAATTCCGTTTACCAGCATCAATTATGGTACTTGTACTTCACCAGAAGGTCAGCTTGTGATCAGCTCCCTGCTAACAGCAACGATGAACGGACTTGGCAGCGGAGAAACACCTGTGTTCCCGATTCAAATCTTCAAATGCAAGCAAGGAGTCAATCAACAGCAAGGTGATCCTAACTATGAATTGTTCCTAAAAGCGGCGGAATGTTCTGCACGCAGACTATATCCGAACTTCGCTAATCTGGACGCTCCGCTCAACTTGCAGTATTATGATCCAAGTGATCCTGATACGGAATTTGCTACAATGGGCTGCCGCACCCGAGTGCTCGGTGACCGTTTTGGGCGTAATCATTGCTCCGGGAAGGGCAACCTTTCCTTTAATACACTGAATCTGGTTCGGCTCGGTCTGGCACACGGCACAGTAACAGGCCGACGTACCGTCGCAGATGAAGCTGGCTTCTATGAGGATCTAAACCACTATATGGATATTGCGCTGGAAGGACTTCTTCATCGGTTCCACATCCAAAGCGCGCAAAAAGCTAAAGCATCCGATTTCATGATGCGAGAAGGCGTCTGGGAAGGCGGCGAAAATCTCGCTCCTGAAGACTCTGTAGGCGAACTGCTGAAGCATGGTAGTCTGTCGCTTGGCTTCATCGGTATGGCGGAATGCATGAAAGCCATGTACGGCAAACACCATGGCGAGCATATGGAAGTCCATGCCAAGGCTGTGGCTATCGTGCGTCACATGCGGGAGTATTGCGACCTTAAAAGTGAGGAACTTAATCTCAACATTACCTTGTTCGCAACACCAGCAGAGGGCCTGTCCGGCAAATTCACCAAGATTGATCGCAAGGTACTGGGTTCTATTCCGGGCGTAACTGACCGTGAGTATTATACGAACTCTTTCCACATCCCTGTATACTACGATCTAGGTGCTGCTCAGAAGATCAGCTTGGAAGCTCCTTTCCATGAATACTGCAATGCCGGGGCTATTTCTTATGTCGAATTAAATGGCAATGCCCGCAGCAATCCATCTGCTTTTATCAAAATCATTAAATATGCACTAGAACAACAGGTCAGCTACTTCAGCATTAACCATCCGATTGACCGCTGCTCCAGCTGCGGATACGAAGGCGTAATTGGGACAAACTGTCCTTCCTGCAACGCACATGAGAATGACGTGCACATCCGTCGTTTGCGCAGAGTTACAGGTTATTTAACTGGCGACTATCAGACCCGCTTCAATGCCGCCAAACAAGCCGAAGTACGGGATCGCGTTAAGCATCTATGAATATTTGCGGATACTATCCGGAGTCGATTAACGAGGGAGAGGGCATGCGGGCCGTCCTCTTCATCAGCGGCTGCCGTCATCGTTGCCCGGGATGCTTTAATCCCGAGACATGGAACTTTAAATATGGAGAAGCCTTCACCTTAGAACGTCAACATGAAATCATTGCAGAAATCGCCGCTAACCCTTTGCTGGATGGTCTAACACTGGCAGGCGGCGATCCTTTTTTCTCGGCAGAAGAGGTACTTGGGTTCATTCATGAGCTTCGCGCCGTGCTCCCTGGCTTCCCCATCTGGATTTACAGTGGTTATACGTATGAGGAACTAACCGCCCTTCCCGGTTCGCCGGAGTGGAATCTACTTACACAGTGTCAGGTATTAATAGATGGACGTTTTATAGAAGAATTGAAAGATACTACACTTCCTTACCGAGGAAGCTCTAACCAACGCATAATCGACATTCCGGCCAGTACGAACGGCTCGGAGGTCTTTCTGTGGCAGCCTACTGCGCTATAATATATCAATTTTTGATATTCAAAATTAATCCAAAATAAGAAGGGATGAAATAACCATGCCACAATTCGTAGTAAAACCAGATAATCGCCAACTGGCTTTTGATGAGAAGCGCCTTTCCGTATACGCCGACCGTATCTTAGAAGGTCTTGATCAACTAAATAAAGAAACATTGCTGCGGGGAGTAATTTCCAAACTGCGTCGTGACTCCGTAAGCGGAGAAGAAATTAGCAATGCCTTCACCATGAGTGCTCTAGAGCTTGTAACGAAAGAAGAGCCTACTTGGAAGTTTGCAGCTGCCCGTGCCCTTCTGACTACCCTTTATAAAAAAGCAGCCGTTCATCGCCGCTATAAAGCTTATCCAGAAGAGCCTTACGGTGAGCTGTACCCGCTAATTACGGATCTCGTAAAAAAAGGAATCTATCGTGAAGAGCTTCTAAGTCATTACACCAAAGAACAAATTATCGAACTAGGTGGGTGTATCGATTATACACGCGATCTTTTGTTTGACTATATCGGTCTGCTTACGCTATCCGACCGTTATTTGGCGCATGATTTTGACGGCCGTGTAATGGAGCTTCCACAAGAACGTTATATGATTATTGCTATGTACCTGATGCACCGTGAACCAGCTGAGAAACGTCTTGAGCTTGTAAAAGAAGCTTACTGGGCTATGAGCAACATCTACATGACAGCTGCTACCCCTACAATGTCCAATGCCGGCAAAAAGGTCGCTGGACAGCTATCCAGCTGCTTCATTGATACGGTAGACGATTCCCTAGAGGGTATCTTTGATTCCAATACAGACGTAGCGCGCCTTAGCAAAATGGGTGGCGGTATCGGCGTCTACCTTGGTAAAGTACGGGCACGGGGTTCGGATATCCGTGGCCATAAGAACACTAGCTCCGGCGTAATTCCTTGGATTCGCCAATTGAACAATACAGCAGTCAGTGTAGATCAACTTGGAACACGTAAAGGTGCTGTCGCTGTCTACCTTGATGTATTCCATAAAGATATTCTCGCTTTCCTCGATCTTAAACTAAATAATGGTGACGAGCGTATGCGTGCACATGACGTATTCCACGGTGTAACCCTGCCGGACTTGTTCATGGAAGCCGTTGAATCACGCAGCCACTGGAACCTCTTCTGCCCACATGAAGTGAAGAAGGTTATGGGCTGGACGGATGAGAACGGTCGTCCGCTTGGTCTGGAAGACTTCTACGATGAAGAGCTTGGTAAAGGCACTTTCCGTGAAAAATATGCTGAAGCTACAGCCAATTTGGAATTGTCCCGTATTACCGTTCCTGCGATCGACATCATGAAACGGATTATGAAATCACAGCTTGAAACAGGTACTCCATATATGTTCTACCGTGATACGGTTAACCGGACGAACCCGAACCGTCACCAAGGTATGGTCTTCTCTTCCAACCTGTGCACAGAAATTATGCAGAATCAATCCGCTACCGTTATTGAACAGGAAGAATTAGTAACCAAAGATGGCAAGACCCGGATTGTTATCTCCAAAATCCCTGGCGATTTCGTAGTCTGCAACCTGAATTCGATTCACTTGGCACGTGCGATTCCAGCTGGTGTGCTGGAAAGACTTGTACCTATCCAAGTACGTATGCTGGACAACGTAATCGACATTAATAATATTGAAGTTCTGCAAGCACAATACACGAACAGCCAATACCGCGCAGTCGGTCTCGGCACATTCGGCTTGCATCACCTATTGGCACTCAAGGGCATTCGTTGGGAATCTGATGAAGCCGTAGAATATAACAACCATTTGTATGAACACATCAACTACCTGTTGGTACGTTCGAGCATGGAGCTTGCCCGTGAAAAAGGCCGTTATCCGAAGTTCGCCGGTTCCGATTGGGAGACAGGTGCATACTTTACTTCACGTGGCTACGTTAGCGGTGAACAAGAAGGTAAATATGTAACCACTGAACAATGGCGCGAGCTGCAAGAAGAAGTGGCTAAAGACGGTGTTCGTAACGCATGGATGTTCGCGATTGCACCGAACGGCTCCACATCGATTATTGCCGGCTCCACAGCCAGCATTGATCCTTTGTATGAATTGCTTTCCTATGAAGAGAAAACAACTTACAAGATCGCTAACCCAGCACCGGATCTGTCCGACAAGACGATTTGGTACTATAAAACTGCGTTTACAATTGACCAAAACTGGTCGATCCGCATGGCTTCTGCTCGTCAGCGTCACGTCGATCAAGGCCAAAGCTTTAACCTGTATGTTCGTCCTGACATCAAGGCTACCGAGTTCCTTGAGCTGCATCTGAACGCCTGGAAGGGCGGATTGAAATCAACTTATTATGTGCGTAGCCGTGCTTTGACAATAGAAGAGTGTGATTCTTGCGCTAGCTAAGAGTCTTACTGCTTTAAAAAATTTGGTGATTTAATCGTAACTGCGAGAAATGTTTGGGCTTCCGGTCGCTGTTATCCTCAGATTTCTTGATCTATACCGTCTTCGCGGTAGAAATCCGAGGATAGCATATGCTTTCGATGCGAGCTTTCCTACGGAAAGCTTTCGGGCGAACGCTATCGCTCCTACAGCTCCAAACTTTCTCTCCGTTACTTCATCAACCTAATTTAATTAAAGATCAGACAAGACGAATTACCAGCGCAAAAAAATGGAGGGAAATTAAATGCAACTACAAAAGATTTTTAACACTGAAGCACCCAACCAATCCACACGCATCATCGACGGTGAGTGCTCAGGTATTCTGAACTGGAACGATATTCGCATGCCGCATATGTACAAGCTGTACAAGGTGCTGCTGCTGAATCACTGGATCGCGGATGAAATCCCAATGTCCAAAGATGCGCAACAATTCCCTATGCTCGATGCTGAGGAGCAACGCGTATTTAAGATCAACATCTCCCTGCTCGCCGTGTTAGACTCGATGCAGACGATGTTCGTAAGCGACGTGAAGCGTTATTTTACTGACTCTTCTCTAGAAGCTATCTCTGCCATTATCGGACAACAAGAAGTGGTGCATAACCAATCCTATTCCTATGTTCTTTCCTCTATCGTGTCGGAAAGTGAGCAGAAAGAAATTTTTGAATATTGGAAAAAAGACCCTGTCCTGCTGGAACGCAATCAGTTTATCTCTGATATTTATCAAGAGTTCCGTGATAACCCTACGAGACAAACCTTTTTCCATGCGCTGGTAGCCGATCTCATCTTGGAAGGAATTTTCTTCTACAGCACCTTCGCCTTCTTCTACAATCTGGCCCGTGACCAGAAGATGATGGCGACCAGCCAAATGATCTCTTATATCCAACGTGACGAGAATCAGCACTGCTATTTCTTCGCAGAAGTATTTAAGCAGCTGCTTGTAGATTTCCCTGAGTTGAACACTAAAGAGAACATGGATTACGTGTATCGTACGATCGACCGCGCGGTAGAGCTTGAAACCAACTGGGCTTACTACACCCTTACTAATGTCCGCGGTATTGATCTTAACGAGCTTAGTGACTACATCAAATATACAGCGAACAAGCGCTTAACCTTGATGGGTATGGAAAAAGCCTACCAAGGCGTTGATGTTAACTGTATGCCTTGGATCAAACCTTTCTCCGATGATGCGCTTAATGCCACCAAAACCGACTTCTTCGAAGCTAAATCCCGTAACTACGGTAAGGTTGGCGACGATAACGGATTCGACGATTTGTAAGACCGGATTATAACGAACCCTATATAAAAAAAAGGCCATTCTCTACTTTCACAGTGAGATGGCCTTTTTACTATAGCAAAAAGCGTCTCTTCACCCCTTGGATCAGGTATGAATGAGACGCTTATATAGTTGGTATGAATCCATTCGAAACAGAATGCTTGCTACTTAGTCTTAAGCCTTGCGTTCCACACGATGTGTAGTTTCTTCTGCAAGCTCAGCTAACGCATCATTCAGACGCAGCTTCAGCTCCTCAGCAAGCTCTACCACTCCGTGATCATTACGAACCACCTGAGAATCCACGGCATACACTCCACCAAGAATGTAACGTGCACCGAGTACAGACAACACAGGTTTCAAAGCATAATCAATCGTAAGTAGATGTGCAAGACTGCCACCCATGAAGAGCGGGAGTACGATTTTGCCGGCCAATCCCTTTTGTGGAACTAGATCCAAGAAGGTCTTCAGCACGCCTGTATAAGAGGCTTTATAAACCGGGCTAACCACGATTACCGCATCCGCTTCGGCTACAAGGCCGTTCGCTTTGACGATAGAATCACTCTCAAACTTGGTATGAATCAAATCTTCCGCTGGCAGCTCTGCAACGTTAATACGCTCAACCTCAAAGCCCTGATCCGTTAAGCTTGCCTCCGCATACTCTATAACTGCATTGATGCGCGATACCAAGGAAGGTGTTCCGTTAATCACAACAATTTTAGCCACTTCTCCACCTCTTTCATCCCATTAAGCAGCTCACACTGCAAGTATTTATCCCGACAGGAATACTTCAAATTAATATTAATCCTATCGCAGATCAGATATTATTGTCAAACCATAAACGCTTGCGCTCATCCCACTCTTGCGATATACTAAGCAACAATATTAAATCCAAGAAACAGGCCAATGACCGGCATCCAACCGTGAGGCGTCTGCGACCGGAGCCTATAATGACTCCCTAAGTTCACCGGGTTTCGCCCGTTACCGCGAAGACCAAAGAGGGTCGAATTCTTTCCTGCTGTTAAGGAGATTCGATCAACCTGGGTGGCACCGCGAGCTGACGCTCCTCGTCCCATGGATGAGGGCGTTTTTTGCGTTTTTTCAAGCATAAATACCTTCGGCGTCCTTTTAAGGACGGTAAGTGTTTGTGCGAGAACTAGAGGGATAAAGTGAAGTGTGAAACTTACACTTTCTTATCTTTTAAACAAAAAGGAGCGAGCGATATGCTGGAAATGAACTGGATCAAGGATAATCAAGAACTTGTAAGAAACACTGCCACATGGAAAAGAGTCGACTTCCCACTGGATGAATTGCTGGAATGGGATGAAAAGCGCCGAAGCCTGCGACAAGAAACCGAACAAATGAGAGCCGAACGTAATGGGCTAACCAAAGAGGTTGAACGATTATTACGGCAGGGTGACCGCCCTGCTGGAGAGATCGTCAAGGTACAGGTACGAGAACTCAATCATCGGCTGAACCTGCTGGAAGCTGATCTGAACGAGGCTGAACGCCGCTGTAGAGAGCTCATGCTGCTCGCACCGAATCCGGTGTCGCAGGATACACCCATCGGCAACGATGATAACGATAATGTAGAACTGCGGTTGAACGGAGCGGTGCCGGAATTCGGCTTTGCGCCTCGTGATCATGTGGAGCTAGGTGAACTCCACGATATTATTGATATTCCCCGTGGCGTCAAAGCAGGCGGTCCTCGCAGCTATGTGCTCAAAGGAGCCGGCCTGATGTTACATCTCGCTGTACAAAGACTTGCCCTAGATGTGCTCACTGCACGCGGATTCACCGTGATGGATGTTCCTGTGATTGTCCGCCCTGAAGCGTTGGAGCGAACCGGATTCTTCCCGGGTGGGATGGATCAGACGTACGAGCTCAGCGGAGATAATCGCTGGCTGGTAGGCACATCTGAAGTGTCGCTAGTTTCACTCTACAGCGACGAGATTGTAGAGCTCGACACACCCATGCGATTAGCCGGAATGTCGACTTGCTTCCGCCGTGAAGTTGGATCAGCGGGGCGAGATGTGCGCGGGCTGTACCGCGTACATCAGTTCTCGAAGATCGAGCAAGTCGTCTTATGCCGAAATGACGAGGGGGTCTCGGACCATATGCTTCACGAGATCCTCGCGAATGCCGAGCACATTCTCCAGCTCTTAGAGCTCCCCTATCGAGTTATGGCTGTCTGCACAGGGGATATGTCCCTGAAGACGCATAAGCAGTATGACATCGAGACATGGATGCCTAGCAGAAGCGCATACGGTGAGACCCATTCGGCTTCTAATCTACTCGATTTCCAAGCTCGCCGTTCGGGCATCCGTTATCGGGATGCGGACGGTCGCTTACAATACTGCCATACCTTAAATAACACCGCAGTGGCTACGCCAAGAATTCTGATCCCGCTGCTGGAGAATCACCAGCAAGAGGATGGTTCTATCTACATCCCTCAGGCGCTGCGCAAATATATGGACGGATTAGAGCGGCTAGAGCTCCCACAACAGTAGTCTGTTTTATCCAAGTAAATTTAAAATAAATAATGCCTATTCACTTCTCAACAAGAAGCTGAATGGGCATTTTTCTGTTCTAAGACCTCCCAAATAGTCGAGTCTAATAGCTCCTTCTCTATTGTTATTCAAATGTAAAATTTAACAGAAGTATAGAATACATTTGTTGTAATCCTTTGATAATTCAACTATAAAAATTGATTCATATATGGGACTATTCATCATCCAATAAACACTAGATTTTAAGGATTGTTGTATTTATGCACTATTTTCAGCCCCTATTCTTATGCGAAAACAATAACTTTTTATTTTTTTATTTTAATTTATAGAACCTTTAATTTATATTAATGCAAACCAACCTTTCATTTTACATTTGAATGATAAGATTTAGTAGGTTTCTAATAAAAGATTTGAGGGGAGAATACTTATCCAAATGATTATTTCTTCAAGAGTAAGGAAATGGTGGGCTAGTGGACTGGCAATGTTAATGCTTGTCGGCAGTGTGCTACCAGCTATTCAGACTGCCGAGGCAGCACCGGATAATAGCAATGTTGTTATCTCACAAGTCTATGGCGGTGGTGGAAACAGCGGAGCAGAGTTTAAGAATGATTTTATTGAATTATACAATCCTACCAACAAACCAGTAGTTTTGACTGGATGGAAAGTTCGGTATACTTCCGCAACTGGAACCTTTAGCAGCGGAACAGAATTAACAGGAACTATTCCTGCAAATGGATACTACCTCGTCCAAGAGGCTGCAGGAACAGGAGGAACTGCTGCACTACCTACTCCTGATGCCGCAGGTATCCTAGCTATGAGTGGGACAAACGGTAAAGTCGACTTGGTTGACCCATCGAATAATACGATAGATTTAGTTGGCTATGGTACAGCTACAGGTGTTGAGGGAACTCCAACCCCTGCTCTCACCAACGCGACAGCCGCTATTCGTAAAGCCGCAGCTGGTGCACCAGCTGATAGCCGTGGTCTAGATACGGATAACAACGTTGCGGATTTTGTTGTTCAAGCAGCAAGTCCACGCAATAGTAGTTATGGTAAAGCACCAGAGACAGCTAGCTCCGTAGTAGCTTCACCAGCCGCTAATGCCTGGCCGGTAGGCACTGAAATTTCTCTGAACTCTCCGACAGTTGGAGCATCCGTCTATTCAGCTGTTTATGGATCAGGTGGTTCAACTGATTTCCAACCTTACACAGGGCCTATCACCTTAACTGAGGACACTACGATTAAGGCGTATGCTTCAGAACCGAATATGCCAAACAGCGCAATAACAACTTTTGACTACACGATTCTGACCAAAACAGACGTCGCAACAGCACGCCTTGGTAATAAAGGTCAGAATATTTCAACAGAAGGTATCGTAACTCACATTAACGCAGCAAAAATGTATATTCAGGATGGAACCGGTGGGATCGTACTTTATGGATTCCCAGAGTTCGCAAACGTTGGAGATCGTGTTGCAGTTAGTGGCGAGATGGATATCTACAGCAACCTGCAAGAGCTCAAACTCCAAAGCGGACTTCAATACTCTGTCGTTGCGAGTGATGTAGGTGTACCCGCACCTAAATTGATTACAGCAACCGACTTGTCTGCAGCCAACGGAGAAAACCATGAAGCTCAGCTGGTAACTATGAATAATGTCACTATAGATAATGTAAATGGAAATACAGTGACTGCAAGTCAAGGCGGACAACAATTCACAATTTTCTCAACCCTGCCTAAACTAGTAAAGGGTGCAACCTTTGATAGTATCACTGGGGTTATCGAGCAATATAATACAACTTATCAATTCATTCCACTTAACGAAAACGCTTTGGTGGAAGAAACCTTTTCCGTAATGGCGAGCCCTGGTGCAGGTCGCATCATTAAAGGAAGTGCTGTGACCCTATCCAGCCCTACCCTTGGAGCACAAATTCATTACACGACCGATGGAACTGAACCGACAGCAGCAAGCAAGCTTTATTCAGATCCAATTACAGTTAGTAAAGATCTTACCATTAATTCAATTGTCGTAGCAGATGGCAAGACAAGTAAGGTGTATACCTTTGCTTATAAAGCTTCTGATCTCCCTCGTATACATGATATTCAAGGAGAATCTCATGCCTCTGAGTATGTAGGTCAGAACGTTACTGACGTAGAAGGTATCGTTACCCAATACGGATACACATTCGCAACTGGCGCTTATAGAGGTTTCTTTATGCAGGACCCTCAGCCGGACAATAATGTGAACACATCGGAAGGTATTTTCGTTTACAGCACAAATGCATCCCTTAAACCTAAAGTTGGAGATTTAGTGCGCGTTAATGGAGCCGTTTCCGAGTATAACGAAGGAAGTGCGAGCAATCTAACCTCCACTCAAATTAATATGACATCACTAACAGTAGATTCCTCTTCTAGTTATACTGTGCCTGAACCTATCGTACTTGGCAAAGGTGGAAGAGCTATTCCTTCTTCCATCATTGATAATGACAGCATGGCTGATTTTGAACCTAGTGAAGATGCCATAGATTTTTATGAATCGTTAGAAGGTATGCTTGTAAAACTCCCTACCCCTACGATTATTAGTCCTTACTGGACAAGTGGTAGCGGAAATTCCATGCTTTATAACATCCCTACAAGAGTAGAAAATGATACTCCTGATGTCATCACACCAGCTGGTGGACTAGTTCTAAAAGAATATAACCAATTCAATCCTCAGCGTCTTATCATTGCTTATGGAAATCCGGGTCAAGAAGTAATCACCGGAGATAAGTTCGCTGGAGATGTTACAGGAGTCATCGGATACAACAATGGCAATTTCAAAGTAATTCCGGAGAACGGTAAGCTGCCAACCATTACCCCAAGTACTTTTAAACAAGAAACAACTACTCTTGAGGTTAATGAGGACAAGCTATTAATCGCTTCATACAACATTGAGAACTTCTACCCAGGCGTCGGAGCAACAAAAATCCAGAAACTTGCCGACTCCATCACGAATAATATGAAAAAGCCTGACATTATCGGCGTGGTCGAAATGCAGGATAGCAATGGTGAAACCAATAATGGAATCACTGAAGCAAGTGCTGACGAACTAATTAAGGCTATTGAAACTGCAGGCGGTCCTGTATATAAATACACAGACATCGCTCCAGTCAACAATCAGGATGGCGGAGCTCCAGGCGGAAACATTCGCGTAGGCTTCTTGTACAATCCAGCAAGAGTACAGCTTGCGGATAGTGTAAACGGTCAAAAAGGTACATCTACGCAATCCGTTGCTTATAATGCAGCGACAGACAAGCTGACTTACAATCCAGGACGAATTGATCCAACGAATGCTGCATTTGCTAGTTCACGTAAACCACTTGCTGCACAATTTATTTTCGGCGGCGAAAAAGTGATCGTGATCGCAAACCATTTCAATTCAAAAGGCGGCGATAATGGTCCTTTCGGGAACGTTCAGCCACCGGTATTGTCCAGTGAAACACAACGTCATAAAATTGCGGCGGTCGTAAACGGATTTGTCAAAGAGGTTCTGACTGCTAATCCTGAAGCCAACGTCGTAGCTCTTGGCGATTTGAATGATTTCCAATTCACTAAAACTGCAACTATTTTAAAAGGTACAGAGCTGGACAATTTGATCGACACATTGCCTTTAAATGAGCAGTATACGTACACCTATGACGGAAACTCTCAAGTACTGGATCATATTCTTGTCAGTAAAAATCTAACGGCTTCTTCCAAAGTAGATGTCGTCCATCTAAATGCCGACTTCTCTCCATCGAAAGGTCGGGTATCCGATCATGATGCGGTTGTAGCACAGATTGATTTTAGTACTGCTGAAGATTTTCCATTAACAGTTCTACACACCAACGATACGCATGCAGGATTAGATACTGTAAGCTCACCAAACAACATCTTGCGCCGTGTAACAGCAATCAAAACTGCTAAGGCGACTACAGAAAACCCTATTCTTCTCGATGCGGGTGATGTGTTCTCCGGAACACTCTACTTCAACAAGTATCTGGGTCAAGCAGATCTGGCCTTTATGAATCTGGTCAAATATGACGCTATGACTTTCGGTAATCATGAATTTGATAAAGATTCTGATACGCTTTCCAAATTTATCGGCAACGCTAAGTTCCCTTTTGTCTCATCTAATGTGAATTTCTCTGCAGATGATATTCTAAGCAAAATGTTCACCAACGAAATTGGTCGATCGGGTAATGCGGCAACCATCTACCCTGCTCTGATTAAAGAAGTAGACGGCGAACAGGTTGGTATCATTGGTCTGACGACAGAAGATACAGCGAACATTGCTTCACCAGGTAAAGTGACTTTTGAGAATGCTGTAGTGAAGGCAAAAGAAACTGTCGCTATGCTGCAAAAAGAAAAGATTAACAAGATTATTGTTCTCTCACACCTTGGCTACGAAGAGGATCTCAAGTTAGCCAAAGCGGTTAATGGCATTGATATTATTGTCGGTGGTCACAGCCACACGCAATTAGATCAAGCGGTTGTAGATAACAGCGATCCTAATGCACCGAAGCTTATCGTACAAACTGGTGAAAAAGGACTTTTCCTTGGTCAGCTTGAAGTTAAATTTAACAAAGATGGCATACTGACAAATTGGAAAGACCAATTAATCTCCATCGACGCTAAGAACGGCGCTAACTACGTAATCGCAGAAGATCCTGAAGCTAAAAAGATCCTGGATACCGAATATAAGCCAGGTATTCAAGAGCTAACCAATGAGGTAGTAGGTAACTCAGAGGTTGTTCTAAACGGCGTTCGTGATAATGTTCGCACAAAGGAAACCAACCTCGGTAACCTGATTGCCGATGGAATGCTTTTTGCAGCTAAGAAAGCTGGCACTAATGCGGTAATTGCCCTGCAAAATGGTGGCGGTATTCGCGAATCTATCAATGAAGGACCGATTACACAAGGTGAAGTACTCGGAGTACTTCCTTTCAACAACGATCTGGTTACGATCACTTTGACCGGACAAGAAATTAAGGATGCAATGGAGAATGGGGTTTCCAAAACTCCAGCAGCAGACGGACGTTTCCCGCATGTTGCAGGGTTGAAATTCTATTATGACTCCACGAAGCCTGTGAACG
This sequence comes from Paenibacillus sp. FSL H7-0737, assembly GCF_000758545.1. Lineage (NCBI taxonomy): Bacteria > Bacillati > Bacillota > Bacilli > Caryophanales > Paenibacillaceae > Paenibacillus > Paenibacillus sp. FSL H7-0737. Next base: position 522,087 of record NZ_CP009279.1, on the reverse strand, counting down.
AACGTGTATTACGTATCGAAGTGAAGAACGGAGACAAATACGTTCCTCTAGATCTAAAAGCATCTTATGAAGTAGCTACTAATGCTTTCACAGCTAAAGGTGGAGATTTCTATACTTCCCTTGAGAAGGCCTATAAAGAAGGCCGTGTGAATCTGCTGTATCTGCCGGACTTTGATGTATTTACGAAGTATCTTAAAGAAGTTGGAACTGTCACTGCGAACACTTCCGCTGTTGAGGGCCGGATTGTGGATCTGAAAGGTGCACCACTGCCGGAGACAACTGAAGACTTCCCATTAACAGTTCTACACACCAACGATACGCATGCAGGACTAGATACTGTAAGCTCACCAAATAACATTCTACGCCGTGTAACGGCAATCAAAAATGCTAAGGCGACTACAGAAAACCCTATTCTTCTCGATGCGGGTGATGTGTTCTCCGGAACACTTTACTTCAACAAGTATCTGGGTCAAGCAGATCTAACCTTTATGAATCTGGTTCAATATGATGCTATGACTTTCGGGAACCATGAATTTGATAAAAATGGTGAAAGTTCTGAAGTGCTTTCCAAATTCATCGGCAACGCTAAGTTCCCTTTTGTCTCATCCAATGTGAATTTCTCTGCAGATGATACGCTAAGCAAAATGTTTACCAATGAAATCGGTCGTTCGGGTAATGCGGCAACCATCTACCCTGCTCTGATTAAAGAAGTAGACGGCGAACAGGTTGGTATCATTGGTCTGACGACAGAAGATACAGCGAACATTGCTTCACCAGGTAAAGTGACTTTTGAGAATGCTGTGGTGAAGGCAAAAGAAACTGTCGCTATGCTGCAAAAAGAAAAGATTAACAAGATTATTGTTCTCTCACACCTTGGCTACGAAGAGGATCTCAAGTTAGCCAAAGCGGTTAATGGCATTGATATTATTGTCGGTGGTCACAGCCACACGCAATTAGATCAAGCGGTTGTAGATAACAGCGATCCTAATGCACCGAAGCTTATCGTACAAACTGGTGAAAAAGGACTCTTCCTTGGTCAGCTTGAAGTTAAATTTAACAAAGATGGCATACTGACAAATTGGAAAGACCAATTAATCTCCATCGACGCTAAGAACGGCGCTAACTACGTTATCGCAGAAGATCCTGAAGCTAAAAAGATCCTGGATACCGACTATAAGCCAGGTATTTTAGAACTGAGCAATGAGGTAGTAGGTAACTCAGAGGTTGTTCTAAACGGCGTTCGTGATAATGTTCGCACAAAGGAAACCAACCTCGGTAACCTGATTGCCGATGGTATGCTTTTTGCAGCCAAGAAAGCTGGCACTAATGCGGTAATCGCCCTGCAAAATGGTGGCGGTATTCGCGAATCCATTAATGAAGGACCCATTACACAAGGTGAAGTACTCGGAGTACTTCCTTTCAACAACGATCTGGTTACGATCACTTTGACCGGACAAGAAATTAAGGATGCAATGGAGAATGGGGTTTCCAAAACTCCAGCAGCAGACGGACGTTTCCCACACGTTGCAGGGTTGAAATTCTACTATGACTCTACGAAGCCTGTGAACGAACGTGTATTACGTATCGAAGTGAAGAACGGAGACAAATACGTTCCTCTAGATCTAAAAGCATCTTATGAAGTAGCTACTAATGCTTTCACAGCTAAAGGTGGAGATTTCTATACTTCACTTGAAAAGGCCTATAAAGAAGGTCGCGTGAATCTACTGTACCTGCCGGACTTTGATGTATTTACGAAGTATCTTCAGAAGATTGGAAATGTCACTGCGAACACTTCCGCTGTTGAGGGCCGGATTGTGGATCTGAAGGGTGCACCATTGCCGGAGATAACCCCAACTCCGACACCAGTGCCGACACCAGTGCCAACATCACCAACAGTTCCAACATCAACAGCAACAGTAGCACCAACACCTACTGCAACAACAGCACCAACGGCTGCACCGCAAGTAACAACAATTGATGCTGCTGATCTGACCAAACAACTTGCTGAACTGCCAACTGGTAAACATGAACTGGTTATTCCGGTTAAAGCGACTACTGGCGGCGCTCAAGTAGAACTCCCAGGCAGTGTGCTTGTAAAACAAGCTGCTGCACAGCCTAACACCATTCTTACCCTTACTACTGATGGCGCTTCGTATTCCTTGCCGCTCAGTGTTATAAACAGTGTATCGCTTGCCGCTCAATTAGGCACCAGCGACTTTACAATTACAGTATCCATTCTATTAGCGGATTCGAAAACGCTAAGCAGCACAAACCAAGCTATCGCTTCACAGCTAGGTAATGCTACTTTAGCTGCTCCAGTAATCGAATTTAGTGTTTCAGCAGTAGCCGGATCTAAGCGTGTACCGCTGAACAACTTCGGCAGTACTTATGTTAATCGGACGATCAATGTACCTACTTCCTTAAATTCAAATAACGCAACGGCAGTCGTCTTCGTGCCTGCTACAGGCAAGATTTCCTTCGTGCCTGCGATATTTGCCCCTAAGGCTAATGGAACAACAGATGTTACGATTAAACGGAACAGCAACAGCTATTACACCGTTGTTAAATCTTCCAAAACGTTCGGAGATATTAGCGGACACTGGGCTAAAGCGTCCATTGATCTGTTAGCTTCCAAACTGATCGTTAGTGGAACCAATAGCGATACATTCTCTCCTTCACAGTCGATCACACGGGCTGAGTTCGCAGCATTAATTACGCGTTCTCTTGGACTTGTGACAACGGGTGGCGAGACAACTTTTAAGGATGTAAATCCAAACGCATGGTATGCTGATGCTATTCGCACTGCTGCAGAAGCCGAATTGATTTCTGGTTATACCGATGGCAGCTTTAAGCCAGGTAGCCCGATCACTCGGCAAGAAATGGCCTCTGTATTAGCTAAAGCCATCAAGTACACGGGCAAAACCTTAAATGCCGATCCTGCAGCACTAGCTAAATTCAGTGACGCAGCAAGCATTCCTGCTTGGTCCCAAGCAGCAGTAGCAGAAATCGCTGCTGAGGGCATCATTCAAGGAGCGAAAGACGGTTCCTTTGCTCCACAAAAGCTGGCAACTCGTGCTGAAGCCGTTACGATGCTGGAGAAGACCTTGAAATCTCTTCAGTTCATCAATTAATAAAGGCCCACAGCTCTGAGGACAAAAAGGCGGTTCCTAGGGTGCATAATGCACTCGAGGAACCGCCTCTTTTTCATATAACCTCTAGGATTCCATCCCAGCCTCATTCTCTTCATAATGACTTGTATCCCCGTGCAGCAGGATCTCCGGCACGCCATCCGTAAAATCAATCCTGGATAAGCAGGTTGGATATATGTAAGGCAGATCCCATAGCTTAGGCAACTCTCTGCCCTCAAAATAAGCCATCAAGAGCTTGATCACTACCGTATGCGTTACGATAAGAATCGTCTCACCCTGATGGGCAGTGAGAATTTCCTGAAGCTTCTCCAGTGCTCTTGTCTGCACCTCTGCGAAGGTCTCGCTGCCCTCCACTTTAAACCGGTCGGGTTCCTTCCAGAAATAACGATGCTGGTCTGAATACTGAGCTGCCAGTTCAGCAGAATCTCTACCTTCCCATACGCCCATGCCAATTTCTTTAAATGCATCGGAAATCTTCAGCGGAACATCCCGCTCTCCGCGTATAATTTCAGCTGTACGCAGCGCCCTTGGGCTAGAGCTTGCATAAATGACATCCAGATTTGTAGCCTGCATTCCCTGGCTCAACCATTCCGCCTGTTGTACGCCAAGCGTCGTCAGCGCAGAATCCATATGACCTTGCATACGATTCTGCACATTCCATTCTGTCTGTCCATGACGCGTTAGATATATCGTTGTAGTACTCATCCGTTGCTTCTCCTCCTAATCCCAAATTCAGAGATAGTCTACTTCCTGTTTTGCTCCATCCAGTTCACCGCATAGTCTACAATTTCACGCTGTGGAATCAATTGAGCTGCAGCTGAGGCGATATGACCATTTGTAATGAGCCCTGTCTCTTGCCCGAATTGCTCAGCAAGATCAACGAAATCGTCAGAGTTCCAATCTAGCTCCTTGAATTCCACCCACTGTCTATGACCATCCACTAGTATAGGTGCTCCGCCAATGGCTTCCTTCTTTCCTTCATAGAAGGCCCGGCATTCAGCAAGATGTAATGAAGTATTATTCAGATTACCAACGCCTAGCAGCAGCACACTTCCCCCCAGATCATAAATACGAGCTAATGGAGAGTCATCCCCCAAACCGTATTCGAGGGAGTGACCATATATAATCTCATCCCTATGCTTGCCCCAAGCCGCAAATGAATGAATGGGGTGATCGCTGCGCTTTACCTCTTTTTGTCTACGGAAGCAATCCGGAATAACCCCCATTCCTCTCAGTGGGGTCAGGTCTGGATCATAAGCCGGCATCTGCTCACGGATACTCTGCCACCAAGATTCGGGTACCGGTGGGTTACTCCAGCCAGCAGGGTCCGTCAGATCACTAGAATGCGTGGGCATCACAAGTGTACCTGACTCTCCAAGAACCTCCTCAAGCGCCAAAATAACGGCAACCGGGCCACCTGCCACCCATTGGCCTAGTGATTTGAAGGACGAATGCAGTATAATCGTCATCCCCGCCTGTACACCCAGTCGCCGAAAGTCCTCTGCCAACGTCTGAACTGTAATCAAATTGCCTTGAATTTCTTCCACCCTTCATTCCTCCAAACTCTCTTGCTGCTAATCCTAGCAAAGCTTCTCACTGCCATTATATAGGAGGATCACTTCTAACGACACCCTTAACGCCCATCAAGGTACAGTTCAGCAATGATATTTATACTAAAGCTACTTATCCTGCCTTTTACGACAGATCTTCAGACAGCATTTTGGCTCTATAATCCCCTGGAGAGATCCCTTCCAACTCTTTGAATACACGGGCAAATTGCTTACTGTTCTCAAAACCTACTTTCTCCGAAACCTCAGCAAGCTTGCCACAGTCTTTCGCTAGCAGTTCTTTAGCATGACGGATGCGTACCTTTTTTAAATAAATGACAAAATTCTCACCAGTATATGCTTTGAAGGCTTCGCTAAAATAAGAATAATTCAAAGAAACATGGTTACTAACCATAGCCATATTTAGTGGACGAGCATAGTTGGCTTCAATATAGTGCAGCGCTTCCTCCATGTCAGCATGCTCCGTATGAGCAGAGCGTACCCCTACAATGTAATTACTCACACTCAGGAGCAAATTCTCAAGCGCACGATAATAATCATGAAAATGACGATAATTGTACATATTGCCCACTGTGCGATACAGCTTCAACACCTCTACCGAGGCCTCGCCATGCACCCGAAATACTTCATCCAGCACCAATTCATTGATATTCTGTCCCACCGACTCCAAATAAGACAGGTCAAGCGCCTTCAAATGCTCAGTCTGAAAAATCACAGCCAGAAGATGCTTCATCTCCTTCTCGCGTTCTGTTCCAAGCATATTGAGCAGCTTGCGAATTTCCTCCTTTGGTAAGGGGGAATTAGACCGTTCTTGACTCACATCCTCGTAATTCAACAAGTTCACTTGTGGATATACAAAAGTATACTGTAATGCCCGACAAGCTTCCTTATAACAGGAACGAAGGTCTGCAAGACTTCCTCCTTCGCTACTTATCCCAATCGACAATCCCATTATTTCTTTGGCTTCAGCTTGTCTGGACAGCTCAATAAAGTCCTGTTTTCTGGTTCCGAGCAATACTAGCTTACCGTCCCAGTCCGTTGTGATTTCCGAGAAATATTTTTCAAGTGGTCCCATCAATCGTTCAACCAGCCCCTGAACATCCCCAGGCTTCATTCTTGTTCCGTCATTACAATAGTAATTCAACACACCTACTGTAAAAGGAACCTCCAAGTCATCTAGGCTCTCCTGCTGCTCTCGCTCCAACTGAACTTCCTGCTGCATAAGCAGCTCGCGTAAACGGCTAGAACGCAGCTCTCGGCGAAAACGTTCTGCTTCCTGTTCCTGCTGCCTTGCGCTGAGATTCTGCTCCTCCTCCTCCTTGTCTATACACTTCAAGATTTCGAATAATTCATCTCTACGAATCGGTTTAAGTAAATAATCCTTCACGCGATAACGGATCGCGCTTTTGGCATATTCGAAATCGTCATACCCACTTAAAATTAGCACTGCCGGACTTTTCTCGCCCCCTGTCGCCGAAGACAACCGCTCCAACAACGTAATTCCATCCATTACCGGCATACGAATATCCGTAATAATAATATCTGCACCATCTGTCTTAAAGACCTCGAGCGCCTCTGCACCATTGCTCGCCATTATGATCGAATATGCGGATGGAAATTCCCTTTCAATCATGATCTTCAGACCTACACGAATATTTTTCTCATCATCAACGATCAGTAATTTCTTCATGGTTGTTTTTCTCCCGTCAAAAGAACTTTCGGCAAGCTTAGACGTACCATCGTCCAACTCCCTGCCTCGCTCTGTACTACAAGCCCGTATTCTTCGCCATAAAAGATTTGCAGACGCTGGTGTACATTTCGCAGTCCTATGCCCCCTGCTCTCTGGCTTACTTCCCGCTGTTCACAGGAGCTATCACAATCACAACATTCATCCTTAGCATATATCGCCTCGTTTAAAGCAACTAGACGTTCTGGGGTAAGACCGATACCATTATCACGAAGCTCTATGGAAATATCACCTTCCGTTTCCGAAATATGAATATTAATGCTCGGGTCCTGTAAATTTTCTTTCTCCCCACACCAAGCATGCTTAACACTGTTCTCCACAATAGGCTGCAGTGACATTTTAAGCACCTCCAGCTCCATATATCGAGGCTCAATATGAAGCACCAGCTTAACCGGATATTCAAAACGAATATTCATCACTTCAATGTAGTTCTCAATATGGCGAATTTCATCTCGCAGCTTCACATACTCTCCGGACCATTTGAAATTATAACGCATCATCCCCCCCAGTGAGGTTAATGCATCCGAGATCGTTCGTTGGTTCTCAATTTCAGCCAGCATTTTAATATTTTCCAGCGTATTATACAAAAAATGTGCGTCAATCTGGTTATGCAGCGTACGTAGCTCAGCCTCTTTTGACAATGCTTGCTTGCTCACTGCTTGAGCCACCAATGTATTGATCGTGTTCATCAGTTTGGAGAAATGATGGGCAAGCTCACCGACTTCCCCTCCACCACGAATCATAATTCCACTGTAGGCTTCACCTCTGCGCACTTTTTTCATTGTTTCGGTCAATCTACGTAGATTTTTTAGAATAAAGGCATTTGTCACATAAGCAATCAGCGTTAGCAGGGTAATGAACCCGACATTGGCTCCAATGATTAAGTTGCGCGTTCGGGAGATATCCTTCATAACTCCCTCCATGGACACTACATTTAACAAATAAGCATCAATACGTTCTAGCGGAGTGTTAATCAACAAAAAAGATCGACCATTCTCCGAGTAATCACTATCCCATTCTCCAGTTTCCCGAAAATGCTTATACCGTTCTGCAATCATATCGGCCATCTTCAGATTATCCTGCAAAAAAGAATGATCCGGTCTGGTGAAAACCTGTAGCTCACTATCCACAAGGAACATCTGGGTCTGATTATCCCGGACGTCTGTATACGTCTTGGGTGTAAAACGACTCAGCAGCATATCCACCTGCACCATACCGATATGATTGTCTGCTGGACGACTCTTCTCACGCAACAACGAAACCTTTGGCAGACTCTCCGCCGGTGCTTCCAAGTATCTCTGCATCAGATCAGGATCACTTTTCTGAAAAGACCAGTATTCCTGTCCCTTCAATTGAAGCGCTTTCTGAAACCATGGCTTGGAAGAAACCCGCTCTTCCCGAAAGATAATCGGCCAAATTTCATGCACTTTATCGCTTCTCGAATACAGCCTCAAATGCTCAATATTCGGATTATTAAATTGAATACGAGTCATATTCACATAGGCATTTGTATTGAAATTAATCAAATCTACTAGCTGGGGTTCAGTTTCATTCGCAAGGAATTCTTCTACATCGGTATCAGAATAAGCCATCTGCGCCGCACGTTCCATCGCCTCAATTTGATTATAGATATGTAATTTTTCCATTTGCAGCAAATAATCATTTTTCTCGACGGCATCTCTGAGATAGGTATTATTGATAGACTCATAGAAGTAGACGGATACCAGCAAGCACGGGCCTAAAATAATAAAAACATAGGCTGCAATTAAACGACTCTGGAGAGATCTTCTCCCCCACCAATAACTAAAAGAATGCCATAATGCTCTAGCTCGCTCACGCCTGTTCACACTATACACTTCTGTTCTGTCCACCTCGCTAAAATAGTGAATACTTAACCTATTTAATATCTATACCATATTTATAGATTGAAAATAACCCAATCGCCCGCATTAGCGGGCGATTGGGTCCTGTTTATTTTATTTTTTTGCGAGTTTTTGCTTATTCTCTTCATATTTTGTTTGCTGGAAGGCTTGCACTTTAGCCAGACCCAGATCCTCTTGCTTCTTGATGTAATCTGTCCAGATGGAATCAAATTCAGCATCGGATGGAGCCATCAAAAGCTTCGGTAACGTTTTGCTGCGCAAATCTTTAATTTTAGATAAGATGACGCCCTCAGGGGAGCTTGCCAACGGATCGATTTGATCAAACTCGGAGATACTTTTTGTTTTTCCGCGAGTCCAGTCTTCAAGCTGTTTGAAAGGCTCTACAGCTGTAGGTGTCCATTGCGCTGTAATATTGGTATTCATCAGCATCCAGAACGTAAAGGAAGAACCATATTGCTTGTCGAATGCCGAACGGTCTTTATTCATCAGATCAAAGACTTCTGGTTTAAATTGGTCTTTGCCGTCAATGGTATCATAGCTGACGCCTTTTTCTCCAAGATAGAGATCTTTATTACCTTCTTCACTGTTCAGGTAACTAAGGAATTTAATAGCGCGTGCTTTGTCTTTAACATCTTTGGAGATCAGCGTTACTGTCCATCCGGAAATGGCAGGGCCGTTCAGAGTAGGTGCATCTAGGTTGGTATTAGCCGGTCCGTCAACAGCGATATAAATTTTGTTCGGGTCTTGCTGGTACAGAGTTCCCAATTGGGCTGCAAAGTCAGTGCGTTGGTACAGCATCGCGAAGTAACGGCCTTGAGCGATTTTTTCTTCCATTTGAGGACGTTTGTCAATAAAGATATCTTTAGAAAGCAAGCCGTCTTGGTTCGCTTGACGCAAAGTTTTCATCCAGCGGATATATTCAGGGTCAGTCTCACGATTGTATAACTTGCCGTCTTTTTCTCTTGGAATAGCTAAGAAGTTCTGAATGTATTGTTCCAGAGAATCGTTACCAGTTGCGGTAAATTCGTGCAGACCGAGCGGAATTATCGGTTGACCATCGATTGCAGGGAATTTCTCTTTAGCGGCCTTCAGCGCTGCCACGAATCCTTCCGGTGTGCGCATATCAGGACTGCCAATCGCTTCATAAATATCTTTGCGGACTACGAAGGTTTGGTTGGATACATAAGTGTCGCCATATTTCTCGTAATCTTTAGGTGAGGAAGAAGCATTCGGATAACCGTATACATTGCCATCAGCTTGTGTGTACCATCCCAGTTTGTCAGGGTCGGATACTTTGAAGAAGTAAGGATCATATTCTTCTGCCAGTTTGTTAAGAGGAAGCACGAGATTACCTTCAATCATTTTCTTAACTGCATCTTCATACCATCCCAGTGTAATGAAGTCCGGCAGTTTACCGGAAGCAATCAGTGTGTTCAGCTTTTCATTTTCATTACCGGCTGGAACGATAAAGTTAATGTCAACACCGGTTTTTTTAGTGATATATTGGGAAGTTGGATCCACACCCCATTTATTAGGGAACCAGGCAAAGTTCAGGTACCAGTCAAACGTAATTGGTGATGTGTCGGATTTCCAACCCGGCTCATCAGCGGATAGTGCTGTAGCTTCTGGCGCTGTTGTAGCTGTTGCCTCTGCTGTGTTGCCTTCAGTCTTGTTTGCGGTATTACCTTTGTTTGCGGCGTTGCCATTGTTGCCGGAACAGCCCGCTACGGACAGAACCATGATTGTTGCCATAAGCAGCAGCATTATTTTCTTTGGCTTTCTTTTCATGTCCATGCTTGTTTACCCCTTTTCTTAGATTGATTAATAATTATAATTTGCAACTCCAAGACTGCGGGAGCAGTCTGGAGGAGACACCACTAGTTCGGGTGAAGTGCGACCGGCACTTAGCCCTTGATGGAGCCAATCATCATCCCTTTGACGAAATAACGTTGCAGGAAAGGGTAAGCAAAGACGATCGGAAGTGTTGTAACAACCATGGTAGCCAGCTTGATGGACTGCGAGGTCACCGTCCTAGTCACGGCGCTTCCCTGGACGGCAGTCATCATCAGATTCGAGCTGGACTGGGCAACAACCCGGTACAGGAAGGTTTGAATCGGTTGCATGTTTTCATTGTTCATATAAATCATTCCGGTAAAATAATCATTCCATTGATAAACGCCATGGAACAGCGCAATGGTAGCCAGTACGGGCAAGGATACCGGTAGGACAACCCGCAGGAAGATGGACCAGTCATTAGCTCCGTCAATACGCGCCGCTTCCTCGAGACCATCAGGAATATCCCGGAAGAAGGTCATGAAGATGATTAGATCGAAGAAGCTGAACATGACCGGAATAATATAGACCAGGAAATTTTCTAGCAGATGAAGATCTCTGATGAGTAGGTACGTCGGAATAAGTCCGCCTGCGAAGATCATGGTTATCGTGCCTAACAGGATGTAGAATTTGCCCCCAATCAGTTCCCTGCGGGAAAACGCATAAGCAACCATCGCCGTAAAGAACACATGCAGACCTACGCCAAGAAGTGTTTTGGCTACGGTAAGCCACATCGCCCTCATAATACCCGGGCTAGCGAATACGGCACTAAAGTTCTCCAATGAAAACTTGCGCGGAAACCAGTAAATCCCACCCAGCATAGCATCTTTCCCGTCATTAAAAGCATTAACCAGCACGTACCAGATCGGATACAGCGTAACGAAGCAAATACAAAGCATTCCAATATTGTTGACTATATCAAAGACGACTTCGCCCTTGGTTCTGCGATTCAGTGTAATCATGTACAGGCCCTCCTTGGCCTAAAACAACGAGGTGTCGTTGAGTTTTTTGGATACTTGGTTGGCAATTAGCAGCAGAATGAGCGAGATAACCGATTTGAACATCCCAATTGCAGTTGAATACGAGAAGCGGGCCGAAAGCAGACCGGTATAGTAAACATAATAGTCAATCACATTGCTCGCGCTGTCATTCAGCGAATTGCGCAGTACCAGAATCTGATCAAAATTGGAGTTCAGTACACCGCTAACCGCCAGAATAAACAAGATGCTGATCGTTCCTTTAATGGTCGGTACGGTAACATACCACATTTTCTGGAATCTTCCGGCACCATCGATGGTGGCCGCTTCATACATTTCGGGAGATATGCTGGTAATGGCAGCCAGATAGATGATCGCTGACCAGCCCAACTCCTTCCATAAATCCGAGGTAATAATAATAGTCCAAAAATATTTTGGTTCAGCCAGGAACGAAATTGGCTGGTCGATCACATGCAGCGCCATCAGAATATTGTTGATGATTCCTATATCTGCCAGCCAAGTGGCAAGAATCCCGCCAAGGACGACCCAAGACAGGAAGTGGGGCAGATACGATATCGTCTGAATACTCTTCTTAAAGCGAACGGATCGGATTTCATTCAGAAAGAGAGCGAATATGATCGGCAACGGAAAGATCAACAGTTTGATTAAGCTGATGCCCAGCGTATTCTTCATTACATACACAAAATTATCGTCCGCCAGGAACTCTTTGAAATTCGCGAGACCGACCCAAGGGGCTTCTGAGATTGGCTTGACGATGTTGTACTCCTTGAAGGCGATAATAATGCCATACATCGGAATGTAGTTAAAAATAATCATCCATACTACACCGAGCAGTGCCATTGTCTGCAAATGTCGTTGGGTAATGAACTTCTTCCAAAGCGGGGTACGATTTACTTTACCGGTTTCGAAATTGCCCGAAAATTGAGGCTTCATCGCTGGGCTTAATTCCCCATTTGTTTTTTTCTCCATCATATGGACCTCCAGAATCTCTATATCCGCTCTTGTATAAAGCGTTTACAATATCTATGTATTCATTGTATTTGCTTTTGCCTGTCTCCATAAGGTATTGAATTTCGGATTATAGGTTCCATTTTTCGGGTTCAAGCTAAAACGCTTTCGCCATCCTTTAAGGACGGTAAGCGTTTATCCTTATATTTGGAGAAAAAAATAAAGGGAGGGCCTAGGCCCTCCCTTATTTTCTATGCCATTATTGCTCGAATTTGCTTGATCTCTCCACGCCGCAGAGCCTCTGCCTCATCGCCACGAACGAGTGCTCCTGAAATTTCGGTCACTGTTCCATCGTGATAGACGAGCGTCATGCTCTGAATAACAACCTTCTTCTCACCAAATGTATTCTCACATTGTGGGTTCGAATAAGTTACTTCCGTGCCACCTAGAAATGTGAAAGAGAGATTGCCTTGTTCATCAAATAGCCAGCCTGGTAGAACCGGATCCAAAGATAATGTAAGCTGTCCATCTTCTACTCTGAAAACATGGCTTCCGGCCATCATCGTTCTCCACATACTCAAGAATTCAGCAGTCGACCCACTTAATCTTGCAACGAACCCTCTACCATGATTGTTCGGATCAGGATTACCTCCGGTAGCGATAAAGGATGAATTTTCAAGCGTGCTGCGTCCATAGACAGCCGGATCTAGGAACGGAACTAGCGAGGTCTTCAGTTCTCCGTAGAACTCCTCATAAAGCCCGCCCTTCAACAGCTCAAGTAAATATTTATAGGACATATGCAGGAAGTTGGACTCCCGCTCTAACCAGCCTGGCGTAAAGGCTCTCATTCGTCCGATCTCATGAGACTCACCCTCTAGACTAACCGAAGTTTGATACATAGACGTAGTCGGATCATATAACTCTGTTTGCTTAATCAAATTATAGATTTCTTTGGCTTGCACCGGATCTTTCAGCGTCTTCAACAGGCGAGTAGGCCCCTCAAGGAAGTATGGCAATGCATAGACCTCAAACTCCTCTACCACAGCTTTTGGCAGGCCGTATCCGCTAAGTACTGGTTGACCTTCAGCATCTGTTACCTGCTGGAATTTCTTCGCCTCAAAGCGGAAATAGGTTGGGGTAAGTCCGTTACCAAGTTCTACTGCCTTGTTGATTCCCTCGTCGATTTTGACCAAGAACTTGGAGAGGGCCTCACGAATGTATTCTAAGGTTACTTCAGACTCAGTTCCAGTAATACCGAAACGGATACGTGCTCTATAAGCCTCACGCGCCGAAGCTACAGTATCCCAATAATTAAATTGTTCCAAATCTCCCGACAGAACCGCCGTGACCGCATGATATACCTCTTCAAGCAACTGGGCAATTTCTTCTGGCAGGTCTACAGCTCCTTGGACGCTTTCTTTGCTGTTCAGAGCATCTAACAAAAAGACTACGGTACGTTTCAGCTCAAAAGTCTCACTCATTCCGGAGCCGAACAATCCAGGCAGTCCATTCATAGCATCGTTCCAGCCCGGCTTATTGCCTTCCATTTCTACACCCATACCATAAGGATCAAGCGTAGCAAATTTATTCAAGGCAAGAGACAACATCTTCACGAACAGATTGGTGTGGTAAATGGCGCCGTGACCGCCTTCAGTACGCAGCCAATGGGTATCTCCAGCTTTCCATTTCAGCTTGTGCAGCTTCTCCTCATCCTCAAGGAGTGCACCATATTGCCGGGCCTTTCCGTCACTGATTACATATTTCTCACTACGTGGCAGCACATACGCTGGGCTGTCATAGAACGCATAGGTGTTATCCCCAAATAGAAGCTCCTGCTTTTTGTCAGGGAAGATATCCAAGTAACCTACTACCAGATCCATATTATATGTCCAGTGATCCGACCAGAAGCCTTCGCCAAAGGCTGCCTCAATGTTTTGCTGTGACAGGGCAAGTAATCCCGACAAAAATTGTTGTTCGCTTACCTTCAAGGCAACGTTATGATCCGCAATATAGTTCACTAAGCTACCTGGTGTGAACCGAGTGCTACACAGCTTTACAAGCTCAGCTTGATGATCTGCCGCAGCTTTTCCAATCCACTCCGCAGCTTGTGCCTTACTATCCGGTTTCACTTCAAAGGTTGTTCCTTGCACGCTCAGTGGATTGTAACCATCCGCCTGAATCAAGCTATAGAACATTTTGATGTTAAAGCTACCCACCTTCGGATTAAAAAACACATCATTCCGACGATTCTGATTCATATCACGGAAGTTTCCGTTCCCCTGTGAATAATATTCTGGGGCGAGTGAGAAGAAATTGTAGTCACGCTCCAAGTCACCGTGCTTACGCGAGTATAAGTGAACTACAAAGCCATCACCACCATTGTCAAAGACAAAAGGATAGCCTCCACGCAGGAAGTTATCGAGATAGGATTGACGGCAATACGCATCAAACACAGCCGATGAAGTGTGAGTAGCAATATCTTCCGTTAATTCCTCCGTCAGACCTGCGGCCTCTTGAGATTTAGACAGGATATATTCATCGCGGCATAACTGCTCCGCCTTCTTATTGATTTTGTCGATGTCATTTACATGTCCAACCAGTGTATTCAGGATCAGATTGCTACCTGGTGCTAAACGTCTTGCCACTCCGCTAAAACCGCACGGAACCTTGTTGACGGGGTATTGTGGAAGCTCGCCCAGTTCGGCAAGGGTTAATCCCGCAAAGCGGTCCGGGTACGTAAGCGAGGTATTGCCACCAAAGACTAGCTCGAAATCGACGATTGGCGAGACTTTTTCTCCTTCTCCAGTGAACGACAGGTAGAAATGGCCATTGGTAATTTCGCTAACCTGTGCATCATCATTGGTACTGGAACGCAGCTTATAGAACGGAATACCATTCTCTAAGTTGTATACGTCCATCCAGCTGCGCAGCAGATTCCCTATTTCCTTGTATCCACTGTTTTCTACGCCGTAAGGCAAGATTTCAGGCAAACCATCCATCAGCTCCAGCTCGATCTCTTTACCGCCGATGTTCTCAATCTCTACCCGACGTACCAATGCTGCATAATCGTCATTAGGCAAATTAAAATAGTGTACGGTCGTCTTCAGACCATGTCCGGCATGGCTTTCTTCAATAGTAAGCCCATTAGGCAAAATGGTCATGAGGCGCTTTGCAGCAGGATCTGGACGTGCAGATTGAAACGGTTCATAAATCTCTTGCTCACCTTTAATTTTGATAAAGGTTCTGAAACCGGTCGTCCCTACGTTCTTATAAGAGATATTTGCAGGAGAGAATTCCATGATCGGCGAATTCTTATCGCGTACCCCGAAGCTGCAAATGGCCTGACCCCGATTCACATAAAAAGTCCACATCGGAATTCCCTTCAGTCCGGCAAGACCCGGTAAGAAACTGGAAAAAGGCTTTCCTTCATCAAATTGCTCCATTACAAATGTACCTGATTCGAAATAATAGTTGCTCATATTTATGTCCTCCTAAGTTGTAGATTATTTATGAAATCAAATGCGTTACGATGGAATGAGGCGATAGCTCGCAGCTTGCAATCTCTTCGCCTAGACCTAGCGTTACATTGTGCTCTTCTTCACTTTCATTCATCAGTACGACAGCTATACTACCGTCAGGATTACGGAATGCTGTGGTTAAGATACCTTCCGCTTCAGATGTAAATCCGATCCGTACTGCACCTGGCGCAATGAATTTACTGAAATGCCCAATGTAATAATAGGAGCTGTTATAGTGCACTTCATCCGTTGTAGTATCTGCAATAATCGGCGCATCGCAGAGATTGCCTACATGGTTAGGACCTCCAGTCTCATCCAGTACCAGGTTCCAATCCAGGTATCCTTCTGTCCACGCATTGAGATCTCCAATCATGTTTCTGCCGTAACGTTCGCCTGTAAACCATTCTCCCAGCTTAACGCCGCCCTCTTGGCAGCCCTCTGTGAACAACAAATGCTTGTCAGGAAATAAATCATGTACCTTTTCTACTTTGTCGAACTCCTCGCCTCCGTACCAGTGAATACCTGTACCCCACACATACTTTGCAGCTTCAGGATCAGATAATACTGCCGAAGCACGCTCGACCATAATATCGCGGTTATGATCCCAGATTACAATGTTCACATCTGAATGGCCGGTCTGATGCATCACCGGTCCAAGATAATTTTTAACAAAATCCCGTTCCTCTTCCGCACTATAAATACATGAATCCCAGACCTGAACGGCAGCCGGCTCATTTTGCACGGAAACTGCCCAAATCGGTACTCCCTCTTTTCCATAAGCTTCAATGTATTTCGTATAGTAGCGCGCCCAAACTTCTGCGTATTCCGGCTTCAGTGATCCACCGTTATTCATTTCTCCATTTGTTTTCATCCATGCCGGAGGGCTCCAAGGAGAAGCCAGCATCGTGAATGCACCGCCTCTTACTTCCATGGCATCTTTTATCAGCGGAAGTACCCACTTATGGTCATGTGAGATATCAAAAGTAGCTAGCTCTGTGTCATGATCAGCAACATAAGTATAATTACCGAGGGCAAAATCACAGCTGTGTATATGAACACGCCCCATGCTATAGCCTAATCCCTCTACTGGATGGAAGTACCGATGAATAACCTCTGCTCGTTTCTCGGAGCTCAGACGTGACAACGTATAAGCAGCAGCTTCAGTGAAAGCGCCACCAAATCCAATCATCTTTTGAAACTCCTGCTCTGGCTTAATCTCCACATCGGCAGACCCAGATCCTACTCTTGCGCTAAAAACAATTGCATCTTTTGGAGTTAAGCGTTCCCCTGTATCTTTTGCAGTTACCACAGTTTGAACTTTTGCCATTTCATCCAGCTCCTTTGAATTGTTTTCTTACCAAAGCACTAGTCTTTACTGGATCATCTTCCGATGTTATAGATTCGGAGCAATGAGCCATCAAATCGAAACAATCGAAACCGGTTTCGTTTGTTTCGAAAAAAAATGATCTTCCAAATCAATTGAAAGAGCATTTATAACAAAGGGTCTATTATAGCTCCATCTCACTACATAAGATGTGCCAAATACCACTATCTCATCTCATAAGAACAATTGAAAGCTATACTGTCTTTTACTTTAGCAGGACTCTTTTCAGTTCGTCAAGATTTATCAGACTACTTTCCGCTAATCGGAGGTGCACAGGATTCCCGTTCAACCACTTCCACCGGAACTAAAATCGCTTCCTTATCTAATACTTTACCTTCAATTGAGGTTAAAAGAATGTCCGCCGCTTGGCTTCCAAGAAGCTCCGTATCCTGACGCACCGTTGTCAATGCAGGTGTAACGTACTCGGCAAGATCGATGTCATCGTAACCCATAACTGAAATATCCATCGGTACGGAAAGTCCACTATCTTTAGCGGCCATAATAGCCCCTAAGGCTAGTAAGTCACCGGAAGCAAAGACGGCGGTTGGACGTTCAGGGAGCTTAAGAAGCTCCAGCATCGCGTTATATCCGCTTTCCCGAGAATAAAAGGCTCCGTTTACCACATAGGACTTAGGTACTTTAAACCCTCGCTGCTTCATAGCGGTCTTGTAACCCAACTCCCGCATTTTACCTGGAAATGTGTTCATGCCGCCGGATATATGGGCAATCTTGCGATGCCCCAAAGAGGCTAGATACTCCACTGCCAGCTGGGCTCCAGAAGTATTATCTGAGCATACCGTATGCGTCTCAGAAGTCTCGAAATCCATAATAACGGTAGGAATATCACTCTCAAGCAGTTCACGGAAATACGGATCCTCATAATCGGACAAGAAGACAACAACGCCGTCTACGCCACGAATCCTGCAATTCTCTAAATAACCGCTTTGCTTACCACCGACATCTTTGGAGATAAACATGAGGGCATAACCCTTTTCAACAGCAACCTTCTTAAAGCTTTCGATCACAGCGCTGAAAAAAGGATGGCGAATACCAAATCCCGTATTCTCTACGAACAGCACGCCGATGGTCCACGATTTCTTAGTGGTCAATGTACGGGCATGTGAATTTGGCAAATACCCCATTTCTTGGGCAACCCGGAATATTTCCTGACGAGTTTTCTCACGTACATCGGAATAATTATTAAACGCCTTAGAAACCGTTGTTGGAGAGTAACCGGTTCTTTTGGCAATATCGTATATCGTTGTCAAATCGGCTCGCTCCTTGCCCTGACAAATGAAATGCCTTTTGTTCACTGCAATTTTAACGTCTTTCCGTACCGCCGTCCAGCGAAAAGTAACTTTGTACAGAGGGGAGTAGTGTAACGGTCTGAATCAACAGCCCCAGACTCATATAGATCAGATGTATAATTGCAACACTATTCAGCATGTACGTCTGCACCGTTATCCAAATGATTTGCCCAAACCCGATATACAGAGACAAAGCCCAGAAGCTATATAATTTCTTGAACGGATTTAATCGTTCCACCAAGTGCCACTGAGGTCTCTTGATCAGACCATAAACAACGAGGAGGGGCAGTAATCCAAATACGATAAATAGCAGAATACCCGGGAATAAAAAATCAGAGAATGGCGATCTTTCCAGCATAGAAGTCGGCATTTTCATTAGATCCCCGCTTGGATCTATTACAAGAGCACCGCCCCCTCCTAACGCTCCAACCCCCAAAAAAATAAGAAGAATATACAGCCATGTTACTGTACCCGGCCTTCCCTTCGTTAATTCCATTTCACTTCCCCATTTCCAAATAAGAATTAGAGCAACCCTATCTAGATAACGAATCTGCCCTTTTTTCTATTTTACAAGTTTTCCCTGTTTATCACCGAGATGCATATCACAAATTTGGCTGTGTTTATGGTTTTTTTACGTACGATGTGAACAGCAGCGCTTTACGTTATACTAAGTTTAGAAGCTAACATTTCAATTAACGGAACTCATAAATGAACATCATTGAATCCAAAGCATAAACAATTTCTACGTCCTTATAAGCGAGAAACCCAAGACATAAAGTATGGTGTGGAACTTATAGTTTATATTTCAAAAACAAGGAGACAGGACATGCGTACACATGCGCTGCACCTAACATACCTATGAACGATACCGACCTTCTATCTACCAAGCAGTGTGCTTATTGCCACAAGCTAAAGCCGCTCACGGAATTTCGCAGACGTACAGGCAAACGTTCCAAGGGGCAGTCACGCCGTGGTGCCTGCCGTGAATGTCGCAAACAACGGGAAACACTAAATATAAAACTCACAGCAAACCCCTTACTGGTGAAGCTTGATACGATTCAAACCCATCAGCACACTCTATTGGAGCGTCCCAAAGAGGGAAAGCCGTCTTCCGCTGCTGCTTCTTCAGGACAATCTAATCCGAACCGATGCGTACGAGGTTTGGAACAGCGAAGAAAAAGGCCGCATGCTCAAGGCACAAAGCTAAATCCCGAAGATCCAACCCAATTGATTCCTTCTACCAAAGGGATGATTCTAATGCGCGGTCATAGCGACAAGGGACGGCGTTGGCATCAGGAGATTGATCTAGCGCTTGCAATTACCCTGGTCAGGGAACATGCCGCTATCGTTGTAAACCGTCGAACGATTCGACGATTGTATAGTAATAAGGATTTTCGCGCTTATATACTAGCCAGAGACAATTACACCTGCTACTTCTGCGGCGCTTATGGGGACACCATTGATCATTTACTACCTCGTGCTAAAGGGGGTCATACAACCCCAAATAATTGCGTCTGCGCTTGCACGTTATGTAATCAGACTAAAGCTGATAAATCTGTTGAGGATTTTATGGGCCGAATATAACAACTTAAATCAAAAAGCCCTAATCTCGTAGGTTGTTCTGTTTCCGTGAACAGAATAACCTACGAGATTAGGGTCGCTTTTTAATGTGGAGAAGTGTAGTTTATTTAGTTGCCTGTAATATTCTTAACTCGTCCTACCTGTCCGCTAGTCAATCTGACCTTAATGCCATGCGGATGCCGAGGCGAGTTCGTGAGAATATCTTTCACCGTACCGTGTGTTAGCTTGCCTGTAGGCTGATCCTGTTTAAGTACAATATCCACTTCAAGCCCAGGACGAATATCCGCTCTTACTTGTCCGTTCATGATGTAATCCCCTTTCATGGGTTATAATGTTGTCAACTACAATAGATAAGGATGAGACGTTATGGCCTTCGGCATCAATAGAGAAGAATTATCCCGGTGGAAAAAAGCGGTCTCCGCAGGAGAGATCGCCTTCTTGACTCATTATTGGCTGGATCCACGCTTTCCCGGCATCACTACTGTCACCAAGGTGGGCTGTAGTGATCTTACCACACTGAAACACTGGTGCGAGGAGAACGGATTGCCTGCCCAATATATTCATAATCGTTCATCGTTTCCCCACTTTGACCTCATTGGACCTAGGCAGGCAGAAATCCTTCGACAAGAAGGTCAATGGGATCAGCTGGAACGTTTCAAACTGCTCTAAATACAAATTGTGATTTGAGACGTATTAATTACTTCTTTTTGCGTAAATCCTGCATGATTTTACGGCCGGTAGGTGTCTGTGCTAAACCGCCCCCTGCAGTCTCGCGGTGTTTCTCTGGCATAGCTGAGCCTACCTCGAGCATGACCTTGATAACTTCATCAGAAGGAATCACACTACGAACACCAGCCAGTGCCATATCTGCGGCGGCAAGTGCAGTAACTGCACCGAATCCGTTTCTAACAATACAAGGAATCTCAACAAGTCCGCCAACCGGATCACAAATCAGGCCTAAAGTGTTCTTAAGTGCTAACCCGACAGCATGCACTGCTTGTGCAGGCGTTCCGCCGCGTAGCTCGGTTAACGCGCCTGCTGCCATCCCAATGGCAGAACCTACCTCAGCTTGACAGCCGCCTTCCGCACCCGATACAAAGGAGTTATTGGCGATGACATAACCGATGGCCCCGGCTGCGAACAATCCGGATACCATGTAGTCATCATCCCAGCCAAACCGTTCCTGACAGCTGAGAAATACACCCGGAATAATCCCGCATGAACCAGCAGTAGGCGTCGCAATGATCCGGCCCATAGAAGCATTCACTTCGGATACAGCCAGCGCGTAAGCCATAGCTTGACCTGCAGGTCCACCTAGGCATGGCTCATCAGCTGCGTTGTATGCTCCTACACGCTGGGCATCCATGCCTGTAAGGCCGCTGCGCGAAGTTGTATCTTCATGCATCCCGCGATGAACAGCCTCTTTCATCACGCCATAATATTCACGCATCGTGGAAAATTCATGATCACTGGAACGTCCAGATTCCGCGCTTTGCTCTTCGAGCATAAGTGCTCCAATCGTGAGACCACGTTCCTCACACAATACAGCCAGCTCGCTAAGTGTTTGAAAATTCATGTTAAACTTTCCTTCCCCTTCTCATCTTGCTTACCTTCGTTTAAATTAACCAGCTTCACGGATTTCACAGCAGTGAGCGCTTTAAGCGCTTCAAGAAGCTCCGGTGTAGCCGCTTCATCCAGCTCCAGCACCGTTAAGGCTGCACCACTACGATTCTTACGATCGAGAGACATATGCCCTATATTAAACTGTCCGTTACGCATCACTTCCGTAACACTTGCCAGAACACCTAAATAATCCATATGATTAATCAGAACCGTCGGATAGATCCCCGTAAGCTTCACTCCAAAACCGTCGATATCAACAATCTCGATGTTTCCGCCACCAATAGATGTCCCTGTTAGTGTCAGTTCGCTTCCTGTTTCTTGT
Source organism: Paenibacillus sp. FSL H7-0737 (assembly GCF_000758545.1). Taxonomy (NCBI): domain Bacteria; kingdom Bacillati; phylum Bacillota; class Bacilli; order Caryophanales; family Paenibacillaceae; genus Paenibacillus; species Paenibacillus sp. FSL H7-0737. Next base: position 500,226 of record NZ_CP009279.1, on the reverse strand, counting down.
CCGATGAGATGCAGCTTAACGGTGTTCGGATGTGGGAACAGACCTGTTCCTTGCTTAAAAGAAACTTCCATCCCGGCTTCGACCGCCAGTTCTAGGGAATCTGGAAGCCGATGATCGTCGGTAGTGAAATCAAGTAACCCTCCAACAATCGCCCGATCTGTGCCATGTCCCTGATAAGTTGCTGCAAAAGAACCGAAAAACGTTACTTCAGCCACACGCGGTACTTCACCCAACACCTGCCTTGCAGCCCTCCCGATCCGTGCCGCCCCAGCGGTATGTGAGCTTGAAGGACCGACCATCGCCGGACCAATAATTGAAAATACATCCTTAAAACGCATAAAAGACCTCCTGCCTGCAAGAATAGGCAATTATCGTACTCCTATATAGTATACTGCACTAGCAGTCGGAGTTCACCGTGACATTTGCTGTGATATCCAAATGCCTGACTTTGCGTATTCAAAGGCTAGTATTTCTATTTCATGTCCTGAGTATCACAAGATATCCTGGGAGCACAGCATAATTCCAACTCTATACTGCCAGCCCATCCCTTCCCAGAACCCTCTTCCATGTTCATTGGTTTCAATAACCATCAGGTGGCACTTGGCAATACCGGCTGCGCGGAGATTCTCAAGACAAGATCATACTTGTTCCCTCGCTTGAACAGAATGGCATAAAGCATGAAGAGCGCTCCGAGGAAGCTTTTCCAGCTCCAGCAGCGCTTCGTAAGGATCGCCCTCTAATCCCATAGCTTTCGCAAAGGCAGGCTCTGTCTTCCATCCACTTGATTTTAAAAGAATGATCCGTTCGCGAAAATCATCATCCATCTGAGCTAAAATTTCAGCTTCAACGATCATATGCAAATAACCATTCTGGAGCTCCGTTCGCCTCGGCTGCCCAAACAGTTCGATAGGCCAGCCCTTTACCATAAAGTTAATTTTCGTTCGAGGAATCCCTTGAACCACTCGTGATTCGCTAACAAACCCCTCCATGGCTCCAAAATATCGAACAACTAGCGCCTTAAACTTCATAGGATCATAAACCTCACAAATGATATCCAAATCGCTGCCCTCCACTTGAATTCCAAGCGGTATTGTCCCAACCAACAAAGGGGTGTAGTCTGTTAGCAAATTCATAATCTCCAGCTCTGTAAGAAGGTTATAGACCTCTTTCTGAACCACGGTTCCATGAATCAAATAATCGACATTTCGCCAATCATTCATTTTGGACAAGTGCCTCCTCCAACTCGGGTTTATAAACGCATATGTATGTATTGATGACAGCGCACGCTTTTCTGGGCGCATGCATAGAAATATACGGAAGGTAGAACGCAAGGAGGTTATTTCAAAAAAATGAATCCCATCTACCCCTATTATGGGGAGCGGACAGTATGTAAAGAGCAGCCTATTGCTTTTCCTCCACAGCATCAAGATCGTCAGCCGGGCCTGGAGAGTCTGATGAATCCTCGTCCCATCAGTGAAAACCCGGAAATTTTCGGCAGTGGAAAACTGAAGGGAAAGGTTGCACTCATCACCGGAGGCGACAGCGGAATTGGTAAAGCCGCAGCCATTGCTTTTGCAAAAGAAGGTGCAGACATTGCTATAGCTTATTTATACGAAGCCTCAGATGCGGAAGTCACTCAAAAGCGGATCGAAGAATTAGGGCAACGCTGTCTAAGGATTGAAGTTGATTTACGCCATAAGGAGAATTGCTTCAGGGCTGTGGAGCATACGATTCGCACCTTCGGCAAGCTGGACATTCTGGTCAATAATCACGGGGTCCAATATCCACAAAGAAGTATTTTGAATATCACAGAAGAGCAATTGTACCAGACGTTCCAGACGAATATCTTTCCATTCTTTTACCTCGCTCAGGCTGCACTTCCACATCTTAAAAAAGGTGCATCCATCATTAATACCGCTTCCATTACTGCCTATCAAGGAAATAAGGAGCTCATAGATTATTCCTCCACCAAAGGGGCGGTGGTCTCTTTTACCCGCTCTTTAGCCTTATCTCTCGTAGACACTGGCGTCCGTGTCAACAGTGTAGCTCCCGGTCCGGTATGGACCCCACTGATTCCCTCAAGCTACTCTGCAGAGGAAGTTAGTATCTTTGGTACAGATACACCCTTTAAACGTGCTGCACAGCCTTATGAGCTAGCAGGAGCATATCTCTTTTTAGCGGGCCCTGATTCTTCATATGTTACCGGGACATGTATACATGTCAACGGTGGAGATATGGTCACCAGCTGATACACAACTCACCACGAGAGGAATGTATACCTATGAATAAGATGCCCGATTATGATATTCCTTCTGTCCGTTTAACAAGTGGCATGTATGCCTTAACAAAATTAGCCTGCGCAGGGCTAACATACGTCCTTATCTCCTTACTTATGCTTGGGTTTCCACAACATAACGGCATACCAGAGGGTTGGCCACTTTCGATCCCCTATGCGATTTACGCTTATGGACTGCCAGCCGCACTAGTAGCCGATGTTCTGCTGCGCCTCCTGCGTACCACATCCCACATCGTTTCCCTTGTTGTATACGTAGCCGCAGGTTTCGGTGCAGGTCTATGGCTGGCAGCAGAACAAGGTTCAGAGCTACTGCTATGGGGCCTGGCTGGAATTTTGGGACTGCTGCTGCTACGAGTGACGCAACTGGGTGTAGAGCGTTCCCCTCTACTACTGCCTGTGTTTGCACTATTTCTACCGCTGCTCTGCTTGCTGCTGTTATAAGCTGCACTCAGAGTGCTTCTATGATATCACCGGCAATAATAGCCGCTGGATTATTCCGCTGACGGGCGGCTCTCTCCCCTGCTAATCCGTGTAGATATACACCAAAAGCTGCTGCCTGCGCCTCATTCAGTCCCTGAGCCAGCAGGCTGGAAATGATGCCCGTTAGCACATCACCGGCTCCACCAGTACCCATGCCGGGATGGCCTGTGGTGTTTACATAAGCTTGCCCTTCAGGCGTTGCTATAACCGTATGCGCTCCTTTTAATACAAGGGTAACCCCATGCTCTTTCGCATATCCCATAGCCAGACTGATGCGGTCCCGTTGCACCTCAGCTGTTGTTATACTAGCAAGACGGGCCATCTCACCTGGATGAGGCGTCAGAATCACCGGATGGCGTCTACTTGCCCAGCTCTTGTAATCAGCTTCAGCTAATATATTTAAAGCATCCGCATCGATCACCAGAGGACAATCCGTCTCTTCCCAGAGATTGCGAAGCCATTCTGTATCAGCCTCGAACCGACCAAGACCGGGACCAATGGCAAGAACATCTCGCTCTTTACTTAGCCTCAGCAGCTCTGAAACGCTCCCTGCTTGCCAGGTTCCATCTTCATTGCCCCCAACATCGGCTAACATGAGCTCAGGGGCAGAACCGATGATACAGGGCAGCAGCTTCTGAGGAAGCGCCCATGTCACTAATCCGCAGCCTGCCCGGAGCGCAGCACGGGCAGAGAGCAGTCCGGCGCCGCTCATTCTTAAGGTGCCGGCTGCAAGAAGGACATGCCCATAAGTACCCTTATGGCCTTCAGGCGAACGCCGGCGGGCCAGATCTACGCCCAGATGGGCATGCAGCACTTCCGGTGTCAGCAGGTGAACCTGCACACCGCTTTCAGGGGCCAAAGAAGACGGAATTCCGATGGCCCGGACCTTCACATGCCCCGCTGCGCCTGCACCGGGGTATTGCAGGAGACCTCGCTTGAGAAACGCGAGGCAAACCGTCACCGACGCATGAATGCAAGGCTCATGCGTCTCACCGGTGTCCGCGTTCAGACCACTCGGGATGTCCGCGGACACGATCACTTTGCCGCTGCTATTCGCTGCGGCAATCAGCTCCGCATAGGCGCCGCGAGGGGCTCCCGCGGCGCCGGTGCCGAGCAGCGCATCCAAGATGCCGCTGCACTCGGCAAGGTCCAGCCGATCCCTGCCGTATACCACGGCAGGAAGGCCCATGGCTGCAGCCGCATCGCGCTGCAGGGCGGCCTCGCCGGAGAGCGACTCCGGCGGCACCGCATAAACGAGCGTGACGGCGATGCCGGTCTCGCGAAGATACCGTGCGGCGGCGAGGCCATCGCCGCCGTTGTTGCCTTTGCCGACGAGGATAAACCATCGCTCGGCGGCGGCATTGTCCAAGGTCAGCGCATGATCTGCGCTGACCTGAAATGCATCCTTCCCGGCGTCTTCCCATCCGGCTGCATTTCTGCAGCCCTCTCCACCTCTCCGCCGGCACAGCGCAACGATCTCCTCTGCGATCACTCTTCCCGCATTCTCCATCAGCGCAATAGCTGGAATCCCCAGCCGCTGGATTGTTTCTCCGTCCAGCCTCCGCATTTGCTCAGCAGTTACCAGATACATGGTTTGGCCCCTTTCCGCTACACTTCAATCCACAACTAGCTTGATATCAATAAGCTACAGTAAATCTCGTCCGGCTAAAATTCCCTTCCTCCAGCTCGTCCACCATAGCTACAGCAAAATCTTCTACACTGATTATACTTTCGCCATTCTCATCAAAAACAAGACGGTCGAGTCCAATGCGAAATTGACCTGTACGTCGACCGGAATGAACTACCGCAGCAGGACTGGCATACGTATAATCCAGTTCTGTGTTTTTGTAAATTTCATAAGCTTCCGCATGTGCCTCTGCCAGTGGTCTAATCTGAGCAGGGAAATCTGCCGTATCCATCAACAGCTCTCCTGATTCAGTCTTCAAACTCCCTGCACCACCCACAACTAGCAGTCGATTGAGCCCAGCTTCTTGCATCCCCTCAACAATCGCCTTAGCCGCTGTTAGCAAATCCTTCTCTTGTCCGAGTACTGGACCGTATGCACTGATTACCTCTTCATGACCACGGACTGCAGCTGCGACTGAAGCAGGGTCTAGAACATCTACAGTCGTGATGTGCAGCCGTTCATGTTCAAGGGTTACTGATTCTGGAGTCCGTACCGCAGCTGTTACCTCATGTTTTCTTTTTAAAGCCTCCTGTACTATCGCCTTTCCAATCGTTCCTGATGCACCCAATACTACAACATCCATCTGTTTTTTCCTCACTTTTTCCGGGTAAGGCCAGCGTGCGGCCTTCCTGCTTATTTATATTTTTCAATACTCGTCTCAATAGCCTTTCCCTTACAACCTTTAATCATTATTTATCCCGTGCGGTCCATTTGAAATCAAATCGCATCCGTTAACTTCCAAACGAAAAACCCCTTCACCAATACAAGGGGCACTCTCTACTAAGTAGCATGTCCTCACATTAAGGACGTAAAAACATTCCCTGAGAACGTGGCATGACCGATTCAAAGCCATATTGTGCATACAATTTAGAGGCTTCCCCATCCGCGATTAGACTGACATAAGCCTTGTCCGGTACAGTATGAAGAAAATCCCTGATTTCCCCCATGATCAATTTTCCTAAACCACGACCCTGATAAGAAGGCTTCACTGCGATATCCGTAACCTGAAAAAAACATCCCCCATCGCCAATCACCCTGCCCATCCCGACCAAGGTATCTTCCTCATACAAGGTTACTGCAAAAATAGAACGAGGCAGCCCTATCGCAGCCCCTTCTGCGCTCATTGCACTCAGTCCAGCCTCTTTTCTCAGTGCTAAATACTGTTCCACTGAAGGACATTCATGACGTATATCCAGCTTTCCTGTTGTCCCCATACCTTTCTCCTCCTAGCATCCTACAATAAAATAGAATTAGCGCCGTTCAGCATTGCTGTTCCAACTATATACGACTCAATGGTGCACAGGCAAGACTTGCCTCCGTCGAATATACAATAGCCGCCTGGCACATAGGCTAGGCGGCTTTTTTTTATCAACGATTTTCATTATTATGAAGTATTATCTTCTTATTAAATAGGCGATTACTCCCAATAATCTGGTTAACTGATCTGGTATATCGTTTTACTACCACAAGAACAAGTCGTTCCCCTTTAACTTAAAAATAGCTTCCATAAAATAATAATCGCCATAAATGATTGAAACATGAATGTCTTTATGATGATACGCTGCTGAACCGCCCATTAAAAGATGATCGGAATCGGTCGTCCAGTCGCAGCGAGTAGCGTCCACTGTTTTCACGAGCTTCAGCGAGGCGTTCAGGTAGACCTCCTTTTCGTGCTCGCCAACAACTTGGGCGATCTCGATCAGTCCGCAAGCTGCGATCACCGCTGCCGTGGAGTCTTCGTAAGCGGGCTCCTTCGGTTGCCGGAAATCGATTGGAATAACCCCGTTATCCGGAATATTAGCCATAAAATAATGCGCCACCCGTTTGGCTGCCTGCAAATACTCCGGCTTTCCCGTATGCGTATAACTGATCATAAAGCCGTATAAAGCCCAGGTCTGCCCACGTGTCCAGGACGAGCCATCCTCGTAGCCTTGGCCGCCGTAAGTTCGGACCACGCCTCCATGGAACGGATCGAACTCCACGATATGATTCACGGAACCGTCTGGCCTGATAAAAGCTTCTAGAGCGGTGTCCGCATGCCTCATTGCGATTTGCGCATATCGCGGATCTTTAGTCTCTTCGCTCGCCCAATAGAGAAGCGGTAGATTCATCATGCAGTCCACGATCGCCCACCCTCTTGTATCTTCGCTGGCCGTATCATCGTTCCAAGCGCGGATAAATCCGCCTGCCAGATTAAATCGTCCAGCAAGTAAGTTGGCGGCGTGTATTGCCCTCTTACGAGATTCCGGATTTCCGGTAACTTTATAATTGGCCAAGCTCGTAGGCAACCACATAAATCCGACATCATGATGCAGACCGTAGAATTGATGGAAGCAGGCATCCAAAGCATCCTCCGTAAAATTGGCGATTTCCTTGTACTTCTGAGCGCCGGTTTCATGGTACATGAGCCACATCATACCGCCCCAAAATCCATTCGTCCACCAGTTGATATCTTTTTCGATCTGATTGTCGTGCGTGCCATTTCTTGTCGTGTATGGAATTTTGTTTCTTGATCGTTCACATACGACGTCCATTTTGTCCGTTAGTTTAGCTATGACATTATCTACCCAAATTTGATCATCAGCCTGAAGGTTCAACAATCTGCTCACTCCTATTTTTTAACTTTCTAAGGGTCACCCCTTTTCAAGCCCGTTTGCTTATGTGCATATCTCTTTCGTTTATCGAAACCAAGTACTGATCTCCAAGCTCGAAGCTAAATACACCTTCCTCTTCTTCAATAATCTGAACGGCAGGCTGTTGCCCCCCTTGAAAAGGAATAAGCACGGTCAAGAAAGTCATAGTACCGCTGTAGCTATCCTGAAAGCGGACCCTTGTCGAAGGCCTTGAGATATCGGTCTCATCGGACAGCCTTCCCTCCAGAAGATCCAATTTCCCCGTATGGCTTGTCGCAATCGCCAGATTTGCAATATCGCTAGTCCCAATCACGCCGCCTAGGCTCTCTTTCACCTCGACAAAATCCAGATGGAAATAACGCTGAACGCTACGATCATTTAGTCCTTCTACCCGATCTGCAATAACAATGAACCGATTATCGACTAGTGAAATATGCCGATGATGGACAACCGGATCATAGTTTGTATGGCTGGCGCTGGCGAGCTGATAGAAGCCTCTATCCTCTACATTGTAGATTCCACCAGGCTTTTGTGGCCCAAATGTAAAGGAATTAATATACTCGAAATGATCTCGCTCATCGATCAGCAGCGTAGAGTGATAATTCGAGCTCTTAAACTGCTTACGGTCCTCATCATTCCGATAACAAAAAAATCCGGGATCGCAAATCATGTCTTTTCCGAGTGCCGTAAAATCAAAGCTCATCAGATCGATATGGGCATGGGCATTCTGAATCGGGCTTTTACATGTAAACAAAAAACTAAGAGCCTTCGAATCCCAGCCACTGCGGATAATCGCTTGATCCAGCGTACGATTCCAGAATGTCGTGGGCTTATCCAATACAAACTCTCTATCCTGCAAGGAATACAGCTCCTCCACAAATTGGCGGACATCGAGCGCTCTCCATACATGCTTACTAGCTTCCCTTACAACTTCGTGTACATCAATCAAATTCGTTGCAAGACCTAGCCAGGAGCTATCATTCAAGGCATAATACCCATAAACGCCAGACATTACCGCAAGCGGATTTGCAAAAGAGTCTCCGACAGGTACACATTTCCCGGTTGGTCTTAACGAGTAGATCGAGTAATCCAAATTCTTTCTGAACCGTTCCATGTACTCCGCAGAGAAATCAAAATCGAAACGTTTAGCCAGAACGACAGCCAGCCCGAACCAGAACATGCAGCCATTATGATACGATGGACAGCCTTCAATTTGACCGCCATCCTCTGTCAGTTGCGCCATGCTGCACTTTTCGATGCCCTCGATCGCAAAAGCCTTCCATTCCTCAGCTTCATTCAGCTCGGGAAAGTAAAGAGCAGTCGTCAGAAGGCCCAAACATTCCATTAAATAATGGTTATGATCCGCTTTAGGCCACAACTGAGGCGACACGTTACGCAAAGCTTTTACTTGCTTGTAAATGACTGTTAAATACTTCTCCAAAATTTCTTCCGTGAACAACTCCGAAGGGCCTAGATGCTCCAGAACAAGCGGCCAAATTTTGTAGCCCCGGATACCAATCTCCAAAACCCTCAGCGGATGGCATTCCGTAAAATAGCCAATCGGCTTAGCCAGTAAGTCCTCAGGAATAGTGACCGTTTCGATCCAGTCCAGCATTTCATCGATGACCTTGAGTCCGTATTTCGCGTCCTTGGTGAGCGAGTAGGCTTCCAGTAAATCCTGCCAATGCGTCATGCGATTCAGCTGCCATAAATATTCATTGTCATTATGTCTGCGCTCTAGCCAGCTAGGCGGATTCCCGACAAACTCTCTGACTCCCCCTGTACCAGGAAGCATGATCATTCCTTGATAGACGAATTCGGCATTCGCAATCGTCTCGCGCACGTGATCAGGCATATGTGCTGCGATATAGGCGGCTTTCTCGTCCATCGGCTCAAGCCGTGAGCGCAAGTTAGCTAACAGCTCCGTCGTAGTCATCGGCTCTTTCAGCAATGATTTCAGATTCATTTATTCATCTCCATTATGTTATTTTGAATTCGAAATGCCCCCTCCGAAATCATCAAGACTCCGGAAGGAGCGATTCCAGCTATTTCATGTAACGGTCGTATGCACCTTGCTCCAGAGCAAGCAAATCCTTGATGCCCAAGCTTTCCAGCTCTTTAATATACTTGCTAAATGTCTCATCGTTTACTGGTTCCACGCCGAGCACCCAACGCTGCAGCTTTTCTTCCACATAAGTCAGTACGCCCGCATTTAACTCCTCAAATTTGCTCCGTTCATCATCTGTATAAGAAATCGGCGGATAAGCCTTCATAATATAGCCATTGTCAATGTATTCCTTGATGCCTTTCAACGCAGTTGCGTTTGTCCATTGTTCTTCGTAAGCGTAGTCTTGATGGAAGGCGAGCTCGATCTGGGCTCCCTCTTCCTGAAGCTGTTGAATGACTGTCTTTTCTTTATTTTTCAATAATGAATCTTTAAACTTCGGTTTGCCGTCCACGAGGTCGTAGTCCTTACCTTCGATGCCAAAGTTCATCAGTCTCCGGCCCTCTTCGGAAAACCAGAAATCCATATATTTGATCGCTTCTACGGGATGCTTGGTAGTCGCCGAGATTCCCCATCCGCTTGCATGCGTCCCCTTGCGGGAACTTTCTTCGATTACTTTGCCTTCAGTGTTCGCTGGAGGCGTCATCGGAACAAAAGAGAAGCCTGGAATCTCAGTCGCAAGAATGTCATTGAAGTTAGCTGTGCTGGCGAACCAGTCGTGCGTCATGCCGCCGACATTGTCTCCGAGCAAAATGTTACGCGCCTTCTCTCCGCGGGTGAAAATTTCTTTATCGATTAAGCCTTCCTTATACCACTTCGCAATATTTTCGATGGCAGTCTTATAACCCGGCTCATACATGCCGTACTTGACGACACCGTTATCCGCGTAAAATCCGCGTTTGGCCGCATCGGCCCCGCCCTGCACGCCCCACTGAATCAGTAGATCGTAAATTCCATCCAGCTTGGACCGGCTGAAGTATGGGATTTCATCGTTTACTCCATTACCGTTCGGATCTTTTTCTTTGAAGGCTTTCAAGAGCGCATACAGCTCATCTACAGTTTTCGGCTGCTCTAGTCCCAATTTATCCAGCCAATCCTGACGTACAAACCAGCCCCTTGCAGCCGGTCCATCTGGCGTAAAGTTAAGGAAATACGTTTTGCCGTTATAGGCTTTCATATATTTAGCTGCATCTGGATGTTCGGAAAAGAACTTTTTAATGTTCGGGGCATATTTTTCAATCAGGTCATCTAGCTCAAGAAAGGCCCCTTCAATCCCAAGGCTGTCGTACTGCTCCTTAATTTGATGATGGACCAGATCCGGAATTTTTCCGGAAGCCATCATTGTATTGAACAGTTCTTTACTATTCGTCGAGGCCTTAGATGCAGTACCCTTTAGCTTAATATTGGTCATGGCTTCCGCTTCTTTGAAGACAGGCCAGTTATCGTCGAATATAAACTTATCTGAGTAGTGCATATGGAGCGTCAGTTCAACCGGCTCTTTAGAGATCAAGTTCCCGGATAGTTGTTCTGTATCCGACCCTTTTGAATCATTCGCTGAACTTCCACTATTTTGCGGAGCGTTATTGTTACTACAGCCTGCCAGCAGCATACCGACTGACATCATGATTATTGCAGATGATTTCATCCATTTTTTGTTACCCATATTCATGACCTCCCAATATTGGTTTCTTGATTTCATAGTAAAAGGATTGAAGTAGCCATTAGCCTTTGACGGAACCGATCATGGCGCCTTTGACGAAATATTTCTGAATGAAGGGATAAGCTGCAACAATCGGTATAATGGAGACGATAATAGTTGCATAAATGATCGTTTCCTTAGAATATACCGCCATATTCCCCATTTCGTCGCTCACGTTCATTTCTACGATGAGTTTCTTTAGCAAGACTTGTAGCGGTACCTTACTCTCGTCGCTCAGTAGGATCATCGTCCAGAAATAGCCGTTCCAGCGGTGCACCGCATAAAATAATCCGATCGTTACAAGAGAGGCTTTGGACAGCGGCAGATACACCTTCCATAAAATCGTCAGATCATTTGCTCCGTCAACCTTTGCCGCTTCCTCGAGTTCCTCCGGAATACTCTGGAAGAACGTTCTCATGAGGAAGACATAGAAGGTCGTAATCGCGAAACCGATAATGATCGTAAACCTGTTGTCAAGCATGTTCAAATCTCTGAAATTGAGATACATCGGAATCATGCCCGGTTGGAACCACATTGTCAGCGCGATAAAGAAGCTGATGGCCGTACGCCCCATAACCCGTTTCTTGGACAGGGCATAGGCGCCGCAAATGGTGAGAATTAAATTGACGATTACGCCGAATATCGTGTAATAAAACGTGTTAAAATAGGCAATCCAAATCCCCTTTTCCGATAATACCTTTGCATAGGAGTCAAAGTTAATATCGCGCGGCAGCAAGATCACCTTGCCGGTAACGACCGCATCAGAGGAGCTGATGGATGCGGATAAGACATAGACAAACGGATATAATGCAAGCAAAGCGATTACTCCAAGAAATACACAGTTAAAGATATAGAACAGCTTTTCGCCTCTGGTTTTTTTCATCTTCCATCACCTACCATAATCCAGTCTCTGTTAACTTCTTGCTCATCTTGTTGGCAAATACGACTAGAATAAATCCAACGACGGCATTGAACAGTCCCACCGCTGTCGCCAGGTCGTAACGTGCATCCTGTAAACCAGACCGGTACACGTAGGTGTTAATAACGTCGGCCGTCTCATAGGTGGCTGGCTGATACAGAAGAATGATCGCCTCATAGCCTACTTCCAACATGGAGCCCACCTTCATGACAAGCATGATTGCGATCGTCGGAATGATGGCGGGAAGCGTGATATGCCACATTTGCTTCCATTTATTAGCTCCATCGATAACCGCTGCTTCATACAAAGCCGGATTGACACCGGACAATGCAGCTATATAGATGATGGTACCAAATCCCGCTTCCTTCCAAATATCCATGGACCCGATAAAAATCGTACGGAAATAATCGGGATTGGTCAGAAAGTATTGCTTTTCTCCACCCATCATTTCGATCAGGATATTGATAATGCCGTTGCTAGGAGCCAAAAAGTTAGTAACAATCCCAGCTACGACAACGACCGAAATAAAATGGGGCAAATACGTGAAGGTCTGCACCGTTGCTTTGAATACCCCATTCTTCAATTCGTTAAATAACAAAGCGAGGATAATCGGCACAGGGAACGCGAACAGCAATTGATACAAACTGAGCAATACTGTGTTTTTTAATAGCCGCCAGAAATATGGACTTTTAAAAAAGGTCTCGAAGTGTTCAAATCCAACCCAGGGACTCGCTTCAATTCCTTTATATACACTGAAATCCTTAAAGGCGATTTGCAGGCCGTACATCGGCTTATACGCAAAGATGATATACCAAGCCAGAAACGGTATCAGGAGTAGATAAAGATAACGGTCCCTGATCAGGTTGGTTTTTATTTCTTTAAAGTTAAGCAGCACTCTCTTCTCCTCTCGCAACGATGTTTAGCTGATCCCCTCAGGAGCGCTCCCAATTGAAAGGTCAGCGTTGCAATTTAAACTATAGGAATGAATGTAAGCGCTGTCTATCGCCATTATTTCATCTAGCGGCATCTCTTTATGTCTGGGTTCATAATGTGCATTATTTTATGTATCAACAATTTCTCGTTATATAGAGAAACGCCCGTCGAACATACAATAGCCGCCTGGCAATTAAGCTAGGCGGCTTTGTTTTGAATCAACAGTTCTCATTACTTGAAGCCTCATTCCTTCTCGTTAAGCTTCTTTGCGTATTGGCCAGGAGCTAACCCTTCATACTTGCGGAACATGCGAATAAACGTGTTTGCATTATTGCACCCGACCATTAGTGCTAAATCTCCAATTTTGATATCTTTCTGCTGACGCATAATCTCTTTAGCTTGCTGCACACGATAAAAATTCAAGTAATCTTTAAAATTTTCTCCGGAATGATTTTTGAAAGCGATACTGACATAACCAGGAGAGAAGTTAAACTCCTCCGCTATCATGCTAAGCGATAAATCCCTATTGTAGTTGTCATGAATATATTCAATCATCCGCTTTACCGTACTGTTATCCATCATTTCATTCTGCTGATCAATCGTATCCATCATGGCGCCGAACAAGGAAGTAATGGCGGAAACCATAAGCTCCTTCGATTCGCCGTGCTGTACGATGTCCAGAGATTCCTTATGAGCTTGAACGAACTCTTCAAAAGGCATATTCAACTGCTGGATAATTCGGCTCAGCGTAGCCAACACAAGCAGGCTGAACTGGTCGAGCTGCTGCCTGGTTAACTGCCTTTGCTCCAGATTTTCCGATAGCAGACGGTTTAGCGTATTTAAAGCATTCTCCCGCTTGCCGCGAATCACATAGCTGATCAGCTCGCGTTCCGTATCGATAGGATAATAATAGCTGACCATCTGAACTTGACTGAGTTGTTTATAAGTAATGACGGAAGTCTTGTCCACAGCCGATCTTCTCTTCAGAATATCAAGTGCCTGGATAAAGGAGCGGTCAATTTCCCCAGCATAAATTACAGGCTGGCCTACAGCTGCAGTCAATCCGTATGCATGCGCGTCCTCGATTTGAGCCATCGCTTTCATGAGCTTCTTCTGAATGGATTCCGTATCGGATTCACTGATTATGAAGACAAATTTGGTGAAATCATGATCAAGCAGTTCACAAGGGAAATGAACCTTCAACTGCTCATGAATAATCAAGGAAGTCTTTGATTTTATCGTAAGAATCGCATCTTTCGAATATTGCTCCTCCAATTCCTTAGCGTTCGAGAATGAAATCACACAAACGCTCAAGTTGTTAGAAAGGCTTTGCAGTTGATGTGCATTTAGCAGGTCATCCACCTTGTCAGGTGGAACGAGTCCATGGAGCAAATCCCGCAGGAACTTGTCTCTCATCGAAAGCTTGTGCTCATGTAGCGCGGATTTCATCTGTTCATTGGCTTCACTTATACTCGTCGCTGTCTCGTTCAAGAAAGCGAATTCGTCTGCTCCCGAAGGCTCACCGTAGCTCTTGAACAATCCGACGAGATGACCCACAGGCCGGTACATGCGCCTGGAAACTGTATAGGCGAACGCAAGTCCCACAAAGATAAGAATGGCTAATAAAAGTACAGTCCCTTTTAAATTGGGGGAAAAGGAGTCCACCAAAGAGTAGTTCTGTGTAACATACATATACGACCATTGCGGCATTGTATTCGAGCGGATTAAATGGAAATCGAATTCATCATTGGATAGCTTCTTATAATCCACGGTTGCCTGTTCATCCAGTTGTGCCAGTGGATAGGCAAGCAATTGCTTTTCCCGTTTATCGTCAAAGCTTGATTTAAGCGTTACGTATCGGCCATTTTCGATAATGGCAAAAGCTTCTTGCGCATCAGGTGATAGGGGTGGCAGCAGCAATTGTTCAAAGAATGAGACAACAAAAAATAATGAGTTCCCTATTCCTACCCGTTCCGGATTAACGATTCTTATGGATGCGCTTTCATTGTTCGTCGACGTTGTATTTTGGCTGCTCGATATCGTTATGTTTGGACTCGTGCTGTCTGTACCTAATTGTGCCAAATCCTCATTAGTGATTCCCATATCTTCCATATAGCGTCTTCTATCCGACGAAATTTGCGGCGTAATAACCAAATCGTCGTTAGTCTTCATTAAATCGATGCTATAGCCGAATTCAGAGAATGCATCTATATGATTTTTCAGTGCATAAGAGGCTTGCGTGATCTCATAATAATCGCGATCTTTTTCAGCGAATTTAACAACATGATCATCTAATCTCAATTGTGTAATTAAATTGAAAGAAACACCGAGTTTCGTGTCAATTTTGTCGCGCGATTGCATGAGAAAATTCTGCTGCTTCTGGCTTAATTCCGATCGCACGTTTTGGCTGTCCTTAAAAAAAGAAAGGCAGACAGCAATCATAGTGTAAGCGAATATAATAACCAGATAAGCGATAAGTAGTTTTGTGAAAAAGGATTTTCTAAGCAATGTGATCTCCCCTTGATGATTCCTTTATAAATTGAAAATCACCCAATGGTAAAATTCGTATCCTTATTGGGTGATCATATATCTTTACACTCTTTTGGAAATATCTAACTCACACTATATATGAATATGAAAATGCCGTCCATTCCCAAAATTCATACACATCCGCCAAAGTGGTAAGTATTATATTCTTGAATCCTATTGCTCACTGTGTGGAATAGTATTTATAACAATATTCTAAAAAGGTTGGTGGCATAATGTCTCCTGTAGCAAAGCTGTTTAAATGGGGAACGTGTGTGTATGAGGCTTTTCTGGCTCTGCCTGTCCTCGGCGGTCTCTTTATTATAGCGAATGGTTGGGTCCCACTTGCCGTTGCCTTTTTACTCCACGCTGTAGCCATTGTAATCCTGCAAAGAGAGCGGAAACCCATCGTAGGGAATGTTCTAGGCATTATCACCTCGATTTTAGCGTTTATTCCACTCTTAGGTTGGATCATGCATGGCATCACTGCGCTCGTACTGCTCGTTGAAGGGATTTCCTCTTCACGTCAGGCAAATCGTTCTTAATAAGAGCACCTAAATCGTCAGAAAAATAACCCGCCCCTATTCAGGAGTGGGTTATTAGCGTTTATTCTTAAATATGATATATACCTTTATGATTGCCCGAGATTGTATCAACGTCCTGCCGATTGGGAATCGGCCCGCCGGGTTCCACTCTCATTAATGTAACGCCCGTTTGCGTTGCCATTGCCATTCTCAAAACGTTTGCGTTCCGTACGCTCCATCTGAACAATCTGACCTTCATGCACTACGATGTGCAAGGAGCCAAATTCCATATCATCCAGAAGCCCTGCAATCCGCGTAAGCCATAAATCATCCACTTTCAGCGGTTTAGCCATTCTCTAGCCTCCCTTTCCCCATCCAAAGGATTATATCCGCCTAAATTCCATAATTCCGTTATTACCAACCCGTATACTATGAATTAACTTAGCACGGAACCAAAAGTACTGTCAATGGGCATTTTTTCGTGATAACCAGCTTTTAATAATCATCGTCACCAAAGCCAACAACAGGAGCAGTGAAGCTACTGCAAAAGAGGCTGAAAATTGATATTCATTGTACAAAATCTCAACATGCAGCGGCAGTGTATTCGTCTCCCCACGTATATGCCCGGACACCACAGAAACTGCGCCGAACTCGCCCATGGCCCGCGCATTACACAAAATAATACCGTACAATAAACCCCATTTAATATTAGGAAGCGTGACTCTGAAAAAGATTTGCCACCCATGTGCTCCGAGGGTAATCGCTGCCTCTTCCTCCTGTGTCCCTTGATCCTCCATCAGCGGGATTAACTCACGCGCCACAAAGGGAAAGGTCACAAACAGCGTGGCCAACACGATGCCTGGAAGCGCAAATACGATCTTGATATCATGAGCGCTCAGCCAAGGGCCAAACCAACCGTTGGCGCCGAAGACGAGCACAAAGATCAGACCGCCGATGACAGGCGATACTGCAAAGGGGAGATCTATCAAGGTAATGAGAAACCCTTTACCGCGAAAACGAAACTTGGTTACTGCCCATGCAGCCGCTACACCAAAAAAGGTATTCAGTGGTACAGTGATCGCTGCAACAAGCAACGTCAGCCGCAAAGCGGAACGGGCATCTGGATCGGTCAGAGCAGCTATATATACGTCCCAGCCCTTTTTGAGTGCCTCTGTCAGCACGACAATCAAAGGCAAGGCAATCAGCCAAAAAAGGACTAGTCCAGCAGCTCCGATCAACACCCATTTTACAGCCTTGGTTTCCGTTGTCGCTGGCGAGGACGTATTCTTCTGTAGCCGGGGGGCTTGGAGTGGGATGGTGCCTGCCACAAGTTATTCCTCCTACCTTTAAAGGGTTTTACGAAAGCATGATTAGCTTCTGAAAAATGCCGAACAACGGGAAATATGAAATGTCTTCGAGTGAATTTGGGAGTTATCGGGCGGCTGGAATCGTTCAAACAAGATAACTGGTAATGGGTCACTCCAAGGAATATTGGACTTCCGATCGCTGTTATCCTCAGATTTCCTGATTTGAACCGCTGTCCGCGGTAGAAATCCGAGGATAAAGGCGAACGCTAACGCTTCTACAGTTCCAATATTCCTCTCCGTTCCTTTCTTACCAGTTATCTGAGTTCAAAACTTCGAGATCGCTATCGCTCCTCTAAAAGCAAATTCACTCTGCGACTCCTCAATTCGCCTAAAGATTCTACATTTTACGGAAGCAAGTATGCTTCGTAAAATAAAGTCGTCATTTACCTGTTAGGGTATAGCTTCGCTAAGAATCGCTCAGCAAAACAAAACTTCCAAATTAAATACTTGCAATATAGAGAGTAACACCGAAAGACTTACCGAGAAGTCTTACGCACCCAACGCTGGAGCGTATTAATGACTAACAGCATTAAGAAGGAAATGAGAAGCAGGAGCAACGCAACGGCAGTAGCACCAGCGTAATCATACTGCTCCAGTTTGGACATAATAAGCAAAGGAGCAATCTCCGTTCTCATCGGCATATTACCGGAGATGAACACGACAGAGCCGAATTCACCAATACCACGGGCAAATGCCAAAGCAAAGCCTGTTAACAACGGCGGAAACAGCTCAGGCAGTACTACTGAACGAAAGGTTCTCCAGCGGCCTGCACCGAGGGTTGCCGAGGCTTCCTCCATATCTCGGTCCAAATCCTCCAGCACCGGCTGTACCGTTCGCACGACGAACGGTATCCCAATGAACATTAAGGCAAGGGTAATGCCAAGCGGAGTAAATGCCACCTTTAATCCTAGTGGCTCAAGCCACGCCCCGATCCAGCCATTTGTGGCATAAAGAGCCGTCAAGGAGACACCAGCTACAGCTGTCGGTAAAGCAAACGGAAGATCGATCAGCGCATCAAATATTCTTTTGCCTGGAAATTCGTAACGCACTAGTACCCACGCCAGCAAGAGACCTAGAATAGCATCCACAAAAGCAGCAGCCGCTGCCGTAGACAGGCTGACACGATACGAAGCCAATACACGCGGATCGGTAGCTACATCCCAGAATTTCGCCCAGCTCAGCCCAGTAGAATTGAACAACAATGCTGAAAGTGGCAAGAGTACCACGAGACTCAGGTAAAGTACGCTGTACCCCATCGTTATCCCAAAACCGGGTAGTATCCTTCGCCGCGTTGTCGCCGATACAGCTGTAGTCGTTGCGGTGACATTCATCCCCTATTCATCCTTTCTCGCCTTCGGCAGGTTAGCCGATCAGCCCCTTACTAGGGACAAATCTCTTAAAGAAAAATATAATTTTCATTTTTTAATCTATTATTTAGCACCCGGCACATAGATCTTGTCAAAGATCCCGCCATCGTTAAAATGCTTCTCTTGCGTTTCTTTCCAGGTTCCGAATTTATCAGCCAATGTGAAGAGCTTTATTTCCGGGAACTTATCTTTATATTGTTCTTTCACGCTTTCTAGCGTTGGACGGTAGTAGTTCTCAGCCGCGATTTTTTGTCCTTCTTCCGTATAGAGATACTTCAAGTAAGCCTCGGACACTTCACGCGTATTTCTTTTATCCACAACCTTATCTACTATTGCTACCGGCGGTTCAGCCAGAATGCTCTCAGATGGATTTACGATATCGAATTTATCTGGACCAAGCTCTTCTACAGAAAGGTAAGCTTCATTCTCCCATGCAATCAGCACATCGCCAATTCCACGTTCTACAAAAGTGGTCGTAGAACCGCGCGCACCCGTATCTAGCACCGGAACATGTTTGAACAATTCTTTTACAAATTCCTCAGCCTTAGCTTCGTCGTTATTGTTGTGGTCTAGCGCGTAACCCCACGCCGCCAAGTAGTTCCAACGTGCGCCACCTGATGTTTTCGGATTTGGTGTAATCACTTCTACGCCTTCCTTAAGCAAATCCGGCCAATCTTTGATTCCTTTTGGATTTCCTTTGCGTACTAAGAATACGATCGTCGAGGTGTACGGTGAACTGTTATGATCAAATTTACTTTGCCAGCCTTCATTAATAAGTCCCTTTTCCTGCAAGGCATCAATATCATAACCAAGTGCTAAGGTCACAACATCCGCTTCCAGACCATCAAGTACAGCACGGCTTTGTTTCCCCGATCCACCGTGGGATTGTTTAATGGTGACCTTCTGTCCTGTTTCTTTCTCCCAATAGGCAGCAAAAGCTTTATTATAATTCTCGTACAATTCGCGAGTAGGGTCATAAGATACGTTCAGTAGCTCTACTGGATCTTTAGATGGAGTTTTTGTTGCTTCAGCCGCATTTGTGGCCTCCGCTGAATTGGTTGTTGCTGGTGCGTCTGTTGCCGAACTAGCACTATTGCCGTTGTTGTTATTGCTGCCGCAAGCAGCAGTAAGCCCTGCCGTCAGCAACAAGCTAAACCCTACAAGAAGCCCTTTATTCATCTTTTTCTTCATCTTTTCCACTCCCCCATGTTTTTCTTGCCTTCATTTCTTTCCTGTGGATAACAAAAAGAACGGAGGAAAGCCCACGTATGGCAGGTCAAACCGGTCCTATGACACGTGTCTGCGAGCCTAATGCAGGCGTTCCTCCGTCTGTACGGTAAGAACTTTCTTCAATTATTCCTATCTACTTAGTTGGTTTATATGGATATAATACTGAAACCCTTTAACCGTGTCAAACCTTTTTTTCCAGCCAATGACAAAGGAATCTTTCAAATCCCACGCTATTCAGGCAATAGTGTGGGTTCCTGTAAGATCCACTTGTTATTGATGCTATAAAGTAATATTATTGCTACAGCTTATGGTCTAGAGAAATTACCGCTTAATGTCGGGAGTGAGAATCATGGGTATGGATTTAGAGTACGTCCCTGCGCCGATAAGACCACGGCTTCATAGGAGAATGACTCAAGAAATTAGTCGAAGGATTAGGGGAACTTACCGTTATGATACAACGGTCTGGAGGACAGCAATCGCTGGTCTTTGGATCGTTTGCTTTTTAGCCTTCACCACTGCCGTATTAGGTATACCCACTGGATTAGGGGTGCCAACAGATATTGCACTCGCTGCAGGTACGAGTACCATTCTGCTGGCCATTGCCAGCAATATCATTGCTGTACTGATCGCCTTGACCGGACTGCGCATCCCACGACTATTCGCAGGTTGTGTATTGAGCGATGTTGGAGCGATTCTACTAATCTTATATTACGCAGATTTTGAGATTGAAGCTGCGGCTCTCATTGCTGTTCTACTATCCGTATTAGGTGCATTGGGTGGATTAGCCATCGGACTGCTGCGCAGCAAAAGAATAACCATGGGACTTCTGCTTACCATTACGGTAACTTTTTCCCAACTTGCTCTGGCAAACGGAGTGCAGGAAATACCTACTTTGGAACCCATTGATATCAGTGATTCTGATGTGATTCCATTGACAGCCGCAAGTCCGTCACAACCTGGCAATCAAGCCTATCAGACCTTCACTTATGCCAGCGGTAAGGATCTGCATCGGACCGAATACGGCAAGGATACCAATGTGATCTCTTCTACAGTAGATGCTTCTGCTTATATTAAGGATTGGTCAAAGCTCCGCACTTTATTCTGGGGTTTCGATTATAATGCACTTCCACTGAACGGCCGAGTATGGATGCCTGAGGGCGATGGTCCCTATCCGGTAGTTCTGATGGTGCACGGAAATCATATGATGGAAGATTACTCTGACGGAGGGTACGCTTATCTCGGTGAACTCTTGGCCAGCCGGGGGTTTATCGCAATTTCCCTGGATGAGAATTTCCTGAACTATTCTGCTTGGTCCGGTATTCCGGACAATGATTTCAAAGTACGGACCTGGATCATTCTGAAACACCTGGAACAGCTAGCAGCTTTCTCGGATGAACCAGACAATCCTTTTTATCAAAAAATAGATTTCACAAAAACCGCCCTGCTCGGCCATAGCCGTGGAGGACAAGCTGTTGCTATGGCAGCAGACGCCGAGCGTTGGTTTAAAAATGATCCCGTTATGAAGGCAGTAGATCGTTTTAATATAGCCTCTGTGGTCGCCCTTGCCCCTACGGACAAAACGATAGACGATCAGCAAGCCCGTCTCAAGGATGTCAACTATTTGACTCTGCAAGGGGCTCGTGATGGGGATGTACATGATTTCTATGGTGACCGCCAGTATATACGTGCATCCTATTCCCAAGGGTCCTCTGCTTTCAAAAGCTCGCTGTATATTGCAGACGCCAATCACAGTCAATTCAACAGTGATTGGGGCGCGTATGATCAGACATTACCTGCTGGCCTCTTTTTAAATCGAGCGCAAACTATGGATGCAGACAAGCAGCGGCAAATCGCTAAAGTGTATGTATCAGCTTTTCTAGAGACCACTTTGCATGGAAAAGACGAATACCAGAGCTTGTTCCGGGATTACCGCAGCGGACTGAAATGGCTACCGGAGACCACTTACTACAATCGATTCCAGGATGGGGGATATCGGCCAGTAGCCACATTTGACGAGGACCGCAACAAGAATACCGTTAATCTCGGAACAGCAGAAGCATCCGGATTATCCTGGTCGGAAGAGCTCGCGAAGGATCGTGAATCGAAGAGCAAAGCCACATATGGTGTCGTTCTTGAACGCACAGCCAAAAAAGACGAGGAAGCTTATTACAACATTAAGCTTAAAGACAGTGTTGTTACTGAAATGGCCCTTTCAGACGCAGATGGCCTTACATTTTCCTTAGCAAACCTCAATGGTGATATCAAAGATGAACTAAGTATTCCGCTACCTCCCAATGTAGAGGTTGAGTTAACCGACAAAAATGATACCTCGGCACGCTTGCCGTTAAGTGAGGTAATGGATATTCTTCCACTTCCGCAAACTCAGTTCACGTTATTCCCATGGCTTGAAGAACGGATTAATGATGGGAAGTACGGTGATCTGTCCGAAGCTGTATTTCAGACCTATGAGATGCCGTTCGAACAGTTTCAGGAGGAAGAACCTGAGCTAGAGCCTGAGAACCTGACGGAAATCACCTTCTACCTTGAAGACGAGGGAGATAAAATCATGCTAGATGACATCGGCTTTTACGATCTAGGAATTCGAAATATGTTTTAAGGTAACTTGCCATTATACCATTTAAGGCCTTCCCCTCAGCACATGTACAGCTGATTGGAAGGCCTTTTATTTTGATAAATTTCGGGGAATAGCCCCTAATATTGAAACATACAATAACCTATTCCCAGCCTACACGGCTTGAATACAGACCGGTGTCTTTATCTTCAGCTCGTTCCCTGTAGGAATTAATCTGCCACTGTCACTATCGATGGAGAACGAAGTAATAATATCACTATTTTGATTCGCAGCGAGCAGCTTGCCACCAATAATGGCGAAATTACGCGGAGTACGTCCGCCTGTAACCTGCCAATCTACCGCTTCAAGATGACCTGTTGAACCCTCAATATGGAACAAGGCGATACTATCTTGTCCCCGGTTTGAGACATACAAGAATTTACCACATGGCGATACATGAATATCGGAAGCTGTATCATCACTACCCGCATTATATTGCTCTGGAAGCGTGCTGACATGCTGTAAAATGCTGAGGTTTCCATTCTGCTCATCATTAGCAAATACCGTTACGGTACAGTTTAGTTCATTCGCCAGATAAATCCATTGTCCTGAAGGGTGTACCGCCAGATGGCGTGGACCTGAACCTGGTGGGAGATTAATCTCCCGATGCTTAGACAGCTTACCTTCTTCAAGGCGATAAATCAGGATTTGATCCAGTCCCAAGTCGCAAACCAGTATATGCTTGCCGCTTCCATCCGGAATGACGGAGTGTGGATGCGGAGCTTCCTGACGGTCTTCACGAATTCCTGAACCTACATGTTTCACTTGATCAGACATGACCTGAAGCGAACCATCCTCATTTACAGGAAATACGTTGGCATTGCCACCGGAATAATTAGAGACGAATATGTAATCTTGCTTAGGACTGATCGAGACATAACAAGGAGCGCCACCTTCCGTAGGACGACTTCCAAGTGGACTCAACGCTTTAGTAACAGGATCAATAGCAAAAGCATAGACCTCGCCCTCATCCTTCTCACTAACCGCATAGAGCACGCTGCCTGTGCTGTTTACTGCTAAAAACGATGGATTCTCAATGCCCTTAGTACCCTCAAGAATCTTCATTTCCCCTGATGAAGGACTAAGTGAGCAGAGTAGAATAGCTTCCTCACCTTCAGGGTTGTACGTTCCCACATAAAACAATACCTCATTAGGCCGTTCCATAGTAGCGACTCCTTTGTTTGTATAAATTGTATTTACTTCTTAATTACCCTTTACTGATAGCAACTTACTCAGTATTTTATAATATTTTTTCACTATAGCATGTTTATAGTTGTAATACATTATCGAGTTCAATTTTGAAGCCATTTCCTAACTCTTCCGGCAGTAGTAAGTTTTTACAAGTGGTTTAAACATGATTGGCAAGGTTAATAGTAGACATCGAAAACAACAAAACGAAGGAGTTGAAGTAACATGAGTTTTTTATGGATGTTAATTGTTGGTGGGATCATTGGTTGGTTAGCGGGTCTGATTATGGGCAGAGATATTCCAGGCGGGGTAATTGGTAACATTATCGCAGGTATTATCGGTTCATGGCTCGGTGGCGTGCTTCTGGGAAGTTGGGGACCTAAAGTAAGTGATTTCTATTTCTTCCCTTCTTTGATCGGGGCCGTTGTTCTGATCTTTATCGTCAGCCTTATTCTTCGCTCAACAAATGGACGTAGCCGTTCATAAGCTTAGGCTGAACCAATAATTATTGGACTACTTATATTATTAAAAAAATAGCAGGTCAAGGTTAACTACCTTGACCTGCTATTTGGTGTTTTCGGCCTCTTTCTACTTAATGTAGTATGCAGTGCTTTTCACGGAGCTACTACCTCCATACAGCGGCTACACTTCAATGTTCCGCCATCGTTTTTCTGTTATAATGAAGATACAAGTGACTCAAATCATAGAGAGGTCGTGAATCATGGGTAGCATTAACCCCTCACTCCTACATATCGGCTCCACTATAGGGACCTTGCTCATGGCGCTAATGGTTATTTTTATTCGTCTAAAAGCTAGCGCACGTCCGGTTACCATTCGAAAAATATGGATTCCACCTCTCGGAATGTCGACTGGCTTTGCCATGTTCGTTGTACCTGAAGTTAGGTTTCCTTTATGGTGGGCAGCACTCGCCTTTTTGATTGGCTGGTTCATCTTCGCGTATCCTCTAATACGCAGCACAAACTTCGAACAACGGGATGGACAAATTTATGCTCAGCGTTCTAAGAGCTTTGCTTTCATTCTGCTCGGACTCCTTTTAGTTCGCACCTTACTTCATGAATTTATTAATAGTTATGTTAGTATCCCTCAGTCCGGTGGGTTATTCTTCATCTTAGCCTTCGGAATGATTCTTCATTGGAGATTCTTTATGTACAAACGTTATAAAGCTATGACCTCCTCGGAGGCACAGTCCTTACAGTCATAAGTATATATTGTTATTCTAAGAAGCCATTTCAATTCATACGATTGAGATGGCTTCTTACGTGGATGAATACCTTGTAGGAAAAAACATTTTTCTGTGTCCGATGTTAGGTAACTTGTGGAGGGATACGTTAAAATATATGCATACCTAACAATAGAAAGCGAGGTCAAGGCAATTGAAAAGTAAATCAAGAAAAGTTGCCATCGTCGGTGCCGGGATGGTCGGTTCCAGCTGCGCCTACTCCATGGTCAATCAGGCAATTTGCGACGAGATCATGATGATCGACCGCACCTATGACCGCGCTATGGCACAAGCACTTGATCTCTCACACTGCATGGATTTCACAAGCACACGCACCAAGGTGTATGCCGGAACCCATAGCGACTGCGCAGGAATGGATGTAGTTATCTTAACAGCCGGCGCTAATCCAAAGGCAGGGCAGACAAGACTTGACGTCCTGGAAGCTTCTGCAGTCATTACTAGAGAAATTATTACCAACATTATGGCTGGGGGATTCGATGGAATATTCGTAGTCGCCGCTAATCCAGTCGATATTGTCACTTATATGGTATGGAAAATATCAGGGCTGCCTCGCCACAGAATTATTGGTACAGGAACCTCCATTGACTCCTCGCGCCTAAAGACACTACTATCTGATGTTTTCTCCATCGATCCACGCAGCGTAAACGGCTACGCACTTGGAGAACATGGTGAATCCCAGTTTGTAGCTTGGTCACATGTGACGATTGGCGGTAAGCCCATCCTGCAAATTATGGATCAGCATCGTGAGCGGTTCCAGCATCTAGATCTGGAGGATATCTCCCGCAAGACCAAAGATGCGGGCTGGGAGATATTTACCAAAAAAGGCTCCACACATTTCGGTATTGGCAGCGCACTGGCTTACATTACTCGTTCCATTCTGAATGATGAGCATAAGATCATTGCCGTATCCGCAATTCTGGATGGAGAGTACGGGCAAAGTGGTATATGTACCGGCGTACCTGCCATTATTGGCAACACTGGAATTCAAGAGCTACTGGAGCTTAACCTAAACACCGAAGAAGCGGAGAAATTCAACGCCTCCTGCAGCATTGTTCGCTCAGGCATTGAGAGCTTACACTTGGAAGACAGCATTTAATCTCCTGCAAACAGAAAAAATCGCTCTTTGGGGATCGGTGAATAACACCAATACCCTAAAGAGCGATTTTTTTATCCTTGATCTTTAACTTTTAATGCTCGGATACTGTTCAGTACAGCCAGCACGGTTACCCCAACATCTGAGAATACAGCCTCCCACATCGTGGCAATCCCAAATGCGCCGAGAATAAGAAATATAGCTTTAACGCCTAGAGCAAAAATAATATTTTGCCATACGATCATCCGTGTACGCTTGGCAATTCCGATAGCAACAGGAATCTTCGAAGGCTCATCGGTCATAATTACAATATCTGCCGCTTCAATCGCAGCATCGGAGCCCAGTCCGCCCATTGCGATCCCAACATCTGCTCTAGCTAGTACTGGGGTATCGTTAATTCCATCACCGACAAAAATAATTTTCTCGCGATGTGACTTTTCACGATCCAGCTTCTCGATGGCCTCTACCTTATGCTGCGGCAAAAGCTCCGCGTGAACCTCATCTACACCTAACTGCTTCCCAACATCTTCAGCTACAGAAGAAGCATCGCCAGTTAACATCACCGTTTTACGGATGCCAAGCTTCTTGAGGCTCTGAATAGCCTGCTGCGAGTCCTCCTTCACTTCATCAGCAATCACCAGATAACCCCCATACTGATGATCCACCGCGATGTGAACAACTGTACCGCTTTGCGCTGGCACCTCATAAGCTATGCCCTCTCGCTCCATCAGACGCGCGTTACCTGCAAGTACGGTCTTGCCTTCAATCGAAACCTCGATTCCATGACCGGAGATTTCGTTGTAATTCGAGATCGCTTCCTTAGAAATCTGTTCTCCATAAGCCGCCCTAATCGATTCGGCAATCGGATGGTTCGAATGGCTCTCCGCATAAGCAGCTGTCTGCAGCAATTCATCCTTAGACTTGCCACCTGACGGATAAATTCCTGTAACCTTAAATTGCCCCTTAGTCAACGTTCCGGTCTTATCAAAGACAACTACTTTCACATCATTTAACGCTTCAAGATAGTTGCTTCCTTTAATCAGAATACCACTGCGTGAAGCTGCTCCAATCCCTCCGAAGAAACCAAGTGGAATCGAGACCACAAGCGCACATGGACAGGAGATTACGAGGAATACAAGCGCCCGGTAAATCCAATCTGAGAAGGTTGCCCCGCTAATCACTAGCGGAGGAACGACAGCTAGCAGCACAGCTGTGATCACTACTATAGGTGTGTAAGCCCGTGCAAACTTAGTAATAAAGTTCTCTGTTTTGGCTTTGTTGCTTGAAGCATTCTGTACCAACTCCAGAATTTTGGATACGGCTGATTCACCAAAGGTCTGTGTGACTTGCATCGTAATAACGCCGTTTCGATTAATAAATCCACTTAATACTGTGCTTCCCGGTCCAGCCGAACGCGGTACAGACTCCCCGGTAAGTGCTGATGTATCCATCATGGCGCTTCCCTCAAGGATCGTTCCGTCCAGAGGTACCTTCTCACCCGGTTTCACAACAATCACATCACCGATCACTACTTCCTCAGGAGAGACTCGTTTTAGATCATTTCCAAGCTTAAGGTAAGCAAATTCGGGACGGATATCCATAAGTGCCGTGATAGATCGACGTGAACGGTTTACTGCTAGACCTTGGAACAACTCTCCGATTTGGTAAAAGAGCATAACCGCTACGCCCTCTGGATACTCACCAATCGCAAAAGCACCGATGGTTGCCAGAGCCATCAAGAAATTCTCATCAAATACCTGACCCCTGATAATGTTCTTAATCGCCTGCCAGACAACTTCACTACCCACAATGAGATAGGCTGCTAAGAAAATCAGCAGTTCTACTACACCCTCCACCGGTAAGAATATTCCGGCAAGCGCGAGTATCCCACCGCCACCTAACCGCAGTAGAATCTTACGCGTATCGCCTTCCCCATGCTCGTGGCTG
Organism: Paenibacillus sp. FSL H7-0737; assembly: GCF_000758545.1. Lineage (NCBI taxonomy): Bacteria > Bacillati > Bacillota > Bacilli > Caryophanales > Paenibacillaceae > Paenibacillus > Paenibacillus sp. FSL H7-0737. The sequence goes on along the minus strand of NZ_CP009279.1, from coordinate 472,439 downwards.
TGGCCATGGCTGTGACCATCCGCATCATCATGCTTATGTCCGTCTGTAGACTGATGATCGTGTTCATGGCCATGTTTGTGATCCTCTCCATGCGTATGACTACTGTTATTCTGCAGCTTGCGACTGCCCTGAGTCTTCTCTCTTACATTTACATGGGGCTCAAGTGCCTTCACCGTTTTCTTTGCTTCTACAATCGCCGATTCCTCATAACCTGCGGCGGTTTCCATCGTCATTGTCTTCGTAACAAAATTAACGGAACAAGACGATACGCCCTCAATTTTTTTCACTTTATCTTCGATTTTCCTTGCGCAATTGGCGCAATCTAAGCCTTCTAGTTCCCACTGACGTTTTACTTTTCCTTGCATCGTATCCATACGGCACATCTCCTCAAATAAAAACCATATATGAGCACTTGTTCATATGTTTTCTTATTGCTATTATATTCCCTTTATTTTTGAAGGTCAATACGTCATATACACCATTTTTCTCCGCTCTCATAAAAATTAAATAAATTGATCTTTTCGTGAAAATATGGTAAATCATGTATGATCGCACCCGAGATGAATTGGCAACTAAATTACACAGAAGGAAGGATGAATGTAGACCATGTCAAAGCTAGCCAAGACGTCTTCTTTTTCACAGAAACACCCTATTTGGACCGTTGTTATTATTGAGGTGCTGTTACTTCTAGCTGTATCTGCCGCCGGGACTTACGCTACAATTAAAGAGCTTTCGTATACCGCCCCTGTACTGATCTCCTTTATTCCAATCGCGCTTGTACTGATCATCTACTTCACGGTTAAGAACAAATGGAGTGATCTTGGCTTCCGTCCTCTGAATACCATTTCCTCTGGGAAGTGGATCTATTACGCACCTCTAGCTGTCGTCCTGATCACCATATCCTTTAAAGGTTTTCGTGAGATCAGTACGTCTGAGGTGTTGTTCTTTATCTTCTTCACCCTGCTTGTAGCCTTTGTGGAAGAAAGTATTTACCGCGGATTGATTTTCAAGACTTTACTCACTAAGGGCACTAAAACGGCTGTGATTACTTCAAGCATACTCTTCTCTATTACCCACTTGCTTAATGCTTTATCCGGTACAGACACGACGCAAATCATCCTACAGCTCGTATATTCTCTTCTGATCGGTTTTGTGCTTTCTTTATTGATGCTGAAAAATAATAATATTCTACCGCTGATATTGTTTCATTTTGTACATAATCTGATTCAGTTTGTTGGAAATGATAATACAAGCGAATATATGGGGATCGATCTATTCATCCTTCTCGTACTCGCTGTGCATTGTCTCTGGCTGGCTCTATCCTTTAGAAAACCAACCCTATCGAGCAACCTAAATCAATCTAGTTAACGCAAAAGAGCGGTTCTCCAACAATCGGAGAACCGCTCTTTTTTGAAAAATACAGCTATTCATGACGGACATGTTCATGCGTCTGCAGAAAGATCTGCTCTACATGCGCATCGTTGAGCGAATAGAATACCGTCTTTCCTTCTTTACGACGCTTCACAATTCGTAAATTCCGTAAATAACGGAGCTGATGGGATATCGCAGATTGTCCCATATCAAGGATCACGGACAAATCGTGTACACATAATTCTTTCTGGGACAAAGCGTAAATGAGCCGCACTCGTGTGGGATCACCCAACGCTTTGAACATCTCTGCCATTTTATCCGTTATTTCTCGGTCAGGCAGAATCAATGCAATGGATTCCGGTTCAAGCTCCGAACCCTTGCATGTGTTATCGCAATCTTCTAATGCCGTTGGCTCCATGCTATCGCCTCCTCCACCAGCTAGTCAGCTTTGCTGATTGTTTTCCTCAATTATATGAAAACCAGCTCTGGATGTCCATGGAGAAGGCGTTTATAAGAATCGCTGTAAATCAGACCGCTTTACGATAAAAGGAGAGTAGTCCTGCCGCAAAAAACACAATAAAACTACCGCCCACTACCATCATCAGCGTTTCGAACGGTAAATTAAAAGCCCCAAACGTGTCATCACCATACGGCATCATAGCCAACATCGGTTGTACCCAAGGATAATAGGGGCCATAGGTTGAAGAATTGGCGATCAGCATATTGGGAATGGTCAGACTCACATTCAGCGCCAGCGGTGCGCCAAAACTGCTCCAGCCTTGAGAGATAGCCAGCTGCAGTGCAGCGAGTGGCAGACAGGCAACAAAGCCGCCAAATACCGAGCTTAGCAGCAGCGACCAAGGGATTGAATCCGGAATATTTCGGAATAAACCCATTCCCAGCACCATCACCAGGAACGTTAGTTGAACCGCAGCCAGCAATCCGATAATCATCACATATTTTGAGAGGTACACTGATAAACGAGTCACAGGCAGAGACAGCAACATCTTCCAGCCCCCGTCATGGTGCTCATAACGACAGATCAGCGCTGCGAAAATACCCGAAAGCACAGGTAGAAACAGCAAGGCATGCATCATGGACATCACATTTAACAACAGTTCCCAACTCATCTTCTCCCCTTGATTATCCGCCAATGCCCCGGGAAGTAATGCTAAAATCGGACTGCCTATAACTAAAAGCCAGACATATGATTTAGACATTTTTAATCGTTCTGCCGACAACACTCTCCAAAATGAATTCATCGTTAATCCACATCCTTTCGTGCGAAGTGCAGTGCACCCGGCAAAAGAATCAGCAGCCCCAGTAGCAACCCTGCGCTGCTAAATAAGAGACGATGCGAAGATTCCCAAGCCATATATGGCCATGTTAAAGGAACCCACTCCGAAAGTAACATGGAGAAGATAGACACCAGAGATAAGGTTATTCCAAGAGCAACTGGCAATGTCTGATTACGGTTAGCCAGAGAAAGCCACAGCTGCAAAGCGATAACCGGCAACGCTGCAATATAGGACATAAAGCCAATTCGTAACACATCCAAATACGGAATCAGTTCGACCTTGAAGCCCAAAACAAGCCCTAAACCAACTGTACCCACCGAGAGCAACAAACAAGAAACCGCCACTAGCACCAAACATAACACCAGCTTAGCCATAAATACTGAAGTACGTGAGATAGGTAGTGCCAAGAGCTGCTTCCACGAGCTCATCTGATGTTCTACATTTGCAATCAACGAGCATACTAAGGTCCCTCCAAGAAAGAGAGCAATGGGCACAAATGCAGCCACATTGTTCAGAAGCCCACCCCATAAATCCGCACTATACTGCTCGCGAAGATAATCATAACGAAGGCCGAAATTCAAGCCTTGCATGGCTACAAGTCCAAGCGGTCCAAGAAACACTAGAAACCAGAGTCCCTTGCCACGGATTTTGAGCCAATCCGCCGACAGTGCCCGCCACATCATGATTCCTCTCCTCCTACAACCTGCAGGAAGAAGTCCTCAAGTGATTGTCTCCGCTCCTCTACACGATAAATAGCATGCCCATTCTCTACCAAGGCTTTGACTAGCAAGGCAACTCTTGCATCGATCATCCGGGAGAAGACTAGCTTTTGGTCTTGAAGTATCCCTGTGTACCCCCGTTCTTCAGCAAGACGCAGCGCGGCCTCCGGGTCCGAGACTGCTAACCGCATTTCTCCCCCGGCTTGCCGCTGCAGATTCGTTATACTATCTTGGTACACCATTTGCCCTTGACGAATAATCCCTACGGTATCCGCCATTTGCTCAATTTCACTAAGCAAGTGACTGGATACTACGACAGTAATCCCTTGCTCCTGCGGCAATCGTTTAATCAGTCCGCGAATTTCCTGAATCCCTGACGGGTCAAGTCCGTTCGTCGGCTCATCCAGAATAAGCAGCTCCGGTTCCCCGAGCAAGGCAGCAGCAATACCTAGTCTCTGCTTCATCCCAAGGGAGAACCCTTTAACTGGACGCTTCTCTTCCCCTGTTAAGGAAACAATATCTAGCACCTCAGCAATCCGTGACTTCGGAGCACCAAGGATACGCCGGATGGCTTCAAGATTATCCACAGCGCTTAAGTGCCCGTAATAGGATGGAGACTCGACAAGCGACCCTACCTTCCGCAAAATTTGCAGTTTATGCTTGCGAAGATCCTGGCCGAAGACTTCAATCCTTCCTGATGTTGGAGTGATCAGTCCAAGCAGCATACGAATTGTTGTTGTTTTCCCTGCCCCGTTCGGGCCAAGAAAGCCATAGATCTCTCCCTTGCGGATGTTCAAATTTAAATTTTCCACCGCAGCCCGGCCACGGTATTTTTTTAATAAATCTTTCGTTTCAATCACTGTTTCTTTCATGTTCCTCACCTCGGTAATTAGCATAACGTCCCAAGGTTAAGAACAAGGCGGCACGAAGTTTAAGTTTTGTTTAAATTTCATCCCGTGGATTGAAGATTACAATAGAGGTGCCATCTCCTGTACTCTCCATATCCCACTCTAACTCCATATGCTTCATTAACAGATCCACGATGGACAGCCCTAATCCTGCCCCTTTGTAATCGGATGGACTCTGGATACCTCTGCCGTGATCCGTAATCAAAATAACACGTTGCCCATTACGGGACTCCGTAGAAATCCCTACATAAAGACCACTGCTGGCATGACGTACAATATTCTGAAACAGATTATCAAGAATACGGCGGAACCAGACCTCATCCACCATCCAGAACAGCGGATCAGCCTCCAGGTCAATATCGATCTCGAAGTTCTCTTTTTCCCATACGGGGTACCAAGCAGCAGCACTTTCCCGCAACAAGCGCAAGACATCTTTACGCTCCTTCTTCAAAGTGATCCGTCCGCTGTTGAGGAGATTGTAGGATAAAAGATTCTCGATCAAGACGCTAAGATCTGCTATTCGCTTATCCATTAGCTCTAAGGACTGTTGTCCTTGCGGGGTTAAGCTCTCTTTAGTCATTACATGGATGTGGCTGCGAATAACCGTTAGTGGTGTACGCAAATCATGAGATAGGTTAGATACTAGACGCTTTCGAAGCTCTTCCTCTTCGATTTCCCTCTTTCGACTTTCGTCAAGCTTCGCCACCATCGTGTTAAAAGCTTCCTCCAGTCTGCCAATCTCATCCAGCTTGCCCGTCATAATAGACTTAGGCATTCTATCCGGCCCCGTAATCGTCATCGCGGTTTGCAGCTGTAGTAGCCGTTTGCGTATTTTTCTAAAGAACAGCAAAGAAACCAGTGCGAACCCTCCAAAAAGTACAAAGAGCACAAAGTAATACAAAGCCCAAGCCCCGACTCCCCCATAAGCCCCTTTGTTGAGCAGCTTGTTTGGAATTTGCATTACCATAAACCCTTTACCCGCATCCACTCGATCTCCCATAAAGGCGACGATGGCTAAAGGATCACGCTTTGTACTTTCTTTCATAAAAAAAATAGCCTCAGCCGCAGTCCACTGCTCCGGAACTCCGCTGCCATGATCCGGATTGCCTTCATCAGGTGTGAGAATCAACTGGGTCATTCCCTGCCCATCTACCCAAAACATAGTAGCCTCAGTGTATTTCCCGCTCAGTTCATATAGCCGCTCATTTATGCCTTCCGAAGAAGCATTTTCCATTTGAAGCGCCTCTTTATGCCACATGGTCTCCAGCGCTGCAACACTCGAATACAGAGAGGTGTCTACAGGTGGAGCCCCTTTAGTCACTTCATTAACCATATTGTAGAGAACAAAAGATAACGGCAGGACCACAGGGATAAAAAGCAGTGCAGAAACGATAATAAGCAAATATCCCGATAGCAAAGAAGAGCTACGCTGCTTGCGAATACGCCCTAACCCCCTCATGCTCTTACCCGATATCCGATCCCCCGGACAGTTTCTATAATTTCCGGATTGCCTGGATCAAGTTCTAACTTTTCGCGCAAATATCGTATATGTACCATCAAAGTTTTATCCCCTTCGAGATAGGCTTCTCCCCAGACGGCTTCATAAATCTGCTCCTTCGTCATAATCTGGCCGAGATGACGCAGCAAATAAGAAAAAATCTGAAATTGCTTACCCGTAAGCATGACTTCTTCCTGTGTCTGAGCATTTATTACTCGGTTATCCCCTTCATATACGACTAGGTGTTTAAGCGTGAGCGAATCCTGAACAGATGCCCCATTCCGCCTGAGCAGCACTTCAATTCTGGCTGCCAATTCATCCGGATGAAATGGCTTCGTCAAATAATCATCCGCGAATTCAAGCCCCTGCAGTTTATCATCAATAGAGGTTCGCGCAGAGAGCATCAAGATCGGAAGCTTAGGGTACGCCCGCTTCAATCGTTGTCCGACAGTAAAGCCATCCAGACCCGGAAGCATTACATCCAGAATAGCTAATTGACAAGGCGCCGCTTCCTCCGTCGCTCCCTCCCCGCTCCGCAGCCAACGCACACTATAACCACGCTCACTTAAATCCGCAGACACGACGCTGCCGATTTCATGATCATCTTCAATATATAACAGAGTAACGCTCATATATTTTAAGTCCTCCCCTGAGAAACTACGTAAAAAGTTGAAGTCATTATAACATGTTTTAACAGGACACTCAGGGACTTATCTTTTAAAAAAGCCCTCCTAAACCCGTGGGGGATAGGAAGGCTTTCGGAATCGATTTAAATTGGTTTAGGGAGTCCACACGCCATGCTCTTTATTACTGCCAACATACTCAATACGCGTTGGAGTAAGTTCAAGAATCACATAATTAGGGTCATCAGGCCCTGTAAACCATGGCTCCAGCTCTTTGTTCCACACCTTTGTGCGCAGCCCTTCATCCTTAGAAACCGTAGCGGTGGCTTCAATCTCCAGCACATCTTTGCTTCCGCCTGACTCATATCCAAGCAGCAAAAAAGCATTCGGATTATTCGATAATTCCTCCACCTTATGAGTTTTGCGATTCGTAGCTAAATAAATCTTCAAACCCTCATGGAAAATGGCCATGTAACGTACTTTCGGTTTATTTCCTTCTTCGATCGTACCAAAGGAACCAAACTTGTTGTCATCCAATGCTCTAATAATGAGTTGCTCCAGTTGTTTGTTATCCATTACGTAAATCTCTCCCTTCAAGCATGTAAACAAAAGTTTATATATCCAAGCTCACCGTTTGGATTTATCATAACAATGGTGCTTATTATAATGTACCCTTCCGGTTCACATTGAATCCGACCTTACTCCATAAACTACTTTCAATATAAGGAGCTTACTTCGTGAAAAAACTGATCTGGATCGGCTGTCTTTCCTACTTTGTCATTGGCCTTGCTCATGTAGTGCTGGGATCTATTCTTCCCGTTCTGCTACAGCATTATGACCAAAATTATAGTGCCGGCGGGCAATTAATCTTTAGTCAATTCGCTGGTTTTCTGGCTGGTGTGCTTGTCTCTCCCCTACTCAATCGCCGTTTTGGGAAACGAGGAGGCATCATTATCGCCACCGCCCTTCTCCTGACTGCTGAGATTGCGTATGCTTTTCTACCCCCTTGGGAGTGGATGTATGTCATTGCTGTTGCGGCTGGCTTTGGTTTCGGTATGATCGAAGCCGTCATCGGCACCATCATTATCGGAGCTGTGACAGAAGGAACCGCGATCGCGATGAGCCGACTTGAAGTCCTATTTGGGATAGGAGCACTTGTAATGCCTCTTATCGCCAGTCCGCTCATTGCTACCGGAGCATGGAGATTAGCATTCCTAATTGTCGCTGGCTTCTCTTTACTTTCTCTCATCCTCTGGGGAAGAGGCCATTTTGGGAATCTGCAGCGTATACTAGACGAGCGAGCACCTCGCAAAGTCTCAGCATCCGCACATTCCTCGCAGTCCAGCACACAGCTTCCGTATAAAGGGAAACAATGGATTCTGCTGGGCATCTTCATTCTTTTCTTCTTTCTTTATGTAGGTACGGAGATGAGTCTGGTCAACTTTATGCCCGCCATCTTTATCGCCAAGCTAGGGATGACAGAATCTGCGGCGGCGCTGACAGTCACTTTCTTTTGGCTAGCTATGTCTACGGGAAGATTGTTTGCTGGAGTGATTGCAGAGAAAATTTCTTACCGTGTATACATTTTAAGTAGCTGTTTACTAACCCTGTTACTGCTGGCTCTTTTTCCGTTCACAGATAATCGATTAGCTGCATTCATCGTAATTATGCTACTTGGGCTATTTATGTCCGGTATTTTCTCCATAGCTCTAGTCTTCTCCAGCAAGATGCTGCCAGGAGCCGAAGAATCAACACCCAGCATAATGATCGCTGCTGGAGGTGTCGGTGGAGCTCTGCTGCCCCTATTCATGGGCTGGTCTATGGACCATCTAAAGGTGGCACAAACTGCTGGATTACTTGCCGGTTTTGCCGCCTTCTTGTTCTTGCTGAGCATTGCCGCATGGAGGTTCCAATCCAGGCAAGCAGTCCAAAGAAAGAGTTCCAGTATTTAGAATGTTAGAATGGTATCAACCTAATCCTTTTAGGGTAATGTCATCTATAAGCATATTCTGAGCACAAGGATGGACGATGAATGGATAAGCTTTCAACTGAGCCTTTATTACATACTGCGCTTATGCAGTTTATTTTTCCCTTTTCAATAAAAAAGGGCGATTCTAAGAAGCTTATCCAACAATTGCAGGATGATGGCTTCACACGTTTTTTTCTGGATAATAAAGAGTTAGAAAATGCCTATTACGGAGAAGATCACTGTGTTTCCCATGAACGGATGGAGCGCACCTATTTACCGTTTGCTGCACACATTCTTTTTCCACGCAAGAAGGATGTAGACTCTTTCCGCCGCTTTTCCAGAGTCAATAATCTGGACTGTATTCTAGAGATTCCTCAGCAGTCTATATTTTTTAAAATTCTCTCAACAGATATATTCATATGTCCTTTTCAGCTTGGATTTGTGACGATACGTGTCCAGCTTGAGGGAGATTCGATTCCCTTTAGTATTGCACTGGAATTCGCGGACCGCTTCCGGACGCTTGAGAATACCTTCGTACAGGATGACTACACCTATATCCATTGCGGAGAACAGACCTATGAGATGGTAGAGGATTTTGTCTTCCGAAATCTGGTGGATGGACTGGAGCCTTTTCTGGATCACTCGGATATTAATGGGGCTTATTTCGAGACCCTTCCCTTTTTCGTAGATGAAAGAATGCAGGTGCAAGCCTTTTATGGCTTTCAGAGTGAAGGGGATTCTGATGAAATTAGTATAAATATACGCTATCGCGCCTCTCAGCTTGATGGAATTGATCTGAACGGGAAGCCCTATGCCAGTGCCAGCGATCCAGCGTATATTGCGAACTACTGTCATGAGCATTCCTATAATCGATGGGGCCCAGACTCGTATTATATGATGAATGAGCAGACCTTTTGCTGTCTGACCCGAGCTGAACCAAAGATCGCCGTTAGCCTGGCCAACCAGATGTACGGGCAATATTATTACGGATTTCTACTCAATATTTTCCACAAAATCGTTCTGCTAAAGCTGGCAAATATGCATTCCCGACTACGCATAAACCACGATTATGATGAGATCGATAATTTAATCTACTCGATTAATAAATTCTCGGCAAAGTTCTATTTCTTAGAGCTGATTTCACAGTCGCAAGGACGGGAGATTTTTCTTCAGCTGCGTAAAGTATACGGGAACGACGCTCTGTTCGAGGAAGTAAAAGAAACCTTGACTGACCTGTTTCAGTATCAAGATAAGTTCCAATCGAAGCGCCGTGATAATCTGCTGATGATCCTCACTGTATTTACGGTGGTAAGTGGGATTTATGGCATGAATCAAGTCATTGACGATCTGGATGGAAAGATTCAATGGAGTAAGATGGTTAGCTATTCCCCCTTTGAGTTTCTTGCTCTTTTCGTGATTATGAGCGGGATAATGATCAGTGTTGTCCTTACGCTAGGTGCTCTGGTTACTGAGCTTAAGCGGCGTCATCGCAAGAAACATAAAGATCTGGATTAATGAAAACGGACGGAGAGATTTGAAAAATTTAGGAGCGTGCTACTAGACATTCCGAGAACAGCCGTCTATAATACACCGTATGCAAGCATAAACGCCTTCAGCGTCCTTATAAAGACGATTAGCGTTTAAGCGAGAAATACCCGTTAACTTCATAGAACCAGGGGTGCTGGAATTGGCCGGCTGAGATTGTATCCCACAAGATACTGACCCTTATACCTGATCTGGATAATGCCAGCGTAGGAATCGCCAATTGGTTTTGGTCCCTGTGACCTTTACTAACCTTGCGCCAAGCCAGCGTCCCGATCACTCGGGGCGCTTTTTTGTGTAGATCACAAAAGATGTAGAAGAAATGTACATACTACACTTTATGGTTCATGTTGGATGACGGGATCTGGCAACCTTAAAGGAGAGAAGAAGACATGCAAGTCAAAAAAGTACTTATGCTTAGCCTCACCTGTATGCTCATTCTTGCGATTGCCGGATGCGGCAGCAACAATGGGAATACAGCCGGAAACAAAGGAAATGCTGCGGAATCGAATGCAGCGACCGGATCAAATGCTCCAAAAGAGCTTACCAAAGTTAAGGTTGCACTGGATTGGACACCGAATACGAACCACACCGGTCTATACGTAGCCAAGGATCTTGGTTATTACGCGGAAGAAGGTCTGGATGTAGAAATCGTTCAACCTGGCGCAGCGGGTTCTGATACGATGGTTACCTCTGGCGAAGCTGCTTTTGGAATCAGCGCTCAGGAAGGATTGACTCTAGCTCGTCTACAAGGCGTTCCCCTTGTCTCGATTGCAGCCATTATTCAGCATAATACTTCGGGATTCGCCGCTCCAGTGGATCGCAATATTAAATCGCCAAAAGATTTTGAGGGTACAACTTACGGAGGTTGGGGCTCTCCCGCTGAGGAAGCAGCCATGAAGGCGATCATGGACCCTGTTGGTGGCGATGTGAAAAAGGTGAAGCTAATCAGTATTGGTGAAGCTGACTATTTTACTGCAGTCAAACGTGACATTGATTTCGCTTGGATCTTCTACGCTTGGACCGGCATTGAAGCCGAACTGCGTGGTGAGCCTCTGGATATGCTCTACTTGAAGGATTATGCGCCTCAGCTCGATTATTACACCCCTGTGCTGACCACGAGTGAGAAGCAGATTTCTGAGAATCCAGATTTGGTGAAGGCTTTCCTGAAAGCCACATCGAAGGGTTATCAATATGCGATTGATCATCCAGAAGAGGCTGCCGCTACATTATCCAAGGCTGTGCCTGACCTTGATGCCGAGCTTGTCCTAGCTAGCCAAAAATGGCTTAGCCCGAAATATAAGGACGACGCCCCACGCTGGGGAGAGCAAAAAACCGAGGTCTGGCAGAATTACGGTGACTGGATGTATGATTTGAAGCTGCTGGACAAACCGCTGGATGCAGCTAGTGCATTCACGAATGATTTTTTACCGGCGGAGTAGACCGGACTTCCCAAGTTCGTTCAAGACTCGACGTCGAATCTGCTTCCTGAAAACACTTCGTTATCAAAGTTGGCTTTTTGAATTTACCTATTTCAATGAGAGTTCAAAAAGTCAGCTTTCAGAACCAAGAAGGTTGGACGTTACTTGAGGAAGGAGGAACGGAGCGTAGTGATTTGCTACGTGAGTACCGGACTTCCCAAGTTCGTTCAAGATTCGACGCCGAATCTGCTTCCTGAAAACACTTCGTTATCAAAGTTGGCTTTTTGAACTTACCTTATAAATTGAGAGGATTGATTATTGTGGCTAACACACTATTAAGCATTCAAGTAATTCCTAAGACTCCAAACAATGAGGACTCCATCCCATACGTAGATAAAGCGATTGAAGTTATTCAAAAATCCGGCGTTAAACATCAGGTGAATCCACTGGAAACTACTATGGAAGGTGAACTGAGCGAGCTCCTGGAGGTTGTACGTCAAATGCAGGAGGCACTGATCGAAGCAGGTAGTCCAAGCGTGATCTCCCAAATCAAAATCGCTCATAACCCTAACGGAATCAGCATGGATAAATTGACGGAGAAATATCGGCCGTGAGATCGACCTGGAAGCTAATATGGCCGCCCCTTGTGGCGGTCGTCTTCTTTTTAACCGTATGGCAGTTATCTGTTTCTCTATTCCATATCGAATCCTGGATTCTGCCGAGTCCTGCTGATATTGCTCGCGAATCCACCAGTAATGCCTCAGGTCTCTGGGCTCATACGATGGCTACGCTCCGACTCACATTAATCGGTTTTCCTATTGGTACAGGTGTAGGCTTGATCGTCGCGCTACTTTTGCATCTTTTACCTTGGGCTAGACGGGCTTTTTATCCACTCATTATTCTGAGTCAAAATGTTCCCTCTATCGCACTCGGACCACTGCTTATCATCTGGTTTGGCTTCGGTCTTTTGCCCAAAATCGTGCTGATTACACTGGTATGCTTCTTCCCGGTAGCTGTCGCTGCAATGGGCGGCTTGTCTCAAAGTGATCAGGTCATGATGAATTATATGAAAATGGCTGGCGCAAGCAAGTGGCAAGTCTTCACCAAGCTGGAGCTTCCGTCTTCTATCCCGGCACTATTTTCCGGCGTGAAAATATCTGCTACTTATGCGGTTATGGGAGCCGTGGTCGCTGAGTGGATTGGCGCGGATAAAGGGATTGGCTATTATATGCTGCTGCAAAAATCGGCTTACCGTACGGATCGGATGTTTGTCGCTATTGTTATTATTGTGCTCCTTAGTCTTGTGCTTTTTGCGATTATCGCCTTGCTCGAAAAATGGTTAGTTCGCTGGAAACCGCGCCGTAACTCATAGAAAGGAAGATGCCTGTATGTCTCAAGCGACGCAAATAGAGCAAAGAACAACTGAAAACACAAGCTCTCCTGAAGCTCATACTGCACCACCTGCTCTTGAAGTAAGCGGCATCTCCAAGTCCTTCACCCATCGTCGCCGCGAGACGAACGTGCTTAACAACGTCTCTATTAAGGTAGAGCAGCAAGAGTTCGTTTCGATCGTCGGTCCTTCCGGCTGCGGAAAAAGCACCTTATTCCATATGATCGGCGGACTAGTGAAGCCCGATGCAGGAACGATCCGCATGAACGGCAGAGCCGTTACGGGTCAACGTGGTGAAATCAGTTATATGCCGCAGCAGCCTGCGCTTTTTCCTTGGCGAACGATTGAAGATAATGTACTTCTAGCCGGGGAAATTAAAGGCGCTCTGCAGGATGGAGCTCGTGAAGAAGCGCGCCAGTGGCTCGCCAAGGTTGGCTTGAATGGATTCGAACAGGCTTATCCGCATATGCTGTCTGGTGGGATGCAGCAGCGTGCTGCTTTTCTCAGAGCATTGCTGGCTCCGCAGGAGTTGATGCTGCTCGATGAACCTTTCAGCGCATTGGATGCACTAACTCGCAGTGAAATGCAGCGCTGGCTGCTGGAGCTGTGGGAGGAGAATCGCCGCTCCGTGCTATTCATTACCCATAACATCGAAGAAGCGTTGCTGCTCTCGAATCGTATTTATGTATTCTCGGGTCGCCCCGGCTCCATTCTACATACTGTTGATGTGCCATTTCCACGGCCACGCCGCGATGAGATTACGGATTCCCCGGAATTCCTTAAACTCAAACGCCAGCTGTCACAGTGGATGCGAGAAGAACAAGCTAAAAGCGAGAAGTAGCTTTTTGAATAGAGGTCACTCCACTCACTTTAAACGAGAGATTAAACAAAGAACCGCCCGGGCTTCAATTAGCCCAAGCGGTTCTTTTGTTTTAACCAGAATAACAGTTAAATCTTATTGTGCTTGTACAAACTCAGCAGATTTAACCCCTGCTTGACGGCCGAAAATAATGATTTCTGCTACAGAGTTACCGCCGATCCGGTTTTGACCGTGCAATCCACCTGTAACTTCACCAGCCGCATACAGGCCAGGAATAGCAGCGCCGTCTTTATTTAATACTTCTGTGTTCGTATTGATCTTCACGCCGCCCATGGTGTAATGAATCCCTGGGGCGATCTTAATAGCGTAGTAAGGACCCGCGGACAAATCGTTGTCCATCCCTGTTGTTCTGCCGAATTCAGCATCGTTCTTGTTCTTTACCGCGCTGTTCCAAGTATCAAGTGTCGCTTTTAGCTTATCGGCTGGAACACCGATTTCTTTCGCCAATGCTTCGATGGTATCCGCTTGGATTACGAAGCCCATTTTGTCATATTGTTCAATTGCTTTCACGCGTGATTTGACGCCGGAATCAAAGACAAGCGTTGCCGCTTTTTCAGGAAGTGCATTGATCGCTTCGGTAACTTTATCACGTGTAGTCAATTCGTTTACGAACCGTGTGCCTTCGCTATTTACGAGGATAGAACCTTCGCCGCGTACAGCTTCCCCGATCAGATAAGATTTTTCTTGTTGAACTGTCGGGTGAACCTGGATTTGATCCATATCAACGGTTGTTCCGCCTAGTGCCTCGATCATCTTGATGCCGTCTCCGGTGCTGCCGATCTGGTTAGTCGTAACGTATCCTTCCAGATCAGGTCTGACTTTAGAGATCATATCCATATCGGCACCGAAACCGCCAGTTGTTACAACAACTGCCTTCGCTGTAATGGTTTTTTCATCGGCCTGGTTAAAGAGTACTTTTACTCCGTCAACCTTACCGTCTTTTTGGGTAATTTCCTTCACATCTGCATTCACAAACAATGGAATTTCTTTTTCTTGTACGTTCTTAACCAAACCTTTGACAAGATATTGGCCTACCGCAGAGCCGTCTTCTGGACGATGGGTACGTTTTTCGTTCATACCGCCTGTAATTGTGATATTGTTCAGTCTGATTCCGATCGAATCCAACCAATCGATAGCACTTGCAGAATTGTCCACGAAGAAGCGAAGCATCTCTTTATCGTTCGTGTCATGCCCGCCCTTTAAGGTCTCTTCATAAAACTTATCATTGCTATCTTCAATGCTTTGCTCTTTTTGAAATTTCGTTTGGGAAGCGTTCATTCCTGAGGAGGATTTACTTGTATTCCCACCTGCAACTGGCATTTTTTCTAAAATAACCGGGTTCAAGCCTTTAGCCTTAGCTTCCAGTGCAGCAGACATACCCGCACCACCAGCACCAACAATAACGATATCATAATTATCTTTTAGTTGATCCATTGGTGTGTAGCTAGCCTCTGATGCGCCTGATACGGCTTCAGCTTTATCATTGTTAGCCGTCTCATTGACCTTACTCTTGTTCTCGTTGCCATTACTACTAGCTGTAGTGTTGCTATTACTGTTACCGCAGCCTGCGATCACGAGCATGACAGAGAGAATGAGAATAAGAGCAGCACTTGATGTCTTCTTCATCTTTATAACGCCCCTTTTGTGAATGTTTTCACATTTATGATAACGCAAAGATACTGTTTTGGGAAGTTTTTTATGTAATTAGTTATGGTTACTGTTACATTTTCATGAATATTTTCACTTTAAATTTTCATAAAAATTTTCAATTTCAATTACGAATCTGCTCACAATTAAGAAAGCCACCCTATCCAGGGCGGCTCTCTGACTTATTTTCTAATCAACGTTTTGAAACACAAATTTGGGTAGTATCTACTGTCTGCTCTCTTATGGTATATAAGCTATAACTTCAATTTCTACGAGCCCATCCTTAGGCAGACGTGCTACTTCAACAGCGCTGCGAGCAGGGTATGGCTGAGCAAAAAACCTTCCATAAATCTCATTCACCTTAAGAAAATCATTCATATCCTTTAGGAAAACGGTCGTCTTAATTACCTGGTCCATGCTTGTACCCGCCGCTTCCAGTATAGCTTTGACATTCAGCAACGACCGTTCCGTCTGTTCCTCAACCGTAGCAGGAAAAGCCCCACTAACCGGGTCTAGTCCGAGTTGTCCTGAAGTATATAGGACGTTTCCAAGCTTTACAGCCTGAGAGTAAGGTCCAATTGCACCTGGTGCATCCGTTGTTATTACGATTTCTTTATGATTATTTGTCATTCTAAAAAACTCCTTTATCCAACTTGTTTATTAGTGTTACCGTCATATTCCTTTAGCATTTCTGCCTGTTGCTCTGGCGTTAACTTCGCGATACCGAATCCCGTAAAGCCCCATATTGTCGCAAAGATTATTCCTGTCCAACATAGAACAGCCCAAGGTAAATAGTCTAACGTTGCAACACCCAGCGTTCCCGCCATATAAGCACCTGCAGCTGTCCAAGGCAGAATAGGCTCGGTAATGGCTGCTGAATCCTCGATGGTACGTCCCAGGTTCTTCGGATGCAAGCCCCGACGGATATATGCTTCACGCAGCATTTCGCCTGGCATTAAGATGGACACCTGACCATTACTTGTAACTCCGATCATCGTAAGACCTGTAACAATGGTTGCTACGATCATTGAACCTGTGGAATGGACAAACTTCAAAAGCTTATTAACAATCAGTTCCAAGGACTTCGTCAGAGAGATGGTTCCAGCGAACGTGATTGCACAGAAGCAAATGAGAAGTGTCCCCATCATGGAGTTCATTCCGCCACGATTTAGGAGACGGGGTACATCTTCAATAATGTTGGCAGAATCAAATCCAGCTACGTGAACCATAGAAATATTGAATCCATTAACAACAGAAGAAACGACATCATTCAGCGTAAAGCCCTGGAATAGAAGTGCGTTAGCCATAGCGAACATAGAAGAGATCAGCATGACCGGTATTGTCGGTTTCTTAGTAATTGAACCATACAAGATGATTAATACAGGTACGATAAGCAGCAGATTAAAGTCGTAAATGGTATCCAATGATCCCATAATCGTTCCAACCTTCTCTGGAACAACAGCACCTGCAGCATCTGTGTTTAGGCCTGTGATAATAAAGACAACGCTTGCAACGATAAAAGAAGGAAGTGTGGTATACAATAAATGTCCAATATGTTCATATAGATTGACACCAGTTGCTAACGCGGCAATATTCGTTGTATCTGAAAGCGGTGACAATTTATCGCCAAAATAAGCACCTGCAACAACAGCACCAGCTACTGCTGCTAGGTTTGCATCCATACCCGCGCCAACGCCCATAAAGGCAACCCCGATCGTTCCCGCTGACCCCCAAGATGTACCCGTACAAAGCGAAACGGCAGCTGTCGCAATAAATGCGGTTATAAGCAGAAATTGTGGACTAATGATTTTCAATCCATAATAAATCATCATCGGGATCGTTCCACCAACCATCCAAGCCCCAATCATAAAACCAACCATGATCAGAATAAGAATGGCAGGCATCGTCTTCGCGATCTTACCAGCGATAGATTCTAGTATGTCGTTGTAGCTATAACCAAGAATAATCGCGATAATACCAGCAACAACAGCAGAGGTAATAATAAGTGGTTCTGGTGGTAATTCAAACAACACATACCCTAAACTAAGTAGTACAATCATCGTAATAATCGGTAATAGCGCTAAGAACATCGTCGGCTGTTTCTTGACTCTTGGTGTTTCTGATTTGGACATGATTATTATCCCCCTTGATACGGATCTGAGAAAGGCTACTAACGAGGTCTTTCAAGGTCATTAATAAAGAGTTTTTTATTATGAACTTTTTAATGGATAGGCTCGGTACAGCCGGTGAAAAGCTTCTTGTAACATGGGCAGTGGCGTTGCAATATTTAAGCGAATAAAGCCTTCTCCTGATGCCCCAAAACCTGTTCCAAAGCTCACGCTAACCTTTGCATCCGACTCTATCCACTGCTTTAGCTCTGCTTCGTTGGCACTGATTGCCCTACAATCCACCCATAACAGATAGGTTCCTTCTGACTCGATCACGCGAAGTTCTGGCATATATTCAGCTATATAAGCTTTCACCCAAGCAATATTGGCTGTGATATACTCTCGTAATTGTTCCAGCCATTCATCACATTCCGTATAAGCCACTTCTAATGCAGGTACTGCAAAAAAGGTTGGGTTATGACAGCCTGCCTGCTGTAAGCAATGTCTGAATTTCTCCCGCAGCTGATCATTCGGAATCACGATGTTAGCAATTTCAAGGCTTGCAAGATTGAAGGTCTTCCCTGGGGAAGTACAGATAAAGGATCGCTGCTCTGCCTCAGTCGATATCTTCCCGATTATCGTATGCTCATGGCCTTCATGGATAAAATCGGCATGAATATCATCCGATACAATATAAACATCATACTTCGTACACAAGCTAACGATTCGTTCTAGTTCAGCTCGTGTCCATACTCGTCCAACCGGATTATGCGGTGAGATGAGCAGTACAATTTTAACCCCTGCTTGCATGCGCAACTCCATATCAGCAAAATCGATCTCATAACGCCCGTTCACTTCACGAAGTGGACTTTCCACTAATACGCGGTTATTTAGCTCTACCGATTTGGCAACCGGCTGATAGGCTGGCGTATGGATTAACACTTGATCACCTGGTTGAGTGAAGTTCTGAATGATCAGAGAAACCGCTTGCACAATACGAGGACAAAACACGATCCATTCTTGCGGAACCTCCCAATCATAAGCTTTTTTAATCCATCCCTGAACTGCCTCATAATAAGGTGGAAAAAGATCGGTATATCCATATATGCCATGCTTCGCCATCTCCGTTACTCGCTCAATCACCTGTGGAGGGGCTTGAAGATCCATATCCGCGACGGAAAGCGCTATCATTTCTCTGCCCAAAACTTGCGCCATACCATCCCATTTAGCGCAATTGGTCCCATATCGGCTAACAACCTTATCAAAGTCAATTGTCATCTAGCCCACTTCCTCTCTTGAGAGTTCTGTTTATTCTCACTTGATTTTTTGCAAATAACGATAAACTGTTGGCTCAGATATCATCAAGGTCTTAGCGACTTGAGAAACTCCACCTTTAAGTAGAAACACGCCCTGCTCGTTAAGTACTTTCACAAGTTCAATCTTCTCTTTCGAGGACAATCGCTCTGCCGGGACATTAATTTTACCGAGCACCGAATCAATCATGTGCTGGAGCAGGTCATCTACGTTTCCTTGTAAATACTCTTCCGTCTGCTTCTCTACAACCTCTTGTTGTGGTATTAACGGTACTGGTGGAAGTGTTGATCCTCCTTGCAAAATGTTTTGTATCCACTCAGCTGCAACCTCCATATGCGTGACATCAATGTTAATACACATCATACCGACCAATTCGCTGCTGCTGTTTTTAATATAATAA
Source organism: Paenibacillus sp. FSL H7-0737 (assembly GCF_000758545.1). Lineage (NCBI taxonomy): Bacteria > Bacillati > Bacillota > Bacilli > Caryophanales > Paenibacillaceae > Paenibacillus > Paenibacillus sp. FSL H7-0737. The sequence goes on along the minus strand of NZ_CP009279.1, from coordinate 453,351 downwards.
GTAGCGGAGCGAAATACCTGACCTTGCGAACCACGCGCTTTATAGTTAGCAATAAACGGTTGCTCACGGTAGGACTCATCTTTCAACAGCTTAAGCACGAGATCTGTTGAACTATCGCCTACTTTACGCCCACTAATGTATCCGTTCTCAATAAAAATAATTGAACGCTCTGGATTGCTTATATCATGAATAACAACCTCACATTTTGAACCTATAATTGAAGCAATAAAAGAAGCGATTGGAAAATAGGACTCCAGGCAGCTGCGATCTTCTAACATGTGAGTATCTCACTCCTTTCGTTTTACGTCTTTTCTATTTTGATAATAATTTATTATCTTGATAAGATTTTATTACAACATTCTTAAAAAAGCAATCAGTAATATATTGGAATTGTTCCAGCCAATATTCTCTCTTAAATACTTAGGGCATATTTCCTGTAAAGCGATAACAAAAAAAGTCTTTCACTATTTCTACAAATTGCAGAAATAGTGAAAGACGATATTTACTGCTGTATCTTATTTCCTAATCATAGCTTGATACACGAATTTAGGAAGAACTGCTTGCCTGCGCCAGCGCGACTTTTGTCCTTTGGCCACAGGTGCGAATAAGAGTCGATGCAGCCACTCCAAATTGAGTTTCTTCCATATCGCAGGGGCTGGAGTCACTTTTCCCGCTATAACATCCAAGCTTCCCCCCACGCCAAACACAACCTTAACCTGAGAAAGCGCCTGTTTATGCTTATAAACCCACTTGTCAGAGTATGGAGCCCCCATCGCGACAATCAGGAAATCTGGCTGTGCGTGCTGAATCTCTGCCACAATGGCCGGTTCCTCTTCTTTAGCAAGAAAACCATTATGTCTTCCGGCAATTTTCACATTCGGATATAGCTCTGTAATCTTTTCGACCGCTTTACAGCTGGTATGCTCATCCGTGCCTAAGAAATAAAAGCTCCAGCCCAGCTTATTCCCTTGTGCGAGCAGCTCAAGAAGTAGTTCATACCCCGTAACTCGTTCAGCTATAGGGTCACCTTTTCTTCTCGATGCCAGCACAATGCCAATCCCATCAGGAGTAATCAAATCTGACTCATGGAGTATGGTTCGAAGCAGCTCATCCGATTGGCTTGTTATCGTAATTTCCGGGTTCGCCGTAATCAAATGAAATAGCTTCGGTTCTCCGGATTGAATATGTTTTGTTAGATGAAGTGTTGTCTCGTTTAGTGTTAGTTTTGAAAAAGGAACGCCTAATATAGAGACTGTCCCAGCCATTTAATCACCTCTTACTGAAAAGTTCATTCCAGTATACCTTACCGTAATCAGGAAGGATAGTCAGCGTCATTACTCCGTTTATTCCTCCAAAAACTTCCACCACTCTATTAACCAAGGTTCATCGATCCCCCGCAGGCGGAATTCCTCCAAAAGTATCTTTCGAAATTGTTTTTCCATTTTGACAAAATTATTGTCCTCCTGGTACATGGGAGCAAAGGATTCATCCTCTCTAAGATAACTCCAAAAATCGCCTGCACACTCCAAAATCTTTCGACCTACGACGGTTTGCTGCGCTACGGGAACAAGCCATTTGTCATAGGGATACGGATAACCTTCAATAGTGATTGCACAGCGTAAAGCCTCTTTATAAAGGGAAACCGCTAAGAACAAGATGGGAAAGGCGTCGCCACGAACTACAGGATTATCTAGACTTCTGGCATAGCTTCTTAGCTGTATGTATGAATTCTTACGAAATTTCATTAGCACTTCAGGTTGGAGTGGAACATAAGAATGAAAAATTGACTTCAGATCCAGCTGATCGTAGTAAATATAGGACACCGATGCATTCCACAGCCATTCCATATCCCCGCTCATTAAAGCTTCTTTGATATCAGATATTTTATGGAGTGTATAATGCCCTGTCTTCCCACTCGGAAGCCTTAAATCCATAAAAAAACTACTGTGCTCCGGAATTAGCCCCGCTTCCTCGAACCGATGATTAATACTGTTGTAAGACTCATCCTCACAAATAATGATTATATCTACATCCGACTGCCCATCTACCACCCCGAGTGCGGTCGATCCATCTAGGATAATGCTTACCCTCTGACGATCTTCTTGCAATAACGGATGATTTAGGATCTCTTGCGTAATGAACTTTCCAATCTCCTCTAGTAATTCGCGATGAAGTAGCAACTTATCAGGTGTTAGTAAAATATCCGACAATACTGATTTCATCATCGTATCCATCAGCCTCCAATCAATCTCAATCCCCTTGTAAATATAGCGCTTACATTTAATCTAAAATGTGGATTTGGGAATATCATTCTATACTCTGGAGATACATCTTGCAACGATATATGTAGTACCCTTTTGCCCTTGCCCAAATATAATGAATCATCTAGTCATTTGAAGAGGGGGTTATATCATGGCGTTACCCACCATCATAACCACAGTTCCTACATCCGTACCTGTCGGAGATATTGAGGTAAATCCCATCACCAATCGGGTATACTTCGTAAACCCTAACACTACAGCCGGAACTGTTGGTGTATTAAGCACCCTGACCAATCGGATCATTGCAACCATACAAGTAGGTAGATTTCCGCTCAAGCTTGCCATCAACCCAAGAACAAACCGTGTGTACGTCACCAACTTCCGCGATGGAACGGTATCTGTAATTAGCGGACGGACAAACCGTGTAATCAAGACCCTCCAAGTGGGCAGGAACCCTGATAGTGTTAACGTTAATGTTCGAACGAACCTGATTTATGTGTCGAGTGCCTCTGGCATCGTAACCGTCATCGATGGCAGATCGAACTGCATTCGGACTACTATCCAGATCGGCGGCCGCCCTTCCGCTATCGTCATTAATAAACGTACCAATCGCATTTATGTAACGAATACGATAAACAATTCCGTATCTGTCATTAACGGTAGTACACAAACTGTAATAGCAACCATCAAGGTTGGCAACAACCCAGTAATCACACCTGCGCTAAATCCGATTACGAACCGTATTTATGTAGCGAACAACTTAAGCCGCTTTCTTTCCGTGATCAATGGCCGCACCAACAAGCTCCTCAAGAATGTACAGCTTGGACGGTTACAAAGCGAGGTCATCCTTAATCCGCTTACAAACCGTGTTTACGTGTCCAGTGCTCAACAGGTTAAACAAGGGAAGCTTTTTGTGCTTAATGGAAATACCAATAAAGTGATTGCAACTAGAGTGTTATCTTCCTCCTCCAGCACATTCATCAACCCGATTACAAATCATTTATTTGTCAGTAATTTCAATAAGAACAGAATGTCCGTGTATAACGCCAGTACGTTTAAAAAAATCGCGGTATTCCCCTCCGTAACAGGCGTAAACATCGCACTTAATCCACTAACGAACAGGTTATATGTCGCGAACGACAATTCCATCACAGTCATTCAGGATGGTCCAAGATTAACACATCATTATAAGTAATCTTTACTTTCTTATATTTGCAAAAAAAGGCGCTTCACCTATAAGGTGAGCGCCTTTTTGAATATAGACTAATGCGTTGTAACCTGCTTAGCAGCTACTTTCTTTGCAGTCACTTTCTCTTCTGCCGTTTCCTTAGGCTGTACACCTCTTTTAATAAAGAAGGCTAGAATAAATGCAATAATCGCTACGCCTACAGATACCAAGAATGCATCGTTAATTCCTTCAATAGTAGCTTTCGCAATGACTTGATTTTGTATACCAAGCAATTGGTCTGCCGAAGGTTTAGTCGTTAATTTACTTACAGCATCAGCGACCATATCTTTCACATGTGAAGTGGTACTGTTAGACATAATGGTTACGAGTAGTGCCCCACCAATCGCCCCTGATACTTGCTGAATCGTACTGTTCATGGCTGTACCATGCGGCGTATATTTGGCTGGGATAGAATTCAAACCATTGGTCATAACTGGCATCATCACCATAGAGATCCCGAACATTCTCACAGAATATAGAATCATGAGTGTCGAATATTTAGTCGTTTCAGTCAGATCACTAAAGAAATACGTACTAATCACTACAATCGCTAGACCGATTAGCGCTAATACCTTACCGCCGAATTTATCGAACAATTTACCTGTGATTGGAGACATAACACCCATAATTAAAGCACCAGGCAACATTAGAAGTCCCGAATCCAGTGGTGAAATCCCTCTAATATTTTGCAGGTAAATCGGCATTAGCATCATCGCTGAGAACATTGCCATATTCAGTGTAATCGAAATCGCTGAGGATAAAGCGAACATCGGATATTTGTACACTCTGAAGTTAAGCATTGGCTCCTTCATCTTCATTTGGCGCATAATGAAGATCACTAATCCAATCGCTCCGATAATAAGCGCGGAGTAGACCATTGGATCATCCCATCCTTTGTTCCCAGCAGAACTGAAGCCATATAGGAGACCCCCGAAACCAATCGCTGATAGAACTACAGATAAGAAGTCAATCTTAATAGCCACATCTTTTTTAGGATCATGCAATTTGAAGAAGGCTAGAATGAACACCAATACGGCGATTGGGGCAATCATAAAGAATAGTACAGGCCATTCATAGTGCTGAATAATCCATCCAGATAATGTAGGTCCGATAGCTGGTGCAAAAATCATAACCAACCCGAACATCCCCATAGCTGAACCACGTTTTTCAGGTGGAAAGGTAGTGAACAATACATTCATTAATAGTGGCATCATGATCGCAGCCCCTGAAGCCTGAACCATTCTGGCGATCAGCAGCACAGGGAAGCTTGGTGCTAATCCGCCGATAAAGGTTCCTATCGCAAATAATCCAATTGCGATTAAGAACAACCGTCTCGCGGTATACTTTTGAATCAAAAAAGCTGTTGAAGGAATCATGATCCCGTTCACCAGCATATAGCCCGTTGATAGCCACTGTACCGTTGAGGCACTGACATTAAAATCCTTCATAATCGATGGTAAAGCTATATTGAGTAGGGTATTACTCAGTAAAGCAACAAATGCACCAATCATGAGGATTGCCAATATCCCGTAAGATGCTTTACTTTCTTTTGCTTTCATTTTGGAATCCTCCATTCTATAATCATACTAACGGTTCAAAATTGAACTCGTGTTATAATCCGGTGTAGAATATATTACTCCCTTATTTCTCGCTTGGCAAGACAAAAATCACTTAAAATTGAAATTGTATTAAGTGGAAATATACGCTAGTCTATATTGGAACAAAGAGTTCAGCTTAAAGGGGCACCTCAGATGATAAATAAACGAAAAGAGCAAGTGGTTCATAAAGCGCATGAATTATTTATTGAAAAAGGCTACCACGCCACATCCATTCAGGATATTTTGAATCATAGCCGGATCTCGAAAGGATCTTTTTATAACTATTTCCCTTCAAAAGGGGATCTCTTTAAGGCTGTATTTACGTCCATTCACGATCGACTTGAAGAAGGGCGAAATTCCCTGCTCATAGGTCAAGATCCTTCTGACATTAAGATATTTGCCGAGCAGATTCAGCTGGTCATGAAAATCAATAAGAAAAATAAATTGTTACAGCTCGTAGAAGATGCTTTGGTCTCCAATGACCCAGACTTAATAACATTTATCAAAAAAACAAAGTTCAACCTCCTTACCTGGGTACATGAACGTTTCCTTCATATTTTCCCTGAGGATAAGAAACCCTATTTACTGGACGGAGCCATCATTTTTACAGGAATTCTACAAAATATGCTACAAATCAACAGTGCTATGAATGAAGTCATCACCTCTAAGCAGATCATTGATTATTGCACTACGCTTATCCAAGCCATTGTTGAAGAAGTAAGTCAAATGGGCATTCAACTCATCTCACCAGAGCATGTGGGCAAATTATTACCCGCAGCGGAATACAGTGATTTTTTCAATAATGATTTATCCTTTGCGACCATCAGCTTAAAAAAAGTAATAGAGAGATCATTTACAACTGGTGATGCGAACCTCACTAATTATCTAAAGCTGTTATACTTTATCCAGGAAGAAATCATGAACAACAAGGAACCGAGACAGTTCTTAATCGAAAGTGCTCTGCTATCCTTAAGAACATGTCCTAATCTAAATGAAGCCAAAGAGTTTAAGCATTATCAGGATGTATTATCTAAAATGCTGTAAAGCTAACTAAAAGTGTGGTGAAGCATTTGTTCAAGCTATTATTAATCGAAGACGATTCAACGCTGTTTAATGAGATCAAGGAGCGACTTACCCAGTGGTCTTATGATGTGTATGGCATTCAAGATTTCAGCAATGTCACGCAGGAATTTATAGAGATCAAACCTGATTTAGTCATCATCGACATCCAATTACCTAAATTTGATGGGTTTCATTGGTGCCGAATGATTCGTTCCCACTCTAACCTTCCGATTATCTTCTTATCATCCCGGGATCATCCTACGGATATGGTAATGTCGATGCAGCTTGGAGCCGATGACTATATTCAAAAGCCCTTCCATTTCGATGTACTCATTGCCAAGGTACAAGCGATTCTTCGGCGCGTCTACAATTACAACACGGATAACCTTGAGCTCAAGACATGGTGTGGAGCAACCGTGGATTATGAGAGAAATGTATTGACGCATGATATGGGATCGATTGAGCTTACGAAAAACGAGATCTTTATATTGAAATTGCTTATTGAGAAAAAAAATAAAATCGTCACCCGCGAGGAATTAATCAATAGCTTGTGGGATGATAAACGTTTTATAAGTGACAACACCCTTACCGTCAACGTAAACCGGCTGCGAAAAAAGCTGGATGAGATAGGCTTAGGTAGTTTCATTGAAACGAAAGTAGGACAAGGGTATATGGCCATCGAAGAGGAAGCACTATGATTAAAAAGTATCTCTTGGAAAGAAGTAGCTGGATCCTACTAGTCCTCTTTACCAATCTTTTTATACTTTTTGTCACCTATATGGATTCATCAATCCCATTCTCTTCAGTTCTCTATCTGGTCTCCTTGTCGATGCTTTTTTTTGTGATGTTCTTAATCCTTCGCTATCCCAGAGAAACCAGGTTCTATAAAAGCTTGGTTGAGCGAGATGATGATCTGGATGTAACGAGTATCGCCACCCCCGAAAGCCCGTTTGAGCATATTATTGAAGAGAGCATTATGAATCAAGCTAAATGGTTAAAACAGGCTGCTTCGAACAATCAAATGACGTTAGAACAGGAAAAAGATGAACTATTATCGTGGATTCATGAAGTGAAGACCCCTCTGACAGCGATGCATTTAATGATTGAGCGAATCGAAGATGATGTAATGAGGAAACATCTGACCTATGAATGGCTGCGCATACATCTTCTGCTGGATCAACAGCTACATCAAAGGCGAATTCCCTTTATCGAAAATGATCTGTATATAGAACATATCGATTTAGAAACGCTTATATTCGGGGAGATTAAGACGTTGCAATCCTGGTGTATTCAGAAGGGGATCGGCTTTGAGCTGAACTTGGAAGTAGCTGAAGTGCTTAGTGATGCCAAATGGCTGGCTTTTATTATCCGACAACTACTAACCAACGCCGTAAAATATAGTGAGGCTTCAGATATTGCAGTGAGTAGCTATCAGCAAGCTGAGCATATCGTTCTTAAGGTGAAGGATGGCGGGCGCGGGATAGATCCCAAGGATCTGCCTCGGATATTTGATAGAGGATTTACTTCCACCACCGTGCATCGCGACAATGCCGCCACAGGTATGGGATTATATTTAGCCAAAAAAGCGGCGCAATCCTTGTTGATCGTCATCGGAGTTGAGTCGAGGCTCGGATCAGGAACGACGTTCACTTTAACCTTTCCGCTTAAAAATGAATTTGTGAAGCTCTCAAGCGTGTGACAACAATGTCACATGCTTTTTTATTTTGTTCGGGCAATCGAAGGATAAGAACGGCAAAGCCTTTTATAATAAAGCTATACAAAAAGAACGAGTATAAAAAGGGAGTGAATCATTATGGCAATTCTTGAAGCCACTAAAATTCATAAAAGCTACGGAAATAAATTAAACAAACAATCCGTGTTGAGTGGATTGGATATTTCTATAGAAGAAGGCGAATTTGTTGGGATTATGGGCTCTTCCGGTTCAGGAAAGACCACCCTGCTTAACGTTCTCTCGTCAATTGATCAGATCAGCAACGGATCGATTACCATTGAGGGTACTGAAATTTCTAATATGAAAGAAAAGCAATTAGCTGAATTTCGGAAAAATCATTTAGGATTTATTTTTCAAGAATACAATCTCTTAGATACGCTGACGGTGAAGGAAAACATCCTGTTACCTCTATCCATTACCAACACCCCTAAGAAAATTGCCAATGAGAAATTCGAAAACGTCGCGAGGGAGCTGGGGATTTTAGAGTTGAGAAATAAGTACCCGAATGAAATCTCTGGGGGTCAAAAACAACGCACCTCTGCAGCTCGGGCCTTCATTCATGATCCAAGCATTATTTTTGCTGACGAACCTACAGGAGCCTTGGACTCTAAATCTGCTTCTGATTTGTTAAATAAGCTAAGTGAACTAAATCAAAGACGAAAAGCAACGATCGTTATGGTTACACATGATCCAGTGGCAGCTAGCTATTGCAGTAGAGTTATTTTTATAAAGGATGGTACGATCTATACGCAATTAAATAAAGGAGAACAATCAAGACAAGTCTTCTTCAACGACATCATAAAAACACAAGGTGTATTAGGTGGTGTGCAGAATGAGCATTAATGTACTGATGCTTCGAAATCTGCGAAAAAACATCAGAAATTACTATCTGTATGTATTTGCTCTCGTTTTTAGCGTGGCCTTATATTTCGCCTTTGTTACGTTGCAATACGATCCCTCGATGGATGCGGTAGAAGGCTCGATCAAAGGTGGCGCAGCAATCAAGGCTGCCTCGGTCTTACTGGTCGCGATTGTATCCATTTTCCTGTTATATGCAAACACTATCTTCATCAAACGCCGGGGAAAAGAAATTGGCCTGTTCCAGTTAATCGGGATGACCAAAGGTAAAATATTTCGAATTCTTTCAGCAGAGAACTTCATTTTATATTTCGGCTCTTTAGTTTTAGGGATCGCCGTAGGCTTTTCTGTTTCAAAGTTAATTCTCATGATTCTTTTTAAAATAATGGGGATCGATGCGATAGCATCCCTTCGTTTTTCTACCCCTGCCCTGGTTCAAACGCTGATCGTATTCTTTGTAATCTATCTTTTGATCATGCTGATGAATTATGGATTTATTAAAAGACAAAGCATTCTATCCTTATTCCGGGTGACCTCAACCACAGAAGGCAACGTGAAAAAGCTGTCCGTCTTTGAAATGATTATTGGGATCGTTGGGATTGGATTGATTCTGCTTGGCTATTCGATTTCATCTCGATTATTTAGTGGAGACTTAACATCAATGACTGAGCTATCTATATCCATGATCACTATTCTGGCTTCAGTTATCATCGGGACTTATCTTTTTTATAAAGGCTCGGTAAGCTTTATCTTTCATCTCATTCGTAAAAAGAAAAACGGGTATCTGAATATTAAAGAGGTGTTGTCTCTCTCCTCCATTATGTTCCGAATGAAATCAAATGCCGTACTGTTAACCATCATTACAACGGTATCAGCTCTGGCGCTGGGTTTATTATCCTTGAGTTATATTTCGTTCTACTCTGCTGAGAAAAGTGCGAAGCTCTATGTTCCGTCAGATTTTATTCTTACGGATATCCAGGATGCTAAACAATTTAAAGAGGCATTAACGACTGAAAATTTGCTGTTTACGGAAAAAATAACCGAAGTCATTCAAGTGGATGTAAATATAGAGAAGCTTCTGGCAGAAAATTCCAAGGCGCTCGGTATGATGTCGAATAATATGACTCTTCCCGTCATCAGTGAAAATTCGCTGGAGGGCATTGATCTATCCCCTGATGAGGCCTATTTTACGAAGACAAGTAGTGCAATGGAGAATCTGATTTCTATGAAGGACCAGGGTGGCATTGAATTCAAGGGACAACATGAAGTCATTCCGCAGTTTTATAAAAGAATTGATATGGAAGCCCCCGTTTTATACAATTTCACAGGTGGTGGCTTACCCCTTGCTATTGTAGACGACACGACCTTTGAACGCTTAAAGAAGGATCTAGATCCAGCCCTTCAAAGAAAGTCCTCTCTTAATATCGGCATCGATATGAAAGAACGGGCAAGCGTTGAGCAGGCTAATGAGCTTTTTCAGAACATGAAATTTGCAAAAGGCCACATAACCGACTCTCAACTGGAGACGAAGAACAATCAAAAGCAAACTATGGGACTTATCATGTTTATCGTGGCCTTTCTGGGGCTAACCTTCCTGATTACCTCTGGATGCATTCTTTACTTTAAACAAATGGATGAAAGTGAGAATGAAAAGCCCAACTACACGATCCTCAGAAAGCTTGGTTTCACGCAAGGGGATCTGCTTAGAGGGATTCAGGCGAAACAATTATTTAATTTTGGGATTCCATTAGTCATTGGATTGCTTCACAGTTACTTCGCCGTAAAATCAGGATGGTTCTTCTTCGGTACAGAGCTCATGACACCGATGATTCTGGTGATGCTGCTATACACCGCTTTGTATTCGATTTTTGCAGTGCTATCCGTGTTCTATTATAAAAAGGTAATTAAAGAGTCACTTTAAAAAAAGAGGGGTTCCACAAGCCAGCATGGCTTAGGAACCCCTTGTTGTTATCATACCTCTATCTCCTATCTTCATATTCAATTCTAGTTAACCCGTAGAAGACTATATCCTCGAATTTATCCCATTTTAAAATATGCCGTTTAAATTCCCCTTCAAATCTCATTCCAGCTTTTTTCATAACGTTAGAGGAGGCAGGATTTCTAGTCATTGCCGCTGCCCATATTTTATTTAATGCGAGGTCTTCAAATCCAAAATCAATTAATCGCTTAGCTGCTTCAGTCGCATAGCCATCTCCCCAAAAAGATCTTCCTACCCAATAAGCAAGCTCACCTCTTTGATGCGATTTGTCTATATTTAGACTCATACAGCCTATTAAGGTATTACTCTCTTTACTAATTAAAGCAAAAGGAAATCCTTCCCCTTCGTCTGCGCTTTTCCTACAGGCACCAATCCAAGATTCAGCCGCTCCATCAGGGTATGGATGAGGAATAGACAGCGTTGTTCTAGCTACTTCTATATCCGCAGCAAGCTCTTGAACTTTACTTGCATCTGTGGATTGAAACGGTCTTAGTATTAACCTTTGTGTTTCAAATGTAGGTTGCATAGAAAGTACCTCTCACTATTGGATTTTCAATAGATTATATTACAATTGTTGGATATTGCAATACATATATCAGCTATTCACAATCCCCAATACGAAACCATCATACCCTTTACTTCCCACTGTCTGAATGGCAGTAGCCGAAATCTTAGGCTCTTCAGCCAACAGATCATAAAATTCCCGTACGCCTACTACACGAGGATCTTTGCTATTCTTGTTAATGATCTCGCCTTCACGAATCACATTATCGCCTATAATCACTGTACCGGGCCGGGAAAATTGAAGCGCCCACTGTAAATAGTTAGGGTTGTTGGGTTTATCGGCATCAATGAATATAAAGTCAAAGGGTTCCACACCCTCTTGTTTCATCTGAGACAATTGCCCCAAAGCATCGCCTATACGAAGTTCTATCAGATCATCTACTTGAGCAAGCGCGAAATTGGCCCCAGCCACCTGAGCATGCGATGGATCTAGCTCCAAGGTAACGATATGTCCGTCAGACGGGAGCGCCCTTGCCATCCAAATTGTACTGTATCCACCCAAAGTGCCAATCTCCAGAATCCGGCGTGCACCTTTCATTTGAACCAATAGGTTAAGGAATTTACCCTGACTAGGTGAGACATCAAAGGGCGGCAGCCCTGCCTGTTGATTCGCGGACAACGCTTCCTCCAGCACGGAGTCCTTCGTAATTAAACGCTCTGTAATGTACTGATCGACTTTATCCCATGTAGTCGGTTGATTCATATTTATCACTTCTCCTTTGAAATAAAATTTTCATTTCCACAATTAGGGATCGGTCGTAACTACGAGGAGTGTTTGGACTTCCGGCCGCTGTTGTCTCCAGATTTCTTCGATTAAAACCACTATTCGTGGTTGAAATCCGTAGACAAAGGCGGTCGCTGACGCTCCTACAGTTCCAAACCTCCTCTTCGGTACTCCTTTTCCCTAACTAAAGATTCAAGTTCAACTTCAACTTCAACTTCATACCTGTATTGTAAATCAGTTATAATCATAAATATAATATATCTTTAAAACTAAACTATATATTAAATATATGAATCAAACGATAGCAGATAGGAGCTTAACCATGAATCTACACGCATTACGCTTATTCCATGTGATCGCATCAACGGGTAGCGTGACACGCGCCTCAGAAACTTTAAATATCAGTCAGCCTGCGATTACGGCTCAGATCAAGAAATTCGAAAAGGAACTATCCTTCGCCCTATTTAAGCCTCAAGGCAGAGGAATTGCTTTAACGGATGCGGGTGAAGAGCTTGCTCTGCTCGCCAAAAGACTCTTTGCCGTTGAACAGCAGATCGAACAATTCACTCAGGATTATGTTAACGGCACGAATGGAAGTATCCGCCTAGCCGCGACATATTTGCCTGCTCATTATCTCATCCCTACTTGGATCGCAAAGTTCAAGCAACAATATGAGCAAGTGGAAATGGTGATTACCACCACCAATTCAAGCGATGCCCTGAAGCAGCTGTTAAATGTAGACGTGGATATAGCAATTTACGGGGGAATCACTGAGGCATATCCAGATACGATCCAGACAGAGGAGTTATTTCAGGACGAGTTATGGTTTGTGGTCGCACCCCATCACCCCTATGCGAATCAGCGAATTTCTTTATCCGAAATGATGAAGGAGCCCTTTGTCATGCGTGAGGAAGGGAGTTCGACGAGAGAGAGATTATTATCGTTATGCCGTACATATAATACGCCAGCTCCCACGATCTCTTTGCAATTTAACGGACTTCATGAAGCGATTCAAGCCGTTATTGCCGGGTATGGCGCCAACTTCGTCTCTTCACTCGTTGTTCGCGAATATGTTGAACGTGGAGAGTTATGCCGAGTTTATGTTGAAGGCATACATCTGAAGAACAGCATTGCGATCTGTACGCGAAAAAATGAACCGTTATCCGCCTCGGCGGCAAACCTTATTCAAATGATTCGCCAAAATCCTTATACGTTGTAGCATTTTTTAAAAAAGACTGCTCTTTAGGCTGACTATATCCAGCCCGGAGAGCAGTCCTTGTAAGTACCGGCTTTATTGGAACGCCTTACGCTTGCTTCTTCTCCGTTAAATAGTATAGGAAAGCCAAGATCGGCAGCGCCAGACCAATCAAGCTGGTCAGACTCCAGCCTCCGTACGCATATGCCCAGCCGCCTAGTGAAGAGCCAACGGCTCCGCCTACAAAAAATATCGCCATAAATAATCCGTTTAAACGTCCTCTCGCCTCGTTGCCAAGGGAATAAATTGCCCTTTGTCCAAGCACCAGATTACCCGATACCCCCATATCCAGCATAATAGCTGCTGCAACCAGCAATCCGAGCGTCACTCTTGAATCATTCTGAAACAAGTAAGCAAGAAGAAAAGCCACAGCTGCCAGCACAAACGCAAGTCCGGTCAAAGGGCGGGTCCAGCCCCGGTCAGCCAATCTCCCAGCGATGGGAGAAGCGATAGCCCCAGCCACACCGGCCAGCGCAAACAAGGCAATGCCTTGCTGACTTAAATGATACGTATCGGCCAGATGCAAAGAGACCGTCGTCCAGAACAGGCTGAAAGCTCCAAACAGGCAAGCCTGATAAATCGCCCGGCGGCGCAGCACCGGCGTATTCTTCAGTAAAGTACCTAGAGAACGTATCAATCCGCCATAATTCATTGTAGGCACAGGCTGGCGCTGCGGCAGCACACGGGACAATAGAAGTGTTAATGAGGCAATCACTACTGCCGATATGGCATAAATCGCATGCCAGCCCCACAATCCAGAGACAAAGCTAGCTACAGGTCGGGCGAACATAATACCGAGCAGCAGCCCACTCATTACATTACCGACCACCCGGCCGCGCTGCTCTTCAGCAGCCAGAAAAGACGCATACGGCACAAGAATCTGGGCAGCTACGGAACCAAGGCCAATGAACAGAGACGCTCCCAGAAAGATCGCTGCATTCGGAGCTAGTGTGGCTGCTACCAGTGACACCACCACCACAGCCAGTGACGCTACTGTCAGACGGCGATTTTCAATAATATCGCTAAGCGGTACTACGAACAAAAGTCCAAGAACGTATCCTACCTGGGTCAAAGTTACAATCAGACCCGCTGCCCCAGAAGAAAGCTGCGTAGCTTGGGCGATCTGTCCGATCAGGGTTTGGGCGTAATACAGATTGGCCACAATTAGTCCGCAGGAGGCCGCTAAAAGAAATGTAATCCATCCAGGGATCGTCTTTCCTTCCGCATGCTCCATCGCTGAATTCACTGAACTTCCTGAACTTACAGGATTCATTCGTCTTCCTTGATTCATAAGATCTCCACCCTTCGATTATAAATACTGAACGTACCGTTCATTAATTAATTTAAATATATACTGAACGTTCAGTTTTGTAAATAGGCGATTGGCTACTTCACATAACCTTTTGTATAATGAACGTATAGTTTCTTTTTAGATCGCAAGTTAAATAAAGGATAGATTAATCGGGAGGGATCTCTGATGGATAAAAAAAGAGGACGGCCGCGCAATAGCGAAGCCGAGGCTTCTATTCTGGCAGCATCGTATGATCTATTGCTGGAGACCGGATTTGGGGCGGTGACCGTAGAGAAAATTGCCGAACGGGCTAAGGTAAGCAAAGCGACCATTTATAAATGGTGGCCCAACAAAGCAGCTGTGGTCATGGACGGCTACCTCTCTGCAGCATCCGCAAGATTGCCAGTGCCGGACACCGGTTCGGTCATGGACGATATTATGATGCATGCCACAAACCTGGCTAATTTTCTTCGCAGCCGAGAAGGAAAGATCATTACCGAGTTGATCGGCGAAGGTCAATTTGATGCCGGCCTTGCTGAGGCCTATCGTGCGAGGTTTTTCGCTCCCCGTCGCCAAGAGGCACGACAGTTGTTGGAGCGTGGGGTGACCCGGGGCCAATTAAAAGCGGATCTGGATATTGGGATCACGATTGATCTGCTGTATGGACCAATATTTTATCGGCTTCTGATCACAGGGGATGAGCTAGACGAAGCTTTTGTGAAATATTTGATCACCTCTGCCTTTGAGGGCATCAAAGCATAACAAGAATAAACGTCTTTGGCGAAACTTATACTTTCTTATATTTTAAAAAGCCATCCTTTGCAGGATGGCCTATCACTTATATTTACACCGTTCGATCCAAATTAACTTCAAACGTGTCTCCAGTTACATAATCCATATACCTCGTATTCCCATCATAATCCAAATAAGCTTGATAACGGGTACGAATAGCCGGTTGTGTAATCCAATCAAGCACTTTCTCTTTTGCCACCCACATCACTTCAGAGGTTTCCTCCGAGGTACATAATTCCCCACCCACGGGCTTGCAGATAAAATCAAACATGACCTTGGTAGGAACATCGGTTACACCGTCATACCATTTATGAATGCCTGTATTGGAATACACACCAATCAATTGAGATACCGTGACATCTATTCCACTTTCCTCTTTAATCTCTCGAATTAATGCATCCACCAGGTTCTCTCCGACCTCTACTTGTCCACCAGGAAATACCCATCCACCATCATGCGTCTTTACTAAAAGGACATCTCCTTGTTCATTTTCTGCGAATCCACCTGCAGCTACAATATGTGTTGGCCAAGCCATAGACTGCACCTCTTTTTAGAAGAGGTTAACAATTTAATCAGCATTTGTAAACGATATTTTTCTATTCCATAACGCTTTAAAAGCTTCGCAATGCTCTATTAAATCATCAAACTTTCCTTCACCCACGACCGAGCCTTGGTCCACTACCAGTATCTTATCAACGTCTTTTATAAAATTTAGTCGGTGGGCAACAATAATGATGGTTTTGTCCTTAAATTCCTGTAAAATCGTCTCCATTAGACTTTGCTCCGTGATATTATCAAGTGCAGAAACAGGTTCATCTAGAATTAGAATGTTTCTTTTCTGAGCAATGATTCTGGCAAAAGCTAATCGCTGTCTCTCCCCGCCTGATAATTTAACCCCTTTTTCACCTACCAAAGTATCTAAACGATCCGGTAATTGGCTTACCTTTTCCTGCAGATGAACCTTTTCCAAAATCTCATACAACTCTTCATCGGACAAGGAATGCTCATCAAATATAATATTGTCCCTAATCGTAGCGTCAAAAATCGGCGTGTCTTGTGATAAGTAAGAGATATGATCATAGTAGCTATCCAGATGGATCTGATCGATATCCTTACCGTCCAATAAGAGTTCACCTTTGTCCTTTTTTAATAAGCCTACGATTAACTTAATCAGAGTTGATTTCCCGCCCCCACTTAATCCGACAATAGCAACCGACGTTCCTCGTGCAATCGAAAAGAATAGATTATTCAAGATCTTCACTTGCCCATAATCAAAAGATACATCCCTAAATTCAATATTACCGTGGATCTCAGTGATAACTTCTCCTCGTTCTAGATTCTTATCTTCTGGGGCATGAATAAACTCTTCAAATCTCTTGTAGGTCACTCTATTCAGTCTGTAATCTACAAAGAGGACATTGAAGATAGCAATCGGCGAATAAATCTTATCAATAAACATAAACAAAGCGACCACAACACCAAGTGACGTCTCACCTGCGACAATGCTTTTCACACCGTAAATTAAAACAACGACTTTAATAATCGTGACAAACAACTCGAATATCGCGAAAAAAGCTTCATGGATCATTTGTAACTGAGCATTTTTTTGAATGATAGTGCGTGCAGTCTGGCTTAATTTATCGATCTCTTTCTCATATCTTTTGTTCGTTCGGAAGACGACTAATTCCATAAATCCACGGATAGAGAATCTGGACATCTTTTCTTGTTCCTGTAGAATGGCCGCCTTCCTCGCATACAGAAATTTCAACAGCAGATTCGTTATCAAAAAGACGACCACATAGCCAGCAGCAATCACTACCATGATCCTTAAATCATAGAAACTGATAAAGA
The DNA here is from genome assembly GCF_000758545.1 of Paenibacillus sp. FSL H7-0737. Taxonomy (NCBI): domain Bacteria; kingdom Bacillati; phylum Bacillota; class Bacilli; order Caryophanales; family Paenibacillaceae; genus Paenibacillus; species Paenibacillus sp. FSL H7-0737. The sequence goes on along the minus strand of NZ_CP009279.1, from coordinate 436,136 downwards.
TAAGACTGAACAGAAGAGTGGGCAATAACTCATGTAATGTTTTGAGGAAAAAGGAGAAAATCATGCTGTTTCCAGCCGCTGCTCCATTCTCGATCACTTTAATCATCTGACCTGTGCCCATATCCTGATAGGCTTGATAGTCGATTTTGGATATTTTAGATAGTGCAAGTATCTTTAACCTCTCCGTTATACTGTTCGATAAATACACACTAGGGTATTCATCCACATAATTTAGGATCACCACCCCAGCCAGCAAAAGGCCGTACACCAAGATTAAATTAAATAGCTCACCAAAGCTGTTGATCACCGTGACCTTGTCTAATATTTTTTGAAACACTACAATGCCTAAACTACTCAGCAGTTGAATAGTAAAACCCAATAAAATATAACCGCATATCCACCATTTCAGGTGAGCTAGACTCTTTTTCAACATATCGTTAATCCCCTATCTTTTAATTGAATGCAAAAAAGCCAGGCAACCCCACCATCCAACTGTAAAAAACCATCCACAATTAAACGGTTCTCAAAGTTAAATAGGTTAAGTGCCTGGCTCTATACAAAAAGCTGCCTATGGCACCGTTCAAAGCTCTAGTTAATGTAATCAAAAGGGTAGACTCCCCCCTTGATAGCTGGTACGCGTTTGACCCAGCCCGATAACTAGTTACTTCGAACGATACGGAAAGACATCCATTTCACCCCAATTAAAAGAATTGTTCCTATTATAATTCTCTAATCCATATATTTCAAGAATTACGTTTGACGATACGTAGTCCTGCCACTTGGCCCACCTTATATCCTTCATGCGAAGCGAACTTGATCGTAACCGCTGATTTGCTCCTCGTGATCGTCTGCGGAAGCTCGTAACGAATGGTCTCCAGCTTGTTCATCTCTTCAGACTCAAGGACGCCTAGCCCAAGTTGCTCCCCATCTGCCGTAATATCGAAGGCCACCGAAGTATCGTTGGACTTCAAATACGTTACTACCAGATCTACTTGCTCCTCTGGCAAGACTTCCATCGTGAAGGAGAACCAGCCATTGATCCAGCTGTCGCGATACTTACGGTTGTAGATTTTTCCTAAGCCTACATACTCTCCTTCGAAATTATGGTCGCGTTCGGGCTGCATTTCAGCAGGTTGTATCGAATCGACGGTTAGCTGCTCAAGCAGCAAATTCTTCTCTACGGCCTCGCGATATTCAACCTCTACCAGCTTCCATTCCTCTGGCGTGAACAAATCCCAATACACCGAATAACGATGATCATGCATAGGGTAGAACGGACGAAGCTCATGGTCTCCTGCATATCCTAAACCTTTCATCCGGAACACATTTTTGCTAACGTTAGACTGAATCAGGCTATCCGTTAGCGTCTCGCGATCTCCAATTAATACAGAAGTAAGGGCACGATCACTGCCTAGCTCAGCATTTATAGGTCCAAAATCACCTGCAAGCACAAGCGGTCCATAGAGGAATGCAATTCGGTTTGGATTATCCGGCATGGACTCGATTCTTACCGACATCGGAATATCATATTCGACAACGTCCCCATCCTGCCATACTCTATCCAAAGCTAGGTAGCTGGATTTGCCCACATTCACTTGAATGTCTTCACCATTTACTTTAACGCTCATGCCTTGCTCAGCCCAGTAGGGGTATCTTAGCTTCAATGTGAATTTAGTTGGTTTCTCCGTGCTGATACGCAGGGTGCCTAGTCCCTCTTCAGGGAACTTGGTCTCTTGCTTCAAACTAATGCCTTGCTCTTTCCAAGTCACTGTTGAAGGTGCGTACTGATTCACATACAGCTCATCTTCACTATGGAAGTAAATCGCCGAGCCATACATAGAATGGCTTTCCATTCCTGAGCCTACACAGCATGTAAAGCTCTCAAACTGGGAGTTGAACGACTTATGTCCACCCATTTCGAGGGATAAAAAATAACACACACGTCCATCAACCGGCTCCTGAGAAGCTAGGATATGGTTATACATTGCACGTTCGTAGTAATCCGCATATGCGGCATAAGCATCCCACTGGAACATATGCTTGGTCAGCTTCAGCATGTTGTAGGTATTACACGTCTCACATGACCCCTCTCCCAATCGGTCGTTCAGCTTATCCGGTTCGCCGAAATGCTCATTATAGCTGTTGCCGCCAATCACGTATGAATGATGATTCACGACCCGATCCCAGAAGAAGCGGGAAATACCTGCATAATGCTCCTGCCCTGTTACCTCATATTGTCTAGCAGCTCCAATGATTTTTGGAATCTGTGTATTAGCATGTCTTCCAGCTAAGGTATCTTTTTCTATAGCAAGATCATTTAGCACTTCCCCATGATAAAAGCTTTCCGCTAACGTGAGGAAACGGTCATCGCCAGAATCCTCTGCCAAATCTGTGAGGACTTCATTCATACCGCCGAATTCGCAACGCAGCACCTCTTGGATCTGATCTTTATTCAGCCCTGCAAAAATATCTTCAAGCCACATTCCAAGCTTCGTTTCAATAACGAGCGCCTTCTGATTTCCGGCCAATCGATAAGCATCACGAAGACCCGCAAACAGCTTATGCATCGTGTACAGCGGTACCCAGCCACCGTTAAGGTCAAAGCCCTGTGAGCGAATGTCGCCTACCTTCACTTCCTCAAACAGCTCTTTGCCACGAGGAATACCGGAAATGAAGCCATTACCATGCGCATCCTGACAATGCTCCAATTCGTCTACTACATAATTCACGCGGGTGAGCAGCTCTTCATTCCCTGTAGAGGCATACATTAACGCACATCCAGAGATATAATGGCCTAGCGTATGGCCGCTAATGCCTTGAGATTCCCAGCCTTCATAATGAGCAGCCTTAGGCTCTAAGCCAGCATATTGGCGAAAACGCGACAGAAGCCGATCTGCCTCAAGCTTGAGTAAATAATCCGTATTTAACTCCATCGCATGGAGAAGTGGACCTGAATCAATGCGTACATTCTGCAAATCAAAAGCTTGCGTCTTCAATGAAATCGCTCCCTCGCAATCTTGTCAGGGTGATATGACAAGTGTATATTTGTATCCATAAGATAACATCGGAACGTTGATTTGTCGGTAGATCAGCCATACAAATGGTGGACAAATCCGACTTATTAATTGCTAGGAGGACCGCATGACCTATTTGAAAATAAATGCAGATATACCTGTTCATTTTACTGCGGCAGGTGAATTCATCTCAGAAACGCCATGGAAACATGTAGAACGTACTATGGGCAATTATGAGCTAATCATAGGCGTGAATGAAACGGTTTATTTAAATGAGGAGACCAAAAGCTTCGAAGTAGGCCCTGACGAAGCCCTTTTACTTATGCCTAATCGCACGCACGTCGGCTATAGAGAATCACGACCCGGGGTTAAGTTTTATTGGTTTCATTTTGAGCTGAAAAGCGAGGGGGTATTGCTGAGTGAGGAGGAAATGAAGCCTGAGGCGGAAGAAATCTTTTCGCGCACACAGCGCTTATGGTCCGTACATGATCTATATCTATCACAGTTCATAAAGATCGAGCACAGTGACCGGATTCATATTCTGGCGAATCAAATCCTCCATGTGGCTAACTCAGGATATTTGACCTATTCCAGTGTTAATTATTTGTTGACCTCACTCTTAATTGAGCTATCTGAGCATGCACTTCAGCCGTTCGCCAGTAAGCTAATCCGTGCGCAGCAAGATGTCACCTTTGTAAAAATAGCCGAGTGGACAAGAATACATGCAAGCGAACCTCTTACGGTGGCAATCATCGCGGAGAAATTCAACTACAACAAGGATTATTTAGCCCGGCTATTTAAACAACATACCTCGATGGGGCCTTTGGAGTATATTCATTCCGTACGTGTGACTAAAGCGAAGGAGCTGCTAACCAGAACCGCCCTCAGCGTGAGGGAAATCGCGACAGAGACGGGGTTCACCGACGATAAATATTTCATGCGCCTCTTCCGAAAATACGAAAACATGACACCTACCCAATATCGTAACGCCTATCATAAGACGTTTATGAATAATGATTGAAGAAAAGAAGCTGCCTCTAAGTAGCATTCACTACTCTTGAGACAGCCCCTTCTCTAAATTACATTCTCTATATTATTGAATCGTTTGCGAAGAAGAATTCCATCGCCAGCGCGGAGTTGATCCTTGCAGATGAACCCCGCCATACCACTCATCGATTCCTTTTTTCTGAACCCAGTCTTCATTTCCAGCCAATACACTTTTGCCTAGCTCGGTTAATGCAAGCTCGCAGTCTTTGAATGGCATTACTGGATCGTTATAACCAGGAAAATCATTGAACCCATAGGTTTGCAGTAACGGATATGGATCTTGTGCCATCTGTCTTAGAATATGCCAATATTGCAGATCACCCATGCCTAAGATATGAAGTTTATCTCCCACATTTTTGAACAACCCGTAAGGGGAGTTAATTCCAGTATGAATCATCTCCAGAGTCATCTGTTCAACAATACCAAGTCCATTAGAGGTCGATGGGAACCGAGATAAATGCGCTATGAAGGCGTCATATGCAAATGGCAATGCGGACGTATCCTTAGTTAGTAGCTGTTGTAATGATTCTGGATTCGGTGATACATAGGCTTCCCAGAGTTCTTGGCCTACCTTTAGCTCCTTGTCGCCGATTAACTTCCACGTTCCTGATAAAGTCTCCATTTGCTCTACAGATAGTTGTCCAAGTCCTCGAAACAGCTCAATGCCGGGATATTCTCCAATGCACAATAAACTTAGCTTCGTGGATCCCTTCTTCTGCTTCGAGAACCAATGGAGCAAATAGCACAGCATCGTCTGATCGAATAGATCATGCTCGAACCATAATACAACTTCATCATATTTATGAAAATCAGCTAAGATCTTTTCCTGTTCCTTACTACTCTGTATAAATTCCTTCTGCGGAATCCCCATCGTTTGTTCTAAATAATGCGCTCTTACTAAGCGGTTATTCTGTTCCGCAGGCTCTAAAAAGACCGGCCCATGCGAATATACCTCTCTCCACACTAGTACATCACCTTTCACGATTCCTTGCCGCAGCTTCTCTCCCACTACATCTCCATTTACAATGTGAAGCACATCTTTTCCCCCTTCGTACAAATGGTTGAATACGGAAAGAACATCTGCCACAGGCAATGCACCTTTCAGTTTGCGGCGGGCATCAAAGAGGCGTTTCTTCAATACCGGGACTGAGGTCCCCAGAAAGTCAGCAATCTCTTGAAGGGAATATCCCTGAAAATAATATAATTGAACGGCGATCCGCATATTGGACGTTAGAGCAGCTATAGACTCGTGAAGCAGTCGCCGCGCTTCTTTTTTCTCAATAATGTCCGCCACACTAAATGAAGATTCTGTCGCTTGCGCAGCTTCATCGTAGGGTAATGCAGGATGCTGCTTTCTTCGCAAGATACGATAACATTGCCGCACCACAATAGCTTTAAACCAGCCCGGGAATGCCTCTACTGCTCGTAATTTATTCAAATGCAAAAAGGCTTCTGTGAAAGCTTCCTGCACAGCATCTTCCGCTAATTGGTAATCGTGGAGCTTTTCGAACGCAACTGCATTTGCCATCGGTGTAAAGTGCCTAACAATCTGTTCAAAAGCTTGTCGATCTCCTTGTTTAGCCTCTTCGATATACTGAAGCATTTTCTCCCCCGCTCCCTTCTTCCGTATTATATACAAGTGCCAATGAAGTCCCCAAAGGTTACGGATGAGATTAAAAAAGTCAGACGTTATTTATTTTTTTCGATTACATCCTTTGCAATCTCTAAAGCTGAAGAGGCTCGCGGCCAGCCTACATAATAAGCAAGGTGGGTAATGGCCTCCACGATTTCTTCAAGTTGTAATCCGTTTTCTAAAGCCAAGCGCAAATGATAGGGGAGTTGTTCCGTCATGCCCCCCATCACCAAAGCAGAAATCGTAATCATGCTACGATCCCGAAGTGATAATTGCTCCCGTCTCCATAAGTCCCCAAATAACACATTTTCCGAGTAGTCGACGAATGCTGGAGCGAACTCCCCTAACGATTTCCGTACATTTGTGACGATTTTCCGATGTGCCATATTACACCTCCCTAACCGGAGGTTGTAGCATTTGAGCAACACCGTTACCAAACGACCAATCTTCGAATTCCGTATCGACGAGCACAATGAATATATCTTCTTTTCTGATGCTTAGCATCATCGATAATTCCTCGGCTAACATCGCGTAAAAGCTTGTTTTCTGCTCCGTCGATCTTCCGGATTTTAGCGTAACTTGGATATATATCAGTCCGTCGCTTCGTTCAATATTTAAATAATCTTTACTATAAAAAAACTCCCCCGCTTTATGCGCATGAAAAACCTGAAACAGATCATCCTCCGGTACATGGAAATGCTGAATTAATGCACTCATAATCGCTCTGCATATTCCTTCTAGCTGATGAATGTCGTATTGTTGCTCCAAATAACTGACTCTAATGAATGGCATTTTTTAATTCACTCCTTCTTTGGAATTCTTTTATTGTACTCTCAGTATTTTGATTTATATAATTGAATAAGATAATAATCTTAATCAATTATACCGATAGAGGTGACAATCGATGGATCTAAAAGAACTGATGGCTTTTAAGACCATCCTTCAAGAAGGCACTTTCTCACGTGCTGCCGAAAAGTTGAATTATGCGCAGTCTACCATTACCAACCAAATTCAACGACTTGAAAAAGAACTGGGCATACAACTCTTTCACAGAGGCTGGGAAGTAGAACTGACAAGTGCTGGGCAAGTTTTTGCAGCGGAAATCGATAACCTTATTCAACATTGGAACTATGTATCAGAACTCACCAAGGCTTTACAGCATGACGAAATTGGCACACTCCATATCGGAGGCATTGAATCCATGATGGAATCCGTTCTACCGAACGCCTTGGGAAAGTTTCATGAGCAAAAACCCAAAATGGAATGTAACTTCATTCAGGGTAACTCTGATTCGCTCTCACAACTTGTTCTACAAAGTGAACTGGATTTCGCCATCTGCGGTGAGCCGTCCGACCTGTCTTTCTTTTGTTTCCAACCGCTCTATCACGAGAAAATCGCTTTTATAGTAGATCACAATCATCCTTTAAGCGGACGAGACAATATTTCATTTCGAGAAATTCTTGAATATCAAATTATAGCTGGAGGACACACTTGCTTATATTATCTTCGGTTAGCTAAGCAATTTTCGAGATTCGAATCAAAGCCCACTCTATCCACCATAAGTCAAATTTCTGCTATTCCTCATTTTATAAGAAAGAACCCTGGGGTGGGGGTAGTGCTTGATTCGACAGCTTTAATGACAGATATCGTAAAAATCGATGTTGAACTAAGCGAGCCGTTCATTCAAGTTGGTATATTGCAGCGGCGCAACCGAGAATATCTAGCAACATCATCAAAAAAACTATTCATACAAATCATAAAAGAGGAAATTGAGAGGATTAGTAACGCTAATCCTACGCTCCATATTTGAACCTCAAGCTAGTTCCATATATGATAGCTATATCATTGTTCTCAGGGAGGATTCACCCAAGTGGCTGTATTAATTAACGAACAAATTAGAGCATCCGAAGTAGTACTTACTGGACTTAGAGGTGAGAAGCTGGGGATTGTGTCCAGAGAAGAGGCGCTGGCCATGGCTCGTTCAGCAGGTGCTGATCTGGTATGCACCTCACTAATGAGCAGCCCACCGCCCTGCAGCCTAACTGCAAAGGGCAAAGCAAAAGCGGCCGCGCAGAAAGAAGCAGCCTCAGCACGCAAGGCTAGTGGTGGCTCAGCAGCAAAGGGCGGCAGCAAGGAGAAGGTCAAAGAGCTCCGCTTCACGGCTCATATTGAAGAGCATGACTACGATACGAAGCTCCGGCAGGCTGAGAAGCATCTCCGCTCCGGCAAGCCGGTGCAATTAGTCGTGAAGGCATCCGGCGCCAAAGAAGCGGCTGCCTCCAAGGCCGTATTAGAGCGACTAGTGACTGACTTGAAGGAAGTTGGAACGAAGGACACTGGCATCCAGACAGGCGGCAAAGGTTCACAGGTGAAATTAAATCCACGTTGAAGAGTGGCCTATTCGCTCCGATCATATAGAGCTAGTAAAAAGGCCATCCTCTGTGGGATGGCCTTTCACTTCATAGGCAATGTTCTTACTCACTCTTAAGCATTCACTTTAAACATGATTGCCCATTAATCCCCTCGGGCGATAGTTCATGCCGCCAGCATAAAGGTGGGAAACATCTCCTAGTCCAATACATCTAGGAACCGCAAAGTTCTCGCTGCGCTCTTCAAACAAGATCGTCGTTACCGAGCTTGGCGCTAACCAAAATACGGACCAAGCCAAAGCTAAAGGAATCTGTAATAAATGAGCTAGCCATGCGAGGCCAAAGCCACCATGGCATACTACTCCAATCTTCTTGGTAGAAGGCTCAAGGATCCGATACAGGCCATCTTCTCTTTTATAATGGTGTCGAAGTAAGAATTGATCTGACGCCGCTTGTAATTCGCTGAACCGCAATCTGTATTCCTCTTGCTTCAACCAATGATCTGTTTCATCAGACCATACTCTCTTTCCACTCGATAGTTCGCTAATATGTTCTCCGGGGCTATCCCAAATAGACGACAATTGTCCATCTAACATAATCTCTGTCCAATCCAGTTCACAAGTCCAAGGTTCTGTCTGAATTACAAGTCCCGTCTCTTTGGCCACATAACTGGCTGTTGTCTGCGCTCTACCCAGTGGTGAAGCATATAGTTCATCCAGACCGATAGATGCCATGCGTTTTCCTAGTGCTGCTGCTTCCTGATGCCCGAATTCTGTTAGACCATCTATGGAATAGTCCGGATCACCATGACGAATCAGAAATATTTGCATAATAATGCCCTGCTCCCCTCAAATCCAGCCTTTTTCCTCTGCCAGTCGTACCGCCTCAATTCGACTTTTCACTTCCAGCTTATTGAGTATTTCTGAAATATAATTGCGAACAGTTCCATAAGAAAGATGTAGCGAAAAAGCGATCTCCGCCGCCGTTTGCCCTTCACCAGCCAGCTTTAAAATCTCTCGTTCCCGTGCTGTTAGTGGATTCTCTTCCCGCAGGCTACCAAAAACTAACTCGGGGGATACCTCCCGATGTCCAGCCATGACACGGCGAATAGATTCAGCCAGCTTATCTACAGGCTCGTCCTTCAACAAATATCCTTGTATACCAGCCTTCACTCCACGCTCGAAATAGCCCGGACGGGCAAAGGTAGTCAAGATGATAATTCGAGTCGGACAACCTTTACTCCGCAATATTTCTGCAACCTCCAGCCCGCTCTTGAACGGCATTTCAATGTCCATGAGACATACATCCGGCTGAAGCCTGTCGATTAAAGCTAACGCCTCAGCTCCATCACAAGCCTCTCCGACGACTTCGATATCATCCTCAAGATCCAGCAGGGATGCCATCGCTCCCCGAAGCAGACGTTGATCCTCCGCTATAACGATGGTTATCATGCACTCTCACCTCCTGTTGCTTCCTTAACGATTAGAGGGATCATAACGATCAGCGTAGTTCCCTGACCTTCTTCTGAGCTTAACGACAGAGAGCCATCAATCAGGGATAGACGTTCCGCCATCCCCTTCATACCATTTCCATCACTAAGCCCACCATTACATCTCTCACCGTTCTGGAGACCAATTCCGTTATCTTTAACGGTAACTCGAACTTCTCCGGCGGTCTTTGCCACCCCGATGAAGCATTTATCCGCTCTACTATGCTTCACAATGTTAGTCACTGCTTCTTTGATACAGAGGCTGAGAATATTTTGCGTCAGATCGGATACTCCCTCTAGCGAGATGTCCCCTTCCACTTCCAAGGCAATCTCCGCCGTGCGCAGCATCTCCCCGGTTTCTGCCAGTTCTTCTGCTACTGAGATCGCACGCATTTCCGACACTAGCTCACGTACCTGTCGGAGCGCAGCCCGCGAAGTACGCTGAATTTCCCGCGCTTCCTCTTGGGCTCGCTCCGTATTTTTGGTCACCAGCTTCTCTACGAGTTGGCTTTTTAATGTAATTAAGGACAGCGTATGCCCGAGGGTATCATGCAAATCACGAGCGATTCTCATGCGTTCCTCACGCTTCACCAACTCTTTAATCACCTCATTAGCTTGATCTAGCTCTTTCTCCAGCTTCTGATGTTGATGCATGGATCTTACGCCGAATGGCATAATCAGCATAATAACGATAAACGGGACTAAGAACATAATACTAACCCATTCCAACTCACGGCCTACTAAGACCAGCACCGAAAGTACCATGACCACAAAAGAAGTAAATGCAATTTTAAACCCTTTATTCTCCGTATAATAAGCTATAAAATTCACGGTGAAAAAGCCCATATACAGATTAAAGGGCGTATAGAACAAGCTAAGCACCACGATGATCACCATTTGAGTCGTTAACCAAACATTAAACACGCCACCCCGAACCCAATACAGCTGGCGATAGCTGATGGCAAACACCGCTATCATAATCCCACCTAGAATGAGCTTCACTCCAGTCTCCCCGCGCAAATTCAGGATGGGCAAAATCAGATATACAGCCCATACATAAGGGAAAAACCCCTGACTTCTCGGAAATAACTGGAACTTTCCACGCTCAGTCATTACTTTACACCGCTTCCTGTTTTTTTCGAATATAAACCGATAGTAACATAAAAACTACCAAATATCCGAGCAAAATCAAGACATTACTCCAATGCGGGGCTGAACCACGTACAATCTCCCACGCCCCATTTCCATAGTTATAAGAAGGTAACCAATGACCAATCTTCTGCATTAAACGTGGTAAAATCTCAATTGGCATCCACATGCCCCCCGCTACAGCAAGCGCCATATAAATCACGTTACTGACTCCACTAGCCGTATCCACCCGTTTCATAGCACCCACAAGCGTACCAATCGCCAAAAATGGAAGGGAACCGATCAGAATCCATAGCCCACTAAGCACCCATTGACCCGCAGATAAGGAGACACCGTTGATTAAATATCCTGCGGCAAAAATACAAATGACCGAAAACAGATGCATCATCGTTTGCCCGAACATTTTTCCGAAGAAATAGACGGAACCCGGTAGCGGGGTAATCCGAATAAAGGTAGTCCAGCCTTGTGTTCGTTCTTGCACTAAACGGATGCCTAGCGTCATGATCGCAGAGCCCATTACACTAAAGGTTGCCATCGACATTAAGTAGTGAGCGCGCCAAGTCGGGTCATCATTACCTGTATTAACCACGCGGGTGAAGATGAAGTAGAACATAATGGGCATGAGCAATGACCAGAATACGTAATAAGGATTACGGATGATCCTCAGCATCTCGGCTTTACACTGTACAGTAATTAATCTCATCTTTAGATAGCCTCCTCTTGGTTCATGGTCAATTGTTCAAAAGCGTCATCCAAACGTCCCTGATCTATACGAACATCCTTCACGGGAAGTCCAGTAACAAAAATCGCTCGCAGCGCTTCATCCGTATCGTCTGTCGTCACATGAATTCGGCCCTCTTTTTCATAACAACCCTCAATAGCGGTTAGTTCCAGCAGGCTCCTGCGTAATTTTGATCGATCACCTATTGGCAAAAAGGACAGCGAACGCTTCACAATCCGCGATTTAATCTCATCTGGACTTCCGTCTGCAACTAAATGGCCTTTGCTAAACAATAGAATACGATCCGCAATATCTTCAGCTTCCTGTAAGTAATGTGTCGTGAACACAATCGTCTTGCCCTGCTCCGCAAGTCCACGAACCGTATCCCAGAACCGCCGCCGGGAAGTAATATCAAGTCCAACCGTAGGTTCATCGAAAAAGATCAACTCTGGATCACCAGCCAGGGCCAGCGCGAAGCCTAGACTACGCTTTTGACCGCCCGAGAGCTTCTCGGCGTATCTATTCAGATCCGCTGGCGCAAGCCCTGTAGCTTTAATTAGAAACTCCATATCCATCGGCTGTGGATAATAGCTACGGATCAGAGCAATGATCTCCCGAACCTTCAGCCGATCCATCACACTTACCTCTTGCAGCATCGCACCGGTCTTTTCACGTACCATTTTATCTTTTGGATGTTGTCCAAATATTTTCACTGTACCTTCAGTGGGTTCTAATAGCCCCAATAACATTCCCAATGCCGTTGTTTTGCCTGCTCCGTTTGGTCCAAGAATAGCTGTAATCGAACCTTTGGCAATGTTGAAGCTGATATTATCTACTGCTTTCTTATCCTTATATAATTTGCTAACTCCATTCATCTCAATAACACTGTCCATTTCGTAACCCCTCCGATTCCGAATGCGTTTGATCTATTTCAATCATATGGAAAAAGGAGACCTGACATTAGTATGGACTGTCATTTCTTTAAGATGACAACTGTCACCTTCATGCCTCAGGGTACGAAAAAGAGGTTGCCCTACCCGTAGTTTTAACTACGAATAGGGCAACCTCTTTAATCGAAAATACTTGATTACCTCTTAAAGAATCCTTTTCCGAGCAGGAATTCCTTCATATGCATTCGCGCTGGCTGTGCCAACCGTTCTGCCATAATCACAGACCAAGGTGTATCCTTGGCACCATGCGTCCGCTCACGCATATAGTCTGAAGAGACTTTATCGTAAGTCTTGACCTGCTCCACTGTCGTTTCGGCATTGTAGCGATTGCGATGTAGAACAGCCTCTAATGGCAGACGCGGACGCAGGCTTGTGGCTCCATCAGGATAGCCCACACACATTCCAAATATCGGATAAACCAATTCGGGCAGTCCAAGCAGCTCAGAAACCTCCGCAATCCGGTTACGGATTCCGCCGATATAAACAATCCCGAGCCCGAGTGATTCCGCAGCCACAGCAGCATTCTGAGCAGCAAGCGCAACATCAACGGTAGCTACAATAAGGTTCTCCGTAGAATCTTCATACGATGTCTCTCCCTGCAAATGAGGTTTTGTGACCTCACGCAGTCGATATAAATCCGCGCACCAGACCAAAAAGACTGGGCATTGTTCGATATAAGCCTGATTACCCGCTAATCCGGCAAGCTCTGCTTTTAGAGCCGGGTCAGTCACTGCAATAACACTATAGGCTTGTACACTGCTGGAAGTCGAAGCCATTTGACCTGCTTCAATAATAGCTGCAAGCTGCTCTTCACTTACTGGCTTATCCTGATACTTACGGACAGATGCATGGTTCATTAATAGAGATATTGTCTCGTTGTTTTCTTGCACAGCGGCCACTCCTTACATAGTTAGGTTTCTCTTAAAGCTTTACCCGCTGCAAACGAAGTGCATTCAAGACGACGGACACAGAACTGAATGCCATCGCAGCTCCAGCTAGCCATGGAGCCAGAAATCCGAGTGCAGCAATCGGTATACCTATTGTATTGTATGCAAGTGCCCAGAACAAATTCTGCTTAATATTACTCATCGTTTTACGGCTCATCATAATGGCATCGGGTATGCTCTTCAGATCTCCCCGCATCAGTGTAATATCTGCAGCCTCCATTGCTACATCCGTCCCTGTACCAATCGCCATGCCCGTATCTGCAGTAGCCAGTGCAGGAGCATCATTGATGCCATCCCCAACCATAGCTACCTTTGTCCCATTCCGCTGCAGCTTACGAACTTCCTCCGCTTTGCCTTCGGGTAGAACCTCTGCTAACACTTTTCGAATACCTGCTTGCTTCGCAATAGCTTCTGCGGTGATTTTATTGTCACCTGTAATCATAATGACCTCTATGCCCATCGCATGAAGCGCAGCTACAGCTGCTTTAGAGGTTGGCTTAATCGTATCCGCCACAGCGACAATCCCGGCAATATCATCGTCCACCGCTACAAGCATAGCTGTCTTTCCTGCCTCTTCCAGTCTCTTCATGACTGGGGTCCACTCTGTGATGTCCAATTGATGATCTTCCATCATACGCCGTGTACCCACCCTAACTTGTTGATCGGAGACAACAGCCATAATTCCCCGTCCAGGTACATTATCAAACTGTTCAGCGGTGGGTAAGATCAAACCTCTGTCAGCGGCTCCTGCTACGATTGCTTCCGCAAGCGGATGTTCTGATAATTTCTCGGCTGCCGCAGTTAAAGCTAATAGACGATTCTCTGCACTTTCTTTACCATAAGCGGCAATTCCAGTGGTAGTCACGATATCAGTCAGCACGGGCTTACCATTTGTAACCGTACCTGTCTTATCCAAAACAACGATCTTAATCCCTTGTGCGCCTTCTAAATGCTCACCACCCTTGAACAGAATACCAAGCTCCGCAGCGCGGCCCGATCCCGCCATAATGGAGGTCGGCGTTGCAAGACCTAACGCACATGGACAAGCGATTACGAGCACCGCAATAGCTTTTTCAAGGGCATCGGCAAATTGACCAGGTGCTGCCCAGAAGTACCAGACCAAGAAAGTGATCATCGCAATGCCTACAACAATCGGTACAAAAATACCTGAGATGACATCCGCGATCCGCTGGATCGGCGCTTTGGAGCCTTGGGCCTCCTCCACTACTCTAATGATTTGAGCGAGAGCAGTGTCTCTTCCTACTTTGTTGGCTTTAATTCTTAAAATCCCATTCTTATTTAATGTAGCACCGATAACGGTATCTCCAGGTTTTTTCTCTACAGGAATACTTTCTCCGGTCAACATAGACTCGTCCACAGAAGAGGAACCCTCTACTACCTCGCCATCCACCGGCACCTTTGTTCCAGGCTTCACCAATACAATATCACCGGGAATCACTTCATCTGTCGAAATATTCATTTCTTTGCCATCGCGGATCACGAGAGCCGTCTTTGCCTGAAGCCCCATTAAGCTCTTAATAGCGTCAGAGGAACGTCCTTTGGCTAGCGCCTCGAACCATTTACCGACGAGGATGAGCGTGATGAGTACAGCACTCGTCTCATAATACATTGGGGCGGTATGATTCATTCCCTTCATACTTAATGAATCAATCGTCAGATAAAGACTGTAGAAATACGCTGCTGATGTCCCCAGTACGACCAACACATCCATATTGGCACTTCCGTTACGAAGTGCTTTATACGCGCCTACGTAGAACTGCCAACCGATGATAAACTGTACGGGGGTCGCCAGAACAAGCTGAAACCAAGGATTCATAAATAACTCCGGTGTTGGAATCCAGCTTGTGAATGAGAAATGACCTGCCATCGCCCATAACAATGGGAAAGAAAGAATAGCAGAAATGATCCACTTCCACTTCTTATGCTGAATTTCCTGTACACGACGATCCACATGATCCTTGCGGTCTTCTTTAAGAGTAGCTTTATATCCGATATTGCTTACCTTCTCCATGATCTCTCTTGGACTAATATTACCGGGAGTATATTCTACATGTGCCGTTTCCAGCGCTAAATTCACATTCACTGCTGCGATCCCCGGCGTACGACTCAACACTTTTTCGATCCGCGCCGAGCATGCAGCGCAGGTCATGCCTGATATATCAAAATCCGCGGTCTCTTTGACGGTATCATAACCAAGAGCGCGGATTTTATCTTCAATTTGTGGTAACCCTGATACAGAAGGATCGAATCCGACAGTGGCTTGTTCCAAGGCTAAATTTACATTTGCGCGAGAAACACCCTCCATCCGGGACAAACCTTTCTCAATTCGAGCTGCACAAGCAGAACAGGTCATGCCTGTAATCTGTACGGTCGCTTGCTGTTCATTGGGTGAAGCTGTTATTTTTAACTTATCCATGATTCCAAAGCCTCCTCATACCCCTATAGAGTATGATAATTTCTATAAAAAGAAAAGGCATTGGAGCTTATGGCATTCCCATACAGCTCCAAGCCTTATTACTTTGCTTCAAATTAAACTACATCATACCCTTGCTCTTCAATAGCTTCTTTAATAGCTCCAAGGCTCACCTTGTTCTCATCATACTCAACGGAAACTTTTTTAGCAGCAAGATCAACTTTAGCAGTAGCTCCAAGATTACCTACAGCCTTCTCTACAGAGTTGACACAGTGACCACAAGACATTCCTTCAACGTTTAATGTAGCGTTCGACATTATAATTACCTCCAGTAAATGTTATGAAGCCATGCTCAAGGAGCATTAGCTTATTATTTCATTAATTTGTTAACCGTAATTAGCAGCTCATCGATAACCTCATGTTCACCGGCTTCGATTCGTTCAATAATACAACTCTTCATATGCCCTTCCAGCAGCATCTTACCAACACCGTTTAGTGCCGCTTGAACCGCTGCGAGCTGGTTGAGCACATCGTCACAATAAGTATCCCGCTCTATCATACCCTTTATCCCGCGGATCTGGCCTTCAATCCGGTTGAGGCGAGTATTCAAACCATTTTTGAAATCTGTCGAATGATGACTCATTCGTTCTCCAGATGCTGAAGAATGACAGTCAGCTTCACAGGATTTCTCAGTTTGTTCTTGCTTACTAGTAGACATAAGAATCAGCCTCCTTGCCAATAATATAATATACCCCCGTAGGGTATGTCAAGAGGCGTTCTTTATTTCCTATCCCCCAAATCCCATTTTTTCAAGCATAGACGCCTTCGGTGTCCTTAAGGACGGTAAGCGTTTAAGCGAGAAATATAAGACACATAGTATTGTGTGAAACTTATACTTCTTATATTTGAAAAAAACTATTGCTACCCTATTCAAATTTGAATATAATAAATTTTGCTTCTAACCTATGAACATTTATTGAACGGATTTATCACTATTAGAAAAAGGAGCCTGCGAAGCATGCATACTAAAGAAAGTAATCTTAAACTCGTAGTTATCGGCCTGCTGCTCGGTATTCTGATGTCCGCGATGGACAATACCATTGTAGCTTCAGCTATGGGAACCATTGTTTCCGACCTTGGCGGTCTGGACAAAATCGTATGGGTCACTTCGGCCTATATGGTCATGGTAATGGCTGGAACCCCTATCTTCGGCAAGCTCTCGGATATGTATGGACGTAAACGTTTCTTCATGTTCGGACTGATTGTATTCCTGATTGGCTCAGCACTGTGCGGTACTGCAACCAGTATTACACAACTAAGTATTTACCGGGCAATTCAAGGAATCGGCGGCGGTGCACTAATGCCTATCGCCTTCACCATCGTTTTCGACATTTTCCCTCCTGAAAAAAGAGGAAAGCTGACCGGCCTTTTCGGTGCGGTCTTCGGAATCTCCAGTGTACTCGGACCATTATTGGGTGCATATATTACCGACTATGTAGGCTGGCAATGGGTATTCTACATTAACCTGCCGCTCGGAATTATTGCACTTTTTCTGATTGCAACTTCTTACAAAGAATCGATCTCTCACGCTAAACAGCGCATCGACTGGGGCGGAGCCTTCACTCTCGTCGGCGCCATTATCTGCCTAATGTTTGCGCTAGAACTGGGAGGCAATCAATACGCTTGGGATTCCAGTGTCATTCTCGGCTTATTCGCCGGCTTCGCTGTACTCTTGCTGGCATTCATCCTCATTGAGAGAGTGGCGGCTGAACCTGTTATCTCGTTCGCGATGTTCAGTAAACGGTTGTTTGCAACAAGTAGTGTGACAGCCTTGTTCTATGGCTCTGCCTTTATCGTAGCCACCATCTACATTCCTATCTTTGTACAGGGCGTATTTGGCGGCTCCGCTACGAACTCTGGACTGATCCTCATGCCGATGATGATCGGTACGGTCGTGGGCAGTCAGACCGGTGGGCTACTTACAACCAAAACCAGTTTCCGCAACATTATGATCCTATCCGCAGTCTGTTTTGTAGCAGGCGTTTACAGTCTAAGCACTTTATCACCAGATACCTCCCGTCTCATGCTTAATGTATTCATGGCCTTAACTGGATTCGGCGTGGGCTTCTCCTTCTCCGTGCTAAGCATGGCAGCTATCCATAATTTCGATATGCGCCAACGCGGTTCGGCAACTTCAACAAGTACCTTTATGCGCTCGCTTGGGATGACGCTGGGGATTACGATCTTCGGTATTATTCAGCGTAACAACTTCACTAGCAGCATTAGCGAAGCTTTTGGCGGAAGTGAGCAGTCAGCAGCCTTCGGCGATCCACGGGCAGCCCTGACACCTGAAGCAAGAGCCAAGATTCCACCTGAAATTTTAGAGAAAATATCTAGTGCACTGTCCTCTTCAATCGCACATACCTTTATGTGGGCCATGATTCCTGCCGTCCTTGGTTTAGTCTTTGTGCTGCTTATGCCAAAAGACCGCCTCACCATTCCGAGTAAAACTGCTCAGGCGTCCGAGGGTAAAAGGTAACGATTATGTCGATGAAATTGGCTATTCTCGGACTATTGCTTGAACGAAATATGCACCCCTATGAAATTACACTAGTCATGAAAGAGCGCTCCATGGACCGGATTACAAAGCTCCAGCTTGGGTCTCTCTACTATGCTGTCGATAAACTTGCACAAGATGGTTATATCGAAGCTTTAGAAGTGATAAGCAGCAGTGATCGCCCAGACAAAACCATTTACGGTATTACTGAGCAAGGTAAAAATTTATTCGAGCAGTTAATTCTACAGCAAATTAAAAAGAACGAGCCCTTCTATCATCCGATGTATATGGCTCTAGCCATGTCCCGTCATGTTGATCAAAACAAGGTGGAGAAGCTGCTCGAAGAACGTATTCGTGAAACCGAACATCAGGTGAATCTGGCTTATCAGGTATATGAAGAACATATTCCTATTGTTCCTCGTTCCGCCCTTCATCTCATGTACGGCACCTATGAACACACCCTTATTGAACTAAAATGGCTACAACGTCTCTATGATGATGTTGTAGCACGCAAGTTGAATGACATTGGAACACCACTTAATACAGAGTAGAGTCCTTAGGACCTCTACTCTTTTTTTCGCTTTTGCAGAGACAATAAATACCATACTAGAATCTAAGCGTGTACAATATGTACGTGTACGCAATCATATTTTCCTAGGAGGAATCACATTGTTGAGAACACTGCCTTTAAACAAGCGCGGTATACCAGCCAGCCGTATTGCTCTAGGTTGTATGGGATTTGGTGGGGGCTGGGATCATGAACCGATTACCGCCGAGAATGTTAAGCAAGGACATGCAGCCGTCGACGCAGCACTATCTATTGGTATCAATATGTTTGATCACGCAGATATTTATACCCGTGGTAAAGCAGAGAAGGTATTCGGTCAAATCTTTAAAGAACGCCCAGGACTCCGCGAAGAAATCATTATTCAATCGAAGTGCGGTATTAAGCTAATGGAGCCTGGAGACAGCTCTAATGTCTTTGACTTCTCAAGCCAGCATATTCTAAGCAGTGTAGAAGGAATATTGTCGCGACTAGGAACGGAGTATATTGATATTCTGCTGCTCCATCGGCCTGACCCCCTAATGGATCCAGAGGAAGTAGCTTCTGCTTTGCATCAATTAAAGGCAACAGGTAAAGTTCGTCATTTCGGCGTCTCCAATATGAGCGCAGCGCAGATCAAAATGCTGCAAGCCTATTGCGATGAACCTTTTATCGTAAACCAGCTACACATGAGCCTAGCCAAGCTCAGCTGGGTCGATGCTGGAATCAGTGTAAACCGTGAACCTTGGAAGGATATTACCTTTCCCGAAGGAACCCTTGAACATTGTCGAATGGAGAACATTCAGCTTCAAGCTTGGGGCCCACTCGCACAAGGCTTATTTAGCGGACGTTCATTAGAGGATCAACCAGAGAATATCGTCCAGACAGCTGCCATGGTTAAACAACTTGCAGATGAAAAAGGAACAACACCCGAAGCCATAGTGCTATCCTGGCTAATGACACATCCGGCAGCTATTCAGCCTGTGATTGGGACTGTGAATCCGCAGCGCATCGCTGCCTGCGCCGATGCGGACAAGCTGGAGCTTACTCGTAAAGAATGGTATGACCTATATGTTAGTTCACGTGGTACTCGTCTTCCCTAACTAAGCCCACAATTAAACTCGCAAGAATTCTTAATAGCCTAATCGTGCCTCTCGCATGATTAGGCTATTTTTAATACTTCCCCCTCCTACGCATCGTTCTCTATTGCGAATAAAAATAGATATCAAGCGATAAACTGAGATAAATAGAGATAAATTAACATTTTTGTTCTTTATAGAGCACAAACGAGACTTATTGACAGTTTTCTTTTCATTTTATTCCATGTATTATTCATTACAGAAGTTGTTCTCAATAAAGAACGATAATAACGAACCAAAGAAACTCAAGACATTGAGGGGAGGTATTCCTCTGAGACCCAGATCAGCAAAAAGAAGACCTAAACGAAAGAAACAAATCGGATTACGTGTTCTGCAATCAGGAATGGCTGTCTCCGTCTTGTTTCTGACTACCTCACAGCAAGTGGGTAGTACCTATGGTGGTTTTGGAGCTACTACGCAAACCACTAGCACAATTAGCTTTTGCGAAGTATTTCCAAACTCGATCAAGGGGCTTCTAACAGAACTCAAAGATCATATCGAAAGAGCTACTGCTTTAAAAGGATCGCTGCAAAGCTATACCCCTTCAGGCAGTCTCTCAGACGTTTCGGGAATAGAAGGCATGACGCTGGATGAGCTTGATGTCGCAGCGCAAGAGATTTCCACACAAATCTCCGCGCTTCAATCTCAAATCGATGGCGTGAATGAGCAACTGGCCACCAACAGCCAAATTTGGAACGAAATCAATGGTGAGCTGAATGCAGCAGCAGCCGTCCTATTCCAGATTGGAGGATATATGACCTCTCTAGATTCAAACTGTCTAGAAATCAAGGATGAACAATTCTTCAGAGAGCTGCAAAGCAGCCTGAATCAAAGCGGTGTAATCTCTGAATCCCTGAATGCTTCCTTAAAGGGAGTCATCCAATATCTAAACTCCATACACGACATCGGGCTTCCATTTGCTTCGGTAGTGACCAGTGATGTATATGGACAACCCGAGTTACGCAACGAGGCGTTTCAGCAGCCGTTACCTTTCCTGATTCCTTTTAGTCAGCCGGCCGGCAATATCTCTAGCGAACTAACCTCCACTTATGAAAATCTCAATACTGAAATGAATGATCTTAAAGAATCGGCTACTTCAGGAATCAGCAATCTTCAGAGTCAGCTCCAATTGATCAGTCAAACCCGTGAACAACAGTTGGAAGCGCTTGAGAAAGCCCGACTAGAGGCGCTGGAACAAACGAAGAAAGAAGAAGAACGTTTGGCACTGGAGAAAAAAGAAAAGCAAGAAGCTGAGGACAAAGCGAAAGCTGAAGCTGAGGAGAAAGCAAAAACGGAAGTGACTCCACCGAAAGGTGAAGCTACTCCAGAGAATATAAATAATGAACAGCCTGAAGCCCCAGCCACTAACCCGGTCGTTCCGGAAATTGGTGAAGAGCTAACGATTCCAAAAGATGTACCACAGCAAGCGGTTCCTCAGGAGGCGCCAAAAGCGGAAGATACAACCACTTCCCCACCGGTAGCAACACCAGCCCCTTCGGACCCTCAACAAGTTAAAGGTGGCGAATAATATGCGGATTAAAAAAATGATCAACAATACATTATCGAGCATCATGCTTGTGATATTCATTCTGCTGGTGGTAGCCGTAGTTTTATCAAAGGCCTCCGGCGGTGAACCTGCCTTCTTCGGATACCAGATCAAATCGGTACTCTCAGGTTCGATGGAACCAGGGATTCAAACCGGATCGATTGTCGCTTTAAAACCCGGAGGAGATATGAATCGCTTCAAAAAAGGCGATGTGATCACCTTTAGAAATGAAGAAAACCTGCTCATTACTCACCGTGTTGTAGAAGCAACAATGAACAACGCTACTGGTGAATCCATGTATCGCACGAAAGGCGATAACAATGATGCGCCTGATATGAACCCTACCAGTTCCACGAATGTTGTAGCTGAGTATACCGGGGTCACCGTACCTTACGTAGGTTACGCTATGAATTTCGCAGTTTCCAAAGCTGGAAGTGTCATGCTCATGATCGTACCAGGCTTGATGCTCCTGCTCTATGCTCTGTATTCGTCATGGAAGGCTGTAGCTGCACTCGAAAAGAAAAATGCTGCTATACTGCCCGCCTCTCCACCCCCAACTGAAATACAGTAATTCGTTGATTGTCCGCTTCCGCTTACGAACCGGAAGTTACAATATATAACTTTTATAAAAAAAACCACAAAAACCGAGGAGGAATTTTAATTATGGGTATCAAAAAAACATTGGGTCTTGGCGTAGCATCAGCAGCACTGGGTTTATCATTGATTGGTGGAGGAACCTTCGCTTACTTTAGTGACACTGCACAAAGCACTGCTACATTTGCTGCAGGTACACTCGATTTGAACTCCGACCCTTCAGTTATCGTAAATATTCCAAACCTAAAACCAGGTGATACTGTAACCAAATCCTTCAAATTGAAAAACGATGGTTCGCTCGATATCGGATCTATTATTCTGAACACTTCCACTCAAATTACGGATGCTAAAGGTGACAACTACCTGGATTTAGCCCAATTCATTAAGGTCAAATTCCTTAGAAATAACGATAAAGGAACCGTAGTTTCTCCAGAAGATGTAGTCTATCAAACTACGCTTGCTGATTTAAAATCTCAACATCCGGATCTCGTAAAAAATACTGGTTGGGATCAACTCTTCACCGAAGCATCTGGTATTAAAGCCGGCACCAATGACAGCTTCTCCGTCCAATTCGAATTTGTGGAAAATAACCAAGATCAAAATATTTTCCAAGGCGATAGCATAACCCTGACATGGGATTTCGTAGCTAAACAAGGTGCTAAAAAAGATTACTAAGATTAATAGAATAATTTAATATAATACTCGAAGAGCAGCAGATCCTGATTCCGGAAAGCGGATAAGTAGATGCTGCTCTTCTCTTTACAATAAACTTTGTCGAATTTAATGATATTTGCTATACTAATAACAAAAATTACGGAGGGGCGTCAGCATAGTGTCACAAAATATGGGCCAACGTATCCAGCATCTCCGCCTAGAAAAGGGATTGTCCCTATCTGAGCTTGCGGACAGAGCGGATGTTGCTAAGTCGTATCTTAGCAATGTGGAGAGAAACATCCAATCCAATCCTTCAATCCAGTTTATCGAAAAGATCGCCGATGCGCTTCAGGTATCCATCCACGCTTTGCTCTATGGAGAACCTAATGATGCTGAGGAGTCACCTTTAGATTCGGAATGGTTCCGATTGGTGCAGGAAGCTATGGCCTCAGGCATAAGCAAACGCGAATTCAAGGAGTTTCTGGACTACCAGAAATGGCGCCTTGATCAGAAGGATTAATATTCCACCTGACCTGATAAGATCCTCTTCTACTCATACTATTAAACATAAGCGCCTTCGCCCTCCTAACATGGACCGCGAAGGCGTTTTATATTCTAGTAAAATATAAGGACTATTTATCTTATATACTTTCTTATATACCGAAAAAGGGCCCAGCGAGTTATCGCTGGGCCCTTTTTCAAAATATAACGCACTAAATGTATTACTGCACGGCTTGCACAGTCTTCTCATGAAAGAATCGACGAATTTCATCTGCCTTTATGCCAGCCTTCTTAGCTGCTAATAATAAATGTACCCACTCAACGTCTAGATCAATGACCTGCTGTTCTCTGTTGCTTCCCTGGTTGGACTTGTCCAAAAAATCTCCTCCTAAGATTTTACGTCCCCAGGCAATCCGGCTGTCATAGTATTTCTACCTTAGACCCGCGACTTTGTGCCCCTGTCTTTCGGCAGGTTTACCTTTTACTGGACCCTTTACACGAAAGGATCTACTTTGAAATATATGAAAATCGCTAACTGCAATAACATTATACTATACTAAAGTGGAAAAGTGTGTCGATTTCTGATTAGTTTTTCCATTAAAAAACAAAAAATAGAAGCGCTTTTGTGCGATATCTTGTCCTATTAACACGATACTCGTCCCATTCATAAAATTAATTAAGCCAATATAATGATACTTCCTTCCCTATTAGTTAAAAATAAGGATATTAGAATCATTTTAGTGGGCCTTAGGAATGGGTAATGAGAAGAAACAGCGTTCTTTTCATTAGAACAAGCTAACCCATACCATTTTGCGAACGTATTGGACGAAAGAATGAATTGATTACACGTGTGGAAAGTAGCACAATAAGATGAGAAATGAAACCGCAATCATCACAGCTCCAGTAAGCGTTGACACAAAATGTCACGTATGGAGTTCATCCGTTAAGGAGGATGTATTCATGGCAGCCAAAGAGCCCTATAACGAATCCATTTGGAGTAAGTATTACGGACCCAATTTAGGCTACATTCAAGAAAGATATGAACAGTTTGTGAAAGATCCTTCCACCGTAGAGAATAATTATCGCGAGCTTTTTACAAATTCGGGTCCCCCACCCCTAACACCGGATAGCGAACCGGCTCCACAGCCTCGCATTTCGGGAGACACCGAATGGCTTAGAAAGGCAGTAAGAGCTTCCAAGCTAATCGCTAATATTCGTATATATGGCCATATGGCCGCTGATATTGATCCGCTTGAGCGCGATCACAATCCCATGGCTAAATATCTTGAACTCGAAACCTATGAGCTGACTCGTGAGGATCTGCTCGCACTACCTGCCACGCTCATTTGGGAGAATGCGCCGAATGATGTGCATACCGGATGGGATGCAGTTCAGCGTATGCGTCAGGCTTACACCAAGACAATCGCCTATGAATTCGGGCATGTGCATGAAGAACAAGAACTGAAATGGTTGAACAGACAGGCAGAATCCACAAGCTCACCAGCGCCTTTAAATAATGCAGAACGTAAAGAGCTGCTAAACCGCCTGATCCAAGTAGAGCAATTTGAAACCTTCCTTCACAAAACCTTTGTGGGTCAGAAGCGTTTCAGCTTGGAAGGCAATGACGCACTCGTACCGATGCTGGATGAAATCGTACGCGCTGCTGCGCATGACGGCGCAGAGCATATTCTGATGGGCATGGCGCATCGTGGTCGCCTCAACGTTCTTGCACATATTTTGGGCAAACCTTATGACATTATATTTTCAGAGTTTCATCATTCTCCGAACAAGGAGCTTTTCCCTTCCGAAGGCTCTACAGGCATTAACTATGGCTGGACGGGTGATGTGAAATACCATCTGGGTGCAGATCGCGCTGTCCGTGAAGGAGAAACCGTACGCACAAGAATAACACTAGCGAATAACCCAAGTCACTTGGAATTCGTCAATCCTGTCGTGGAAGGCTTCACTCGTGCTGCTCAAGAAGATCGGAGCACAGCCGGATTGCCGAAGATTGATACCAGTAAAGCTATGGCGGTACTGATGCATGGCGATGCTGCTTTTCCAGGTGAAGGGATTGTTGCAGAAACACTTAATATTGGCAAACTTCAAGGTTATCAGAATGGCGGGACGATCCATATCATTGTTAATAATCGGATCGGCTTTACGACAGAAAGTGAAGACTCCCGTTCAACGCATTATGCGAGTGACATCGCCAAAGGATATGAAATTCCAATTATCCATGTCAATGCTGATGATCCTGAGGCCTGTATATCAGCCGTTCGTTTAGCTAGTGCATATCGCAATCAATTCAAAAAGGATTTCGTTATTGATCTCATCGGCTATCGTCGTCATGGACATAACGAAATGGATGATCCTGAAACTACACAACCTATCGTGTACGGTAAGGTACGCAATCATCCAACCGTTTACAAGGTGTATGCGGAGCGGCTACAGCGTGAAAAAATTCTTACAGCTGAAGATGTACAAAAGATGCACGTTGAAACAGAAGGCGTATTGCAACGTGCGTACGATAGTATGAAGGAAGGCAATCACAAGAAAAAAGAACCAAAAGCCTTCATTCCTCTTCATACAGATCGCTCAGCGGCAGGCACTACAGCCGTACCGATCTCCAGTCTGCAAGAGATTAATCGTGAGCTACTGAGCGTACCTGATGGATTCCAAGTCTATCCGAAACTGGAGCGAATTCTGCAGCGTCGCAAGGACGCGCTGAATGAGGGTGAAAAGGTCGACTGGGCACTCGCTGAGTCCCTCGCCTTCGCAACCATCCTGAAGGATGGAACGCCAATTCGACTTAGCGGTCAGGATGCACAGCGCGGCACCTTCGCACACCGCCATCTGGTGCTGCACGACAGCAAGACAGGAGAATTATTCTCTCCGCTTCATCAGCTAAGTAATTCTCGCGCTTCCTTTGGCGTATATAACAGTCCGCTATCTGAAGCTTCTGTGCTAGGCTTTGAGTATGGTTATAATGTGTTCGCACCAGAAACCTTCGTCATCTGGGAAGCACAATATGGCGACTTCGCCAATGCAGGTCAGGTTATATTTGATCAGTTCATTGCCGCTGGACGTGCGAAATGGACGCAGCGCAGCAATCTCGTCGTCATGTTACCGCATGGCTACGAGGGACAGGGACCCGAGCATTCCAGTGGTAGATTGGAACGCTTCCTACAGTTATCCGCGGAAGAGAACTGGACCGTTGCTAACTTGACCACTGCTTCTCAATATTTCCATGTCTTGCGACGCCAAGCTGCTTTATGTGGACAGGAAGACGCTAAACCACTGGTGATTATGACACCGAAGAGTCTCATTCGTAATCCGCGCAGCACATCTGCCGGAACTGAGCTCGCCTCCGGACAATTCCAGCCTGTGTTAGCAGAGCCCCTGCTAGGCCAGAAGCCAGGTGAGGTCAAGCGTCTAGTAGTCTGCAGCGGTAAAGTAGCTATCGACATCCAAACAGAGCTAGAAGCTGCTTCAGACAAAGATTGGTCATGGCTACATGTACTGCGCCTTGAGCAACTCTATCCGTTCCCAGAACATGAACTGAGTGCTCACTTAAGCTCCTTCACATCCCTTCAGGAAATTGTCTGGGTGCAAGAAGAGCCGAAGAATATGGGCGGGTGGAGTTATACCGAACCACGGTTACGGGCCATCGCACCGCAAAACACTAGCGTGAGATATATCGGACGTCCTGAACGTTCCAGCCCTGCGAGTGGTTATGCAGATGTTCATAGCTTTGAACAGCGTAGAATTGTTTCAGAGGCCCTAAAAGCAAATTCACAAGTACAAACAGCTGTACCGTCCTCTTAAGAGGACGGTATCACAATAGCGTAAACCATTATGTTTGGGGAGGTAACGGCCTGTGTCAGAAATCTTAGTACCCGATCTGGGAGAATCTATATCCGAAGGAACCATCTACAAATGGCTGGTTAAAGAAGGCGACACGGTAGGTCAAGGTGATGTGCTTGCTGAGTTAGAGACGGATAAAGTCAATTTAGAAATTAGTGCGGAGGTGGAGGGTGTCATCTCCTCCATCCTACGTCAAGCGGGCGAGAACGTAGCCGTTGGCGAAGCCATCGGCATCATTGGAGCCGCTAGCGGCAGTACGCCGCAGGCCGCTGAGAGCAAAGCGCCTGAAGCGGCACCGGCAAGCGGCAGCGCAGCAGCCGCACCTGTAGCAGCGCCCGAAGTCGCTGTAGCGGGTGGCGAAAGCCCCGCTGCACTGGCATCGCCGGGCGCACGCAAGCTGGCACGGGAGCGCGGCATCGACCTCGGCGATGTTAGCGCCCGTGATCCTATCGGCCGGATTGGTCAGGCCGATGTGTCGGGTCATGGTGCAGCAGCGCCACAGGCCGCTGCACCGGTAGCTCCGGCGGCACAAGCCAAGCCGGAGCCAGCGAAGCCGGCAGCGAGCAAAGCCGCGCCGGAGGATGGCAAGAACGTGGAGCGCAAGCGCATGTCGCGCAGACGGCTCACGATTGCCAGCCGCTTGGTAGAAGCGCAGCAGACCGCGGCCATGCTGACCACCTTCAACGAGGTGGACATGACAGCGATCCTCGACATCCGCAAGCGTCGCAAGGATGCTTTTAAAGAGAAGCATGAAGTAGGACTAGGCTTCATGTCCTTCTTCACCAAAGCCGTGATCGGTGCGCTGAAGACCTACCCTCTGCTGAACGCAGAGATTGACGGTGAAGATCTGATCGTTAAGAAATTCTACGATATCGGTATTGCCGTTGCAGCTAAGGAAGGTCTGGTGGTTCCGGTTGTCCGTGACGCAGATCGCCTCAGCTTCCCGGAAATCGAACGTCAGATTGGCGAACTCGCTTCCAAGGCACGCGCTAATACACTTAGTCTCTCCGAGCTTCAAGGCGGTACGTTCACTATCACCAACGGCGGTGTATTCGGTTCCCTATTATCTACCCCGATTCTGAATACCCCTCAAGTAGGTATTCTAGGGATGCATAAGATTCAATTGCGTCCAATTGCGCTGGACGAAGAAAGAACCGTTAACCGTCCAATGATGTATATCGCCCTTTCCTACGATCACCGGATCGTTGACGGCTCTGAAGCGGTTAGCTTCCTCGTCAAAGTGAAGGAATTGCTGGAAGATCCAGAAGCCCTGCTGCTGGAAGGCTAACCCTGATCGATCTTTCGACTTAAGAATATAAAGAAGGTATCCCTAAAGCTTCGCATTAGGGATACCTTCTTTTATATCTGAATCAACTTTTGAGATGAAGTATTTCATAAGTACAAGGTGAATCATGAATCCCTAGGTTAGAAAGTCCGGCGTTGTCGGGGATGCTTCCTACCTTGCATATGATCTAACTGTATTTTATACACTTATTTATTTCTGATCTCCCATATCCTCTTCCTTAATTGCATTCTCTACAACTAAAATCCGTAAAAACGTTTATTTCCACTAATCTAACCAGTAATAGCTGTATTAAATACAACTACAGGGCTTATATAAAGGTATTAGTTAACTTTAATTGTATATAGTACAACTAACTTAGCGCATGCAACTACAAGACTATAAGAATCTACTTCAACAGCTCCCCAGCCAACTGTAAAAATTGCTCCTTACTCAAAATCTTATCTCCGTAGCTGCTGAGTGTATAATACGCATCCTGCTTCTCGTTATACCAATTCAGATAATCGTAGCTGACCTCTTCCTTCACTACTTTGTTATAGATCACTTCTGTGCCAGCCACTATAATCTTATCCGCTTGATTCTCCGGTTCTTGCTCCACAAACATTTTGCCACCATGCATGATCGTGGCAGAGATACCTATAAAAGCATTATTCTTCGAATAAATTGCACTGATCCAGCCTGGTTCCGACCAAGGTATAGCCTTCATAAATAAATTACTACTTTCCTTATCTTTGTTTGCTTGGGCAGTAAGATCTTGTAACGTCTCCTGATATAGAGAACTGTTCTTCTCCGCATCCGTAGTCGGATGATTAGGGTTTATAACCCCATATTCAAAAGCATACCCTGCTGCCAATGCAGGAAGCATCGGCGCCCCTGTCCGTTTGATTTCCTTCAAGAAATCAGAATATGCGCCTATCCGCTGCTCTTTATACTTAAAAGACAATTCTGCTACGCCTGCATTATTGTTCACAAGATAGGCGATCAATTCTCCCGGTTTAGCGAAAGCATCTACTTTCTGTGCATACTTATCATAGGAAGCTACTCCTGCAGATTCATTCGGCGCAACATGCTGAACCTTTACTACGCCTTCACTATTGCGGATCTGTATATATTCCGATGCAGCATACGCTGTCACTGAGATCATCAGGAACAAAGCTAACATACTGGCAACTGCCGTTGTTTTATTCATCGTCTTCAGCGAGAGCGAGAACGATCGCTTTCGATCTGATATGCCACGGATATGTCCCATAACCTTCTCTTCTACATCGATCTCACCCAGAAGTTCATTCCCGGCTGAGGCATAAATTATATTTTGGTATTCATCGCTGATTGTGGTTCGTTCCATCTGATCTCCTCCTCCAATTTCATAGCTTCCTGCACCTTCCGCTTGATCCGGTTCATTCTCTTCGTCAGTGCATTGGGACTGACCCCAAGAATTTCGCTTATCTCCGCATAAGTTTTTTCCTCGAACACCCGCAGAATAAGCATATTCCTCTCTTCCAGCGACAACTGTGCTAAAGCGGCTGACAATGAGGGATTAAACAACCGATCATCCAGCTCTTGTTCAGGACTTGCAGACATAAAATCAGGCTTGAAGATACTCATGACTCGCTTTTGCAAACGCCGTCTGCGCAGCAGGTTTAAGCAATGATGATACGCGATTCGATAGAGCCATGCCGAGAAATGCATCTGCGGCTTGTATTGATGGATAGATTGATAGCCTTTTACCAAAATATCCTGAACTGCGTCCTCCGCATCCTGCTTGTTTTCTAACAAACGATAGCAATAGCGGTAGATTGGCGTTTGGAAAGCTCTAACGATAAAAGCATACCGTTCGATATTCCCCTTTTGAATACTAATGATTAACTCTTCCAGCTCCTTTGGGTCTAGCGAATCCTGTGGCGATGTAAGCACCTCCTTAACCTTTATATCTTCTATAACACTTGGGCAGCGAAAAAAGTGCCTGCTCAAAGTTTTTTAGCGTTGCGATACAAAAAAGAAAAGGCATCTGATAATGATCAGATGCCTTTTCAGTATATCTATGAAATGCTACGATTTCAGCTACAACTTTTTCATCGCGATGCTCGCATAGGGTAATAACCTCCTATATTTTTCCTGGTACGTGTAAGTAATACAATATATATAACATCGAATATGGTACAGAAAATACCACATACAAGAACCAAGGGATTATAGTTTATAACTCCCATTAAAATTGTAGGAGCAAGAGTACCAATCCATTTTGCGTATGCTAGCAGTAATGACTGTCCTTCCATACTACCTCGTTTAACGAACATCCCGATAAACATAATGGACATCAAAAGATTTTGTAAAAATGCGGAATACTGAGCTCCCATTACGAATCCAAATTGTTCTATGAACACCAACTGTAACGCAAAGCAACACACTAAAACTAATAGCAGCCATGGTGCAAATAACTTTTTGCTTAGTGCTTGTGGCCATTCTTTCTTTCCATACTTGTAAAAGGTAACGAGAATAATAATATCTAGAAAAGCCCATGATGCATTAACGTATGCTTGAATCCCGGGATTAGGGCCATGTGCCTCTAAAAATAGATCCGAGTATCCATAAATGGCTTCCCATGAAAAGTTAAGCCCTAAGGCAAAAAGTGGCATAGCATATGATTTATGCTTAAAGCCAAGTCGTATACATTCTTCGTATACGATAATCCATCCTATCCCACTTAATAACGTTAAGAATAATTCCATCAGAATTCCTTCCTCCTTTATCTAATTAGCATTGACAGGTGTCAACGTTAATTTATAATAGAGATAGCCTTTACACCTGTCAATGTTATTCGAATAAGTTAGACATAAAGGAGAATTTGTCAATGTATACAAGAAACAATCCGATTGCCTTACAGTCCCAAAAAATGATTACGGACGCGCTCCTCTTACTCATGGAGAATAAAGAATTTTCCAAAATAAATATTAAAGAACTATGCGATAAGGCACTTGTTTCAAGACAAACCTTTTATTCATTGTTTAAATCGAAGGAACAGGTTATTGAATTATATTTTGACAAGCTGTTTGCTGACTATGTACAACCATTCGAAGAAACAAAAGAAAGCACTGTCAGCGAAGTATGTAATTCAGCTATTTCCTATCTTATTAGTAAAAAGAATTTTATTAGTTTACTTGTAAGAAATAATCTGAACTATATTATGATCCATAAATTTGAGCAGTATCTGATTCAATTTGGAAACATCATAAATGCACCACAGCGCGAAGATCAAGAATATGCTATGGCCTTTATATCAGGTGCACTAGTTGAAGTGATTGCTCGCTATATCAAAAATAACGCCTCTGACAGTCCTACAGAAATTTCAATGCTAGTGGAGCAAATTATTACAGGAAGATACTTCAGATAATCTTATTAGTCAGCTCAAAAAATGCACCCCTTAGAATGACATTAGATTTACCCGGAGGCTGTTCCAATGTCTATTCTAAGAGGTGCACTTGATAAGGTTAAGCCGTCCGTTCTGTAGCTTTGAGCCGAAGCGCTTTCTTCTCTTTTGCTTTCTCCACCGGCGGTTTTAGCGAAATCGCGATGATGCAGGCCAGAAGACACAAGAGACCAAAGATCACGAAGGTAGGTTTAAACCCGCCCAGGAAGACGGCGATGAACGAACCGGAAAGGGCTCCAATACCGAAACCTTGATATACGATTCCATAGTTCTTACTGTGATTCTTAAGACCAAAGAAGTCACTGACAATTGCCGGGAACACTGTAATGTTACCCCCGAAGCAGAATGCAATGGCAGCTACACAAGTGAAGAACAGTCCGAAATTCAGCGTCGCATAGCTAAGGGTCAACATAGCGGCTGCCGTTACTGCAAGCGAAGCGCCTACCAGCTTCAAACGGCTCATTTTGTCAGACAAGGCACCCAAGATCAAACGTCCTGCTGTATTAAAAATTGCGATCATCGCTACCGCATTAGCTGCCGTCTGTACATCAAGTCCAGCCAGCTGCACACCGATGTCTTTTACAATACCGATCAAATACAGACCACACATACAAGCGGTAAAGAAAATAATGAACAACAGATAAGCTTCTTTCGTGCGTAGCATTTCTTTTACCGTGTAGTCTTTTGGTTTAGCGATAGTCGATGTTGCTGCTGCACCCAATGATGCCGCTTGTACTGGAGCTTCTCTGACGAGTAAGGAACCGATTACAATCATCACCATAACAATCATGCCCCAATACATAAACGTATTAGACACACCCACCGAGTCGATCAAACTACCATTGATATATTTAAAAATCAAGCTCCCCGTTCCGTAAGCACCCACGGACACACCGGAGATTAAGCCTTTATTATTCGGAAACCATTTAATTAAGTTAGATAATGAAGTGATATAAGCTGTTCCGTCTGCAAAACCAACGATTACACCAGCCAATACATAGAACATTAGAAGCGAATTCGCCTGAGAGCTAAGAATCAATCCTAGACCAAGCACAATCCCTGCGGCGGCAGTTAACCGGCGAAGACCAAAACGATCCTGCAATTTCCCTGCGAACAAAGTCGCAAAAGCGAGTGCAAAGCTCGTGATCGAAAACGTAATCGAAACAGAATTAAGCTCCCAGCCGAATTTTGTTACCAGATGTGCATTGAACAAGCTCCATGTATAAATGGTACCTAGACCCATCTGCATAATTACTGTTCCTAATACGATAAGCCACCGTTTGGCGTTTTTGTTGTCCATCGTCGAAGTCATGGTCTATTCCTTCTTTCCCTCTCGTGATCTGCTACAAGAGCTTCTATTGCCTCTTTATTGTAGCTAAACCAGCGGTTGTTGAGAGAAATCTGGCATGAGATGACGAAAATGAAGAATGAACTGCATTTATAGGCGCATGATCTGCCTGAATTCCTTTACCTTGCTTCGACTTACCGGCACCTCAAACTCCAAATCATGCAGGCGCAGCAAGTATGTATTGTTGAACCAAGGGATGATTTCCTTGATTTTGGACAGGTTAACTATATAGGAACGATGGCAGCGAAAAAAACGATCCTCCGGCAGTCGATTATAAAAATCGCTGATGCTTAGCGCCATACTATATTCCTCACCTTTAGTTATTACACTCGTACTTTTCTCTTGTGCGGAGGCGTAATAAATATCATCAGCATTCACTACGATAATCTTCTCATTTTTCCACAGATTCACCTTATCACTTACTGGATTACGTTCCTCTTCCCCCTGTCTTCCGCGAGCAGCGAACGCCCCCTCTAGCTTGTGCAGCATAGCCTTAATGCGAACCTCGCTGTAGGGTTTAAGAATATAGTCAAACGCTTCAATCTCAAACGCCTCGGCGGCATGTTCCTTATACGCAGTAATAAACACTATATAAGGTTTTACCGAGAATCTGCTAATATTCTGAGCCAGCAGTACTCCGTCGATCGAGGGAATGTTAATGTCCAGAAAAATCACATCTACCGTCTCAACCTGTAAAAATTTTAGTGCATCCAGCCCATCTTCAAATTGTGCGGCAATGTCGATTCCGCTGTGAGTCTCTATTAAATAAGCCAGTTCCTGTCTCGCTAGCTCTTCATCCTCCACGATAATTGCTCTCATAGGCCCTCCTTTTTGACATCAAAATAAATGTTCGTCCCTTTATCGAGCCTCTGAATCGTAAGACCAGTTCCATAGATGAGCTTGACCCGTTGATGTACATTGAACAGACCGATCTTATTCTCCGGCATATCGCCAGCATAGACCTTCTCTATGGTTTCTTCGCTGATGCCAGCTCCGGTATCCCGAATGCCAACTCGCACATTATCGCCTTGATCTTTTACAGAAATCGTTACGGTTCCCGTCCCTCGTACCTTCAGTATGCCATGTATGATCGCATTCTCTACAAGCGGCTGAATGATTAGACTCGGAATCCGAACCTGAACCTCATCAATATCATAGAGGACATTAAGCCGGCTTCCGAAGCGCGCTTTTTCAATCTCTACGTATTGTTGAACCTGTTGCAGCTCGCGCTTAATATCAATGAATTCATCCGTCAGCTCCAGATTGTATCTCATATAACCGGACAGATTCACGATCAGCTCGCGCGCCTTATCCGGGTTAATCCGAATCGAGGACGCAATCGCGTTCAGCGCATTGAACAGAAAGTGTGGGTTAATGCTTGTCTGCAGCGCCTTTAGCTCCGCTTTGTTCGCCATTTCTTTAATGCCCTCAACCCGCGATACTTCCATTAGCGTAGAGATCATTTGCGACAAACCTACAGCCATAGCTTGTAGAGAATAAGTGATCTTGTGGGCTCTGGTGTAATAGATTTTGAGCGCTCCCGTCACTTCGCCTTTTTCCTTCAATGGAATAATAATCAGCGATTTAATCTCCGGATTCACATAATCGCTATCGTCGTTACGGATCGTAATTTCACCACTGGACAACGTCACCTTAGTTTCTTCACTTATAATTTCATTGGTCGTAGTATAATCCTCTTCTCCCACACCAACGTAAGCGAGAATGAGTCTTGTATCCGAAATAGCTACAGCGTCTGCACCGATATCTTCTTTGATAATTTGGCAGATGGTACGAAGCGACTCGGGATTAATATTGCGAAAATAAGGCAAGGTCTTATTGGCAATATCCAGTGCCAGCTTGGACTG
The DNA here is from genome assembly GCF_000758545.1 of Paenibacillus sp. FSL H7-0737. NCBI lineage: Bacteria > Bacillati > Bacillota > Bacilli > Caryophanales > Paenibacillaceae > Paenibacillus > Paenibacillus sp. FSL H7-0737. The sequence continues at coordinate 401,038 of NZ_CP009279.1, read as the reverse complement.
CTTCGCCGCAATCCGTTCCTTTTCACCTTCCACACTCTGCACTAGCATGACAATCAGACCGACACTAATCTGGCTCATAATCATCGGAAAAGCAATTTTGGACACGATATCCACACCCAGTGACGACGGTTCGGCCATCACTAGAATAAGCAGCATCGTCAGGGCTTCACAGGCCATCCCGGCCAAAATACCGGCCATCCAGCGACGTTCACCAGAAGTGCGGCGGTATATTACCCCTGACACAATCCCTGCGGTAATACTCGTAATCAGACAAGGAAGAGAGGTTACCCCTCCGATATCAATTAAAAAACGGTGAACCCCTGAGATGATGCCTGTTATGAGTCCTACCCATGGCCCGAACAAAATCCCACCAGACACGATGGCGATAATTCGCACATTCACAAGCGAGCCTTCCACATTAATGCCACTATAGGTACCGAAGATGGCAAATAAACTGAATATCGTCGTCGCTATGGCAAGCTCCTGCGGGGCGTATGTTCCTTTTTGAAAAATCTCTTTAAACCGCGGCAGACGAGTCAGCACGAACAGACACATCAGCAGTAGTGCAGCTCTTTCGAATAATTGCAGTAAAATCGTAAACGTATATTGCACGGTCTCCGCCTCCAAAGGACTAGATGTCGACTTATTATAAAGATAGTTCATGCCTCTGTCCATTCAGCCTATCCTTTAATACCTCTATTGAAACTCTTGTTGTATGATATGAACAGAATAAAAGCATACATATACGGAGGTGGGCGGTTTGCAAAAATTAGAACACGAGGCAGATATCATACAGCTTGTACAAAATGATCCCTGGATGATGGATATATTAGAAAATGCTAGATCGCTGCAGTTACCTGACTGGTGGGTTTGCGCTGGCTTTGTGCGTGCAAAAATTTGGGACACCCTTCATGGCTTCGAAGAACGGACACCTTTGCCAGATGTTGATGTTATTTATTATGACGACAGCAATCTTCAAGAGGAAGTGGAGAAGGATTGGGAGGCGAAGCTAAGAGATTTAAACCCCAATGTTCCCTGGTCTGTTAAAAATGAAGCAAGAATGCATACCGTCAATCAACTTCCACCTTATACATCAGCTGTTGATGCGATATCCAAGTTTCCGGAAACCGCCACAGCACTTGGACTCTCCTTAGATCCAACAGGTAAAATCATCCTAGTCGCTCCACACGGAATTTCCGATGTTATTCATGTAGTATTACGACCTACCCCACATTTTACTGAAAACCCAAGCTTACTCCCTATTTATGAACAACGCGTTATTAAAAAGAACTGGCAGGCGACGTGGAAACAGTTGCAGATCAGCACTACCTAAAATAACAAAAAGCAAGCCCCCAATATAGCAGGGCTTGCTTTTCTGGTTTTTTTACACCGCCAAATCGATACCTACTACACCAACGACATCTCCCTGACGATTCTTAATCGCTCTGGATAATGTAACACAAGAACGCTTCGTAATCGCTGATACATATGGCTTCGAGACATATTGACCTTCATTTATGGCCCCATTCCACCAATCACGTCGCTTGGCATTCAAGAGGCCAGCCGCTGGCTCGGAATAGATAAAGGTCCCATCCGTCCGATTGGACCAAATGGCTTGTACATCCGGAATTTTTTTAATGTAAGAGGTCAAAACACCTTGATGAACTTCAGTATCCGGGTCGTACAGTTCTTCCTTAGCTGAAATTGTCTCCAAGAGACTCTGCATTTCTTGAAGCCGGGCTGCATATTGGCTCATCTCGATTTCTTCTCGGGCTGCTATGCTGGTAACCGATTGCTGCAACGATTGCGACTCCGCTAACAGATTAGCGCTGACTTCGTTCAGCTGCCCGATCTGGCTCCGCTGCCGTGTCACTTGTTCCAGCGTAAGATCGACATTGGCAATCGTCTCATTCACGATAGCCACTGCCCCACTCAGCTCCGTCGTCACTTCAACAATCAGCTTGCTCTGCTTCGCGGCAGCATCGATGGTTTCTGTTACGGCGCTGCCTACCTCATCGACTCTCGACGCGATATCATCGAGTCGAAGCTTCACAGTGCCGACCTCGTTCACCCCACGTTCCACTGAAGCTTGCTCTTTCGTCACGGATTCCAGCACCTGCTGTACTCCGTTATTAATGTCGAGCAAGATGCCAGAGGAACGGTCTACCGAGCTCTTGCTTTGATCAGCCAGCTGCCGAATCCGGCTGGCCACCACCGCAAATCCACGGCCCTGTTCCCCCGCCCGGGCCGCTTCTATGGAAGCATTAAGCGCTAGCAGTGAGGTCTCATCCACAATTCCGTTAATAAGCGTATTGATCTCTTCTACCATCGCAATATGATTACTCAAGATAGTAAACTTAGCTAACATGTCCCCGCTCTGCATCTGTAAATCCTTCATCACAGCATCTGCGATGCTCAAGGAATCAACCATAGTTGTCATTCCTTGACGAGCATATTTCATATTTGACCCCAGTCTCTCCGTCAACTCTTCGATATGTGCGGTAACGGATGCTACTCCGCCCATTGTCTGATAAGCACCTTCAATATTAGCTTTAGCTTCGTTACTGCGAATCCGCAAATCCATCTCGTATTCATGTGAATAATCTGCTGTCTGCTGCAGCTCTTCTGTATGACGACTGATTTCTTCGAGTGCACCATGCAGTCGGTCCGAAGTAACTACAATCTCATTGCCAAGCAGCTCCACTTTACTATTAGCTTCTTTCAGCAGCATTTCTTTACGATAACCGTAGCGGGACAAATTTAGCAGGACCCAGCCTAGAGAAGCCATAAGCAGGATGATTACCAGCTTATGAATCCAGAACATGTCTATCAACAAACTGTAAACACTGACAAGGAGCAACAGGACGACTACAAAAATCTGGCTAGGGCGAATCTGCATCATTATTCCCACTCCACTCGATTGATGTTATGTATTCTAACATTATATCAGCAGAGTTAATTAAAGGAAATACTTTCTATACTATTCCTTTTCGATCAGTCTTTTCACACGCAAATCCATATCCCTGGAGGACCTACACCAACGTTACCGTAATATACGAATATATTTGTAGATAATTGGTCGAGAGGGAATCCGTAATTATTGTCGAATATATAAGCAAATTGCCACTGGAAAAGAGGAACACATTATGCATACTACATCTCAAACTCCTCGTCAGACCCATTGGAATCGCGTGCTGCTTAATGCATTCTGGATCATCCTGATTGTGGATTTAAGTATTCATATGTTTGTTTCTCAATGCCTATGGGGCCAACATTCGGATACCCTAACCATGGGAGAGTTTATTACTCAGTCGCTGATTCCTGATTCCATCATATTGACTTTGATCATTATTCTGGAATTTATCTATAGATGGAAACCCTTATGGTCCGAGCTAGCTATTACAGTAGCGAGCCATTTATTTGCGCTTCTGATTATCATCAATCTCAATGATGAACTGTATGTAATGTCATTAATTATGCTGCTGCCGCTGCTTGTATCCATGATCTATATGAAGTCTAGTTATATGATAGCCTCTTCTGCTGTTTGTCTACTGTACACGATCATTTTATTCATCAAGGCATCTAATCATGGATATGTCCCCATCACCCAAACTATCATTATTCTTCTTATTTTTGCTGCTACTGCTTTAGCAGGCTTTGCAGTCATCGGTCGTGGGCGTGATTTGATGCGATCGCTGGAGAACTCCGTAAAGTCAGAACAGGAATTACGCATTCAGAATATAATCATGGATCGGCTATCCAAGATCGATCCTCTGACGGACCTTTATAATCATAAGACGTTTCATGAATACTTAGGATGGCTGATCGATCATCAGCAGAGTAATCCATTTCCCATGCAGCTAGCCGTTATGGACATCGACAACTTCAAAAAAGTAAATGATTCCTATGGGCATTCCGTTGGAGATATCGTATTACAAAAGGTTGCAGCGATCCTCCTCGAGCATGTCGGTCCTGATGATTTCGCGGCTCGCTTTGGCGGGGAAGAATTTGTCGTCATCCTGACTTCTAAAACCCTTGATCATTCTCATGAGATTATGAAGCATATTCTAACGTCCATCTCCGATACCCCTTTTGCGGAAATGAACGGCAAAAGCGTAACCGTCAGTATCGGTATGCACGATTTTATAGGTACAGATTCCAAAAATTCTACATTTCAGAAAGCAGACGATGCACTTTACGAGGCTAAGAATACCGGGAAGAACAAAATCGTAATCGGCTAAAGACCGAACACAAGCAAAAACGCCTTCGACGCCCCTAATGGACGGTAAGCGTTTATGCGAGAAATATAAGGATAATATATAGCGTGAGACTTATAAATTCTTATATTTGAACAAATAAGCCCACGGATCTTTTCACGGGCTTGTTTGTGTTCATCTGCTTGAATCTGACTGCTAAATCCCATAGCGCCTCTGTGTTTCCAAAAGCTCTACGACTGCCTGCTTTGGCACAGGTCTGCTAATCAGGTAGCCTTGAACCTTGTCGCAGCCTAATTGCTTGAGCAAATCCATTTGAATAACCTCTTCTACACCCTCTGCTACAACTTTCAGTCCCATATTATGCCCCAACTGTATAATGGACTGCACAAAAGACTGGCTGTTAGCTTTTTCTGAGAGTGAATCAATAAAGGTTTTATCCATCTTGAGCGTTGAAATCGGCAATTGCTGCAAATAGCTAAGTGATGAGTAACCCGTTCCGAAATCATCCAAGGCGATGCTAATGCCCTTAGATTTAAGAAACTGCAGCTTACCCAGGATACTCTCAAATGATTTCATAAAAATAGACTCCGTGATTTCCAGCTCAAGACAGCTTGGATTTAGGCCACTTACAGCCAGACTATCCTGTACCATCTCAATAAAATCGTTCTGGAATAGCTGAATAATCGAAATGTTGACCGATATTTTATAAGGAACACCTGTACGATCTTGAATACCTTTCATAAAGATGCAAGATTCACGAAGCACCCATTCACCAATATCGATGATCAGTCTGGAATCCTCAGCAATTTTTATAAACGAAAGTGGAGATACAGAACCAAGCGATGGGCTGTTCCAACGAATTAATGCTTCAAAGCCTGAGATGAATCCGGATTCGATATCCATCTGGGGCTGATAGTTCAGTTCAAATTCATTATTGTTCATTGCACTGCGCAAATGTTTCTCTATATTCATTCGTTCATTAAACGCTGTATGCATCGATTTGTTATAGACTACATAAGTTCCCTTGCCATCCTCTTTAGCACGGTACATCGCCACATCCGCATTACTCAAAATTTGCTCGGCCGTCTCTCCATCCTCTGGATAAAAGGAAATCCCGATGCTTAGCGAGACGTATAGATTACTCTCTCCTATTAAAAAGGACTGCCTGAACGCTCTCATTATACGCTCTGCCAGATTCAATACAGCCTCACGGTCCTCTGTATCCTTAATAAAAATAACAAATTCATCTCCACCTAGCCGTGAGAGCATATCTCCTTCCCGCATCAGTGACTGCAATCTCTCACTTGCCTTCCGGATGAGTACATCCCCGGATTTATGACCTAAGGTATCGTTGATGTATTTGAAATTATCTGAATCTAAAAACAGTAGTGCAAATTTCCCTCCCGGATGCTTTAGATACTTCTCCATGGTCTCCAGCAGACATAAACGGTTAGGTAAGTTACTAAGCGCATCCACATAAGCCAGACGATGCATATGTTTCTGATTGTCTAGAAGCATATTATATTGTACCAGAAGCTCCTGTTGAGTGGTCGTGAGCTGCTCATAGGTCGCCCCAAGTTCTTGGTAGCTGTTGCTCAAATTAAGCTCCGCTTGCTTCCGCTCGCTGATATCAATCAAGGAGCCCATAAATAATAGAACTTCATCCTTTGGATTAACGGTAGCCTTACCCCTAACTTCAAACCACACGATTTGATTGTCTTTGGTAATCATGCGGAACTCCGTTTCGAAAATAGGTGTAACACCCTCCAGGTGATCATGTTTAAGCTTACGGGTTGAAGCTATGTCATCGGGATGAACAATACTAAAAGCTCCCTCTTCAAACGAGTTGATTTCATCCTTCGTGTAACCTATGAGGTCATACCATCGGTCTGATAAATGAAATCGTCTCGCCTCCAAATCCAACTCCCACATATATGCACCAGAACCTTCTGTGGTGAGCCGGAAACGTCGTTCACTGATTTGAAGCCTATTAAATTGTTCCTGTAGATCGACCTCTGTCGCTGAGAGCTCTTCGTATGTAGCTTCCAATTCCTTATAACTTAGCTGTAGCCTCAGCTCATTTTGTTTACGATTATCGATATCCACACCTACAAGTACAAAGATATCGGCTGCTTGCTTATCAAGTCCTTTTAATAAGGCTGTCCGGAATGAGAAATATCGCGCTTCAGATGACTGGTCTGGGAGCTTAATTTCTACGTTGTTAACATATTCATTCCGTATTGCCCGCATCAAAAGATCACGGATTGCAGCCGTACTACCTTTTAGACCATCGATATCCTCAATATTTACTCCCAGCACCTCTTTTTCGCTTAAACCCGTCATCCGCTCAGCAAACTTGTTAAACCGCACTACCTTTTTATCTGCCTGCACCGCCCAAACTACCATACCACTATGCTCTATAACATCCTCAAAAAATTGATGCTCTGAATAAACAGCACGCCGTAAACGATTAATATTCATTTTAAGCAGGACTCCACCCAGCATAAGAAGACAGAATAGAAGGATTGCTCCGTAAACCCATCTTTTGTGGATCATGCCTTTATAATAATCAGAATGAACGAAGAAATAGTTCTGGTACAATTCTTCAAAAGCACCCGAATGCTGTAATTCCACCAATCTCTCGTTAACATAAGAAACTAACTCCGGTGTAGACCTATTGATTGCAAAAGCCACATCCCTTGGATAAAGATCATTCATTTTCTTAATAATACTGTCCGTCTTCCCCTGTTCAACGAGCAGATAATCGACCACCTCCTGATTCTCAAATAGAAGGTCAATCTCCCCTTTTTCTAAAGCCTCCAAGGCTTCAGGAATCGTAGCAAATTCTACGTAATCATTAATTCCCAGTTTCCCGTTCAGTACTGTTTCAGAATACTGCCCGTTTCCTAGACCTATCTTATAACCTCCAAGCTTATTTAAATCGATCTCACCCTTAAGCCCTCGCCTTGCGTAGATTGAAATATAGCTTTTGAAAACAGGTTCCGAAAATAACAACTCTTGTTTTCGTCCTTCCGTTACTGCCATTAGACCCGCTGTTTCGATATCTCCCTGAACGAGCCGATTATATACATCAGGCCACCTCCCTGTACTGTAGTGGACATCGTAATCCTGCTTCTCAAAGATCATATTACTCAATTCAATATCAAAACCAGTCATGTACCCATCTTTTATATATTTATAAGGTGGATATTCCAGCTCTACTTGATATTCGATCTCCTTTCTTTCGGCGTGAATGGCAGTAGGAGGTAAGAGCATAAATAGAATGCTAATCAGAAGCAACAGTCTGCACTGCTTCATCGCTCATCCCCCCTTTTTACTGAATTTACAGTAATATCCTAAATGTTATTCGACAAAATATGGCAATACCCCTGCTTTTTCTTTCCTCGTCACATAATATACGCAAATCCCAGCAATGAACCCTTCCCTTTGTAAATTATATAAAATTACGGATGCTACATTTTTATATTGCTTTTTAGATGGAAAATGTGGATAATAGCAATAATGATACAAGTTGATAATGATTATCATTATTAAATAAGTTATTGATTTCACTTTACAATATTTAAGTTAAAAGGAGACTGATCACCCATGAACGTTACCTCTACCCGAACAACACTACAGGTTGACGATTATCTGGATCTGCTCAATCTTGCCGTTAAAGTTGGAGATTTAAAATGGCAAAAAGAAATTAAATCCAGATTGCAATACATTCTTTGTCTGCCGACAAGATAATCTTTCTGAATATTCGCCGCATTCCTTTAGGGAATGCGGCTTTTTTTGCTTGTATGATTGGCAGCCATGTAAGAATAGGAGTATCCCCGCGTCACGTGAGGGTTAATGATATAGTATAATTATCAGCATAATATATTGAATACAAAGTCCTTCAGATTGGAGCGTGTCAGCTTGAAAAAGTATTTAGCTTTATTCTTATTGATCAGCGTGTTATGGATACCCGTTGCATACGCCGCCGAAATCCCTGCTCAACAGGGATTAGTAACCGATAAAGCTGGAATGTTTAGTTCCGCAGAAGCGACGTCCATTTCTGCTGCTGCCACTGGAGATCTCGTTACTATGCATGTACTCACCGTAGATTCCTTAAACGGTACTCCGGCCGATAGATACGCCGAGGATACTTACGCCTCATGGGGACTGTCCACTCGCGATATTCTCTTGCTGATCTCTGCTGGCGATCAGTCCATTGAACTTAATTTTAACAATCCTGGCTTTCAAACCTCGTTAAATGCCTGGTCCCAAAATCAGGGAGGGAAATCAGGAAGTGCTGCCATTACAGCGCTGCTTGATACTTATTTCATCCCTTATGCCAGAGAAGGAGACTTCGCTGGAGGGACAAAGGCTTTAATTAAAGCGGTCCATTCCATCGGGGAGAGTACCGGAAATGCTGGAGGAAGTGCAGGAAGCGGTAGCGCAGTTGGCAGTACGAATAGCGGTTCAGGGAACGGAACCTCCGGTAAACCTGGGAATTCGGTCAGTACAGGAAGCAGCTCCAGTAGCTCCATGTTTATGATTGCCGCCATTCTAATTGGAATCGTACTGATACTACTTGTGCTATTTATAGTGATCACAGGTCTACGTCGACGCAAACAGCTAAACGCACAACAAGAGCAGTTATCCGATTTGCTAGTACGGGCGAATCGAGCATTGGAGTCATTAAAGCCATTTCAAGGGATCGTTCAGGGAAAAACCGAGGTACTTGTAGAAGGCATTTCAAAACGACTCTCTGCAAAGCTCGTTGAAATCTCTTCACTGCAAAATGATGGGCAAGGTGTACAGCCACCCTTTTATCATTTGACTGCCCTTAAGGCAGCCGTGGAACAATTACAGCAGACAGAGGACTCCTTCCGCGCAGCGCTTGAGGAGGAAGAGAAGAACATTGCTGTCATCAGTGAAGCTGATCGCAATGTTAAACAGCGAATTACAGAGCTGAAAGAGGATGCACCAGAGCTTGAAGAGCAGCTACAAGGTGCGGTTAAAGAAACCGGCTATGCACTTCAAGAAATTGTAGAAGAGCTCAAGGAGCTTGCCGAGGAGACCTCAAAGGCAGATCAATTGGAGCTTTTTGACCCTATCGCCGCACAAGAAATTACCGAGGATGCACAAGATCGCCAAGAAAAGATTGAACAAGACCTGAAGGATGTCGATCTCTACGATGATAAGCTAAACCAGTTCCCTACGGTATTAGCTGCAGCCCGTACCAAAATCACAAACATCATCGAGCAGAATTCACTTCACAACATGAAGGTAAAACCATTTGACCGTCTGGAGCAGGCCCGCACAGAATCGCTGACGCTTGAAGCGCCGCTGCGTGTTGGAGATATGGATGAGGTGCGCAAGATTGGCGCCACTCTTGACCTTCTCCTGGATGAGGCTGTTGCTATGACAGAACAACAAGCACTCCTTCGGCAGAACAACCGCAGAGATTTAGAGACATTTCGCACCGAATGGAGCCAATTAAAACAGCGGCGAGACGGACTGCAAAGCCGGATTACCGAAGCACGTATGTATTTTGAAGAACAACATGTATCAACTGTGGAGAACATCCTTACAGAGTGGAGCACACGCCTTCGGGAAGGTGCTAGTGAAGTAGCGCAGATTGAGAATTGGACCAGTGATGAGCGCGGCGAATATGATAAGGCCCACAATGCGCTAGAACAGTTGCTATCCCTCCTAGATGAAGCTGCAAGGCAGTTCGATGGTGTCTCAGAAAGTCTAAATGCACTTCATGAAAGACTGGATAAGGTCACTCGCCTCTTTTCCGAAGGGCAAAGCCGGGTGGAAACGACCCAACGAATGCTGCATAGCAGAGGGTTATCTTCTAGAATTCACTTCGAGCTATCCTTACTGCCGGAATACAGTGCACTGGATCATCGCCTGGCATCCCGGCCTTATAATCTTGAGGAACTGGAGTCCCTTGGCCGTTCTTATGATTCACAGATCACTTCCTTTGTGAATGAAGCGAACCGACTCGTTCGTCAGAAGGAAGAAGAAGAACGATCAGCTCAATTAGCTATGATGAGAGAACAGCAACGTCGCGCGCAGGCTCGCAAGCGAATGTCCTCTGGCCCACCTTCATCAGGTGGATTCGGTGGAGGACGCTCCTCCGGTGGCTCCTCCTGGGGTGGCGGTGGCAGCGGTGGCAGATCCTCCGGCGGATCTTCTTGGGGCGGCGGAGGGAAGTCCGGCCGAAATTCATCAGGCGGATCCAAGTGGTAGACTATCTCCAAACAAAAGACTCTTCCAGCCTGCTTGGGCGGAAGAGTCTTTTATTATGAATTACTGCTTGCATGACGAAGAAATAACCAAGACAAGCCCTTTATTTTATTGGCAGATAAATCGTAACGGCCGTACCTACGCCCACTTCACTCGCTATGGCCACTCGCCCTCTATGTGCAGATACTATCTTTTTAACAATCATGATTCCCAGTCCATTACCATCACCTCTGGTCGTGTGAAAAGGCTGGCCTAATTTCTCCAGTACTTCCTGGTTCATACCCTCTCCGTTGTCTGTGAAGGTAATCTTCTGGAAGCCATTCTCCACATCTAGGGCAACTGTGATGCTTCCGCCAAAGGGCAAGGCTTCCATTGAGTTTCTTAGGATGTTTAGGAAGACCTGCTTGATATGATTGCGATCACACAAGATATTCGCATCAAAATGGAGTTGCGTGTTCAATGATATATTATTCATCTCCACTTGAATCGCAAAGATGCTGAGCACTTCCTGCAGAATCGTGCTACATTGTTCTACCCTATAATGCGCGGCCTGCGGTTTACCTAGTATGAGGAACTCACTCACAATGAGGTTCATTCTTTCTACTTCTGACATAATAAGATCATAATGTAGCAGTTGCGAATCTTTATTGGCCAGTTGAAGCATTCCTTTGACTGTAGTTAGCGGATTGCGAATCTCATGTGCAATACTCATGGCTAGTTGTCCAGCAACCACTAGCTTCTCTGTATTGCGCAGCACTTCTTCCGTTTTTTTCATCTCTGTGATATTACGAAGACTCCCAATCACACGAGCTAAACATGCATTCGAATCATAAACCGGAAGCACATCCAGCATATAATGTTCAAACAAACCGTTGCTCTCCTGAATCACTTCCAGCCCAGCACATGCCTCTTGCTGAAGAATGACATGCTGAAAATAAGAGCCCACATTTCGAATTTCGAAGACACTGGCACCGATAACAGATTCTTGATGTTCACCATCCAAATGAAGCATGTTTAAGCAGTTCTCATTTATATTGACGATCGTTCCGAGTTCATCCGTTATAATAACACCCAAATAATTGGTATCCAATAGGATTCGATTTAAAAGCTGAAGCTCAGCATTCCCTCTACGCAGCAAAATCTCGCGTTCGATGGAGTCAGCCATGGTACAGAGCAATGGCAATAAGTGGGGATGCGCCACATCTATATCCGCCATAAATGATATCGTCCCCAATATTTCAAGCCCATCCTCTTTATAAAAAGGAGCCGTGCAGCACACTAAACGATGAAGAATTTGATGATAATGGTCTTGTCCCTTCAACTGAAAAGGCCGATGGTGTTCGAGACACAATGCAATTGAATTTGTACCCACTTCTTTATTTAGTTGCACACCTTCTTTGATGCCAACCTGCCCTACGAGATCAATAATCGTCGGATCCCCTTTGAACGCCAATAGATAACCTTCATCATCCGATATGGTAACAAGGATCGGATTGCCTTTTACTGAAGAAAGAAACTTGTTTACGAAAAAATCAATAACCTCAATCACTTCACTATATACACGGAGTTGCGACCCCAGTTCATCTGCAGCATAACATTTTGGAAAAATAGGAGGCTGCTCAGGGTCTATTCCTTGATCAATGCAATGCTGATTGGAAGCCTTAATGATAGTCTCATCCGTCAGTACCCCTGTTGTCTTTTCCAAAGCCTTACCCCATTCTGTATGAATCTTCAATTTTGTAATACTAATATGTATTCTACTTCTTTCCCCCTAATCCTTTTGAACCCTAAAAAATCAAAATATCCCAATGCGAATAAATTTCTTGCAGCACAAAAAAAACTCCGCCCTTTTAAAGAGCGAAGTTGCGGATTCACATTATTTCTTCTTAATGTTTCGGATCATCCAGAAAAGGTTTGTTCACATAATAATACATAACCCCCATCAGAACTCCACCACCAATTAGATTTCCGATTGTAACGGGCACAAGATTATGTACCACACCGCCCCACGAAACCGTTCCGGGATGGTCAAGGACTAATGCAATTGCAAAGGTACACATATTGGCAATACTATGCTCATAACCAGAGATGAAAAAACAGAATACGAATAAGACCATTGCGAACATTTTGGCCCCATCGCCCTTTATATTCATCGGGATGAAAAAAGCCATACAAACGAGCCAGTTACAGAGGATAGCACGAAAAAAAAGCTGACCTGCCGGAGCCTCCATTTTATGCTCAACCACATATAGTAAAAAACCATTTACATCAGAACTGTAAAACAGGCCTGTTAAAAAAATCAACAGTGCAAATGCAGCAGCACCAAGAATGTTACCTATATAACTCATGATCCACATGCGTACAACCTCGGACCATTTCATTTTGCGTCTCAAAGCAGTGTACGTGTAGTAGAAAGTATCTCCGGTAAATAAGTCCCCTCCCCCGTATGAGATTAGGATGATCGCTGCTCCAAAAGTAATCGCAGCCATTGGATACGCAAATGGTGAATGCTCCATATAGAAGTAGTTGCCTGTCTTGAATGCTACAATTACGCCGAACCCGATAAACATACTGGCCAGCATGGCTCTGGCAATATAGCGCAATATACTTTGCCGATAGATCTTTTGTTTCTTAAGTGCTAATTGTTCAACCTGTAGCAGCGCCTCGTTCTCCATGTGACCTCCTTAGGAATTTGGGTTTTCCAGCTAGTTATGGGCTAATCGTGCAATCTTGCGTTATTATACCCAATAACCAGCTGGAAATTACTTGAACCAAATCATGGTAAAAATCCTAAGTGTCCTCATTCATTTTTGCAATCGCTTCTGCTCTTTCACTACTGGCTACGATGATAAGCACGAGTATCAAGCACCCTAAGATCATATGCCTATCCTCACTTCCTCCACATGTAGTCTTGTGACAACTTATGTGTGAAGATAGGGCTTTATGATTGAGTATTGGCGTTTAAAAAAGCCTGTTGAATGAATTCAACAGGCTTCTCAATCTATTCTCTGTATTTTTATTATTGTCAGAAACAATTTAGTTCAAGAAACTGCTCAGTTGACTCTCAGCCTCTCCTTGCTTCAGCGCCTGAGGCTTGTCCGCCTCATTTAGTCCTAAACGATTGCCCAGTTGAGTATTGATTGCTGTCATTTTAGACGTATAATCCTGGCAGCTCTCAATAATGCGACGGTTGGACTGTTCTGAAGTGTCTAATGCGCTAAGCAGATCACCGATCGCTTGATTCACAGCTTCCATAGACATAGAAGGCTTAGACAGCAACTCGGTGGTTTTCTCTGTAGTGGTACGCAGCAGACGTGCATTTTCTTTAAATTGATCTTCAATCGTCTTATTCGTCGCTTCTACAGCATTGATGACGTTCTCCTGATCCGCTAAAGACATCGCAATCATTGCCGACACCGTGATCAGATTAGAGGTCTTATCAATAGCGTTATTCACGGAATCAATCAGCTTGTCATTATTGTCATTAATAATATCTGTAGCAGCAATTGCTTGATTGTACAGCAGAATCATTTCTGTCATCGACTGAATTCGAACCATCACTTTACGCAAACCGCGCTCCAGATAAGCTTTACGGTACTCATTCTCAGGCTTCGCGATCTCTACCTCGAACAACTCTTTCAACTTAGTGCCGAAAGCAATTTTGGTCTGTAGGTTATAGATCTCTTCCATGGAAGTACGTTTCAGCTGACGCATATTTACAATGCTCTCTTCGAGGGTATCTCTACCATCGCGAAGCCCTGTAACAATGGCATCAATGTTCGTGCGGACCGACTGATATTTGTACACATAGTTCTTCATCGGACTCTTGCGTAGCATCTTGCCAAAGAAGCTCACATTCTTACTTTGCTGCAGATTCTCACACTCATTCCGCAGCTTCATAATCATATTAGGCACTTCAACGCGTTTACCAGACATCAGGTCATTCACCGGGCGATCCAGCAGCTTCAAGGTTTGTCCTGCTTTTTCCTGCGTCTTAACCCCAAGCTTACCGATATCATCCATCAAGGAATCCAGTGTAACAGTATCCGTTTGGGATACCTTCTCAATTAATTGTGCCGCTTCCTCGACTACCTTTTGTTCATCTTCTTTTTTTAATTGGATCAACTGCGTGGACATGGGATTCCCTCCTATAGTTCGGAACTGCTGTACCGCTGATGAATCAGTTCCGCCTTCGTCTGAAGTTCCATCAGGTCTTTATGTTCGATCGTGGACGCAATATCCGATATTTTGGAATCGACATCTCTTAGACCGTTCAGCAGCATTCTCCGATTCTTCGTCTTTGCTTCACCGCCTAGGCGTAAGAACGGGTTGATTACACCATTCAAATCCTTCAGAATCAATCTGCGGACCGTATGATTAATCTCGCCGTTATTCAGCTCCTGCAGCAGTGGAATTACACGTTGAAGCCTCGCGAAGAGCGCCAATGATTTCTCGACAATTTCATTGTCCAGCGTATCCTTCTGCCCTTCTGAGATAATCATATCTTCCAGAATGCTAAGATACTCCACAACCGGAGCGAACTCCGGTCCAATCTTCACCGCGCTCTCAGTCCTACCGTCATAGCTGTGATTACCTGATGTAGTATCATTTGTCGTGTTGCTTAATTGAGGAGCACTCGCAGCGGGTGCCTTAGCAATAGGTGTCGTCACAGGGCCTGCTGGCAACACCTCCGCTGGGAGATTGGTTCTTGGACTTCTCGTTACCAGAGCACCTATCCCCGCACCCGCTAAAGGCAACAGCAGAGAAATGAATTCGGGAAGAAAAGAACTCGTTAATACAGCAACAACGTAGCCGATACCGGCGTAAAGCAATACTTTCGATTTAAACTGAATTGTTCTCACCTCTTGTGAGCGACTTTATGAACGCTCAATTCGCGGCATCCGGAATGACAGATTGGCCGTTTATTTTCATAATCATCGGTTGCTCCAGATGGCTAGCCAATACATCACCTTCAAAATTCATAGGCTGAACCTCGCCACCGAGTGCGCTTTTGACGGCTAAATAAGGAAAATTAATCCCTGACAGACATGACATATGCAGTCCACCGGACATTCGTGGGTTAATTTCCAACAGCTTTGGAATATCTCCATTGTATTTCATTTGAATATTGAAATTGAAGGGGATCTTATAAACTTCTGCAACTCTAGCTGCAATCTCCTCCAGTTCAGGGATATGCTCCATCAATCGCAGACGACCGCCCACTTTTCGACGTGGCACAGCTACTAACAGCTTACCGTTCTCATCTGCCAGACAATCTATACTATACTCGTAACCCTCCAGTAATTCCATCACCATCAAATCAGGGAAGGTCTCTTTGCTTGCAAGAATACGATAGGCATCATCAAACGTAATCAATGGAGTTACATACCCAAAAAGCTCTTGAAGAGGATCGCGGGTATTGTCGATAATACGGAATCCTAACCCGCCTTCTGTTTCAGTAGGCTTAAAGCAAACACGATGTCCCTTGGCAACAAGGTCCTCGTAAGCCTCTTTAAACTGTTCCGCTGTACTAACCACATGATAATCTGGGATACTCATAATGCCTTGCTCACTAACATTCTCGTAAAATTTACCTTTGTCCATAATGGACTCCAGCAAATCAAGATCTCTACATACCAGAACCTTTGTACCAATCGCATCAAACATTGCCGCATGGAGAGCAATATCAAGCATATGCAACCGTGGAATAAAAACATCGATCTCATTACGCCGACAGAAATCAACGCAAAACTGAACATATTCTATTCCCTTCAGCGCCGGCTCGGTTTCAGCAAAGTCAGCACCTTGTAGCGACATATGGCGGATATCCGGGTGTGTCGCAAAGATTTGAACCGGTATACCATCCTCGTTATTGCGGAGGAGATTCATATAATGGTAAGCCACGGAAAACCAACGATTGAAATAAATATTTACCTTTTTCATAGTGGCCCCACTCCCAATGCAGTTAGATTATTATAGATCATATTTACATACTGCAAAATCTCATCTCCAGCAAATACACCTGATTCTTTCGTAAATGGATATCTTGATTTTACAAGACCACTCTGTTGCTCTGCAAATATTTCACCATGGCAAGGGGCAATAGCATAGTCTGCACTCTCAAGCAGACTCTTATCTAGCAGTGAGTCCCCGGAGGCCACCATTGGTTCAGAGCGAACGGTGCGCCGCAAATGGAGTATAGCATCGCTTTTGTTCACGGCAGCCGGCACAGCGTACAGCTTGCGGCCTTGTAAAGAAACTCTCCAGCCGAGATTATAGAGCCGATCTGATAAATTAGTGATTTCATCTAAAGGCAACTGATCCCGATAAACCATGAAGGAATAGAATAGATCATCACAATAATTCTCACTAATGATCCAATCCTCACGTACAACCGCTTTGATATATGATCTAACCTCTTCAGCCCCAGCAGAGTGACGAGCTACCAATCTACCGATTGATTCTCTCCATTCCTTATCGACAACTCCACCGATTAGGATATTTCCCCCATTGCTTGTAACCGCATAGTCAGGTATGACCGTTTCTTGAAACAGATTAATGCGCTTATATTGTTGTATCGTACGCGTAGTAACCGGGATGAAAATAATCCGCGTGTTCAGATCCATCAGCTGATTTAATGCTTGCTGCGAAATATAGGATCTCGTCTTTCCCTCTATTATTTCCGCCGGAATTAAACCTGGAGTATTCTCCGGCACACCTATGGCACCTAAAGAATAGATCAAAGTACGATCTAGATCACTAGCATATATCATTCTGTCTCCCCCTTCAGCGGTTTAATTATTCCGCAGCAGGAGTACGTCATCCCAGGAAAGATCTCAACAGGAACGCCCCGGTCCTTCGCTAAGAGAAGAATATGCTTTAGATTCGGATTATCCATAGTATCGACAAGAATTTTCCAAGGTACTCTGCGCAGTAATACGCGGGTTGTTTCGCCGACTCCCGGCTTTATCAGATTAATGTTATCTATACCGAAAGTCTCCTGAATACTCTGAATATCACGAAGACCCTGCCAAGTGATTTCTGGCGGATGCTCCAGCATCTGTCCAGCAATATTCTTCGCTTCTGCTACTACGGATGGAAAATACGGGCAAATCGTATCAATAAATACATTGGACTCGTCCGCATCCAGCCACTCCTTATAAAACTTTGAACCATGAAATTCCTCAGGACCAATGAGATCAGCGTGTAACACCGTTCGGCTCATCAGCCCTGAAACGGTAGAGTTTAAGCAGGCGCTAGGAATGAGATAGTCTTCTCTAGTCCCAAACATGCCTGCGCAGTTTCCCGGGTCAGCCAATACGGCAAGATCATCATTTAAACGAATACCATACTTCTCATAGAGGGTGTTGCAAGAATCAATCAGCACCCCACGGATAGCCCCTTTTCCTGTCCACCCATCCACAAACTGCAAATCAGCATCAAGTCCATGCTTCTGCAGAATGTAGAGTATCGCATTCTCATCTATACCTTTTCCTCGAATAATAGAAATACTATAATGCGGCAAGTCTACCTTGTATCTCTCAGCTATATAACGCTTAATCAGTATACCAATGGGTGTTCCTGCTCTAGCTAAAGAGACAAGCACCGTACTTAGTCCTCTTCTTGAGACAATCATCTCAGAAACAATGGCAACAGCTAAAGCTACCTTCTTGGCCGATTGCTGCAGCGTCTCATGAAACAAGTCGATATACTGCTCGGTAGGCTGATATTCAACAGGCAACATCTCAGAATAATGGACACCCGATTGAATAGCTTCCTCCCTTTCCTCTGTCGCCAGCTCAAGCGAAACGTCACTAAGATCCTTGAGCAGAAACGTAACATCTGACGGTGGATAGCTACCTAGCGGAACCGGTTCTGCTATTTTTTTGTCCATGACTTTATGATTACTTGTTCCCTTCATACTGGAGGCCTCCACTTCTTCCTTCAGGAGTCAGTACAATAAGATGCACTTTATGGCGGGCAAGTGTCTTCAGTATATCAAGCATGGGTTTCATTCGTTCATGCGGTACATCACGCTCAATCAGCACGAATATATCATCATACTGATCAGAATCCACATTATAAATAAAGTTTGTAATTTCCGGATCGCTAGCTGAAGGATATGCGGCAGCACTATGCACTCCGTAATCTGGTCGACGTTCAGGGTGGATTGGACTGCGAGTAGAGGACTGATATGAAATGCCTTCCCCCATCTCAGCCGCTATCCGCATAGGAAGGTACATAAATTCCCCTACACCCATCACTAGAGTCTTAGAATCTCCCCCTCGTAGTTCTCTTAGCTGTGCGGCTATCCGGGTTACTCCTACATCAAGATCATCATTATTCAGCGACTCCAGTCCGAAACGTCCACTGTATTTCACATAAGGAGACAAGTTGGTGTCACCATATGAATCTACGGATGTTGCCTGCAGACGTTCTAAACCGTCCACTACATAAGTGGTCACTACTTCGGATTCCACTGAAGACGGTAACAAATCTTTGTCATTCCTAGCATTTAGCAAAGGCGTGCCTTTTACTTCAATACTTCCTTGAAGCAAACACAAGGACTTAATCCGAATCCCCAGTTCCTGTTCTAATTCGCTATAGGTATGAAGATTGTTACCGCTCCTCCAATCCAAAATAGAAACGACTACGTATTCCTCCCGAGGGAATTTGGACTGAATATCACGGATCGTATTAATTGCTGTATTCCCTGTTGTAATCTCATCATCCACCAAAATAATCGGCTCAGTCCCTGATAATAGCTTAGTATTCAAGGCGTAACATAGATGGTCAACCGCATGTGAATGCTCTTCTTCAAAGCTAACAATGGACTCCAAATCGATGATATGTTCACGGGTAGTATGAATATATGATGCTGCATCGGCAAACATGTTGTACACACTGTGACCCAGCGCAGTTGCAGTCTCAGCAAAACCAATAAAGACAACAGACCTAGGAAGAACTAATCTTGCCGCTAATAAATGCTCATAGGCTTCCTTGGCAGACTCAGGGTGCATCAGTCCGTGTACAGCTTTATCTAATAAATCTTCCATCCTATCATTATCCGCAGAATTACCGTTCATCTCCTGATATAACAGCAGCGCTAATGCAGCACCACTTAGCAGAGAGGTGTACGGATTAACAGGGATATGTTTACCAAGTACCTTGCTGACGAACAAAAAGGAGCGTTTCTTATTAATCCGGGCTGCCATGGAGAATAAAGTATCCACAGGCAAATGAAAGGGATTAGATGTTTCGGTAACCGTAACCTGCAGGTTCTCGACTATGTTATACGTGTGTAAATTCGTTTTCGGGTAATAATCCGACAAAATGCTGTTGTTCATGTAACACCCCGTATATTTGTGATCGTAGTAAAATCCGTTTTGCCCAGTTCAAATGCGGCTTAATCTCGTTCATCTTATTAGAATATTGACTCTTGAAGACTCCTAGGCTGCCATCGTTACTCTCTACGATACTGCAGGCGTCAACATATTCCTCGTGCATTACCGTGTACATGGCCTGAACAGGTCTGAGGTGTGAGGGATGTATAATCGTCTTGCCCAAGATCCCATTTTCTTTATCTAAAATCACTTCACGAATAAGCCCATCCATGCTGCTAGAAATGTAACTATTTCGCATGTCGCGGCCGTTTTTACCATAGGTGTCCTCAAACGGAGTCTGCCGTAGCTGTGGTCTGAGCACCCGGTGCCCTTTATTCGCAAAATATTCCCAGACTGGTCCGGAAATTACATACCCTTCTTCCACTCTGCCAAAAATATTAATAATATCCGATATGCAGTCTCGAATAGGGGTAAGATCATAAATGCTAATATCAGGACTACGGCGCAGTCCGAATAAACTTGAGAAATCTGTTGCTCCAATTCTAACGTTCAACACATATTCGCGGTAGTTGCCTAGCAAATTACGAATAGATAAAAGACTATCTACCCGGCTCTCCCGGTAAATAATAGGCGCACTTTCCAGGATTGGCATGCCATAAAGCACTGGATCTGAGTAACTGCGCGTTCTATTGTAATCGGCTATCGCCTCGAAATATTGGATTCCGTTGTCGACCGAAAACTTAGGGAAAACAAACCCTGTTAACATCGTAACCAAAGATCCTAACCGAAAAATCAGCTGCCGCAGCTGCTCCGGGTTACGAACTCGGATGAAGAGAAGCGGAAGACTATCACTCCCGCTTGGCTCGTTCTCCTCATATGCGGCAAGAAAAATAAGATGCTGAATGAGAGACTCCTCTGCATGGTCAACCTCGTTATCTCCGATCGCATCCTCCAGATCAATAATAACGGTTACAAGTCCTGCACTTTTAAGCTTCAAAATGTCTTCGGGAACACTAGCACGAGTTGCTGGCATATAAAGGGCAGCTCCAACAGCATGAGCCAGCAAATCTTTACTCGTAGTATTATGGTTAAATGAAATCGGCGGATTATAAAATAAGGCTATTTCTTGTTCTTTCGTCAGGTAATCGAAGTATCTCAAGATGGTTCCCCCTTATAGTTTTGCGAAGCCAAGCAAAACAAGCGCAGGCCTCTCCTATAGAGAGTGGCAGAACCAGCTATACCCTATCCGGTTCTCTCATATATAAGTGAAGGCCTACGCTATAAACATATACGATTACCTGAAAGCAGCAGTGTTCAACTAGCTTTGAAATCAAGCATTTCTATGGGCTTCTTTTTTCTTACGCAGTACGCTGTAAAGGATCGTACCACCGAATACAAGAATAATGATTGAAAAGAATAATACATGTGGCATTTCGTACCCAAAAGCGCCCGCGAGCATTTTACCAGCAATAATGGCAATAAGCGCAAAAGCGGCACGCTCGAGTTCCGGAATTTTATCAATAAGCTTCAAGAATAATTGCGCTACTCCCCGCATCATCAGAACGCCTATGATTCCGCCCATAAAGAGCACCCAAACCTGGTTACTAACACCAAATGCAGCAATAACACTATCAATACTAAAAGCAATATCCATTAATTCAACAAGGAGAACCGTCTTCCAAAAAGAGAACCCCTTGTTCTCGATCTTCTCATCGCCACCGCCCTTAAATAACCCGCCATAAGCGATATAAAAGAGATAGGCTGCACCAAGAACCTTAACCAACATGAATTTAATAAGAAATGTCCCTAGACCGATAGCCAAAAATCTGAATACATAAGCTCCTATAATACCGTAAAAGAGCGCCTTCTTCTGTTGTTCTTTAGGTAAATGCTTAACCATGACGGCGAGAACAAGCGCATTATCTGCAGAGAGCAGCCCTTCTAGTAGCACTAAGCTACCAATAATGCCCCAGCTAACCGGGTCTGAGAGCGTACCTACCACATCGCTCCATGAGAAAAAATGACCGTAGTTCTCACTAATATTCCTGAAAAAATCAGCGAACCAATCCATTACACTTGCGCCTCCGAAAAAATCGTCTATTTACTGCCAGCAACCCAGCGCAGTCCCCAACCATATGCCTCATCAATCTCCCGATGACCACTGTAATATTGGACCAGCCGTTCAACACTGAATGTCTCGTTATTCACATTCCGAAATAACGCGATGGCACACATGCCTTTGCGGTTGTTATGCTCGTCCAAATTGACAATAATATCGGGGCCACCACTCTGGGTAATCGTGACAACACCGTCAGCTTCTGACCAATTGGTAACACCCTTATAAATAAAAGAAAAAATTAGAATCCGTTCAATATCAGCAATTTTGCTGCCATTAATCCGCAGATTCTCACCGGTTGTTACAGAGCCTGTCCGGTCATCTCCATCAAGCAAGACATAAGGAGGTTGGTTCAATGAGCCAAAAGCATTGCCCAGCGCCTGAACTACTCCCTTACTACCATTCTTCAACTCATATAGACAAGCAAGATCTAAATCCACACCATTTTTACGATTAAATAGCCCTCCACCCTGCTTCTGATTCCAGTTGAGGTTAATTAGCAATTCGCCCAAACCACCAGCTGATTTCTTCAGGTTGATCGAATCACCTTTTTTCTTCAGTTCGATCTTCTTCAGGTTGAGATTGACCGGAGGGGGTGTTACAGGTGAAGGCGCAGCTGCAGGAGGAGGTGGAATCTGAATCTTAGGCTCCGCTACCGGCGCTGATTGACGTTTAAGCTCTGGCTGCGGCGGAGCAGCAGGCTTAGGCACTGGTATTGGTGTCGGTGTCGGTGCCGGTTCATCGTTCGCTTCTATCCCAAAGTTCCTACACAGTTCCTGTAGACCACCAGCAAAACCCGCGGCTATGGCGCTGAATTTCCATTCACCGTTATATCTATATAATTCTCCTACCACAACAGCCGTTTCCACGGAGAAATGATTTTCAAGATCACATCGGAGAAGCTCCGCACCTGTTACTTGATTCAGAATCCGAAAATAGGCCTGATTTACCTGCCTAAAGCTTTGACCCCGCTTCTCGCCATCATAAATGGTAAGTGTAAACGCGAGTTTCATCACATCAGAAGGAACTTTGTTTAGTTCCACGTCAAATTGCTTGAGGCTGTTTGATGTAGGCATTTCCTTATATCTGATATAAGGTGTAGACGGATTATTATAAAATATCAAATCCTCATCTTTGCTTACTTTACCTTGCGCTCCAAGCAGAAAAGCAGAAGTATCAATCTCAAGTGAAGATGGCGATTGCCAGCCAATCTCTACGATAAGAGAATCAAGTCCAGGATTCCCTTTAGTTAAATCAACCTTTTGTCCTTTGACAACTGTAATACCCATTCTTACACCACCTTTATAAATGGAGCAATCATAACGCCTTCGGTGTCCTTATAAGGACGGCAAGCGTTTAAGCGAGAAATATAATTCATATAGTATCGTGTGAAA
Organism: Paenibacillus sp. FSL H7-0737; assembly: GCF_000758545.1. Taxonomy (NCBI): domain Bacteria; kingdom Bacillati; phylum Bacillota; class Bacilli; order Caryophanales; family Paenibacillaceae; genus Paenibacillus; species Paenibacillus sp. FSL H7-0737. Next base: position 377,718 of record NZ_CP009279.1, on the reverse strand, counting down.
CTTTTGCTTTCTTGTATTTTCAAATAACCCCACAAAGTGGAGTTTATACTTCGAGACCCATTCCATTTCCTTTGTGAGGCAATCCATAAAGAATTAAAAAAAGGGCAGGATCGGTGATGACCCCGCCCGGAAGATGCTATTGCGCGTCCAGCCCATAATTTTTACACAATGCGCTAAGGCCGCCGCCAAAACCACTACCGATTGCCTGGAATTTCCAATCCGCACCATTGCGGTAGAATTCGCAGAATACAACTGCCGTCTCTGTTGAGAAATCTTCACCCAGGTCGAAACGGAGTACTTCGCGATCTGTGGAAGCATCAACCACACGTACGAAAGCATTGGAGACTTGTCCAAAGTTCTGTGCACGAGTTTCGTAATCATAAATCGTTACGGTTATACCGATACGCTGAATATGGGTAGGGACTTTGCTGAAATCAACGATAATTTGCTCGTCATCTCCGTCGCCTTCTCCCGTACGGTTATCTCCCGTGTAGACTACAGAGCCTGCGCCACCATTTGGGTTGTTATAGAATACAAAATCATCTGCACCTTTAGCTTTGCCGTCTTCATGAAGCAGAAACGCTGAAGCATCGAGGTCAAAATCTTGACCTCCACTATACTTATTAGTGTCCCAGCCCAATCCAACTACTACCTTTGTCAGACCTGGATTAGTCTTGGTAAGATCAATCCGCTGTCCTTTGGAAAGACTGATCGTCACTGACATAACCTTCTTTCGTGAGTGGATTCAATTCACTGTGTACTACAAGATTTATACTACAAGATTTATACTTCAAGATTTATTGCAAGCCGTAATCGCGAGTCAAACCGCTCAAGCCGTCTTTGTAGCCGCTACCGATTGCATTGAACTTCCACTCTGCACCATGACGGTACAATTCACCGACAACAACGCCAGTTTCAATAGAGAAGTCTTCACCCAAATCAAAACGGATTAGTTCTTCATTGTTCAAATCATTTACGATACGTACATAAGAACGAGAAACTTGACCGAAGTTTTGGCTTCTTGTTTCAGCTTCATAAATTGTAATAGTAAAAGCTACCTTTTCTACATCCGCTGGGATACTCAGAAGATCCACTTGAATCTGCTCATCATCACCATCGCCGTCACCCGTACGGTTATCACCTGTATGAACAACAGAAGCGTTCTCGTTCTGTTTATTATTGAAGTAAATGAAGTTGGTTTCTTTTTCAACTTTGCTGTTCGCATTAGTCAAGAATACGGAAACGTCCAAGTCGAAATCTTTACCGCCGTCATATTTATTAGTGTCCCAACCAAGACCTACTGTGATTTTGGATAGACCTGGATTTGTTTTTGTTAAATCGATCTTTTGACCTTTGGATAGATTAATTGCCATGATAACATTCCTCTTTTCTTTTATTTGGATTATACGTAGCGTTCTGCCAGTTGATTGATATGTGCCGCGTGACTACCCTCACCAATTGCGGCGAACTTCCACTCTCCACCTTGACGGTAAAGTTCCCCACAAATAAGCGCCGTATAGCCATTGTAATTATCAGATAGGTTGAAACGGATTAGCTCATTGTTGCCTACAGCGTTTATCACACGGATATAAGCTGACTTAATCAATCCGAAATCCTGTTTACGGTTCGTGGCATCATAAATATTCACAACTACCAGAACCTTGTGTACATCGGAAGGAATGGCATTCAGGTTAACCATGATTTGCTCATCGTCTCCGTCACCATCACCCGTGAGATTGTCTCCGGAGTGAATGACAGAGTTACAAGGACTTTGCTTGTTATGGAAGCACACCAGGTTACCCTTCTTAACTAGCTTACCATTCTCGTTCAGCATCAGTGCTGAAGCGTCACAGTCCACGTTGGCCTGTTTCTTCACACCGAAGAATCCTCGAGCTGGCTCAGCCGGATCCCAACCTAAACCTACAATTACGTTAGATAAGCCTGCATTACCTTTTGTGAGATCAATCTTCTGACCTTTTACCAGATTAATTCCAGCCAACTTTACGTACCTCCATTCCCTAAAAAGAATCACCATCTATTAGTCTAGCTTTTGGATGTTATATGAGTGATACGCTAAAGAACTAAATACGTTTCATCCGAACTCATGTATATGGTATTACATCATTTATAAACTGAATTCACCAGGGTTTAATCCCAAGACACCGCAAATATGCCGCACAACTGCTTTTTCATTGTCATCAAAATCACCATCAGCTGATCCAATAGCTGAGCACACACCCACAATTACACGTCCCACATCTGGTTTACCGGTAAACTTACCGATTGCTTTCAGTGCTTCCTGCTTACCGATTTCTGGTGAGAACTCAAAGTTACTTACATAAAAGTTGAACTGGGTAATTACATCTCTCATGTCAAACACCTTAAGCTCATTACTCATATTCATGTAACCAGCCATTTTATTCTTTTCAGCTTCTTCTATTTTACCGTCGGCAGCAGCAACCAAGGCGCAGCCCGCAACTACCGCATTCATGAAATCTTTATTTTTGAATTTCTTTACTTGTTCTGTTAGTCCGTTTTTGGTTGTGTTCAACCAGTTTTTAAATGTGCTCATCGTTTTCTCCTTCTATCACTGCAAGATTATGATAACAAAAGATATCCCAGAGCCTCCTCTCCACGTATCCGACAGAATTTTCATAGTAGATCCCTGAATCACGGTTTACTCTTCTAATATACCTGATAAAATATCAATATTCTACTTTTCCAGACTTTTACAGCACTTTTGATAGAAAAGATTGTGTCCGATCTTGCACAGGATTTCCGAACAATTGCTCCTCTGTTCAAAGAACCCCCGTATTTCTCGTTGAAACACCAAAAAAGGCACTGCCAGAGATTCTATCCTCTCTAGCAATGCCTTTAGCACATTTAACTGTGAATTCTTTTAAAGAATGATGTCCCCATCATAAGAACCAATCATTTTGTACAGCTCCGGCCGGCGATCACGGAAGACGCCCCACTCGATCCGTCCGACTTCCAAAGCATCCAGATCAAATTCGCTCACTATTACAGCTTGCTCGTCTCGGCCTGCTTCAACAATTTTATTGCCTTGCGGTCCCGCAATGAACGAAGAGCCGTAGAAATTAATGCTAGAATCTTCATCAATCTCTTCACCAATACGGTTGGAGGCAACGACTGGAATAAGGTTAGCCGCTGCATGCCCAAGCATACAAGTCTGCCAATGATCCTTAGAGTCGATCGATCCATCCTGTGGTTCTGATCCGATAGCGGTTGGATAGAACAGAATTTCTGCTCCCATCAGGCTCATCACTCTAGCCGCTTCCGGGTACCACTGATCCCAGCAAATCCCTACACCAATCTTGGCATAGCGAGTGTTCCATACTTTAAAGCCAGTATCTCCCGGATTGAAGTAGAATTTCTCTTCATACCCTGGGCCATCTGGAATATGGCTCTTGCGGTATTTGCCCAGTATCGTTCCATCGGCATCGATTACAGCTAGTGAGTTGTAACGTGCGTAGTTCTTTTTCTCATAAAAACTGATTGGCAGCACCACTTGCAGTTCCTTGGCTATTGCTGTGAAATGATTAATCGCTTTGTTATGCTCAAGCTCTGTTGCATATGCGTAATAATCAGCTTTCTCTTTCTGGCAGAAATACGGAGTCTCGAACAGCTCCTGCAGCAAAATAATTTGTGCTCCCTGTGCCGCCGCTTCTCTGACCAATGTTTCGGCTTTACTGATATTCTCATCAATATTGCTGGAACAGCTCATTTGCGTCGCAGCTACTTTTACATTTCTCAAGAATCTGTCCTCCTTATATATAAATGTCCCTTTGGACGTTTAGTTTCCTTCAATTATTGCTGAGCAGGCATTTGCTGCGTAGTGCAGTGAACGTTCCCGCCCTCGGTGATGACCGCCATACCGTTAACTGTACGAATCTTACGTTCCGGGAACAAACCAGCCAGTACTTCCTCGGCAAGTTTATCTGTTTCCACCGCTGTACCGCCAAACACAGGTAAAATAATTCCACCATTTACGAAATAGAAGTTCAAATAACTGAGCGTCAGACGGCTGCCGTCATGATCCACCCGTGGTGGTTGCTGAATCTTGATGATCTCCAGCTTACGCCCTTTGGCATCTATGGCATTCTCCAAAATACGAAGATTCTCCTGTGTAATCTCAAAATTCTCGTCCTGCGGATCCTCACAGACCTGAATAATGACTTTACCTGGAGCAGCGAAGCAAGCGATATTATCCACATGACCATCGGTTTCATCACCACTTAGACCACGCTTAAGCCAGATAATAGTTTCTGTACCTGTATAATTGCGCACGTACTCTTCAATATTCTCGCGCTTCAAATCCGGGTTGCGGTTCGTATTGAGCAGACATTCTTCTGTAGTAATCAAGGTGCCTTCTCCATCCGTATGGATCGAGCCGCCTTCCATCACAAGCGGCGCATCAAAGCGTGTCACTTGTGTGTGTTCGAGAATCTGTGGAGCTACCTCATCATCCAGATCCCAAGGTGAATATTTACCGCCCCAGGCATTAAACTTCCAGTTCACACCTGCTAGAACGCCGTCTTTATTAACAACAAAGGTAGGCCCGTTATCACGCAACCAAGCATCGCTATGCTTTATAGGTAGTAGCGTTACATTCGGTCCGCTGACCAGACGTTCTACCTTTTCCACGTCCTCCGGGTTAACGATGACCGTAATCGGTTCAAACTCGGCAATAGCTGTAATAATGTCAGCATAACCTTGGCATACCGACTCGTGGTTGTCCGGGAAACACATAGATTCCTGCACCGGCCAGGAGATAAAAGTACGTTCATGCTTGCCCCATTCCGGTGGCATTGTATAGTTCAAATCTTTAGGATTCATGTGTTAACTACCTTTACTATTATATTTGGAGCCAGCCCTGCCCTAAAACTCCTACCTCATCATACAATAATATGTTCTAGTGCTCAATTCCCTAGAACACTAATAATGTTGGAAGGAATTCGGGTCACATGTGATCTGACTGAGCTTATAGTGTAATCCTTTTTACCACATCGCCCTCAAAATCCTTAACGATGAATTCTCCACCCTCAAGGATACCATAGGAATTCGGGTTATTCTCTTTAGGCAGCGATATCGAACCGGGATTCAGCACGTATACGCCCTCTTTTACATCCGCAACCGGAAGATGGGTATGCCCCTGAATAAAGATATCCTTCTCAGATAGTGCCGGTAAATTCTCAATACTAAAGCCATGACCGTGTGTAACATAGATTCGTCTGCCTTCATGCAGGAGCATCACATAATCGCCCATCATCGGAAACTGCAGCAGCATCTGGTCTACCTCAGCATCGCAGTTACCACGTACTGCCGTTATAGGCTTCTTTTTGTTATATTCATTCAGTTTATTAGCAACTCCCTGCGGGTCATAACCCTTCGGCAGTGGATTTCTGGGACCGTGATATAAAAAGTCTCCTACGATTACAAGACTGTCTGGCTGTTCTTCCTCTACCTTTTCCAAAGCCCGTTCTAACCAGAATAAAGAACCGTGAATATCGGAAATAAACATTAGCTTCATCATGTATTCTCCTTTTCGACTTAAATAGATCTTGTGCTTAGGTTTCAATTTTAACCTTGAATAGGCAAACAACGCAAAAGCGGACGTTCCTCCAAAAGGAACGCCCTGCCCTATATGCCTCTATTCTCACGGCAAATTCGATGATCCCATCAAGAATCGGTCCACTTCGCGGGCGGTCTGACGCCCCTCATCAATGGCCCAAACTACAAGGCTTTGTCCGCGGCGCATATCACCTGCTGTGAATACCGCCTCTACATTGGTCGCTTGTGCTCCGAACTCTGCCTTGGCATTTCCCCGCTCATCACGTTCCACCCCAAGCTCACCTAGCACAGACTCTTCGGGCCCTGTGAATCCTAATGCGAGTAGTACCAGCTGTGCCTTTAGAACTTCTTCACTGCCTGGTACTTCAACCGGAACTATCCGTCCCTGTTCATTGCGAGTCCACTCAATGCGCACAGTATGCAGCTCCTGCACATGTCCACCATCGTCACCAACAAAACGTTTCGTCGAAACAAGATAACGACGTGGATCTTCCTTATACAGTGAAGCCGCTTCTTTTTGGCCATAGTCCACCTTAAGAACCTTTGGCCATTCTGGCCACGGATTGCTAGGCTGACGGGTCAGCGGAGCCTGTGGCATAATCTCAAGCTGGATTACACTACGACAGCCGTGGCGGATCGACGTAGCTACACAGTCTGTGCCAGTATCCCCGCCACCGACTACAACTACATCCTTATCTGCCGCAGACAAGTATTCACCATCAGCAAGCTCTGAGTCCAGTAAGCTCTTAGTATTCAGTGTCAGAAACTCCATCGCCTGATGAATGCCCCGCAGCTCACGACCCTCTATAGGAAGCTCTCGTGCCTGCGTAGACCCGCCACACAAGACAACAGCATCGTGCTCCGCCTTGAGTTGTGACGCCGAGATATTTCTCCCAATCTCTGTACGAGTTACGAATGTAATGCCTTCAGCCGTCAGCAGGTCTACTCGGCGCTGAACCGTCTTCTTATCCAGCTTCATGTTCGGAATACCATACGTCAACAAACCACCAATCCGATCTGCCCGTTCATACACGGTCACCGAATGCCCTGCCTTGTTAAGCTGAGCTGCACAGGCAAGACCTGCTGGACCCGAGCCCACTACAGCTACCTTTTTACCTGTGCGAGTAAGCGGGGGCTCAGGAACAATCCAACCTTCTTCAAAACCTCTATCTACAATCGACTTTTCAATCGACTTTATCGTTACGGGCTTGCCGTTCATCCCTACTGTACAAGAACCTTCACAAGGTGCCGGACACACACGTCCAGTAAATTCAGGGAAGTTATTGGTCTTATGCAGACGTTTCAGTGCAACCTCCCAGTTCCCACGATAAACCATATCATTCCATTCAGGAATCAAGTTGTGTAGAGGGCAGCCGGAAGCCATACCAGACAACAGACGTCCTACATGACAAAATGGCGTACCACAGTCCATACAACGCGCGCCTTGCTCGCGCAGATTCTCTTCATCCATAGGAATCGAGAATTCATCCCAATTCTTAATCCGCTCAAGCGCCTCACACTCCGAAGGCGTCTGCCGTTCAAATTCCAAAAATCCGGTTGCTTTCCCCATCTCTCTCATCCTCTCTAAATATCCCCACAGATATATACTTCCTAAACCGTTAAAAAAGAAAAGTACGCGCTATGTTTGTCTGCTGCCAAGCCTATGCCACTCTAAAGCGCCAAAGTAAATGCCTTCATATTAACATCCAATATCATCATCGAAAATGAGTAATGTCACCTTTTTATGTAAAATGAAACAATCAAATTAAGAAAATGGAAAACAAAAAAAGCACACAGTGTACTGTACCTGATTAAAGTACGTTACTCCGCATGCTTTTAAATAATGATCTTGTAAAAGACTATTTATTTCGCCGTCAGGACTACTGTCCCAATCCCATTTACAGTCAGCTTATTTCCAGTCAGCTCCTGCGTAAGATCAGCCCCGAAGATGGTCTTCCATGCTCCAAGCTGCGGCAGAACCACAGTGGTCTGTTCAGCATTCGCATTAAAAAGAACATAAATATGCTTCGCTGCATCTCCTCCAGCATGGCCACGTAGCGTGTAAGCTACTGCACTTGCCGGTGCTTTTTCAAAAACCAAATGGTTCCGAATGTCCGCTGCTGTTCGCATACGGAAGGCCGGGTGAGCTTTACGCAGTTCGATTAACTGTTTCATATACGCCACATCTTCCTGATGCGCGGCGCACAATTCCCAGTCCATACGATTGATCTCGACCGAAGATTTATAGCTGTTCTCCACCCCGTCCTTCGTACGCATAAACTCCTGTCCTGCATGGATAAAAGGAATCCCCTGACTCATGAACACTATCGCAGAAGCTAGTCTGTGCATGGAACGGCGCTGAGTAACCGTCTCACCCTCGGTGGACAATACGATTTTATCCCATAAGGTATGATTATCATGACACTCCACATAATTAACGTTTTGCTGAGGCTCCTCGGCAAATTGCTTAATTCCTGGGCTGAAGTCAATCCCTCCCGCAATCCCCGCCTTGATCGCAGGCTCCAGACCCATCATTCCACTGATGAAGCCCGGCTGATCGTACAAAAAGATATTTCCTTTAATAGCATCCCTGAAATCATCATTAAAATGTCCGATTCCCGGCATAAGGGAGGCATTCTTCTGATGAGCGAGCCGTTCCATCGGTAGCTCAGTCCCCATCATCCAGCCTTCACCGATAGTCATGATAGACGGATCTATTCCATCCAGACGCCGCCGGGTTTCCCGCATCGTATCGACATCCATCAAGCCCATCAAATCAAAGCGGAAGCCGTCGATATGGTATTCTTTAGCCCAATAGACCACGGACTCCACAATGAAGCGGGACATCATCAAGCGTTCTGTAGCCACGTCATTCCCACAGCCCGAGCCATTCGACAGGCTTCCGTCTTGTTTATAACGCAAATAATAGCCAGGAACCAGTTTAGTGAAATTCACGCGATATCCGTCGTACACATGGTTGTAAACAACATCCATAATGACGCGGAGTCCACGATCATGAAGCGCTTGAATCATTGTTTTTAGTTCTTGAATACGTAGTCCGGGCACATAAGGATCCGTAGCATAGGAGCCTTCAGGAGCATTGTAGTTCTTTGGATCATAACCCCAGTTAAAATGAGGCTCATCCAGCTTCGTCTCATCTACACTCTCTGTAGAATAATCATAAATAGGCAATAGCTGCACGTGGGTTACACCGAGATCTGCGATATGATCGAGTCCGGTGAGAATGCCCTCTGGTCCGCGGGTTCCTTCTTCCGCCAAAGCGAGATATTGACCCTTATGAGCCATACCGCTGGCTGGATGAATGGATAAGTCACGCAAATGAAGCTCATAAATAATAGCGTCTACAGGATCCTCAAACGACGGCTTATCTTCCGTCCACCGCTCAGGGTCCGTCTTGCGCAAATCTAGAATAGCACCTCTGTCCCCATTCACGCCGACAGCACGCGCGTAAGGATCTGCTGCTTCATTCCACTGTTCACCTAGATGTACTCGGTAGGTATAGAACTTGCCATCTAGATCACCGTCAACCGTAGCTCTCCACGTTCCCCGAATATCGCGAATCATAGCATATTTAGACCCCGCAGCTCCCTGCCATGAATCATAAATTACTAGCTCTGCCTCCTGAGCCGTAGGGGCCCACAAGCAAAATGATGAACAGGCCGATGAATATGTAAGTCCGAGATCATCCCCGTCATAACTAAACAACTGATCAAACTCCTGAGCGAATACGGAAATCCCTCTAGTAGTCGCAGGATCACCATAATAAATCGGTTCCTTCATTTCCTTTTGTACGGACAAAGCACCTATCCCCTTTTCCAGTTATTAACTGGATTATAGTATGATCCTCGAATTTGTGCAAACGTTTGGACTCAAAATAACCAGATCATTTTTCCAGGGTAATTGCATAGCTAAATCACGATTAACTAGGCGTTTCTATGATATTCATTCCCACCATTGTAATGATGTCTTTATTTGCATAATATGGGATGCGGCGTTCTTTACAAAGAGCAATCCTTCCATCCTTATACCTCACACCATTATCCTGAACGATGAGGATTGGAAGATCCCCGTTATCAGGTACTTCATATCCTATTCCTAATACCCAATGGTAATCGTAAGCAAAATTCCCTCTCCACCGAAAATTAAACCATTTATCAAATTTAACAGCTACTGGCCGACCTGCATCAATCTCCACTTTATACACATCAAAATCGTTAAAAGTAGAGACAGAAAGCTTATGTCCCCCTTTTGGCGAGATTGAAGAGTGGATATAAGCTGTGATTCCCTTTACAAAACTACGTGTACTCATCCCCAAAGGGGTACCTCCGTGATGACTGTATATGTAATTAATATGAGCTGCTTTAGAGTGAAAATGACCTTTGCCACGAATAAAGTCCATTCCTAGCTGGGTATTCCAATACTCGGTTAAAGCTGCCAGCGTAGCTGGTCCACATGCAGAAGACGGGGATGAAACCCCAGCCTCCCACTGTGTGTATGGATCTACCGATAGTTTGTTACTAAGACTGGAGTTTCTATGTCTCATCAGGATGGTTCTCCCTTTGAAGAGTTCGGCTTAGAAGCTGAAAGGGCAGGGCCTTCCGGAAGTAAAATCACATTTTCACCAACATCCATAGATCCCTCTGAATTAGATCGTGATTCCATTTCCTGTGCAGGCTTCTGCTCTGCCTGAGCAATATCTTCCTCTTCGCCCTCATATTTGTTTTCAGGATTAATCTGTAGTGTGAAATAGAAATTAGAGCCGTTTCCTTCGCTACTCTCCACCGCAATGGCTCCGCCCATCAGCTCGACAAGCTTCTTGCAAATGGCTAGTCCTAACCCCGTCCCGGCATACTTACGATTAAACGAGGAGTGCAGCTGGTAGAATGATTGAAACAGCTGATGCTGCTTTTCTAAAGGAATACCTATCCCCGTGTCTCTGACATTAAACTTCAAAGTAGATTTCTTTGAAACCACGGACAATTTTTGCTCCACATAAATACAGACTTTACCTCGGTCAGTAAATTTAATCGCATTGCTGACCAGATTAACCAATACCTGACGTAATCGTCCTGCATCTCCCATAATGAACGTAGGAACTCCTGGTGCCATGCTGTAAGACAGCTCAAGATTTTTTTCCAAAGCCTTAGCCATAAACAGATCCGTTACACTGTCCAGTACCTCTCGAAGATGTACGGGCTCATGTACGATCATCATTTTTCCGGCCTCAATTTTACTGTAATCGAGAATTTCATTCAGAATATATAGAAGAGAGCTACTGCTCTCCTTAATAATATTTGTGTACTCACGTTGTTCTTCATCTAGTTCCGTCTCGGCAAGCAGATCAGTCATCCCTACAATGCCGTTCATAGGCGTGCGTATTTCATGGCTCATAATGGCTAGAAACTCTGATTTAGCCTGGTCCGCTTTTTCCGCAGATTCCTTCGCCCGAATGATCTCCTTCTCATCTGTAATATCCCTGAACACGACTACAACACCCTTAGGTTCACCTTTATCAAAAAGAGGGGTTACTTGGTACTCCGCAAGAAAACTTGTACCATCTTTACGCCATAAAACTGCATCCTTGCTCTGGTAAGATCCCCCTGACCTAATGGCTTTGATAAGTGGCGACTCCTCTGGCCGATAATGGATCCCGTCAAGCGCTGTCTGCTGAATATGATCTAGATAGGTATGACCCATGATCTCATCATGTTCATAGCCGAGCATATGCAAACCTGCAGGGTTGATGAAGGTCACCTTCTCCTCCATATCGAGTCCAAAAATACCCTCAGATACTGCATTTAATATAAGAGTGTACTCATTGCTTAGCTTCTCAATTTGTTCTGTATATCTTATACGTTCCGTAATGTCACGGGAAATACCATATACACCAACCACTTGATCGTCTACAATGATCGGAATATTAGTGGTATTAATCTCTACAAGATGGCCTTCTTTATGAATAAGCGTCAGATCATAGCTTTGGGGATAGCCCTTAGCAGCTAAGTTAAAATGATACAGCGTCTTCTCCATATCCTTCTCATGCACAACGGGACCAAAGTACATTCCGATCAGTTCTTCCAGCGAATACCCGGTCAGCTTCTCCAGATTCGCATTGGCTGTTAAATAATCGCCTTGCAAATTCATTGAGTACACAGCAGAGGGATTATATTCAAATAAGGATTTATAGCGCTGTTCATTCTCCTGAAGCTTGAATTCGAACTGTTTGCGCTCTTCAACTGCATGACGCGAGATTAAATCCAGCGAATTCTCGGAAATCAATCTATAATTACGTTCACTTTGATAAATCTGTTCCTCTAGATCTCGTTGATCTGCCATTTGTTGGTCTGCAATCTTTCGGTCTGTAATATCTTCGGCGTACACAATAATACACGAAGGGGCTTGTCCTGCTGTTCCAAATCCTGAGAATGTCAGGGAAAGCCATACCGGTTGATCCCCTTTGTGAAAGCATTCTTCCTTCTTCCAGCTCCCTGCTGGAGAATTCTGAAGCTCGTCCATCACCAATCTATAGGAAAGCTCTTTCGAAGACGTCTGTCTATTTTCCATTTCTGCAAAAATAGCCCCAGCAAGAAACTCAGCTTCCGTAAAGCCAAGTAAATTGCAAAAAGCCGGATTGACCTTCAGCCAGTTGCCCTTACCATCGTTTAAAGACAGTACGGCTATTCCCTCTGGGGACCACATAAATGCATGTTCCAACATTGTGCTATATTCTACCGCGTTATCCATCTACGCCAGACCTCCTTTGTTGCGAACGTTGCATCCTTTATTCCATCCTAAGTTCAGTATACGATAAGAGAAGTGAGTATAGAAATGCCCTCCGTATCATTTTGAATTGTGAATAGCTTAATTTTAAATATTGACTGGATGGCCTGGGGCAAACTATTATTAAACATAATAATATCGTTCGTGACCTATTACGCTGGAAGCACCCGTAATAAAGGCTTTTGCCTTTGCTACGGGTGCTTTTTTTTGTTGCCATTAGGTTTCGATAATTAGGAGGAGAATAAATGAAAATATTTAAGCCAGTGCCCTTACTACTGCTTACGATCCTGCTACTGCTAAGCACATCATCAGGAGCTATTGCTGCATCTACAACAGAATTAACCCCTTCTATAAAAGCAGCTTTTGATCTGACGGCCGCAACGGCAGAAGGTCCTGCCAGGGTTAAGCTGACTTCTCTTTACAATGATTTATCCACCTTAAAGCTGCAGTATGATCAGCGCGAGGAGCAAATCCGAATCCTTCACTACAATAATGAGCAATCGCTAGTTGTGGTTCGTCAACAAATTAAAGGAATTGATCTTGAAACAGTGACCCGATTGGAAGCCTCCGTTAAGAGTAGCAAGCAGCGCTATCAGCCCTTATTTGACCAGTATAGTGCACTTAACAAGCGAATTAGTATCGCCAAGTCACTTAAGGACAAGACCTTGAATACCGTACTGCGTGCCCAAGGTGATGCTATGAAGATCTTGGTTCAGTTGGCACGCCAAGAGATCAGTGACAAGCAGAATCAGCTGAACGCCGCGAAAAAGAAACGTTCCCAAAAGATAGCCGAAGCGCGTAAAACCTTGTCTGGCATTGAAAGTCCTCAAATCACGATCAAATCTAACAGGAGCGTGATCACCTCGTTAAACAAACGTGTCTCAGCAGATTGGACTGACTTTAAAGCAGCGATTCGCAAACAAAACCTTACCCTAACCAACCAGTCCTTAGCTGCACTGGTCTCCGGTTACCGTCAGATCGCAACCCATAAGCAAAAAATAATTGAGCTCGAACAAAAGGTTTCCCTTGTTATTGTTAATACGAAGAAGCAAATCAGTTAGCGGACTTCTTCTTCTCATTTGCTCTGCGGTAAGCCATCACTTTGCGGTACATGCTTTTATTAGAAAGATGTTTGAAAATATATGGATCTGGACTCGTATTCACTTCAATAATCCAAGGCGTCATGTGCTTATCTAATCCTACATCTACACCAATCTGTTTAAAGCCAGGATATTTCTTATGGTAGAAACGTCCGGTATCCTCACCTAGCTTTCGCAATATCTTAAGCATCTGAGCTTGCTGAGCATCGTTCAAATAAGGCGACAGCAGCTTCTCCATAGACATTAGCGTACCACCGTTATGATAATTGGTAACAATCTTGCCCTTCTCAGCTACTCGGCCAATCAATCCGGTAGTTTCCCATTTGCCACGCGGACTGAGCTGGACCATCACACGGATATCAAAACGATGCTTTCCGTGCTTTAGTAAAACAATCCCTCTCTGAATCAAGTAACTGCGTCCGCGTGTTGCTTTCTTAAGGGATGAATAAAAGGTGTCATAGGCTCCAAAGGTTTTTATCTTTGTTCCACTTTGGTATTTGTATTCTGTTCCATGAGAATCCTTACTCTGTTCAACCTTCATTACACCGTTACCATAGGTGCCATGTTCCGGCTTAACGTAAATCATCCCATATTTCAAGAGCATCGTTCTTAAGTTTGCTTTACTAAACTTCACTGTTTCTGGAATGAGCGGTGAAATCTCGGAACTTTGCATGAGCACCTTGGTTTTAATCCATTTGCTGGTCAACGCAGACTTTAACTTTGTTCCCAATTGCCCTCTCCCCTGTCACTCAAATAATGATCACAGCCTTGCTTAACCTTAGTATTTTATGCTCCGACTATATGAATGGAATGGGTTGAACGCCCTCTCCGCTCTCAGATGTATCTCCAGATACTCAAGCTGCATATGGTGGGAAGAGGATAACCATTAGCGGATCAGAGGAGGCATGAACCATGCATATTTGTATTATTGCGCCGGAACGTCTCCCGGTTCCGGGAGACGGGTCAGTAGAAATCTGCATTTGGGCCATTGCCAGAAAGCTGGCTGAGAAACATAAGGTTACCATTGTGAGCCGCAAAGTGCTGGGACTGCCCGATGCTTCCATATTGGAGCGGGTCAGAATCATTCGGTTGCCCGCGAGTACTCCCGTTCATTATCGTACTTCGGTATTAGACTACATTCAGAATGAGTCATTTGATATAGTTCAGGTCGATAATCGCCCCCATCTTATGTCTGCTGTAAAGAAACGGCTCCCTCATCTTCCGGTATTTCTATTTCTGCATTCTCTTACATTCACACCGGACACAGTTAAGACTGCTAGAGCCTTGGCTAGAGCAGATCTGATTATTGCGAACAGCCACTCTCTACAGCGAAGACTAACCCGTCGCTTCCCTCAATTAAACAATGAAATCCGTATTGTCCTACTCGGAGCAGATCTTGATCGATTCACTCCTGTAGCGCTACAGGAAAAATACCATCTTCGCAAACTTTACAGACTCCCGAGGGTCTTTACCGTCTTATTCGTCGGTCGAGTCATTCCCCGCAAAGGGGTGCCCGTATTGATACGTGCTATGTACCATTTAAATAAGCACCTTCCTGCTCATCTTGTAATTGCAGGCAAAGGGAAACCGTCATATTTGCGACAGCTGAAGCTGCTTGCACAGCGACTAGGCGTATCCGTTTCCTTCCTTGGAAATGTAGCTCATGAGGATATCCATACCATTTATCAAGCAGCCGACTGCTTCGTATGTCCTTCTCAGAATCATGAATCCTTTGGGCTTGTTAATGTAGAGGCCATGGCCTCGGGACTACCGGTCATCGCTTCTAGCAATGGCGGTATCCGTGAGATTATCGACTCCGGCCATAACGGATATCTGGTGGAACGATATCGCGAGGCCTTGCCCTTTGCTAGAGATTTGCTGCGACTAGGCCGGAATCCGGAGGTAGCAGCAACCATTGGGAAACAAGGACGATCGGATGCGCTTGAAGCCTTCAATTGGCAACGTACAGCAACTGATTTGGAACGGCTTTATCAAGCTGCCTTAGTACAGCAATAGATCCTATAAACATAAAAAAGTAGTCCGCCTCCATTCACTGGAGACGGACTACTTTGATTTAAATAAATTGAACAACTGTAAGTACAAGCCCTACAACAAAACCGCATAAGGCACCGTTCACACGAATCCACTGAAGATCTTTACCTACTTTATCCTCCAGCATATTCACTAGACTAGCATCGTCCATGCTATCCAGATTCTCCTTCACCAAAAGACCGATTCGGAAGTGGTTAGCCTCTACAAATGCAATCAATGAAGCGCGAATCCGCTCCTCCCAGCTACCGATCCACTCTTGTTCCTTACTAATACGGCGCATAAGAAGGGTGTATAGTGCAAATAGTTTTCTTCCGCCAGCTGCCCGGTCCTCTTCTAATAAGGAGAGTGCCTTACTACGTACGTTCTCCAATTGAGTATGCAGAAAAGCAGTTACTGCTTCTCCCTCAAGCTCTTGTAGTGCCCATTCTTTCACAGAAGTCATTCTAGCCTCATCATTAACAATCTGGAACAACGCCACCCGGATTTCCCGGATGATCTCTTCACGATAAGGGCTATCCTCTTCACGAAAATCGCGAATACCGGACTGCAGCATGCCTTGCAGCATTTCACCAAGCATATCCGCATCCATGAATCCAACGAAAGCCTGAAAAGCCATCCCTTTCAGTCCACCGAGCTTTACTTCAGCCAGTTTCTCGCTGGCGATCTTACCCAGCATAGCTTTCGTTTCAGGACGACCGCTCCAGTTAGATACCCCTTCCAGCGCATAATCCAGAGCCGCTACATCTTTTCCGTCGTTCATTAATTTAGTGACAATCTTATCAGCCGCAACTCCAAGCTCCGCTTCACGAATATAGTCAGAGGCTGCCCTTTGAAGAAAAGGTACAGCTTTCTCTACCGGAAGACGTGACACGAATTCGCTAAGTTGCTCTAGGATCTGGGCTCTCGCCTTCTTCTTGCTAAAGAACTTCGTCAGCAGCTTGGAACTCATAGACATAATGCCAAACTTGCGCAGCTTGTTCTCAATACTCTCTTTGTTCAGCAGCTCAGTCTCCATAGCGGTAATTAACGACTGAATAATCTTATCCCGATTCTTGAGCAGCAGTGAGGTATGTGGAATACGCAGCCCGAGCGGATGGCGGAATAACGCGGTTACCGCGAACCAGTCGGCAATCCCCCCAACCAGCCCAGCCTCAAAGCCACCTCTTAGTAGAATTACAGCGAGATTTTCAGGTAGAAATAGTGTAATCAGAAACCCACATGCCATAAAAGCTAGTGACATGGTGGCCAAGTTTTTGGATCTCACGATTAGTCCCCCTTACATACACATCTGCCGATGTCCTTACGCAGGAAAAATACCGACGGATCACGTCCCACGAACATGAACTGACGATAGACTCGGCTAGTCGATTAGTTTAACAACTATTGTACCACGACTGAACTATATTCTAAAAATATACGATTAGACTAGGAATGAAAAGGTGTTTTTGGTTTTCAGAATATTAATGATAAGATACAATTAACGTTCTCACTAGCCCGCGAAGGGGACAACTATGACTGGATAAGGAGATCTTACAATATGCTGATTGCTTTAGATATGGATGGAACATTGCTGAACGAAGAAGGACAAATTAGCCCAAAGAACCGCGAGGCGATTATAAAGGCTCAAAATTTAGGTCATATCGTAATTATTGCTACGGGACGCTCTTTTATGGATGCGGAACGACAACTGCGGCTGGCAGATCTGGAATGCCCTGTAGTCAGTCTGAATGGCGCAGTGGTTACATTGTCTGACCACACACTGGCAGCAAGTAAACCGCTGAAGAAGGAAGACATCATTCCTGCATTACGCTGGATGAACGAAATTCCGGATTTGTATTACGAGGTATACACAGAGGACAACGTATATGTGGAGCTCAATAAACGGGTAAGATTAGAGAAACTATCTGCACTAAGTGAAGAAGAAGTACCTGAGGAAGTCAGCTGGCTGCTAAAAGCAATGATCGATCAGCAGTTTCAACAAGCGGCTGTAACTTACGTCGAAAGTATGGAAGAGATCTGGAGTAAAGAAGAAAACGTCATTTATAAAACATTAGCCTTTTCTCTAGACCGGGAACTGCTCAAAGAAGCCTCCACCCGCTTCGCCGCGATCCCTGGCCTTATTATTACAGCCTCCCATGTCAATAATATCGAAATTAACCATGAGGACGCCAACAAAGGCTCCGGTGTAGCTATGCTCGCCGCCCACTATGGCATCCCGCTAACAGATGTAGCCGTAATGGGTGACAGCTATAATGATCAACCGATGTTCGAGGTGGCAGGCTACCGGATTGCCATGGCTAACGCAGCACCGATTCTAAAGGAAATGGCTGAATTTGTTACAGTCAGTAATGCCGAAGATGGAGTGGCGACAGGACTTGAGCATCTTATGGCTAAATTCTGAACCAACATGCCTGGCTTAAATCATAAACTGCCAAAAAAACCTCTAACATCATCCTGAGGATGGGTTAGAGGTTTTTTTAAGATTGTCTTAACTAGTTATAGCTACAGCTTTATACAAGGATGATTGTCCAAGCTCAATGGCTTGGCAAACTCAACGTCTTTTAATAACTCGTTATTCCGCTTATTGTGCATAACACGTGATTCGGATAGCCCTGACTGAATCTCCTTGAGCATTTGACGATTCTCGTCATATAAGGTAACTGCCAGTGTATGATCATCTTGTCTTACAACCAGCTCCATATTGGGCTTAACTTCAAGCGATACCGTTTCGAAAGGAGACATATCGATGATAACTTCCAGTCCCACATTCTTGAATGTATAGGCGTAAGTGATTTCAAGTCCACGGTTATACGTGGCTTCGATCTGTCCCTTTCCTATGTTCACATTATAAGCCAAGGATTCAAGCTCTTGCGGAATTCTTGGAGCAATTGTCAGTGTATTGTTAATCAGGTCTGGACGGATACCTAAGAAATATTGGTACCACACACGCAGGTGCTCAGCATTGGACCAAGCTTGCAGGTATGCACCCGTCAACTTCGCCCATTTCTCATCTTCCTCAGGATAAGCATCCATATTCTCACAAAGTCCACCAACAACACCTAAATTCAAGGCCTGCCAGTTCATATTCTTGAATAGCTGATAGGCCGTTTCTTCCTGCCCTGCTTCAATCATACGCTGCATCGCAATACCATTAAGCCAAATCCAAACCGCACCGTTATGGTAAGCCTCGTCTTTCGGATAATGAGATGTTAAATGAAACGGACGAAACAATGGGTGATGTCTATCTAGCGAAGCAACACCCCATGGATAGACCAACTCTTCCCACGCGGTACGAATCGCTCTAGCCTTAAAATCGTTATCATCAAACATTTCAAAAGCAAATAACTGGTTTGGGCGCAGGGAGAATTCCGGCTTGTCTTCTGCATCCAGTCTGTCTGCTAAATAAGGATGCGCTTGATCAATGAAATCAACCTCAAAATGGCGCTTCAAGGTTTCAGCAATGCCCTTCCATTTATCAGCATTCACCTTGTCATTCATATATTCAGCAAAGTAAACACCAGCAAGCAATTGGTTATACCAGAGTGCTTGAATATCATTGGCACGGGTATCCCGAGGAGAATATGACTCCAAATTGCCATCCCGGGCATCCATCCAAGTTTCATTATCTGCGTGCTTTAAGTACCCTTTATCATCTACCCAATATTTTATGGAACCTTCAATACTATATTGTACATTGTGATACAGCTCTTTAATGATCGCTGTATCTCCTGAATACTTAACGTAATCCTGCAACTGGATAATGAATCGCGGCGTACCATCTGTTGTATGGTAATCCACTTTTCCAGGAGACAAGATATTTGGAATTCTACCAAAGTATTTAGAATCTTCGTCCGTATTCTGAAACTCTGCGAATGATAGCAAGATATTTCTAGCCGTTTCGAATTGCCCTGTAACGAGCACAGCGCCTGGAAGAGCTATGAATTGATCCCGTCCCCAATATTCGTTAAACCATGGCAGTCCTGCATAGATACCATCACCCTGCTGTCTAGTAACCAACTGATCCATTGTGATGTTCAACCAATTCATGGCTAAAGTAAATGTATCATCACTGCTGGTTAGATGGGCATTATGGTGTAAGAAATCTTCCATCCGCTTAACACGTTCATCTTTCAAAGTGCTAATATCTTGTCTAGCTTTAAGGATTAAGCTTGCTGCTTCTTCGGATGTCTTACCTGCAGCGATATAATAACCCCCAGCGTTTGCACCGGCAATTAGAACTTCATTATCCATATGCAAAGGTGAAAGGTTGATAGCACTAACTGCAATCACCCAATCTCCCTCGATAGCGCTAAAGAACGCGATATGATCCTGTTGGTTTATATAGCTAACATTCTCTCCCCTTAAAACGATGCCTATGTCTTCCTTAGCATTAACGAGACTAATTTCCAATAGATTATGATAATCCAACAACCACAGCTCTTCTGTAAGATCGGCGTGCTTACGCACCATTCTATAAGGATAGGCCCAAACTTCAGATTGTCGATTGTCTAGCTTCTGTTCACCTACGAATAAGGTGTATCCACCGAAAATTCTATTCTTAGCAATATTAAGTCCCTCAAAAAATGCATGTTCCACATGATCCGTATGATGGGATTGCGTAAAATAAAATGCTGCCTCTTTATTCGTAAATGAAATACTCCGATTGGCTTCTTGAGAGACAAATGTCTTCATGTCATCCAGAATTGATGTATGAACTTGATTACTATTCATTGTAAGCCTCCTACTTGAAAATAGTAGGCCGCTATGAAGCTTCATAGCGGCTGTCTACTAATATTTATTCTTTAACCGAACCAACGACAATCCCTGATACGAAATACTTTTGCATAAACGGATAAATCAACAACAATGGTAGCGTAGAAACTACGATTTTAGCAGCGTTCAAAGTCTTATTCGAAACTTTTGCTAATTCCAATAATTTTTCAGGATCTGTAATGTTCTGAACCTCAACGCTAAGCTGTTGGATATAGGTTTGCAATGGATAATTCGCCGTTTTATTAATATATACCAGGGCACCAAAGTAATCATTCCAATGGCCCACAATAGTAAAGAGCGTAACGGTGGCAAGTGTAGGCAATACTATCGGAAGATAGATTGTTCCTAATATTCTCCACTGTGAAGCTCCATCTATATTTGCAGCTTCCTCTAGAGATTTCGGTACAGCCCGGAATGCATTCATCAGCAAGATAACATTCCCTATCGGTACTGCACCCGGCAAGATCAATGACCAGATGGAGTCTAAAAGATTAAGCTCTTTGACTACCATAAAGGTTGGAATCAATCCACCTGAGAATAACATCGCGAAGATAACGAGATTCATATAAACCTTCTGACCCGTGAATACTCGTGAACTTTTAGACAATGGATAGGCTGTAAGAATCATCAATACCATATTCACAAGCAGACCTAACACTACCCGTTCTACAGAGATCATGAATGAACGCCAAAACTGGCTGTCAGACAATAATTTTTCATAGGAGCTAAACGTCGGATTAACCGGGAATATACTTACTAGATTTGCGGAAGCCGCCGCATTATCACTGAAAGAGATGGCTACTAAATTGACTAACGGTATGAGACAGGACAAGGCGAACGCTAGAACAAATACCCAGATAATAACATCTGCAATACGACCCTTGATGTTAGATGCGTAAATGGGAGAACCCCCCTTTCTTTAGAAAATACGATAATCCGTAAGTTTTTGGGCCAATTTATTCGCAGAAAGAATCAGTACGATACCAACGACCGACCGTAATAGGCCAACTGCTGTACCTAAGCTGTATTGTCTTTCTACCAGACCCACCCGATAAACGTAGGTATCAATAATATCCGAAGATTCATACACCAAAGGATTATACAGATTGAAGATCTGATCAAAACCAGCATTCAATACATTCGGCAAGTTCAAGGTTGTAACCAGCAAAATAGTTGGCATTAAGCCTGGCAACGTGATGTGCCACAGTTTCTTAAACCGGTTGGCTCCATCAATGGAGCCCGCCTCATAAAGTCCGGGATCAATGGATGTCAGGGAAGCTAGGTAGATGATTGAACCGTACCCAAAACCCTTCCAGACATCTGTTAATACTAGCATCGGTCTAAACCAAGTATTGCTGGCCATAAACAAGACCGGGTCAATCCCAAACCAACTTAACATGGCATTAACAGGACCTTCATAAGAGAAGATATTCATGACTACAGTAGCTAAGATCGCCCATGACAAGAAGTTCGGCAGATAAACAACCGTCTGTATGAATCGCTTAGCAAACTTTACCCGAATTTCATTTAATAACAGGGCAAACACGATGGATGTAAAAGTACCCACGATAATTTTCCATAACGCGATAACGATCGTATTACTGAAAATCTGTTTGCTGTCAGGAATTTGGAGCATAAATTTGAAATTATCAAGACCTACCCAGGATGAACCACTCATTCCCTTAGCCGGAACATAATTTTGAAAAGCCATTATAATACCGAACATTGGAATAAACGAAAAGATAATTAGGAAAATCATTCCTGGCGCCATCATGAGATGGAATGCTGTCTGATCTTTTTTATTTTTCATTTACGGATCATCTCTTTCAACATCATTTGGTTGCTATCGCTTCGTTAACTTCCTTAGTAATTACTTCGCCGCCAGTTTTATTCCAGCTTTCTACAAACTTATCAAATGCGTCAGGTGTTTGCTCACCTGTAATGATCTTCAAGTACATTTCAAGTTCCATTTTAGTAAGTGTCGGCCATTTCAACGTCATGGATGATGTACTTCCAAAGAATAATGGATTCACTTCTTTAATATTAGAGGCTTTCACCAAACTAGCTGTCGTAATACTGGAAGTATATCCAGCCCATGCATTGGAGTCTGGTGTTTCTCCATTCTTCTTACTATCAAGAAATTTCTTATAGGAGTTATAAGCCGTTAAATCCTCATTGCTAGTTAATTTACTTGTATCGCCTGTTTCTAATGCTTCTTTCATGATGTCAACGTTACGATAGAAAGCGTCATAATAATCGATATTAATAGCGAGCGGAGATCCGCCAACATTCATACTCTTATAATCTTCAAATTCTTTCAAAGCTTTTTCATCTTTTTCTTGGTAACGCTGATAGTCATATTGAACACTCACAAGCTTGGCTGCAAGTTCAGGATGTTCAAAGCCTTTGCGAACAACCAAATAACTG
This sequence comes from Paenibacillus sp. FSL H7-0737, assembly GCF_000758545.1. Taxonomy (NCBI): domain Bacteria; kingdom Bacillati; phylum Bacillota; class Bacilli; order Caryophanales; family Paenibacillaceae; genus Paenibacillus; species Paenibacillus sp. FSL H7-0737. The sequence goes on along the minus strand of NZ_CP009279.1, from coordinate 354,973 downwards.
CTGGAAGGATTTCCAGTGAACATTGTAAGCGAGCCATCCTCTGATTGTGGGGCAACATAAGATACCCATTCCGCTTCTGGATTCAGCTTAAGCGTGTCAGCCACAGTCCAGCTTCCCCACCAGTTATCCATGAACGACCCACTTTTTCCGCTTGTAAGTAGCGCCTTGCGGTCATCACCAGTACGTACTGCAAACTGACGATCTATCAAGTTATTCTTGTACATTTCAGACAACTTGGTCAGTGCTGGCTTCATCTCTGGTTGAACAGATCCGTATACAGCCTTTCCACTTCCATCATCAATCCACTGTTTTGGATACGCACCATATAGTGAAAAGATATTATTAAATGAGAATTGTCCACCAGAGACACCGGCAACGTTTTCATTATCGACAACAAGACCTAGCGTTTTACCCGCTCCGTTACCACCTGGATCTTTTTCTACAAATTGCTTAATAATGTTCTCGACATCAGCCATTGATTTCGGCTCAGCAAGTCCCAATTTGTCCATCCAGTCTTTGCGAAGCCAGAGGATACCAGGACCATGTGAGATTTCAGTAGTTGGTATGGCCATCAGCTTGCCATCGAACTTTGCGCTATCCAGAACACGACCACCGTAGGAATCATAAATTTCCTTAATTCGATCGCTGGCAGTATTTTCATAAACCTCGGTCAGATCTGCAATCAGATCGTTCTCATAAAGCTGTTGCAATGTCGCGTAGTCAGGAACCACCATTAGATCAGGGATTTCACCGCTTACAATCGCCATCGAAACTTTCTGACTATAGTCTGTACCATCATTGGACTCAAACGAGGTCGTATTTTGAATGTTCAGCTTATCCTTGAAATATCTTGTCCACACATTGTTTGTGGCATTATCTTTCTCATAAGGCGTTCCTGCAAGTGCTGAATAGCTCGTTGCCACTTGTCCAACAGAATAAGTAACTGTTTCAGGATAGGCGCCAAATGGAGTCGTCTGTGCTTCTTTCCATGCAGGATCACTCGCATCTGTCTTTGGGGTAGATGCTGAAGAATTATTAGAACTTGAACAACCTACCATAGCAACAGCTAATAGTGATGCTAATACTATGGAGCTTGATTTTCTCAATTTATGTTTCATTATAAGAGCCTCCCTTTTTCTATAAAAAAACTCGTATTAGAAAACGATTTCAAAGCGCCGGCCAGCTTCAAAAAAATTTATATTGTTACTTCCTTAAGTTTATAGATTATTGCTATCCATCGTAAACGCAAAAAAATTATGTTTTACACAAATAAATACTCATCATTAACGATAATATCGAGGAATAATTGCTACGGTCGAAGATGTTATACTACAATATCAATGTCACTACATGTCGAAAGGTGGTAAATAATGTTATCCATATTGGTGGTAGATGATCATAAGGAGGAGCGAGAGGGGATTGCTTTCCTCATTAAGGAGCTTGGCTTCCCCCTCCAATTGCATGTTGCAGAAAACGGTCGTAAAGCACTTGAATATGTAAGCGCACACTCTGTCGATATTCTATTTACCGATGTGCGGATGCCTATAATGGATGGATTACAGCTAACAAAGGAAGCATTAAAGTTGCACCCCAAATTAAAGGTGATTTTGTTCAGTGGATTCGCTGAATTTGAGTATGCCAAAACAGCCCTTTCCCTGGGCGTATCCGAGTATCTTTTGAAACCGGTTAACATTGAAGCATTCCAAACTACTTTAGAAAAAGTTATTCAGGAATTAAAGAACCAGCAACAAAAAGAAGAAGCGTCACAAAGAAAGCTAAGCTATGTGAGAAAACATCTACTCTTCTCTCTAGTCAATGGCATCGGAAGCCCGCCGCCTCTTCAAGAGCTGTCTATTGAATTACCCAGCCATTACAATAAAATGCTTTTGTTAGAATTCGATAAGCCATTTTTTGAATCTGTGGATTCGGAGTTCGAAGAGTTTGTTCTTGGTTTAGTAGACACATCTGCTGATTACTTAAATCTAAACGGATGTCAGAGTCTACTACTGTTTCCCGAGCAAGAGTCCCCTTCTTCCCAGTTTGATAATAATTCAGCGATGCACCTGCATAATTGCATCTTTGATAAATATAAAGTAAATTGTTATCTCGCTATGAAAGAGGAAGTAACCTCAATACTAGATTTAGGTTCACTTTTGACTTCATTAGAAGAATTGATGGAATATCGTTTTTTTCTCCCAGATACCTTTGTGTTTAATACACAAAATGACTTACATTTCTCTGAGGGCTTGTATCCAGACCTTACAGATAGCCATCTACTAGATCAGATTCGAAATAATCTGAAGGATCAAGATATTTTTAGCTTACGAGCAAATACTGAGATTTTATATCAAAAATACGTACATCAAGTACAGTATTCACATTTATATGTAAAGTATATGTTCTCCACAATCTATCAAGAGATCATGACACAAGCTGCACCTATATCAGAAATGGAGCTGCAGACTGCCGTCGAGATCATATATGGATCTGAAGATTTGCGGGATATCAAAGATATCATATTTGAAGGTATCGCTCGGATTGATCAGAACTCTACTAACCATGAGCCTACTCAGAACCGTGATGTCGATGCCGTCAAACAATATATTGAACAATATTATGCAGATGATCTCAGTCTGGAAATGCTTGCTGCTAAAGTGTATTTGTCTCCACATTATCTTAGCTCCATATTCAAGAAGCAGACAGGCTGTGGGCTTAATAAATATATTAAGAATGTCCGCATGCAAAACGCAAAAGAGTTGTTAACAAATACGCATCAAAAAATATCAAATATTTGCACCGCAGTGGGCTATCGCAATATTTCATACTTCTGCCAAAATTTCAGGGATTTCTATGGGTACACACCAGAAAAATATAGACAGTATAATCAGAAGTCCTCTGTATATCGGGAGGAGCATCATGCAACTTTGGCGGACACTTAAGCAAAATATTCGCGACTTGAAGTTTCAAACCAAGATCATGCTTTCATTTATGTTAATCAGTATGATTCCTGTGATTATATTGGGCAGCTTCTGCTATCAAGAAGCCAAATCATCCCTCATTAAGCAATCCAAATCTGATTTGAAAGCAGCCTTAAATCAAGGGGCTTTAGCTTTAAATAGTCATCTGGATGTCTACAATAAACTCATGAATTTCTTGAGTTTTAATCAGGAAATTATTAATTCAGCTAATCATACCTACACAAGTATGTATGAAATGTATGATCAGTTAACCCATGTGATTGACCAAAATTTCAATACGGCACGGTATCTAAATACAGGTGTAGAACAAATCACTCTGTATACAGGAACCAATCTTTTGGCACATGGCAATACTGTCCGAGCCCTAAATGATATTAAACAGAAACATTGGTACCCGACGTTGATGAAGTCAGTCGATGTCCTGTGGTTTACGGATAATAAGGAGATTTTTGCTGTTCGACGCATTATTAATACGAAACAGAAAGATCCAAAAGAAAATGTGCTGTATGCACGTGTGAATTACGATTCGTTATTCACACCTTTTGACTCCCTACTCTCTCAAGGTTCAGAGATTCTCGTCAAAGATGCTTATGGAAAGTCGATCTATGCCTCGCCTGGTATAGAAGGATATATTCCTTCCAATAGCACAAACAACTTAGATACGCTGCAATGGAAAAATACAAAGTACACTGTATTGCAATCTGAAGTTCCTATATCAGGATGGACAGTGATGTTATGCAAACCTACGAAGATGATTACGAATTCTGCTTGGAAAATCCTTTCGACAGTTGGGCTTGTTATTGTTGCCTGTATTGCTGCCGTTGCTATAACCGCCAATCTATTTTCTCGAAAGTTCAATTCACAAATTAAGCGTCTGCGCAATAATATGCGCACCGTAGAAGAGGGATCCCTGGAAGTCACCGTCACCAGCACATCCAAAGATGAAATTGGGGATCTAATTAGAGGCTTTGGCAATATGGTTGACAAAACAAAAGTGTTAATCGATAAAGTCTACATTGAGGAAATTTCACGAAAAGAATATGAAATGAAAGCCCTACAGGCTCAGATTAATCCTCATTTTCTATATAATGCTCTTTCGCTCATCAATTGGAGAGCCATCCGAATCCATGCAACAGATATAAGTGAAATGGCGCAGCTTCTATCCACGTTCTATCGGACTACGCTGAATAAAGGGAATAATATTATTTCGGTTTCAGATGAACTATTGAATGTACAATCTTATATACAGATTCAGCTTAACATGCATAGCAATAGCTTTGAGATAGAATATCAGATCGACGAGGCTATTCTCTCTTATTACATGCCTAACCTGATGCTTCAGCCTCTAATTGAGAATGCTATTATTCATGGTATTGAGAATAGAGAAGAAGAAGGAAGCAAAATTATTCTATCCGGAGAAATGGTGGAGGAGTGTATCATCTTCAAAGTAAAGGATAATGGCGTTGGCATCCCACAAGAACGACTCAATCTTCTGCTTAAATCCCAGTCTATAGGCTATGGGCTCAAAAATGTAAATGACCGGGCTATGCTAATGTACGGACCAGAGTACGGCTTGTCCATTACCAGTATTCTAGGACTGGGAACGGAGGTCACATTTCGATTTCCATCCAAAAGATACGAAGGTGGCTCAAATCTATAACTCTTTTAAATGCAGTGATGTTAACTAGTTACACTCTAAAATTAAATTCAACCGGGACATGTACGCTGGATTAAACCCGGTTGATTTTTTTCAATCTATTGAATTACAAATGATCAGGAGCGCTTTCCTCCCCCACCCATTCAGCAGAAACACGTACATAATCCCCCACATCAGAAGATGTCACCAGTTCAATAATGATCAATTCGAGTGGCGTAATCGCCCGCAAACCATGTCTCGCACCGGCAGGTACTATAACTGTGTCTCCGGCTGCAACTGCATGAAGAACGCCGTTCATACGGTACTCTCCATTGCCCGAAAGAAAAGACCATATTTCTTTGGTATGCCTGTGAAAATGATAGCTGGTGTGCTTCCCTGCCAACATCGTGATTTTGGAAGTCGTAACCTCAACTCCTGCTGCTGTTCGTGAGAAATCCAGAATGCGTGAGCTCCCCCACCGCTTTTCTTCAATCATCGGCTTCGCGGCATGACCCTCCAGCTTCTGCTTAATCCGTTTCGCCTGCTCGATCCCAGCAACTAAAATACCATCCGCACCCGCCGCCACAATCAAGCCTGGGGCACCGATGACATGTACGGGACAAGAGAGTTCGTTCACTAAATAGGTTCCTTTTGAATCCTCAGAAATGCTCCCCCTGCCAATTACCTTTTCCTGCAAATGAGGGGTAAGCGCATCCCAACTACCAATATCCGCCCAAACTCCGGTGTAAGGAATAACTACCGCTCGCTGCGTATGCTCAAGCACTTCATAGTCAAAACTTCGTTCTGGCAATTCGTCATAACGCTCCACTAGCTCCATGTAATCTGCTGAAAGATTCCGTTCCACCATAGTTGAGAGCAAGTATCCTAATGTGCAGGAGAACACCCCACAGTTCCATAGTCCTCCACAGGAAATGAACTCGGCCGCCGCTAGTTCGTCTGGTTTCTCTGCAAATTGCTTCACATTTAGAAAAGACGTCCCTTCTGAACCTTCACTCGGCAATATATACCCGAACTGTGTGGATGGGAATTCAGGCGTAACACCGATCAGGGCAATATCCGCTTGTGATTCGGACAGCACGCTGGGAAACTGCCGAAGCTGACTGAAAAAAGAAGCCTCCACATAAGAATCCACCGGAATGACCACAACGATCTCTTCTAAGTCTATTTTCTTCACGGAATGCAAATAGCTCGCCGCCAATGCAACTGCAGTAAAAGTTCCCCGCTTCTGTGGCTCCGCCAGTAAAGCAACCTGATTGCCAACAGATTTGCGGGTAATTTCCACCTGACTGCGATGGGTTACAATGCAGCTTGAATCTAACAATCCTGCCTCATCCAGCCCTCTGCATACTCGCTCGATCATCGACTCCATGCCGCCATTTTCTGTTGGGAGAAGTCTTAAAAATGCCTTTGACCTGATCTCATTCGACAGCGGCCACAGCCTCTTCCCCGATCCCCCTGAAAGGAGCACGATCTGCAACGCTATCGCCCCCCTGCGCTGGACTTACTACTCGGTGTTCTCACATACCCCTTCCGTTTATGAAAAGACAATGATCTATACTTTTCCGCCAGCTCATTCAGCTTCTGCTTGGACAGCTGACCTGCATTCATATGGAGGCCTTTATTGCGTGCTTTTTGGATCTTCATGCCCCCACGATCCTTCGAATACAGGTAATTCCCATAAGTTTCGAATTCAGAAAAAGCAAATTGCTTAGTTCGGTTCATACTGTGTATAATCGCCGAATACCAAGGCTTCTGATGCTTTGCTTCAATCTCTCTTTTCATCTGAGTCAATTGGCTGCGTTCAAACAGCATATAATGCGTCACAAAAGAAGAAGCAGATGCCGCCTTCTTACCCATTAGCTTCCTATAGGTTGTAAAGTACTGAGGCTGACTCCAATTACGACTGTAAAAAATCGTCTTTCCCTTCTCACGGAATCGATGAGGAGCGATTAAGACCGTATCTGCATCGATGACTAAAAAATAGTCAGCCGTACATAGCTTGTCACCATTCAGCTTCAACAATTGCTGGAACAACCAACCGGATCTCTCCCATTTCCGTGAACGGTAATGGATATCTTTTTTTGTAATCGGGAGGACTGTATTCTCATCGACAAAGGTACAGCCTTTTTTTCGGCAGAAATCCAGTATACGTGTCTTTTTTGGAGCAACAATCAATATACGACCTATCGGATGCTTAACATGTGTTCGGACAGCGTCAATAACATAGGGGAGTGTAGCCAAATCTTTCTCGATAGCCGGAATCAGTACATCTATGGTAACGGCATGTCTTATGCGGACCTTTTTAGGCGAGGGCATACGGTCATCTCCATATCATGATTTTGCTTTAGGATATGAGGATAATAAGGAAAGGGAATGGGCTTTACTGTAAACTTAAGAGAGGACAAGGGGGGGATTTATACCCTTCTTTTCGCCCATAAAGCCCAATTCGCTCCTTTCTGGGGGATTTATACCCTTCTTTTCGCCCATAGAGCCCAATTCGCTCACTTTTAGGGCATTTATACCCTTCTTTTCGCTCACAGAGCCAAATCCGCTCACTTCTGGGGTATTTATACCCCTCTTTTCGCCCGCAGGGCCAAATTCGCTCACTTCTGGGGGATTTATACCCTTCTTTTCGCCCATAGAGCCCAATCCGCTCACTTCTGGGGGATTTATACCCTTCTTTTCGCCCACAAAGCCAATTCCGCTCACTTCTGGGGTATTTATACCCCTCTTTTCGCCGCCGGAGCCAAATTCCCGCATTTATACGGGATTTATACCGCACATTTCACCCCCAGAGCCCAATTCCAGCTTTTCTACGGTATTTATACCGTTCTATTCGCCCGCGGAGACCGATTCCAGCCTTTCTACGAGATTTATACCGTACATCCCGCCACTTGAGCCCAATTCCAGCTTTTCTACGGGATTTATACCGTACATTTCACTCACCGAGCCCATTTCCCATATTTCTACGGGATTTATACCCTACATCCCGCCACTCGAGCCCGATTCCCGCTTTTCTACGGATTTATACCGTACATCTTGCCCACCAATCCCCATTCACACAACCAAGCTCCACACTCCCCCATACTATATCCAGCATTTTTTTCTGTGCAGTAAAAAGGCTGGGATGGTATATTGTAGATTGGCTAAATTTTCGGCGTATTTTAATCGGCACATTTTAAGATGAACTCAACCATTCTCCAACTAGTTTTGTTGAGCTCACTCTATACAGAAATATATGAAGGTGAATCTATTGAATAAGCTCTTATTTCATAATATCCCGCTGGGAGCAACCGGCGAACGCATCCCGCAAGCGGCAGTAGCTTCAGCACAGACCAGCACAGAGCTAGTGAAGCGGGAGGAGGGGGACTCCGCTTATTTCCGCAGGCTCGAGGAAGGCGGCATCCTGCTCAACCGCCCGCAGATTGCTGCGGTGCGGCATCATAAAGGGCCGCTGCTGACACTGGCCGGTGCAGGCTCCGGCAAAACCTCGGTTCTGATCTGCAGAACCGGTTATTTGTTGTCCGTGCGCGGCGTCTCGCCGAGTCAGCTGCTATTGCTGACTTTTTCGAGTAAAGCCGCGGCAGAAATGCGCGAACGAATCGCCCTGCTCCCGGGAGTTAGCACAGCGGACGTTGCAAGACTTCAGGCCCGTACGTTCCATTCTTTTTTCTTATTTTTCTTGCGCAGACAAGGATTGCAACAGGAAATTTTCAGTGAGACACGGCGCCAGCACATCCTATTGAAGCAGATCATGCGTGAGCTCGGACTGCCGAAGGATGCTTATCCACCGGAAACCGTACTCTCTCTGCTCTCTTCCTGCAAAATGAACATGGGCACCGTGGAAGATCTACCAGAAGGCACCACCGCCGAAAAAGAAATGAAGTCCATTCTGGAAATATACGAACAATGGAAGCTAGACAATTTCAAAATCGATTTCGACGATGTCCTCTTAATTGCTTATCGGATGCTGAAGGAGCGTCCGGAGCTTTTGCAAGAGTTGCAGATGAGATATCTGTACGTGATGGTGGATGAGTTCCAGGATACAAACGCCTTGCAGTACGAACTTGTCAAAATGGTCGCTCACCCACAGCATAATCTAATGGTGGTTGGTGATGATGACCAAACGATTTATTCCTTCAACGGAGCGCGCAGTGAGTTCATTCTAGAGTTCGAGAAGCTCTATCCGGGAGCAAGGGTTATTACGCTCGATATTAATTACCGCTCAGGCCCAGCTATCGTTGGACTTGGCAACGGCATTATCAAGCACAATACACGTCGGCGTTCCAAAACCCTGCAAGCCGCAAAAGGTAGTGGAAGTCAGCCACGATATATGCGTCCGCAAACTGCAGATGAAGAAGCCGAGCAGATGATCGAGCATATTTTAAACGAGGTCTCTAGCGGCAAAAGAGAATATAGCGACTTCGCCATGTTGTACCGGGCCTCGAGCAGCAATCGGGCCGTTCTCGAACTGCTCCTTTTACGCGATATTCCCTATATTGATTACGGAGAAGGGCAATTATTGTACGAGCACTGGCTGATCTCTCCGGTAGTGGATCATTTGCGACTCTCCTTGAATCGGCGAAATTTTGCAGCGATGGAGAATATCCTGCCGACACTATATATGAACCGTGAAAAAGGTATGAATCATATCCGCCAGATGGAAGCTAGACAGCCCAAGCAAGGACCGTTAATCCACCTATTGTCTATGCCTGGCATGGAAGACTTCAAAGGGACTAAACTAAGAGATCGACTCGATCTAATCCGAAATATACGCGAACTGACCCCAATACAAGCAATCCGGCAGATTCGTACCCAATTCTATGATTATTTCATCGAAGCGAATGAACGGCATCAAGCGACGCTGCATCGAGAGACGTTAAAAGAAATGCTAGATGAGCTAGAATCCTCCGCGGCGCGTTTCGACAGCATCCCTGCCTTTCTTGATTTCATAGATAATGTCACGGAGCGTAACGAGCATAATCGCCAACCAGGCACTAAAGAGCAAGGCAATCGGATTGCATTAATGACCATTCATAAATCAAAGGGGCTAGAGTTTCCTGTAGTCTTTTTAATTGGAGCGTCTGAGGGAATTCTTCCGCATAGCTCTGCACTGGAGGGCGACCGGTTAAAAGACCGCAAGCTTGCTGCCGGAAGCAGCGGAGCCTCAAGCTTAGCAGCACTGGAGGAGGAACGGAGACTGGCGTACGTGGCCGTTACGAGAGCCCGAGAGGAGCTATTCATCAGCTCACCTGCACAGCATCGGGGTAAAAAAGCGGAGGTCTCCCGCTTCATGTTATCCGCCTTCCGTTCAGCGGTTTCTTCCACAGCAGCAACTACGGTGAGTAGAACCGTGACAACAAGATCCTTGCCGACCAGCCGAACAGCCGCTACAAAAACCCATGTCGTTCCGGTATGGAACTGCACGGGCAGCAGTTGTCCTGGTTGGACACGCATGAAAGCTGGCGGAGCTGAGGATCATCTAACCTCAAAGCCCTGCCCCTTATGCAGCTCACCTATGGCAAAGGATCAGCGAGAAGTTCCCGTATGATTTACACGCAAAAAAAGCAAGTTTCCTCTTCCCTGGAAACTTGCTTTTTTTAATATAAATATATATTTAAGCTGTAGTTACTACTGCTTCTTCAACTTCTTCATGTACAGTCTTAATCTGAATCATTACTGCATTCGGATCGGTCAGCACTTCGATTCCATCTTGGAAAATCAGGTCAGAAACTAGCAGCTGATCGCCAATATCAAGTTTACTAATATCTACTTCCATAGAAGTAGGCAAAACGCCCGGCATACAACGAACCTCTACTTCATACAATTCCACTTGCAATACGCCACCGGCTTTCACGCCGATTGCTTCCCCTGCAAAATGAATCGTAACTTTACTATCCATATTTACAGACATGTTCACATGCTGGAAATCAATATGCAAGATCTTACCTGACAGAGAATCCTTTTGAATATGCTGAACAATGATCGGCATTGCTTCATCGTCCGTTGTTTTTGCTTGCAGAATAGCCCGTGGATTTTTTTTCAAAGTACCCAACAGCTCTTTTTCATCCACTTCTACGTTCAGAGTATCTTTACCCACTCCATACAATACAGCCGGGATACGTCCCTGTTTTCTCGCTAATTTCTTTTGGGACTTTGTTTCGCCAGTACGCTTGTTTAATTGAATAAATTTACTCATTTTTTATTTCCTGCTCTCTTTGACCATAAATTCTTGTCAGTCTAAGTATAACATGACCATATAATCTAGTCAAATTTAGCAGAAATCTCCCCTTTTCCATACAAAAAAGAAGACTTGAGTGAATTCAACTTCCCATTCCTCAACTCTTCCCAACTGCACTTTCTCAATTTATTTAACGCTTACTTAAACCATGTTCACCTATCACTTCTTCTATTGTACAAACACTTTCATTCAACTCTTCGATTCCAATGAGTTCCCCAGGCTGTACATTAAAATATAAACAAAGCTTTAAGAGCAAGTCTCTGGGATACTGTACCATCTCATCCTTATACATACGGCGAACCGAATCAAAGTGATAATTAATATCCTTAGCAAGCTTTCGTATAGAGAGTTTGGGATCATGATTCTCCATGACCACACTTAATTTACTTCGGATAACCGGCATATATTCACCTCCAGCTTAAGTCCACGCCCACAAAAATCCATCGCGATCCCACGCGATTTTGCCGCCGTGCAGCTTCCGGAAAGCTTTCTTTACTTCCTTGGACAGTGAGGCATTGCCATTCTCATTCACAAATACAAATTGTTCCCCAAAATTCTCTTTCACATATTCAATCGCCGCGGTCTGATACAAGGTACCCGTAAACCGAATTTCCTTAACCATCCATTCCGCTACATCTTGTGCTGTTACTTCCATATGGATGTGCCTCCTTTCATGTACTTCATGCTAAAATGTGCCCTCATTATAACATGAATACAGCCCGACCGGACAAACGTCCGAATCGGGCTGTATTAGGATGTCTGAATTAATGTGGATATGTATGATTCGAAGAATGACGAGTCTTCTGTCCACCGCTTACCATCAACAAAATCCCTGTGATCAAGTGTAGTACCCATCCCACGAATGGAATCCAAGCGAGTAAAGAAGTTACAATTCCGAGTACTGAACCATAAATAGATTCTTGGTTCTTTGAAGATAAAATCAAAGTAACCAGGTGAAGAATAAACATCAATCCCAGTGCGGAGTACCCAGTGCCAATTACAATAGCAGCACCCAGAATTGGAATTGCTAAAATAATTTCAAATGAGCCTGTAATCCATTTCAAAGCTCTAGAAGCGCTCAAAAGACAACCTCCCAATAGGTAAAATATACTATTTATTATACAAAAAACCATCGTTCCCGTATATGATTTTTATCGTGATTTACTATTTTATTTTCATCCTAAAATCACAGGTTCATTCACCTCATGAAGTGGTTGATTTTGCACAAAAGGAGGCAGTCCTTCCTTGCTCATTGCAGCCGAAGGTGCAAGCCCTAAGCAATGGCACATTAGCGGAGCTAGCCGTAACTGGGGAATTGCTTGATCCTCTTTTTCTAGTGGTAATACATCTACTCCGAACGTATATAACGGCACATCCCGCTCGGAAGAGGTTACCCCACCATGGTACCCATTTGCGTTCATTCCATGATCTGCCGTAATCAGAATCTTATACCCCTGCTCCATCCAAATAGGCAAAACAGTGGCTAGCAGACCGTCAGCATTACGCACGGAAAGCTCATATTCCTTACTCTCCCCCCCATAATGATGCCCGGCGTCATCTATATTCATGGAGTGAATGTATAAAAAATGCGGATCATAGGCACTTCGTAAATACACGGCATCGGCAAATACATGGCTGTCAGGATAGTGATCCTCGAAATAAAAGCTTCCATGTTGAATTGGCTTCATCACATTATGCTGATGGCGATCAGCCAGTGGATCAAAGGGTGCAGAATTATAAAGCTCACTGACCCAATGATAGGCGACAGCAGCTGTACGCAAATTAGCGGCTACTACCAAATGAAATACACTTTCTTCATGGCTAGGTCTCACAATATGGTTAGCCGTAATTCCATTTTTGGACACGGGTGTACCCGTTAAGAGCACTTCATAAAGCGGACGTGATAGACTGGGTAACTCCGACTGTACTCGATAACAAGATAAGGATCCTTGCTCCACAAGATGCTCCAGATAGCCCATGTATTTGCGAGCAGCATCATATCTAAGTCCGTCCAAGACAACCACAATGAGTTTATTGGTCATTTCCGTCAATCTACTCACGCTCCTTCTCGCTCTAAATGTAAAAGCTCGGAAGGGTTCAACGCCAATGTGACTTTGTCCCCTTCTCCAACCCGCAGCCAGCGTCCATCATTTAAAAGATCAACCGTTAATCGGATTCCTTCAGCCTCAACCGTACATCGAATAATATTGCCTAGCACAGACACAGATTTAATCACTCCATTCACCAGTTGTGCTCCGGCAGCAGCCTCCTGCTGACCCGCCCCATCATGCAGTAACGTTACGGCTTCGGGGCGAATAGCAAAGCTGTCCATCCCACTATCTATTCCGTGGAACAGCGCCATCACCTCTGGCCGAGTCAATACGTTATAACTGCCCATGAACCGGGCAACGAACTCTGTGCGCGGCGCGGTGTACAGTCCTTCCGGTGTTCCATCTTGGACGATGCGTCCACCATTCATAATGCAGATGCGGTCGGATAGAATCAGCGCTTCTTCCTGATCATGCGTAACGAATAGAGTCGTCATGTTAAAGCGCTTCTGAATATCACGAATTTCAGCACGTAGATTCTTGCGGATCTTGGCATCGAGTGCACTCAGGGGTTCATCCAGCAGTAATACTTTGGGCTGCACGGCTAGAGAACGGGCCAGCGCTACCCGCTGCTGCTGTCCACCGGAGAGTGACTGCGGATAGACGTCCCGCTTCTCCTCTAGATCGACTAAAACCAGCAGTTCCTCGCAGCGGCTACGTCGGGCGGCTTTGGACAAACCACGCATCTTCATTCCATACTCAATATTTTGGCTCACCGTCAGATTAGGGAATAGAGCATAAGACTGGAACACCATCCCCACCTCGCGTTTACGGGGCGGCAGATTTGCCAGATCTTTATTCTCTAGAAGGATTCTGCCGCCATCCAGCTCCGAAAGGCCAGCTATGCAGCGAAGTAACGTACTTTTCCCGCAACCGGAAGGTCCTAGCAGCGTCACAAGCTCCCCTTCACGTATCTCCAAATCTATATTGTCTAGCACACAGGTCTCACCAAACATTTTGAGTATTCCCTGCAGCTTCAGATAATCGTTCATCCCTTAACGCCTCCTCCCATCTTTTTGCCAAGCTTCATTAGTACCATCGAAAGAACTAGAATAAACAGAAAATACGAGATGGCAATCGCACTGGCTAAATGTCCGCTTTCGCCCATTCTTTGATATAGATACACCTGAATCGTCTGAATATGCCCGCCAACTAGCATGTTTGTAAGAACAAATTCACCGAACAGAACGGAAAATGATAATAAGGTAGAGACGATAACGCCAGGCCAGATATTTGGCAAAATCACATTCATAAAAGCCGTTCTGCGGCGGGCTCCAAGCAATTCTGCGGCATGCAGCAGTTCTACGGCGTTAACGGTCAACAGACTATTGCGAATGCCCTGATACATATAGGGAAGAATGACCACAAAATACGCCCCCACCAATAAATAAGCTGTTCCAGCGATATCAAAGAGGCCAGAGGAATAGGTACGAATAAGTCCCACCGCAGCCACTACACCAGGCACCGCATAAGGCAGAACAACAATCACTTTCATAAAGCTCTCCCAGCGCGGAAAATAAATGGTGATGACAAAAACAGCTGGCAGCATCACGGCCAGACTCAGCACCACGCTAATCAGGCATAAATACAGCGAGGTCCAAAGCGCCTCCAAAAAACGAATATCCTTAAACATTTCTCCAAACCAATTCAGTGTCCAAGCTTGAGGCAACAAGGTATTCTGCCAGTCCTGCGCGAAGGCATAAATACCGGTTGCTAACAGTGGAAGTAATAAATACACCATGAGCATTAGCATGAAAGTGCGCGGAGCGAAGCCTGCTTTACGTATATTCATTGCCCCACCTCCTCACTAGCTGCTGTCCACAAGCGCCGAGAAGATTTGGTTTTCACATCCGGTTTACTGAGCGCTTTAGCTCCAAATCTCTCCGTTCGCCGAACCATCAGATGATTCAAATAGACGGCCAAAATCGTAGTCAGACCCAGTAGAACAGCAAGCGTACTCCCCATTTCTGGCTGAGTAACCACATCTCCAGCAACCAGTGAACCGATACGTACCGCCAGCAGATTATAATTCCCGCCAACCAAAGCATATGCCGTTGCATAGGCACCCATCGCATTGGCAAACAGTATTCCCAGTGTGCCGAAGATCGCCGGAGTTAGAATTGGCAGCCCAATCGTCTTCCAGAACTGCCACGGTCCTGCTCCCAGCAAGGACGCCGCCTCTCTCCACTGCTCACGAATTCCGTAAAAGGATGGATACAAGAGCAGTAAGGCTAATGGAACCTGAAAATAGACATACACCAGAATCAGACCAGACCAGCTATATAAATCAAAATCGGTAAAAACACTCCAGCCCCACTGTTTGAATAAGAGCGTAAACACTCCATTGTTACCAAGCAAAATAATATACGCAAAAGCCAGCGGAACTCCTGCGAAGTTAGAGGTCATATTCGACAGCATTAAGAGTCTGTCCCTTACCCTCGGAGTGAACCGAGTAATACAATATGCACAAAAAAGTCCGACAATGATCCCTATCAGACTTGAGGTTAAAGAGATCAGCAAGCTGTTCTTGATTGCCTGCATGTAATAGGCACTTTGCAGTGCATGCAGGTAATTGCCTAGCGTAAGTCCAGTTCCATCGGCCTTTTGGAAACTTCCCGTCAGCATGGACAATACAGGCACCAGCTGAAATGCCAACACCATCAGTGCAAACGGAATGAGTGCCAGGATCACACCGCGGCTTTTCTGTTTCAACTTCCTCACTCCTTGTCGCGGGAATAGAACAAGGGCACCTTACGGCATCGTAACGAAGGCGCCCTGTTTCTTTTTTGGGGGAAGAACAATTCTAGTTCAAATGCACAAGCACACGTTCCTGCCATAACTGTGGAATGGTCTTCGCTGTTTCTTCCCATACCTTGTAATCGCCAACAGGCTTAGCGTTAACATACTCCTCTTTTGGCAGCAGCTTAGCCGCAACATCATCCGGCAGTATTACACTGTCACGGATCGGACGAGCGTACCCTTTGGCAAGATTAATCTGTCCTTCATCACTAAGGATGTATTGACGTGTCAGCTTCGCAGCGTTAGGATGCGGCGCATATTTGTTGATGATCGTTGCATAACCGCTCACCACACTGCCTTCCTTCGGAATGGCTACCGCGAAGCCATCTTTGTTGATCTGATCTCTATAGTTCAAAGCGTTGAAATCCCACAGCAGGGTAACTTCTACTTCCCCTTTTTCAATGTTAGCAAGAGAAGCTTCTGCATTGGAGAGACGTCCTTTTTTAGCTAAATCTTCGAAAAAAGCAATCCCCGGTTCAATGTTCGACTCATCGCCACCAAAAGCAATCGCCGCGGCCAATACAGCCATCTGCGCTTGAGCAGCTTTGGTTACATCACCTACGATGATTTTGTAATTTCCGTTCTTCAGATCTTCCCAGCTCTTCGGTGGATTAGCCACGAGCTTGGTGTTTGTCAGAAACGAAATCGTCCCTTGATAGCCGACAATCCAATTCCCGTCCTTATCCTTAGCCCAATTAGGGATCTCATCCCAGTAGGTCGTTTTATAAGGTTGTGTTACTCCTTTATCCACGGCAACCGATCCAAAAGCGATCCCTACATCTCCGATGTCAGCCGTTGGTTTATCTTTTTCCGCATCAAACTTGGCAATTTCCTCCGCACTCGACATATCCGTATCTGAATGTGTAAGACCATACTTACTACTCATATCACTCCATGTATCTTTCCAGTTCGCCCAGGAATCCGGCATTCCCACGCTGATAACACTGCCCTCTTCTTTAGCTTTACTCTCGATCTCGGTCAGACTTAATTCTTTGGTGCCAGCATTTCCATTCGTTGATTCGTCAGCCTTAGCCGAATTTCCACAAGCAGCAAGCAACAGGACGAGCAAGGATAACATTAGACCCATCGATAATTGATTTTTGATCCCTTTTTTCATGATTTCCCCTTCACTCCTATTTCTTATTTGCGGGCTTCTCTATGCTCCAACTGTTAGGCACCCAATTGCAGTATAGGCGTGTACTATTTTCGCGGCATTAAGGAGGATAGGAATATTTGTAAATAAAAAGTAAGACATACCAAAAAACCACCTGATTCACTCAGGCGGTTCTCGTGTTTATGCTTAAAGCTATACTACCTTCTACGCGCCGCCACACTTACCACGCCGTATCTATAGAGCACTTTCTTGCCGAACCATCCAAATAACCGATCCGTGAAAAAGCCCATAAAGCCAAGACAGAATAACCCTACAAAGATCCAATCTGTCCGGAAAAACAATCTGGAATTCCAAATCAGATAACCTACACCTTCGTTCGAAGCAATCATTTCCGCACCGATAATCGCCATATACGAGGTTCCCATCGCTAACCGGATGCCTGTAAAAATATACGGTATCGTCGCCGGGACGATCACATGAATCAGAATTTGCCACTCACTGGCGCCCATACTACGGGCTGAGCGGATTTTATCCTCCTCTACGGACATCACACCGGTCAAGGTATTCAGCACCACAATAAAAAAGGTAGCGTACATAATCAACGCAATCTTCGACTGCTCCCCAATGCCAAACCACACTAGAAACAATGTAATGAATGCAATCGGCGGGATAAAACGAATAAAGTTCAGAAAAGGCTCTGCAAAGATACGAATCACATTCACCTTTCCAATAATCAGACCTACGGGAATCGCCATTAAACTGCCGAGTACCCAGCCAATTAGCACCCGGTAAAAGCTTATCCCTATATATTGCATCAAAGTTCCGTCTTCTAGAAGTTCCCGTCCACCCTTAAGCGTACTCCAGGGTCCAGGGATCACATCAGGACCGTAGATCACTGCCCCAAGCTGCCAGACGCAGAGTGCGGCAATCCATAGTATGGATACAGAAACCCATTTCTTTTCCACCCATTTCATCATCTGTCCCACCCTATCCTATTCTTCGAAATGGCTCTGAATCTGGTTGTATAGCGAATAAAATTCCGCTGAGGCTACGTCCCGTGGATAAGGCAGCGTATTGTCATAAATGTCCGTGATGTTAGAGGAAGGGCCTACAGACATAATGCCGATCCGTTCCCCCAATAGCAAGGCTTCCTGAATATCATGGGTTACAAAAATCACCGTCTTATGCGTCTGTTGCCAGATGTTGACCAGTTCTTTCTGCATCGTCCTCCGGGTCATCGCATCAAGCGCACCAAAGGGTTCATCCATCAGCAGGATCGCTGGATCATTGGCAAGCACCCGTGCCAGCTGAACACGCTGCTTCATGCCTCCCGATAGCTCCTTCGGGAACTTCTCCTCATGCCCGTTCAGTCCTACAAGTCCGATGAACCTATCCGATATCGTGCGCCGTTCAGCCTTTGCGATTTTCTTCATTCGCAGTCCAAACTCCACATTCTCTCGAACCGTTAGCCAAGGGAATAAAGAGGAATCTGCTTGCTGAAATACAACAGCCCGATCTCTGCCAGGCTTATTCACCTCTTCGTTATCCACCCGAAGGTTACCGCCAGATTTGGAAACAAATCCGGCGATCATATTCAGCAGCGTCGACTTTCCGCAGCCACTTGGACCGAGTAGAACGAAGAACTCTCCGCCTTTGATTACGAGATCCACATCTTTAATAATATAATGAACATCTCCAGCGGCTGACTCACTGTAGCTCTTGCGAAGCTGCTCAATATGAATGGTGTGCTGCTTAGCAGGTGATGACATGCTGAACCCTCCTATTTCTTATACGTGACTTTTTCCGGCAAAGCTTTGGTTAGCGGTTCAAGATTCAGCTTGCTATCCAGATCGAAATCCTTCTCGATGATTCCATTGTCGACCATATATTTCTTCTGCTTCGTCAGACTGTCATAGGCCGCCTGCGTGAATCCGAGCGCCCATGGATTGTTCGGAAGATCTTTGATCGTCGATTCCTTAGGCTGCTTCACTTCCTCGTACATCAAATCAGCAACCTCATCTGGATGAGCCTGGGCATAGCCCCCTGCTTCATCCACTGCTGCGAGAAAGTTCGCGATCCCCTCTGGATTTTTCGTTACAAAATCATTCCCTGCTACAATGCCCATCCCTAACCGCACGGTTGTTTTGGACATATCCGTCAGCTCATGTACGCCTGCAAGGGCACCCAGCTTATCATTAAGAACTGAACCATAGAACCATGCACCATCCACAGCCCCTTGCTTCAAAGCGATATAAGATTCGTCAAAGGCTCCCTGCCCTATCAATTCCATATCACTGAGCGCGATGTTATGCTCTTTTAAATATTCATCCCAAAGGTACGGAATGAAGGTTCCACGAATAAAGCTCAGCTTCTTGCTTTTCAATTCCTCAGCTGTCTTGATATCATCCTGTACGAACAGCTTCCATTCTGTAGAAGCTTCATCTGTCGCCAGACCCGCAGAGGCGATGATAGCGTAATCTCCTTTCGACACTGCGTTCAACAAGGGAAAATCGGCCCCGAAAGCAACATCTACCTGTTTAATGAAGAGTGCATTTACACCTTCTGCCGGGGAACCAAAGTTGACTAGTTCGGCGTTTATCCCGTGTTTGGCGAAGATACCTTTATCTAATGCCACACGAAAGGTTGGATTCGTATTGATGTCAGCGATTTTAATCTTCAATGTCTCTTTTTTGCCGTTCAATGCTCCATCTTTAGAGGACGACGCATCACCTTTGGAGCTGCAACCTGATAATAGGATAACAACGGATAAGGATAAGAGCAGAAAGCTTGAGCTGATCCATGACTTTTTCACAACGACATCCCCCTCAAATGTATTAGTTGGCTTTGCGGCTACTACCTTCATCAGTCGTCGCCACACAAGCAGCCCCCTCAACAAACGGCAGGGTTGTTGCCACGTTCACTACCGAATCCGATCCCTTAGGTGCAGCTCCTGGTACTCTGAACTGCGTGACATCTATCGGCTCAATCGCTTGTTCTTCCGGCTTCTCCAGCTGTGGTACCCACGCATAAGGCACACGATAGGAACGGTAAACCATGTTTGTATTTCTGGAATCGTTATACGGTGAGATATATTCCCAGACCAGTTCATGCTCTGGTGTAACCTCGAAAAGTCTACCGTTAGATCCTTCCGTTATTAAGGTGTTGCCATTCGGAAGCCGCTGTGCTGAGCTGATATAAGGACTGTAGAATTTGTAGGAATCCGTCGGAACGGAGAAGCCTGCTTCTGCCGCGGTATACTGCCATTCAATTTCGAGTGTCACTGGATTAATCTCTAGAATTCGAGAGTAGTCGCGAAGTGCATTTTTTTGCCCAAAGGGTGAAGATGGATTGGGAAGACCATAACCGCCCCAACCTCCGTTATCAAATACGAGCAGGTTTCCTTCTCCCGGCAAGCCCTTCGGAATGATGTGCGCATGATGCTGGCCAATGATCCAATCGATATGCTTCAATTCTGGCAGTGAGTAGTCTGGACCGATTCTCCACACGATAGCCCCGGTACGCTTATCTGTAATTGCGATAATATTCGCTTCCCGTGCATCCCAGATCACGTTATCTGGATGGAAACGCTCATCGCCTGCATCGTAAAACTTATTAGGTCCTACATACGAAGCTGAATTGATATGCAACCAGTCACCCACACCGCCCCCCAGATTCCCGAAGGAGCGTGAGTTAGGATCACGGAATAAGACGTTTTTCGCCGCTTCATCAAAGCCTAGCTCTGCAAAATGTTCATTCGGAGCCCACTCCCAAACGATATTCCCTTCCCAATCCACTTCGATAATCGTGTCATCCAGCAGCTGCTTGTCGGAGATTTGGTGGTTGTAGATATTTTTGTGAGCGAGGATTAGGGTTTTGCCACCGTCAACCTTAGGCTCTAGCCCTGGTGCAAAATAACCTACTGGATTGCCCTCGCGCTGATAATCATGATGCTGGCGGGCATACCAGAGCGGTTCATAACCCGGATCTTCTATATGTTCATAGCTGTTATATTTCCATACAATGTTACCGTCCCAATCGACCTGCACCAGATCTACATTATCCTGAATGCCAAATTTGGGATCTCTCCTTCCTGTACTGCCTAGCACATAACCACCAGGGAAGATTTTAGCCGGAAACCCGAGCAGCCCCTTCCACAGATGCACTTCTTTACCGTTCATATCAATCAGTACAACACCTTCTTCACCCGCTTGAAATACGGTATAGCCACTCCACGCTTTGCTCGGATTATATACGGTTGCTCCAGTTGGAAATATGGTTGAATGTCCCATCGTTCATCTCTCCTACATTTAATTTATTTTAATAGCTAAGATAATTACTTTTCTTTGTGACTGCTCGTGGCTTCTGTTCAAGGTTTGGAGAAGCTTCAGCCTCAGCATTCTCCTTCACCAGCTTCAGCAAGATGTCTGAGAATCCTTCGAGATTACTAATGATCCGCTGATAAAAGTGACTTTGCTGCACCAATTCCTCTTCCGTGAACCCCTCAAACAGAAGCGAAATACATCGTTCCCCAATGTTGCTGTTAAGCTCTGCCATCTTCCGGCCTTTGTCTGTGATGTCCAGCATCACCGTCCTGCGGTCCCCTTCCTTACGTCTGCGTACAGTAAATCCGCCTGCCTCAAGCTTATCGCTCAAAGCTGTGATCGCACCTGACGTAAAGTCCAGTTCATCTGCTAAATCCCCAAGCCGCTGTTCACCCTCGCGAATGATTTTATGTAGAATCAGCATGCCGGGTAAAGAGATGCCTGCTACTGCAACCTTATCCCGTTCCTTTACAAATCTGCGGACCATCTTGCGGAATACCCAGTCCGTCTCCTCCAGCTGTCTCCAATACGTATCGCTCATTCTTACCTCATCTCTCTCCATAGCCAACAAAAAAAGACTCCCAGCACATATCCCAGGCAAGGGAAAAGTGCGGGAGCCTTTGGCGGTCCAATCGGCTCAGATAAATTATTTCACTGTTCATTTAATTAGTGTTTAAGTATTGCTGATATCATATAACCCTTTATTCCTACCTGTCAAGTATGTATTTTTAATTCTAAAAAAATCACCCCAATACCGGTGCAGATCGCATGCTTGTACTAATTCAAAATCAAATAAATTTTAAGCTTTTCCATTGACATTTTGCCCATTGTTAAATATATTGTACCTAAGAATAAATGTTTACCTAGGGAAACAAATTAGATAATTAAAATAAATGTTTCCAATAGGAAACAAATCAATAAATTTCAAGACGAGGAGCTTTTTAATGATTGAAATTAGAAACCTAAACGTGGATTATTTCGGTAATTCAGCGCTAGAAAATGTAAATATCGATATTCCCTTTGGGTATACCATCGGAATTATCGGGCCAAATGGTGCAGGAAAATCGACATTCATTAAGTCATTGTTAGAAGTAATCAAGAAAAGAAGCGGAACGGTGAGGGTAGAGGGAAAAGACATTTCTGAGTATAAACGGAAGATCGCATATGTACCGCAAAAAAATGATATTGACCTTACTTTTCCAATCACAGTGAACGATACAGTGCTAACTGGAACCTATCCAAACTTAAGAATCTTCCAGCGCCCCGGGAAAAAAGAGCGGCAACGCGTCGAGGAATGTATGGCCATGGTAGATATAAGTGATCTTGCAAATAAACAAATTAGTAATTTGTCTGGAGGACAACTACAAAGAGTTTTTATTGCCAGAGCGCTTGCCCAAAAAGCGGATGTATTTTTTTTAGACGAACCTTTTGTCGGTATAGATCTAGTCAGTGAAAAAATCATTGTAAAACTGCTTAAACAGCTTCGCGAAGAAGGGAAAACCATATTGATCGTTCATCATGATTTACATGAAGTCGAAGAATACTTTGACAAAGTAATCATTCTCAATAAAAAGCTTATTGCTTTTGGCGATGTGAAAGACACCTTTACAGCCGACAATATCCTAAATGCTTACGGGGCTTCCTTAGGTAATCTTGTAATCAAAGGAATGGGGGGCGCCGAAAATGATTGATTATTTCTCATCATTATTAAACATTCCGATCTATGCGCTTAACGCCGGATTGTCTGCTATCATTCTCGGCATTGTTTCAGGGGTTTTAGGAAGTTTTATTGTACTTAGAAAAATGTCATTAATGGGAGATGCTTTATCTCATGCTGTATTACCAGGTGTGGCGTTATCTTATATTTTAGGGATCAACATTCTTGTAGGAGCTTCATTGTTTGGACTTTTAGCGGCCATCCTCATTCAATTCATAACAAGTCGCAGCAATATCAAAAGTGATACCTCGATCGGAATTATTCTCAGCTCATTTTTCGCTCTAGGAATTGTCTTAATCACTTTCGCCAAGAGCGGGCTTGATCTAACTCATATTTTATTCGGTAACATCTTAGCCGTCCCGCAGTCCGAGTTAATGCAATCATTTATTATCATGCTTGTTGTTATTGCCATCATTTCATTGTTGTATAAAGAGCTGTTAATTAGCTCGTTTGATCCTGTCGTCTCTAAGGCATTTGGTTTAAAAACGGGATTCTATCATTATTTATTGATGATGCTGTTATCCGTGGTTACTGTGTCCTCATTATCTCAAGTAGGCATTGTGCTTGTGATTGCAATGCTAGTTATTCCAGCAGCTACATCATATCTTTGGACAAATAAGCTGATCCATATGATTATCCTGGCTTCCACCATCGGCGCTGTATCTGGAATTATAGGTGTGATCATTAGCTTCAGATTCAATTTACCTACAAGTGCCACCATTGTTCTAGTAGGGGTAAGTTTGTTTGCTATATCATTTATTATCTCGCCCAAAAATAATTTTCTAAGAAAAGGGGTTAAACAAGGATGAAAAAAACAATAAAGATGCTCTCTTTGACAATGTTCATCTTGCTATTTACCGCATGTTCAACCGTTAGTGAGGGAGAAGCAGACCATGACAAATTGAAGATTGTTGCAACCTACTCCATTATCGCGGATATGACCGAAAACATTGTAGGGGAAAAAGCTGAGGTCTATAGCATGGTTCCCATCGGAACAGACCCGCATATGTACGATCCATTACCTAAGGATACAAGTAAAGTATCTAGTGCAGATTTAGTTTTTTATAACGGATTGAACCTGGAAACAGGTAAGGGGTGGTTCCAAGACCTTCTTGATGTCACTAATAAAAAGGATGTCGCTTTTGCCGTCTCAGATGAAGTAACTCCAATGTACCTAACAGAAAAAGGTAAAGAAACTCAAGAAGATCCTCATGCCTGGCTTGATGTTCAGAATGCTATTAAATATGTAGATATCATCACTAAACATGTAATCGAAAAAGATCCGGACAACAAAGAATTTTATCTGAATAACCAATCAGAATATGTTAAGAAACTTAATGAATTGGATCAATATGCAAAAGAAGCGGTAAAAAAAGTCCCGCAGGAGAAACGTATTTTGGTTACAAGCGAAGGGGCATTTAAATATTTTTCAAAAGCCTACGGATTTGAATCCGCATTTATTTGGGAAATCAATACCGATAGTCAAGGAACGCCAGAACAAATGAAAAATATAATTAAAATCATTGATGAAAATCAAGTGCCGGCTTTATTTTTGGAAACGAGCGTTAATCCGAAAACAATGGAAACCATCTCCAATGAAACGGGTGTACCGATACATTCTAAGATTTTCACCGATTCTTTAGCTAAGAAAGGCGAAGAAGGCGACACATACATTAAGATGATTAAATGGAATATTGATAAAGTCGTTGAAGGATTGTCGTCATAAAAAAAGGCTGTCGAGATTTTTCTCGACAGCCTTAACTTTTATAATAACGAACCATTATTGACCACTTTCCAGTACAATTGCGTGACTGTCCTCATCATAAACCTGCATAAAAGCTGAAACCGTCGGCAAATATTCAGCTGCCACATATAAAGTGCCCTTTATGTTTTGCACATTAAGGCTTGCATCTGGCTTTAGGGAAAGTGTCCACTCCCCTTTGCTAATCATCGTCTCTTTGCTTGCCGAATCCCAACGAATGTCCGCTCCCCATGCGCTAAATAGCGCTCTAACCGGTAAATAAATTTTGCCGGATTGCTCAAGTGGTAGATTGTTAGTATTCAATTTCACCTGTACTCCGTCCAACCATACTTGCATGTCCTTACCCGCTGGTAGTAGCGAGACTGCATCGAGCAGATCACCCTCGCTACGCAGTGGCTTAAGGGCTTGCAAATCGAGACTCAATACCTTCAGCTTGTTATTCAGCGTATCCGTCACATACAATTTCCCGGAAGCAAACGCAACACCGGAAGGCTGATTAAACATCACTTTATCCAATGCTCCAACTTGATCTCCCAAGGTGCCCTGCCCTGCAACTGTGATGACTCTTCCATCTTTCTGAATGGCCCGAACCCTATGGTTCAGACTATCAGCAATCAGCAAGACTCCATCGGCATAGGCGAGTCCACGAGGACGATGGAACAGCGCAGACAGACGATCTCCATTGCGGAACCCTCCAGCCATATATCCAGTCACTGGATCAACTGTCGTTGCTTTGCCCGCAAAGGTCTCAACCATATTGCCTTTAATCAATCGAATCATCTGATTCCCACTGTCAGCCACATAGAGATTACCGGTTTCATCGAACACAAGACCCACGGGCTCATTAAATTTGGCCGAAGCTACCGAACCATCTAAATAAGCACCAATATTACCCTGCTGACCTGCAAAAGTAGTCACAATACCTTCCGGTGTAACTTTGCGAATCACATGATTCAGCGTATCGGCTACATATACATTGTCATTATTGTCTATTGCCAATCCACCCGGCGCGTTAAACTGCGCGGTATTGGGTTGTCCATCTTTATAGCCAGCCGCTCCCGTTCCTGCGAAGGTATATACTTCTCCATTCTTAATTTTACGGATGACATGATTGTCGGTATCACTGATATAGATAATGCCTTTACTGTCAGCAGCGGTATACGTCGGATGATTAAACAAGGCCTTTGCACTATTCGCATCGATATATCCTTCTGCACCTTGTCCAGCCACTGTCTGCAGCTCACCATTACTCCACTTGCTGATAGTACCGCTTCCGGACTGTACGATAATGAGATCATTGCTGCCAGATACAGCAGTCAATCCCCATGGCTGTTTAAGAGAGAGTACAGCGTTAGAAGAGATATTCTGATTTATACTCCCTTGAACGTTGCCGCTTACGGGTTGTACTGCCTCTGCGGTAACGATGCTAGATGGCACTGCGCTTATGAGCATAAATCCACAAACGATGGAGATGAGTTCCTTTTTCATTATGTTTGTTCTCCTCTCGAAGGTTATTGCGCCTTTAAAATAACAAAGATAATCTAATCTGGAGGTTGTCTACTACTACCTCAACAGGGCCGTTTTCTGTATCTTCATTCCTCACGAGAGGAATGGTAACGATATAAGGTTCGGGAAATAATCCATTCAAGAACTCCGGAGTAAGTTTAAGCACAAAGGTATTCTCACCGTTCCGCTCCAGTACATAATCTGTATCTTCTAGTGAAGATGGATCTCCCTCAGAATATTCATAATGATATCTAATCTCCCCTACATCATAACCCAGCGAATGGATGATAAATTCTGGTGCTTCACCTTCACCTATAGGGCCAGTATGGTTAAAATAACTCGGAGTGATCATTCCCTTGTAGGTAAAACCGCCATCTGCTATCAGTTGATCCTCTTCCTGTACTTCACCCCCGGAAAGGGCATTCTTTAACAAACCGCCGTTCACCTTGATTTGAACGAAAGAGCTATAAGGAAGTGATTCACGCAGCTGAATGTGAAGCTTATTCTCTCGAATATATACCTCACCTAAATCGAGCTTGTCCTCACTTTGATTCAAAGTAACACTCACCCCATCCCTCGCAGCATTAGGATTAGAGTCATCTGTGATATTAAAGACTAATGGTGCAGTAAACGGCAAAACAATCTCATTATCACGGACGAGATAGTCATAGATATGTTCTCTAAATTCCTGCTGGTCTAACTCAGGCGCACCTAGTGGCTTTGGTGTTGGCTCCGGTGTTGGTACCGGCGATGGTGTTGGTGTTGGTGTTGGTGTTGGTGTTGGTGTTGCCGTTGCCGTTGCCGTTGGTGTTGGTGTTGGCGTTGCCGTTGCCGTTGGTGTCGGCGTTGGTGTTGGTTCCAGCGTCGGCGTTGCTGTTGGCTCCGGCGTCGGTGTTGACGTCGGCTCCGGTGTCGGCGTTGGTGTAGGTCTCATCGGCGGTGTTGGTCTCGTCATATCTAAGGGAGCTGAACTAGATAGATCATAGTGAATCTGAGGTGGAATTGTTGGAATAGGCGGACTTGAGTGAACGGGCATAGTGGCTTTGATTTGCTCGAGTAGTTGCTCGATTTTTTTCTTAGCCGATTCGAATTCCAATACCTCTTCTTCGTTCAGATATTTCAAATGCTGCTCTAGCGCAAATTGTGGTAATGCATTTAGGGACAACTGCGACTCTATCCATTGTTGATTCTCCATAATTAACTGCTGGGAGGCTGTTATCATACGCTCAATCAGCGTGGGATCAATAGTCGAAACTACATGAACTGTTCCTTCCAGAACTCCCAGATAATCGCCGTTATTCCCTATCCCATTATTAAGGACTACGTTACCTTGGCTATTAACGCTAACAAAAAACTCTGTACCCATAACGCCCATAATAGCCGTTGGTGTCTCAATCTCAAAGCGAGAATCGCCATCCAGTTTCTTTTTCACCTTGATCAGGACTTGCCCGTTTTGCAGCTTCAGGCTTGTTTTCCCACCCAATGCCTTTGCGCTTTCTACTAATTGGCTAATGGTAAGCGTAGTGCTAGCTCCGATCGTAACTTCTTTGTTAGCATCAAGATCGAGGCTAATTTGCCCATCATTGCCTGTTATAATCGTATCACCTTGGATAATCGCCATTCCTTTAAAAGCGTTGAATTTCTTCGTTCCACCGCTCTTTTTCACTTCAGACTTGCCTGAGACCGCAGTTATTTTCCCAACTTTGACGCTATCCTTCGCCTCTGTGACAACTGCTGGCCAAAGAATACTGAACAACAGCATAAACGACAGTGTAAGCTTTAACGA
This sequence comes from Paenibacillus sp. FSL H7-0737, assembly GCF_000758545.1. NCBI lineage: Bacteria > Bacillati > Bacillota > Bacilli > Caryophanales > Paenibacillaceae > Paenibacillus > Paenibacillus sp. FSL H7-0737. The sequence continues at coordinate 326,983 of NZ_CP009279.1, read as the reverse complement.
CCTCATCTCAATCCCTCCAGTTCATAGACACTGATTCCTTGTTCCTTGCCCTTTACCTTGATCTCTCCTAATGAAACGGCTGATACTCTATCTTTTACAAAAGCGTAGGTAGCCTCACTGATGAGGATTTGTCCAGGCTTCGCATTGCTTTCCAGACGGGCTGCCGTGTTGACGGTGTCGCCAATCGCTGTATAATCCATCCGGGTCTTGGAGCCGATATTCCCGAATACAGCTGGACCAGTATGCACCCCGATACCGAATTTCACTACAAGACCAAACCGTTCGAACAGCTTTTGTTCCACCGCAGCCGAGCCTTCCTTCATCGCCCACGCCGCCTTCACCGCTTGCATTGGATGATCCTCCAGCAGCAATGGAGCATTAAAGATCGCCATCGTGGCATCCCCGATAAACTTGTCCAGCGTGCCATCATACTTAAAAATACAACCCGCAGTCAGATCCAGATACTCATTCAAAATCTCAACAATCTCCTCTGGTTCAGCAGCCTCCGACAACGGAGTGAACCCGCGAATATCAACGAATAACAAGGTTAGCTCTCTGCGGCTTCCTCCCAGCTTCAGCCCTTCTTTACCGTTCTTGAGAATTTGATCGACAACCTGCGGGGCAACATATCGACCAAAAATATCCGTAACTCTACGTTTCTCCATCAGTTCTTCTAAATATTGAAAAGCTATTACGATAATACAACTAACGATTAGAAAGGGAATCACATAACCCAGTGAAATTACTATCCCTTGGTCATAGAAAAAACGACCTGCAAAGATAAGAAGGGCAATGATGACCACAATGACCACATAGGAATATAGCATCTTCACTTTACGGAATAGTAGATAGGCTAGGAGCGCAACAAAAAGCAACACTACCTCGTTCCACTTCCAATCCAGTACCCGCTTATAATTATCGTCCAGTAGAGATTGAATGATATTTGCATGAATTTCCACACCATATAACGTATTTTTTCCGCTAATTGGTGTTAGGAAGTCATCCTTAAACCCTGTAGCATAGGGCCCTATAAGCACAATTCTATTCTCAAAATAAGATGGTGGAACCTCTCCGCTAAGAACCGCCGAATAAGGAATCTCCTCAAAGTCGCCATTGCCACCTGAATAAGGGATATAAAAGCGCCCAAAGTCATCCAGTGGGAGTTTCTGCGGATCAGCAGTGTCCCCCATCGCCTCTCGATATTTCTGGTAGACCGTCCATGACAAGCTGTGAATAGACTCCCCTTCATAGTCAAAAGAATAAAGAGCCTTACGCACCACTCGATCAGTATCCGTAATAGTATTGATATGGGCGGTTGCAGCCGCAGCCTTCCGCAAAGCCTCAAACGGCTGGGATAGCTCCAGCGCTTCGATCTTTCCCTGCTCGGTATTTGGCGCAAATGTGCCATATACCGGCAAAACTACATTCCCCGCACGGGCCACAGCCGCAGCGAATTCTGTATCCGCCTCCGGGTCCTCCGAGCCTACAGGGAACGTAAGGTCAAAACCGATCACTGCTGGATGTCCCTCGGAGAGCGTATCTAACAGCTGTGCATGAACATTTCTGCTCCACGGCCAGCTGCCAAAGTCCTCCAAGCTCTGATCGTCTATCCCGATGATAGCAATCGTAGTATCCACAGACCGCTCGTGCTGCATCACGCGGTCTTGTAACAGATGATCAATGGAGTCAAGACTCCCTCTATACAGTAGAACCGCAAAAATCACCGTAAGTAGAAGCAAAATATGTGCTAACTTTACTCTCAAGGTTCGTTTCTCCAATCTATGTATTATGGAATGAGTCCGAGCCAGCGCTATAATAAGCGTTCAAATACGTTGGTAATTGATAAGCAAAGAAGAAGGGGGCAGTGGATAACAGAATAAGGAATATAAGCAATCATGGATGAATACCCATTCCTGCGCCAATTGGAAGAAGTGCCGTAAACAAGGAGAATAACTGCCGGATCATCGTGAATAACTAGTGTAACAACGAAAGATATCATTATGACTGCCAGCAGGAAGCTAGATTATGTCTATTAAAAATTTATTCAAAAATATTATATATGAAAAATCATATGAATAGTAAGAATTTCCTGCTTTGCTAGAAGAAAAGGAATATAGAGTGCAAAAAATGACAAAGGCAGGCCAGAGTTACCTCTGCCTGCCTTTGCCATACTATTCTTATAAATTGATTATTCCATATAACAGTTTTGCAATTTCAGCACGGGTTACTTTGCCACGAGGATCGAAATGATTGTCGCCCTTACCGTCAAGGATTCCCTTAGCTTTCAATTCACTTACCGCTTGCTTCGCCCACTCTGATACGCTGTTCATATCCTTAAAGCTTGCAGTAGCAGCAATGGAAGACTGCACTCCAGCTTTGTATTGTATCAATTTCTGCAGGACAACAGCCGCTTCTTCACGTGTAATTGCATCTTTAGGACGGAACTTGCCATCACTGCCTTGGATAAGTCCAAGCTGGACAGCTTTATCTATCGATGATGCATAATAAGCATCTTCTGATACATCTGCAAAAGCACCATTCCCCGTAGTTTCACTTGTCTCATTCAATCCGAGTGAACGAATGGCTAGTGTAACAAAATCTGCACGGGTTACATTCGCTTGTGGACCATAGTGCGTATCGTCGATACCCTTAATCACATGCTTAGCCGTCAGCTTGGAAATGTACGGCTCTGCCCAGTGACCAGCGGTATCACTAAATTGCTTATGGTATTCCAGTACCGCGAAGGAAGAGAAATGATCTGTTGTAAAGGTAACGGTATTGCCTTTAAACACTCCACCCAAATATTCCAAGATACTGCCATTTACATAATAGACACCCGCAAAATCTGTATCAAGCTTAGCAAGCTGTTCCTTCGTCAGCGTCAGGGTAATCGTAACAGCACCTTTAAACTGATGAATAGCCGTTTCTTTGCCGCCTGCTGTGGTACTGAGGTTCAGCGTCACGGTTGTCTTGGATGGACTCATTCCAGCGACATTGCTTTGTACAGCTGTCGTAGTTGTATCAACGCTCAGCAGCAGCATGTCACTTCCGGCCGGGATCGCTGGTAAAGAGCTTGTTGGTACGCTTAATGTAACGCTGGAAGATACAATATTCAGATTCAGCTTCTTGTCGGCAGCCTGTTGGATGCTCGTTGCATCAAGTGCAAGTTTAAACTGATCTTGAGTCAAAGCTCCTCCGCCTAAGCTAATCTTGATATTTCCACCTGTCGTAGCTTCCTCAATCAGCTTCTTCAAGGCTGACGGATCAGCTGTATACGTTCCATTACTTCCTAATGCCAGTTCAATGTTTCCTTTTCCCCCTCCAGGTGTGGCTGTAGGCGTTGGAGTCACTGTTGGCACTGGTAAAACTACTGGAGGTGCCGATGTCACCTCTGGTGCTGGTGTCGGCGTCACTTCTGGCGATGGCGATACCTCTGGGGTCGGCGTCGGTCTTACATCCTCTTTTCCAGTGTAGAAGCCCCAAATGTCTGAAAGCACACTACCAGAGTTATCATCCTCGACTTTTGTATACCACTGGTAGTAGCTTTCTGGATTAAGCTTACTCCAAGTGACCTGAGTCTCCGTACCGCTCTCTACTTGCTGTTGGGTCGCGATTGTCTGATCACTGTAAACCTTAACTCCAATGTAATCGGTAGCTACACGTTTGGTTACAGGCTGCAGATCGAGATCTAGTACGAACTCATCTTTGCCAGGGAACTCATTTTCATCATAATAATTATAATCATCCAAGTAAGGCGAATAAGTCTTCACACGAAGCTTGTTGTTAGCTATATCGAACTGAAGCAGACGAATATAACCAAGTCCACCCTCTTCGGCACCTTGATAATCTGCCAGCATTTGATATACACTGCGGTCCGCAATGCCATCTCCATTATCATCCAACTCATCTACCTTAAGCTCCGCATCATGATAATGACCGGACAAAGCTGCGATTACGTTCTTGTTAGGTTTTACAACCTTTTCAAAGATCGTATCGGCAATCGGTGCGCGGTTATTAGATACGAGCAGGTATTCATGAAGACAAAGAATCGCTTTACGTTCTGGATAACGAGCAACGATCTCATTCATCCATTCAATTTCTTCTTCAGCCAGTCCCCAGCCCATATATACGATAATGAAGTCATTTCCGTTCGCAGATACTAAATCATAATGGCCCCGGTTGTTGTCATAGGATCCGCCAAAGGTTGGCATGTCCTTAAATCTCCATTCCCCAAAGTATTGCCAGAATTTCGTGTAATCTCCGGTTTGATGGCCTACATCATGATTACCCGCAAGAACACCATATGGAATACCTGCATCCTCAAGTACCTTCATATCCCGATCGGCTTCTTCCCATTCATATTCCTGATAGGATTTGTCCACTACATCTCCGGTATGAATTACATATTTCAAGTTCAAATTATCCTTATTGTCGGCAATCCACTTTACATTTTTCTGATAAATGTAAGGGTAGCTTTGAGAATAATATTGCGTATCAGACATCCATACAAAAGAAAAATCATAGGTATCCTGCGTAACTGTAGGTGCAGTCTTAGTCGCGGACGCAATCTCATCCTGAACCATGACAGCAATGCTATGTCCGCTAGCGAATTCTCCAACAGTCACCGTAGATTTCAGTTCAAAATCCTCAGTACCAGCAATCAAATGATCCAGCAGTATCCACTTCTCTTCAGCAGGACTCCACGCGTAGAGACTTACTTTACGACCTGGAAGTGAATTACCCTTCCATTCAATATCCACACGATCTGAAGCCTTCACCGATTCATCCAGCTTAATTTCATAGCGCTGATATGGGAATTGCTCAACCGCATCGTTAATTAAGTACTGTCCGTCAACTGCACTTATTTTGCTGTATTCGTCACTGCTAAGCGCTTTTTCGCCCGCAGGAACGGATTGCTTCGGCGGTTCTGTATCCGATGCGTTCTTAAATCCAGTAAAACCTTGCTCTGGATGGTTACCATCGTACTTGAAGCCTCTATAGAAGGTAACATCCATCTTATCCTGATTAGGATCTTCAACCTTAACCTTCAAAGTTGGATTCGTGCCCACACCAATCTCCCAGTTCTGAGGTGAGATCAGGAGTGGTGCAAATGGATTTTCATTCGGTACGTGGAATGTAATTACCTTTTCCACCTGATTACCTATCTTATCCAATGCGGTGATAGAAAGCGTATGGTCTCCACCGGACAACTTTCCGGATGAAGTAGCATAAGGCAGTTCAATAACATTGCCGTCCAGCTTCACGCTAACTTTATCTACACCTGCGTAAGTATCCTTGATCTCAGCAGTAATTACGAAATTACCACGATAAGTTTTTCCATCTTCAATCGATGCTTTAATAGATGGTGGCGTGTTGTCTACAACTACGTTTGACGATACCTTGGATCCACCTTCGGTCACTGTTACTTTATGTTCTCCGTCCGTTACTTCTGTAGTATTCCAGTTATAAGCCTTCGAACGGAACAAATCAGATTTCAGATCGAACCGGAAGCCGATGGATTCATGCTTACCTGCGCTGTCCCCCATCTTAATTTCTTTATCACGTTCTGCATAAGCAGGGTCCCAAACTTCAGTACCGTCTGCAAGTAATAGGCGCACATTCTTTACTTCAAAATCATCTTTATTCTCCTCGGGACGAGGGTCAAAAGGCGATGATTTAGAGCCCGCCCGAATGTAGATCACATTATCCTTGCCCACTTGCAAAGCGGCAGAGGAGATCGGGAAGGTCAATGTCGTATACGTAGTAATCGGGTCCATAAAGGTGTATAGAATACTCGCATCCCCTAATTCTTCTGGTCCCATGGTGATACCGTTTTTGAAATAATAATCTACATTCTTCGCATCAAATACAAAGTAAGCATCATTCTCAAGCGCGGCATATACCTCGTTATTGCCAAGCACCTTATTGTCGATGCTCAGGCCCACTTCATCAGCCTTTGCGGTAGCAGAGGTTCCTTTTACCGTCATAGAGCCATTAATGAATTGCCCATCCTTCACATTCAAACGAAGTGATGATTGATCTGGACCACCCGTAATTTTCACTTTCATTACCGGAGATTCAGTCTCATTTGTGCCATCGGAAACGACGAAATAATACTGTATTTCATTTCTGCCGATCAAATCAGCAGACGACAATTTATAATGATACAAGCTATCGTTAAAGTCTTGGGATAAATTATGGCTGACAAAATCAGGCTGCTTATCCGAAGCTACCCTTACTTCTACAGACGTAACAGCTTTATTGTCATCCGCGAAAGCCTTCAAATCCAGACTCATCGACTGATCAATCTCCGTTACAGCAGTCAGATCATTTACCGTCGGATTTTCGGTATCCGGATCCACATGGATCGGTGTGTTAGGAAGCAGTGCAACATCTACCTGCCCTGGTGACGGAACCGCTGATCCTGTGCTAATCTTGAGCATTTTACTTTGCCCATTCACAGGATACTTGTATAGAAGGGCTTTATTTTCTTTGGTGTCGTCACCTTTAGCCCCACCATCATAGGTAAGATCAGCATCATAATACGCAGAGGAGATTTCTTTCTCGGTATTACTTTTGATTACGACGGCCCGGCGGCCAGAGTTGGCCATCCCATCGCTTTTGATTTGAAAGAGATTCGTGCCATCCATCAAATTAGTGTTGAATTCCGCATTAAAATCACTAGCGGTGTATGTACTGTTAGCACTATTAATAACCCAAAACACTACGGAATGCTGTGCAGGAATTACAAAACTCTCTTTCGTAGAGGGCCACTTCACATCGGAAGCATTGCCTTTATCAGGATAGCGATAATAGATCTTGTAGTTTTTAAAATCAATCGGTGCATCAGTATTGTTATATACCTCAATGAATTCAAAAGCATCGCTGCTCGTACCTTTTACATTCGTCGAATTTGGCAGCAGCTCTGTAATTAACAGCGGCGGCACATTACTCGAATCGAATGCAGGCAGGTTCACATGAACAGAATAGCTCTCTGTTACATTGTTTACACGAATGCTGTAGTGCAGTTCTGGTTCTTCCAGTGCAGCCGCAGGAATCACGGCCGTATATTCCCCCTCGCCTTTTGAGGTCATGGTGATTACCGTATCTTTCACCTGAGAAGGAGAGCCGTATTGCAACTTCACTACCGGTAGCGTTCCGTCTGGTCCAATCTCTAGGTTCGTAATCTTCGCGGTGACGGGAAGATCCGCTGGATCCACACTGCTCTGCGAGTGGTGTTCAATTACCGGTTGCTTGTCTCCAGGTACTAGCTCAGGCAGTTGCTCTGGATCTACGGTTCCTGGTGTAGCCGCAACCGTTCCCGAAATCGCCATGAGACTCATCATAGAGCTGTCGGATTGCGAATACTTATAGAAAATCCCGTTGTTTTCCTTCACCTGTTCTTTTCCATAAGAAGCAGAGACAATAAGAGCATCTCCTGCTTTACTTTTAATTTGTAAGTTGCGCGCAGAAGCGTTGGCCATACCACCGCCACCGTTAATACGGAACAGGTTTACACCTTCCTGAAGAGATGCAGAAGGATTAAAGTTTTTGATGAAATCCTCGGCAGGAACACTCAGATTATTGCCGTTCATAATCCAGAAGACGATATTTCCATGCGCCGGTATGACCGCATCGCCGTTTGGTGTCCAAGTATCTTTGTCATTATAAAAGAAATAATAATCCTTAAAGTTAACCGGCTCGTCCGTATTATTGTAAACCTCAACAAATTCGTAACCATCTATAGAGCTACCATCCGCGCCTTTTACATTTTTAGTATCTGGAACAACCTCTGTAATAAGTAAAGAGCCTGGATTGGTTGGTGTCGCGTATACATCTGTCATTACAGTCGGTTGACTTAAAAGCGTGTTGAGCTCAACCTGTTCATCAAAATGTGCTCCTAATTCGGAAGATGTCTGCTCCGTATCCGGCTGCTGTTCTTCCGCATATCCTGCTGGAACCATGATCCCCAACATCAGACTACTTGCAATTACGCTGGATAGAAAACGTTTAGCTTTTGCTGTTATTCTCAAAACTCCGAACACTCCCCGTAAGTTTGATTGTGACCCTTCTGCATAAATATGCAATTTAGATCATCTGGAAATTATACTAGGGGTATATTATCGCTATATCATTTCAATGTTAAATCTTTAGGTTATCTTAAATATTGTTTAAGCTTCAGCTCAGCTTTCCGGGTTATAATAGAAATAAGTTAAACCACAACCATCACAGACACTTTCAACAGAAACCATAGAACGTTATTCGTAAAATAAGAAAAGAGGACTCTAATGGATATAAAAAGAGTGATTATAGTAGGAACCGTAGTTATAGTAATGTCTTTCGGAAATGCTTGGAGTAGCCTTACTGCTAACGCAAGCTCGTCAACTCAATGGTCCACCACAAGTGTTGCGGATAAAGACGAATTATTATTGAAAGCCCTTAACCAACCCACAGATGATGATCTGTACGATGCCTTATATGACGGCAAATCACTTCAAGATATTGCAATAGAACAAAACACAGATATTGAAGATGTGATCGATCTACAGGTAACCCAGCTAACGGAACAGCTAGATTCACGACTAGCTTCCGGAAATATTACAGCCGAGCAGTATGCAGCACACAAAGCGGAGCTGAGGGACATCGTTACGGAGAGCGTTCTCACTTCTTTCGGCTAAGAAAGATACATACATTGGCCGTACAACATTTCTCCGCGCCCAAGCTATAACGCCTTGGGCGTCCCTAATGGACGGTAAGCGTTTATGCGAGAAATATAAGGATAATATATAGCTTGGAGATTATAAATTCTTATATTTAAATAAAGAGGGTGATCCGAAAGCCATTGAATGGCTATCGGATCACCCTCTTCGTATATTCAACGCTATTAAACTGAATTCCTAAGTCTCTATCTTGTTATCTCTATTGATCTCCAGTATATCCAGGAAGAATACAAAAATTGGAATGCCGAGAATTAGACCCCATACGCCCATATAGTGCTCAGAGAAGAGAAGTACGATAAAAGTGTAGAACATAGGCAGGTTCATTTTGGATGACATCAGTTTTGGATTTAAGAAGTAACCCTCAACAAAATGTAGTATGGCGATCATAACCAATACATATATCGTCATTGCTATACCACCAATGTTGTAACCAATAATACAAAGTGGTATTAAGGAGATCACAAAGCCTACAACTGGAATCAAACTAAGCAGGAAGATCATAATCGATAAGGCGAATAGATACGGAAAACCTAAGATCCAGAGTCCAATCACCGTAAAGCATGTATTAAACAGCGCGATCAGAATTTGCGCTTCGATCACTTTACCAAACGATGAGATGAATTTTCTACCGAAATACTCAAGCTCAACATAGAACCAGGAAATCTTGCTCTCTTTAAGACGGGCAGTGAAACTGACAATTCTGTTCTTCTCAAGGATAAAGACAAAGCTCAGAATGGTGGATAATACGAAGCTTGTGCCCCAATTACTTATTTTCAGGACGTATTCAAGACCATCTTTCACATAAGACTGGTAGTTCAAATCCTTAAGCTGGGCAAATAAATACTGCACGATTTCGTTCTGCGGAATGTTTGCAGGGGTTAAACTGGTCAGAAAATTAGTTAACTGCTTTATCTGTGTGAAGACCTTCGGTAAATAATTCACTAAGGTCACTACGATCAGAGCAATCAGAGCTAAATACAAAATAACAATAATGACTTTACTGTTGACCGCAACATATTTATTGATTCGCTTCGTGAGCAGCACCTGAAAGCTGTTCATTACATAAGCAATCAGAAATGTTAACAGTACTAAATTGAGCATATCTCTAATACTGAATAGCAGCAGGGCAACCAGCCCCAAAATAAAAAAACGCCGGACCGTTAAATTCGCGTAATAACGCTTAAATACTTCCATCTGTTCTCTCCATTCGCCTACCAATTAGTACTCTAATTATAGTCTACAGTAAGGAATTCACTTATAGCAACTAGTGATTCGCCCAAATTGGCGAAATTTCTCACTTTTTGTAAACTCCTAATGAACATAGGGAAAGCTGATATCCATTCCATACATTTCCTTAGCCGTTTATGAGCCTCCCGTTGTGTTCATTAACTTAACGATTCGACTCTTCTGATCGTAGTTGAGATCAATATGTAGATCCTTGCATAATTGTATAAACGGAACCATCAGGGTCCCTTTCCTCATTTCGGGCGCACTTCCTATCAGAGCTACTCTTTGGTTATTCAAGGTTAATTCCATAGGTGAATCTATATGTTTAACCTGCTCAAGAGTTTGGACTGCAGTTAGACTCTGACTTCCCCCGTTGATCCGGGAGGCATTCCGGTCCGTTCTCGCATTGATCCCATCCTGGATTTTAAATGTTAGCGAAATTCCGAGTGAATCACATGCCGATAGCAATCGGTCATTGTATGATCCATAAGGAAAGGCAATCGCTGAATCGGTATTCCCCAGCTCTTCCTTCAGTCTTTGCTCCGCCTTGGCTAAATCACGAGTAACTCTGCTGTAGTACTCCGTATTCATTTCGTTTCTGTTCTCATCATCGATATATAACAAAGCACTGGCGGCTGGCCGCTCCCCACCCTCAGCATCCACGATACCATAATGGTGTAAATCGTACGTGTGACTATAGAATCCCATTCCGTCCCGCTTCATTTCCCGCATCTGCTCCCAATTGAGCTTCGGCACACTATTCGGATCTGGGTGATCAATCGTAGATACGATAACAAAATTCACTGCCGTATAGCCATATTTTTTGAGAATAGGAAAAGCCAACTCATAAAAGCTCTCATATCCATCATCAAAAGTCAGCAGCACCGCATTATCTGGAACCGTGCCTCCATTCAGCATAAATTCACGGTATTGTTCCATCGTAATCACGTGAAACCCTTCTTGCTTCAGCAGGTTCATTTGATCATCAAACCGATCGGCAGATAAGATCCAAGGAAACTGCGGCATTGGCTTCTCTGAAAGATGATGGTACATCAGCACAGCTACATGGTCTCTATAGTAAATACCTTTCGGAAGTGCCCCCTGCTTCTGCCAGCCGATATGCATATTAAGGGCCTGTTCTGCTGCAGCCTTGGGAATCATTAGCTCATCAGGCGAGCCCGGATATGTAGCTACTGTCTTAATGATTTGACCGTTCACATCTATAGTAACTGCAGAAGACTCGTGTTGATTGTTGAAAATAGCAGCAAGACTTATTAGCAGAACAATGACTAAAAGTATCATATATTTTTTCGTATGCAATCTCTGAATCTCCTTAAAAAGATCTTTTATTCACTATGTAACTACATATTTGGTGACAGTTCCACCTACTTTTGGTTACATTTTCTTTTTTATTTTGTTTCTTATCATAAAAATAGGAGGCGAACCCTAAGCCTGAACTGGCTTAAGGAACACCTCCCTCACATGGAGATCTATATATAATTATGTACATCTATGTGTAATTGTAGACGGTCTAGGACCTTCTCTTGTCTACAAAGTAATTTTCTTCCCCTAGCTCGTCCACAAACTGCTGCAGCCAATCATAATATTGAACGGCATGCTCCAGCTTCTCCAGATCCTTCAGGCAGAATTGCCGCTCCTCCTCAGGCGTATCCACGGCATGAACCAATCCCTCCAGCTCAGGAATAACAACATCCAAGGCTTGCCTCATGACATCAATCTCCCGCTGCAGCTTCATTCCAAAAAAGTTCTTAAAGGTCTGAAAAAAATCTGTTTCCACTGCATACAGATCCTTTCGCTCCCGCTTCTCCTCCAGCTTGGTCACCATTTTGGAAGCCATCAAAGATCGGACTCCATAGCTCATATTACTCTTACTCATATTCATCACATTCTTCATCTCTTCAAGCGTCATCGGCCGGTCTTCAAAGAACATAATTCCATACAGCTGCCCGAATGAGTAATTGGCACCATATAAGTCCATCGTCTGAGCAATTGCATCAATCATCGGACGCAGCAGCTGCTCGCGTGGAGATAAGTCTCTATTCTCTTCACCAAAGGCTACCTGTTTCATAGCTGCACCTTCATTCCACTTAGAATCTACCTTCTATTTTACACAAAATAGCAACTACTTTCGCTAATCTCTTAAATTTTTACATAATCTCGCATCGATCTTTACGCCCGCTTGACCACGCAGCTGCTCGATGAGTGTACAATTTTTTTTGAACGGAGGAGCTTTCCTCAGAATTATACCGCAAAAAACAGAAGATGGAATGGGGTATCGACAGAATAATGAAACGCACAAGATTTATAGGTGAGTTGAAACCGGTGCTCTTCACCTTGCCGGCAATGATTCCATTCGTGGTATTTTGGCTCGCGCCATTACTTTATGTATTTTATCTCAGCTTTACTGAGTGGGACTTCATGAGCCCCGAGAAAACCTTTGTCGGACTAACCAACTATCTGGATCTGTTCAGCAATCCCGCCTTCTATAAAGCGCTAAGAGTAACCTTGTTATTCTGTGCGGGAAGTGTACTGCCCGTTATTCTGATCGGACTTGGACTAGCACTCCTGATGAATGGGAAGCTGAAAGGCTCCACCCTCTATCAGGTACTTCTTTTCTCCCCTTGGGTCACGCCGACCGTGGCGGTATCCATTGTCTGGTCCTGGATTTACGAACCTGAAATCGGTCTTGCCAATACTGTACTTGATCTATTCGGTCTAGAAAAAATCGGCTGGCTTCAAGATCCTAAATGGGCACTGCTCGGCGTTCTGCTCGTGACGATATGGAAATCGGTAGGCTGGGCGATGATTTTTTACTTGGTGGCACTACGCAATGTCCCTACCGATCTGCTGGAAGCCGCTGAACTGGATGGAGCAAATGCTGTTCAAAAATTCAGCCGTATTACTTTACCGCTAATCTCGCCAACGACACTGTTTCTGTTCATCGTACAGATCATCGGTGCCTTACAGGCATACGACCAGATTAACGTACTCACACAAGGTGGACCGTCGGGATCAACACGTACCCTGCTCTATATGTATTATCAGTCTGCCTTTGAAGCCTTTCAGATTGGAGAAGCCTCTAGTGTCGCAATGATTCTGGTATTTATATGTATGCTGCTCTCCGTAATCTCACTAGAGGTTAGTAAACGGACAACCCATTATCAATAACTACTGCTGTAAAGGAGATCGACTGATGAATGCAACGACCGTACGAGTGGGCAAACTGGCCCGCCATCTATTTTTTGCAGCTATTGCACTGATCATGGCCTTCCCCTTCTATTGGATGGTCACCAGCGCCTTAAAAACCAATGATGAAATCTGGCAGTCTCCGCCGACGATCTGGCCGAAAGAGCCGCTGTGGGGTAACTTTTCAGCCGCCTGGCACGAAGCCCCTTTCTTTAGATATATGGGCAATAGCGTATTTGTCGCCGTCTCTATTGTTATTTTGCAGGTGATAAATTCCGGGATGATGGCCTATGCGCTTACGCATATGAAATTCCGCTTCAGAGGGCTGTTCGCAGGTGTCATTCTTTTCGGCTATATGGTCCCTGCCACCGCCGTTTATCTTCCCGGATATCTGGTATTGTCCCAGCTTCATCTACTGGATTCATATGCCGGGTTGATTCTATCTAACTGTGTAAGTGTCTTCTCCATCTTTCTAATTCGGCAAGCCTTCCTTCAGGTTCCCCATGAGCTGGTAGAGGCTGGAGAAGTGGATGGTTCCTCGCATATGCGGATTCTCTGGACCATTCTTGTACCCATTACACGGTCTTCCTTTGCTGTGCTAGCCCTGATCACCTTCATTGATCAGTACAATAACTATTTCTGGCCAATGCTCATCACCAAAGATCCTAATCTACAGCTGGTCTCGGCCGGTCTGCGTAGTTTCTTCACTCAAGGAGGTGCTTATGGATTGAAATGGCCGCTGATCATGGCCGCTAGCGCATTCACCATCGCCCCGTTGCTGCTAGTATTTCTACTAGCTCAGAAAACGATCATGCAAAGCGTCAACATGACCGCTGGTTCCAGCAAAGGATAAGCTAACTATTCTATTTAATAAGAGGAGAATGATGATGAACGTATTGAAGAGACTGTCCGCCCTATCTTTGGTTGCCGGATTTACAATGTTAACAGCTTGTGGAGGAAATGCGAGTACAGATAATGTTACAGCGGCAAATGGAGCTTCTTCCTCCCCCTCCGCAGAGGCTGCACCTACACAAAATGCACCGGTAACGATTGAGTTCTGGTATGGTCTCGGCGGTAAGCTTGGTGAGAATATGGAGGCACTGATTCAGAAATTTAATGCCTCCCAGCAAGAGGTCATTGTCAAAGGTATCGCGCAGGCAGACTACACTGAAACCGAGCAGAAGCTGCAAGCGGCCATTGCTACAGGAAAAGTGCCTGCTGCTGCTCTCTCCTCAAATGTAGATTGGGCCCGCAAAGGATATTTCGCTCCGATAGATGAGCTTATGGCATTGCAGCCAGATTTTAATAAAGAGGATTTTGTCCAAACCTTTCTAAATCAGGGCCAGGTTGATGGCAAGCAATACTTCCTGCCGATGTATGGAACAACACAGATTATGTACTATCGCAAAGATGCTTTTGAGAAGAACGGAATTGATGCGAGCACATTGAAGACTTGGGAAGACCTAGCTGCCGCAGCTGCGAAAATGACCGTGAAAGACGGCGGCAAAACCACCTTCTTCGGTTGGGAGCCTATGTGGGGTTCAGGGAACATGATTGATGCCGCGCTCAGCAAAGGAGGCACTATTCTTAGCGAGGATGGGAAACAAGTCATGATCGACTCTAAAGAGTGGATCGAAACCTGGGATTTGTTCCGCAAATGGATCCACGAGGATAAGATCATGCGGATTCATTCAGGGGGTCAAGGCTGGGAATATTGGTACAAAACAATTGATGATGTAATGAAGAATCAATCCGCAGGCTACACCGGCTCCAGTGGCGATCAAGGTGACCTCGACTTTAGCATTGTTTCTGCTATGGAGCAGCCAGGCTGGGCAGGGATTGGCGAGGGCAAACCCGTAGCCCAAGCACTGATGGCCGGCATTCTATCTAAAGCAAGCGACAGTGAGAAACAAGCGGCTATGAAATGGCTAACCTACTTCACAAATGCCGAGAATACTGCCTCTTGGTCCATTAATACTGGATATATTTCGGTGCGCCAATCCGCATTGCAAGACCCGGCGTTTGTGTCATTCAGTGAAAGCAATCCACAGATTAAGGTTCCGTTGATGCAAGCTTCTCATGGCTCTGCACCATTCCAAGATCCTACTGGCGGCAAAATCAACGATGCGCTGAAAATCGCCGCTGATAAGGTGCAAATTGAGAATATTCCTGCAGCACAGGCACTTAAGGAAGCACAGGAAACAGCGCAAGCAGCGCTTGATAAACTAAAATAAAGGCGGTGGAGTTCATGTCTGAGCTCATCACGCCACAAGGCAGATACGCTGTAGCAGCTATTCTATTCGACAAGGATGGTACGCTGCTCCAGTTCGTATCCCTCTGGGGCAGCTGGGGCGAGTGTTTTTTAGAGCGATTCACGAAGGATATGAAGCAAAGAGGACTACAGATTCCAGAAGAACAGCTCCCTGCATTAATGGGAACTATACACAATTCCCAAGGAAGCATTACCGATTATGATCGGAACGGACCCCTGGCTATGGGGACTATGAGTGATCTCTATGCCATCCTGTCATGGCAGGGTTATTTGCAAGGTTTATCGTGGGCGGAGTCCATGGAGCTTGTTCATCAGTGCCGTCTGGAAGCGGATGTTATGTTGGAAAAGAAACGCCCCGTTCACTCGTTGCCGGGTATTCATCGTTTTCTCGATGAGTGTGCGAGTGCTGGTATCCCTCTCGCCGTGGTGACCGCAGATGAAACAGATGCTGCAGAGAAACATCTCCAATGGCTCGGCATACGGCACTATTTCTCCGAGGTAATTGGAACAGACCTTGTGGATCAGGGTAAACCTTTCCCCGACATGGTGCAGCTTGCCTGCGAAAGGTTGGCCGTTGAACCCGCGCACACAGCAGTTATCGGTGATACTAATGGGGATATGCGAATGGCTAAAGCAGCGGGTGTGCAGATAGCTATAGGTATCACTGAAAATGAAGACATTAGTGCTTCATCGCATATTCTCCCGGATGCAGATCTCATTGTGCGATCTTACGCTGAACTCAGCATCGAGGTTACTTCCCTGTGAAAATAGAAGGAATTTGGACATGGATGTTTCTGATGCTAGCGATTGTGTTCGAACTCTCAGGGACCATCTCAATGAAAATATCTCAGGGGTTCACTCAGCTCTGGCCTTCCGTGCTCATGTTCCTGTTCTATGGAGCCAGCTTCACCTCCCTGAATTATGCCCTCACCTCTATTAAGGTAGGCGTTGCTTATGCGATATGGTCAGGGGCGGGAATCATCCTCATTTCTTTCATAGGAGCCCTATTTTTCGAAGAAAAGCTAACCCTGTCCTCCCTACTATGGATAGCCGTTATCATAACCGGGATCATAGGACTGAACATTAGCGGGAAGACGCACTAGTGAACAGCAAGAGTGTTTCATAGATTCATACGATGAAGGGGGATGCCTAAACATGAGTGCGAACACATTACCTGAAGAGAAGCCTGTTATTACCTTTCAGATCATCACGGATACGCATGTCACCGCTGACCGAAATCATGAGTACAATCTTAACTTTGAGCTGGCGCTCCGTGATATAGCCGCACATGGAAAAGGCAGCAGTGGGATTATGCATATCGGTGATGTCACAAACCATGGTTTTTCTGCTGAATATAAAGAAATGCTTCGTATCATTAATCAACATAAGGCTGACTTGCCCGACATTACTTTCACTTTAGGTAATCATGATGTAGGCCTCGGGATTTGGAAGTCTCGCTTAGGGATGTATACGTCACAGACTGGAATGTCTGGACCCTATCATGATCACTGGATTAATGGCTATCATTTTATTTTTCTAGGTACAGAAAAAGGATTGCCTAAATTCTGTCATCTTTCCTCTAAGCAGCTTGATTGGCTGGAGCATAAGCTTGGGGAGCAAGCTTCACCGGATCAGCCTATCTTTCTTTTCCTGCATCAACCGCTTAAAGATACAGTAGCTGGATCGTTAGAATCACAAGATTGGTATGGTGTCACTCAAGATAAGGAATTAAAAGAGATTCTTTCGAGACACCCCCAGACCTTGTTATTCACTGGTCACACCCATTGGGAGCTAGAGGTAGACAACACTATGCACCCTGGCCATGGAGAGATGGCAACGATGTTTAATGCTGCTTCTGTCGCCTACCTTTGGACAAACGAAGATAAGCATAAGACAGGCAGCCAAGGCTTCTATGTGGAAGTATATAGAGATAAAGTGCTTGTCCGGGGCAGAGACTTTAAGACAGGAACCTGGATTGAAGCTGCACAATATGAGGTTGCTTATACAGCAGTAAACGTATAATGAAACTCCCCGCAGCAAGCTGCGGGGAGTTTCATTCTGTGAATTACACGCAGAAGGATTAGCCGTACCGCCACGCTCTGCGTTATTCATCCCATGCTGCTAACAGCTTCGGAATGCCTTCTACAAGAAGCTTGTGGTATACCTCGGAAATATCTTCAATATCATCCGTATTCGCCACACCCAGCAGCGTCTGCATAACGATCCCGTCAATAGCTCCAATCAGCAATGAGGCAATGGCTTTATTGTATTTCCCGGGTTGTTTTTCGTACAATCGTTGTAACAGCTCCTCGGTATGACCAATCCATTTCTTATACTTAACTTTCAATTGATTGGAGATTTCCTCGTTCCCGAGTATCGCTTCCTGGGCAAGATAGAACTGCATTCGATTGTCATCTATTTTGTTAAAACGATCTTTCACATTCTCGCTGATTTGCTCAATAACTTCCCCGCGGCTATACTTCCCTTGCTGTACCTCCTCGGCAATTCTCGTAGATACGGATAGACTGCGATCCATCGCATCATAAAGAATCTCTTCTTTACTATTGTAATGATGATACAACGCCCCCGTGCTAAGCCCGGCTTCATCGGCAATTCTCCGCATAGTCGTACCCGCAATACCCATTCGATAGATAACACGATTCGTCGCCTCAATAATATGTAATTTTTTATCCTCAGACATAAACTCCCCGCCCAACTAAATCGCTTGTTGCGAATTATTTTTATATGAAAAGAGTACTGAATCTACTTTGTTTTTTGTGTGTTAATTAGCACAGACAGAACCAATTAATTCCTAATACAATAAAACCGAACAGTTGTTATGTTTATGAATTAACCAAGCTTTGTAGGGTTGAAGCTCAGTATCGGCACAAATTGATTACGCTTTCACAAAAAAGGAGGTTTATCATGGATATTCCTGCATGGCAGTACGGCGTTAGTATGATCGGCTACATAGTTCTGCTTCTTATTGTTGTCAGTATCATGCGCAAGCATTATAAGTTTGCCCACTGGTTCTGGATTGCTTCTTTACTAACCTTTCCCTTATGGCTTATGGGCGGTGTAGAAGGCTGGTTTCGGTGGGCAAAGATTTTAAGTGTAATTCTTCCTACGATATTTGTTGGATTCATTCGTATTGCTAACTACGAGAAACGAAAAGGACCGTTCTGGAATGGGTTACAGAAGGATTGGGTATTGTGGTTCGTATATGGCGTTCTATTCCTTAATATCATGGAAGCGACCATTAAAGACTTTACGATGGGGAATACGTTCAATGCGCTTACCGGCCTCCTATTATGTATAACCATCCCTTTTGCGCCAAAATATTGGAAAATTTCTACAGAATCACACGGCGATCTCATTGCATATACGACAATCGGCTGGAACTTCCTCTATACAACTTGGAATGCAGCCTTCGTCTATGCCGAGAGTCCGAAGTTCTTTGCAAGCTCGCTATGCATTCTTCTCGCAGCCGAGCTCTATCCCATCATCAAACGCCGCCCAGAACTCTACATCATTGCGCGGGTCTATACATTAGCGGCACATCTACTTCTACGTGCATGCTTCGTTAGCCTGTTCCCGACACTAATGGATGCTTCATCGTGGTACAATGCAGACGTCATGAACTATTGGGGAATCATCAACTTTATTATGATTGTTCCGTTTGTATTCTGGCATATGTGGCAGCTGCACACCGGCAAAGCAGAAATCAGCTTCCGGCGTGGCCGGATTGAAGTGAACTAACCAAGAACGCCCTTATCCTTTCCATGAGGAAAAGGTAAGGGCGTTCTTTCTTTATTTCTTCTCTGCTCGGAGAGGCTATCGTTGAATCGGCTCGATCCGGTAGCTTGCGTTAGCGCTGGCACCGTCTTCCACGCCGGCTCCACCGTGAATCTGCCAGCCGAATGACAGCACAGATTCCAGCCGGTTCTTCTCGGCTGTCGTCAATACTATTTCTATGGCTTCTTTACCCTCTTCAAGCTCCAACTCTGCCTCTTTACCAAGAACAACCCATATCCAGCTACGAATGCCACGAATCGTGTTGTACTTGATCTGATAGCCTGTCTTCACCGCTTGCTCGAACAATTCTGGCTGCTCCGCTTGTAAAGTGGTCAACTGCTTATAATCAAATTCGTATTCACTCTCGTCAACGGGCAAATCGCCCTCCGCCACTTTACGAAGAATATCCTCATTGGACCAGCCCAAAGCGCGAAGTGATTCTACCAGTAAAGCATCCCACTGGGATAACTTTACCCGGTTCAAACTGTCTGACATCCTGATTCCCCCCATACCTGTATATAGATTCTACTTATTCCGTGAAATCATAAGCAACATAATGACCCGGACTAACTTCCTGCAATGTAGAGGTCTCAGCCCTGCCGTACTCTGCCGAATATCCATCTAAAATAATTCTCTGATTAGCCCGCTTAGGGTCCGTCTCCAAAATCGAAGATAGCAGCGCCTTCGTATAAGGATGAATAGGGTTCTCGTATAGTTCGTCACTTTCGGCTACTTCTACGAGACGACCGCCATACATCACGCCAATCCGGTCCGAAATATGCCGTACCATCGACAGATCGTGCGCAACAAAGAGGTAGGTCAACCCAAATTCCGACTGCAAATCCTCCAGCATATTCACTACCTGAGCCTGAACAGATACATCCAGCGCTGAGATTGGTTCATCGCACACTACGAATTCAGGTTTCACAGATAATGCCCGAGCGATCGAAATCCGTTGGCGTTGCCCGCCACTGAATTCATGAGGAAAGCGATAAAGATGCTCTCTTTTTAAACCCACCTTATCCAGCAGTGCCGCAACAGCCTCTATACGCTCGTCGCCTTCGTGGATCCCGTGGATTTTCATAGGCTCACTGATCAGATCAAGTACATTCAGGCTTGGATTCAACGAGGAATATGGATCTTGAAAGATCGATTGAATCCGTCTGCGAAAAGGCTTAAGCTGCTTCTCTCCAAGCTTGCTCAGCGGCTGCCCGTCAAAAGACACTTCACCATCTGTATAGTCATACAATCGCAGCAAGCAGCGTCCAACCGTGGACTTGCCGCTCCCCGACTCTCCGACCAGTCCAAAGGTCTCCCCCTGACGAATCTGAAAGCTTACGCCATCTACCGCCTTAAGCACTGATGTGTTACGTCCCCATATATCCTTGCCTTTGGAGAAATGTTTCTTCAGATTATTTACGTCCACTAGAATCTTATTATCACTCAACAGAACCGCTCCCTTCAACACCAGCTACGGCTGGAGTCTCCTGCACACCGTCTGCCAGCCAGCACATCGAACGATGGCCAGGCGATAATTCGATGACCGGAGGACGTTCGCTGCAACGAGCAAAAGCATTAGGGCAACGTTCCATAAATGGACAGCCCGAAGGGGGATCCAGCAAATCCGGAGGTGTGCCTTCGATAGGGACAAGGCGTTCCCGCGACTTGCCGTCACGTTTTGGAATCGAGCGAAGCAGACCTTTCGTGTAAGGATGCTGTGGGCGATAAAAGATATCCTCTACCGTGCCCTCCTCCATCACAAGTCCACCATACATTACGATAACCCGTGTACATACCTGTGCTACCACACCCAAGTCATGGGTAATGAGCGCTACAGCTGTACTGGTATTATTTTTCAACTCTTTAAAAAGATCGAGAATTTGCGCCTGTATTGTTACATCGAGCGCAGTTGTCGGCTCATCCGCAATCAATAGCTCTGGCTTACAGGAAAGAGCCATGGCGATCATGACCCGCTGGCGCATCCCGCCGCTGAATTCATGCGGATATTGCTGCAGCCGCTGTTCAGGATTATTAATTCCTACCTGACGCAAGATGCTTGCTGCCTCTTTAAGCGCTTCTTGTTTATTTAAACCCCGATGCCGACGGATGACTTCCGTAAGCTGCTGGCCGATTTTTTTTACAGGATTAAGAGAGGTCATGGGGTCCTGAAACACCATTGCTATACGATTGCCGCGTAGCTTTCTCCACTCTTTTTCCGAAAGGTTCGATAAATTCTCACCCCGAAAATTAATATTTCCACCGATAATTTTACCCGGAGGTGTAATTAACGACATAATCGCCTTGGCAGTTACACTCTTCCCACTACCAGATTCTCCGACGATTCCTACCGTCTCACCAGCATCTATATGAAAGCTAACGCCGCGAACTGCTTGATTCTCTCCGTCCCTTGTATGGAACGAAACCTTCAAATCCTCGACAGACAATAGCCGTTCCGTCATGATGTCTTCACACTCCTATCTTCGGATCAGCTTCGGTTCAAAGCCTACCCGCAAAATATCACCCAAAACATTAAAGCTCAGTACCGTTAATAGTATCAATAATCCAGGGAATAAAGCCAGATATGGCGCTTGAGCGATATATCCCTGCGCATTGTTAAGCATACTGCCCCAAGTCGCATTCGGAGGCTGTACCCCGAACCCGAGGAAACTTAGGGACGACTCCATCATTATCGCCGAAGCGATATTATTCGTCGCACCTACAATGACAACAGGCACTAGCCCCGGAAGAATATGACGCCAAATAATTCCGAAATTGCTCTGTCCGGAGGCTTTTGCATAGAGTACATATTCGCGTTCCTTAATCGTCATCGTCTCTGCCCGAATGACACGGGCGATATTCATCCACATTAATAGAGCAATAATAATGATGATATTCCCAACACTCGGCTTCAGAAATACGCTAAGCAGCAGCAGAACTAAGAAAGAAGGAATGGACAGCACTACATCAAGCATCCGCATGAGAAGATTATCAACCCATCCGCCAAAGAATCCACTGATTACGCCCACCGTCACACCTATGCCTGTAGCAATGATCATTGAAGCAAAGCCAACTAGCAGTGATACCCGGCCACCATATAATGCGCGGGCAAAATAATCCCGGCCATAGTCATCCGTCCCGAACCAGTGATCGGCTCCCGGCGATTTCAGACGTGCCAGAACATCCATCGCATTCGGATCATGTCCAGATAAAAAAGCAAATATAGAGCCCAGTGAGAAGATGATTAAAGTAATGAGGGCTGCGACGCCCAATTTATTCGTAAATAGCTCATCTCCAACACTTTTCCATTTACTGCGATTCATGAGGTCACCTCGTTAATTTAATTCGTGGGTCCACGAAGCTATATAGAATATCCGCGACCAGATTACCGATGATCAGCATTAAAGAGGAGAATAGAGTAATTCCCATAATCACGGGGTAATCCATCCCTTTAACTGCAGTCATCCCCAAAGAGCCAATACCTGGCCATGAAAATACTGTTTCTGTAACAATTGCACCTGCCACCAGATCACCCATAGACATCCCGAGCAATGTAATTACAGGAAGCAACACATGCTTCATTACATGACGAAACAGAATCGTTGTCTTGTTAGATCCAAAAGCATATTGAATCTGCACGTACTCTTCTTTTAGCTGTCCAATGGTACTAGAGCGAATGTATCGCACATAACCAGCCAAGAATCCAAAAGCAAGCACGGTGCAAGGCAGGATACCATGCTTGAATACATCAAACGCCGATTCCACACCAATCGTTCGCATCCCCATAATAGGAAGCAGATGCAGCTTAATCGCGAATAAGTACATTAGTAAGATGGCAAGCCAAAACAAAGGCACGGATATTCCGACATAGGATAAGAAATTAATCAGCTTATCTACCCAGCGGTTCCGGTTTGCTCCAGCAATAAGACCGAGTGGAATCGCCAGCAAAACAGCGAGACCGATCGCAGAACCCATCAAACCTGCCGTTGCAGGCAGGCGTTCTAGAATTTGATCCAATACTGGCTGATGATTCACTAGGGAATAACCGAAATTCCCCTGCAATATTTCTTTAATCCAGATTAAATATTGAATGTAGGCTGGCTTATCCAGCCCAAGGTTATGCCGGATGCGCTCAATATCATCTGCGTGCATATTCGGCGTAACGAAGGATAATACCGGATCCCCCGGAGCCAGCTTAATCATCGCAAAGCACACAACCGAAACAAAAAACAACATCGGCAGGGTTTGCAGTAATCTTCGGACGATAAGTTGTCTCATACGTTTATTCTCCCAGTTCTGTATCGGTAAAAAAGTAAGCTGGATAACCCAGCTTACTTTTTCCCGTTTTTATTTAAGGTAGATTTTCGATAAATCTTCAAAAATAACGACAGGCTTCAAGACTGCTTCTTCCAGACCGCCGTAGTTCTTGGAGACAGCTACAATAGTCTTAGTATTAGCAATTGGATAAATCGGTGCATCGTCAGCAATGATCTCTTGGATCTTCTTATAGATCTCACCACGTTTAGTCACATCTGCTTCTCCTGCACCTTCATTGAACAACTTATCGACTTCAGCATTATTATAATGCGAGTAGTTAGAGTCAGCAGTAGAAGTATACAAAATTCTGTAAGCATCAGGATCGTAACCCATAATATAACCTGCAATCGCAAGTTCAAAATCTGTTGAATTCATATCACTGAACTTCTGACCATATGCCGAGGCATCCATATTTTGCAGTTCAACTTCAGCGCCAATGGCCTTTAGCTTTTGCTGCACGTATAGTGAAATGGCTTCCTGAGCTTTATTACCGCTCGATACAATCAATCTCAATTTCAGATCGCTAACCCCTGCCGATTGCAGAAGCTCTTTCGCTTTTTCCACATCATTATCGAAAGAAGGTACGTCATTAGTATAGAACAATGCATCCGGAGTCAAGAATGACTTCGCCGGGTCAGCATACTCGCTAGAGGAATAAGCAGCCTGAATGATTTCATCACGGCTTAGTGCTAGAGACAAGGCTTGACGAACTTCTTTTTTAGCAAGAGCACCTCTATCGCTGTTCGCGTTGAACAACAGGTACGACAATCGGCCTTCACTATAAGGAAGAATTTCGAAATTGTTCGAAGCTTCAATCGTTCCAACATCCTGTGGATCTAGATATTTAATGTTGATCTCACCACTCTGAAGTGCGAGATTCGCAGCATTCGTATCTTTAGCAATCCGGTACGTAACAGAATCAAGATGTGGTTTGCCACCAAAGTAGTTATCAAATCTTTCTAATGTAACATATTCGCCCGCTTTATATTCTTTAAATTTAAATGGTCCAGATCCAACAGGATTAGCATTCTTGGTGCTTTTCTCTAGATCCGTCTCATTTTCAAAAATATGCTTTGGAATCGGAAATACTTGCACTAGTGTAGCTTCAAAAGCTGGGCTGACCTGCGGAAGCTTGAACTCTACGGTCAGATCATCCACCTTAACGGCCTTAACGGGTTTATCACCGATGAATAAGTTCGCTCTCAACATGCTGTTTTGCTTCTCATCGAGGATGCTATCAATCGTGAACACGACATCGTCAGCAGTAAGCTTTT
The DNA here is from genome assembly GCF_000758545.1 of Paenibacillus sp. FSL H7-0737. NCBI lineage: Bacteria > Bacillati > Bacillota > Bacilli > Caryophanales > Paenibacillaceae > Paenibacillus > Paenibacillus sp. FSL H7-0737. The sequence goes on along the minus strand of NZ_CP009279.1, from coordinate 302,174 downwards.
CTCCGTCATGCCATGTCAGTCCGCTTTTCAGCTTCAACGTATAAGTCAGGTTATCTTCTGAAAGGGTCAGGCTGTCTGCCAAGTAGAAGGTCTTCTTACCATCATTTACTTGGAACAGTGGAGCATAGAGCGCTTGGTCAATCGTAAGACTGACACGGTCACCCGCGTAGTTCGGATTTAGAATAACAGGATCAGCAGCGACTCCAATAATCAAGTTGCCTCCATCTTTTATCTCAGTGCTTGCTGTCGTTCCATCATTAGTAGCAGGTGTCTGATTTTTATTTGTAGAAGTGGCGGTGTTCCCTCCGGAGCACGCACTAATCAAAAATGTTAACAAAATCAAAGTAATAACTCCAGATAATCCTTTACGCATAAGTTTCTCCCCCGTATTCTATGTTCTGCGTTGCTTGTGTTTTTTATATTGTATATCGGAATACTAGGAATTACAATGGATAGCATTTCACATTAATGTAATATTGAGGGAATCGATTGATGGTTTATCCATAGCGCTCATCCTTTGCTGTTCATATTGTCATCTAATTATTCGGTTATTGTACAGCAGATCGTTACGAATTAATACATCTAATACTCATTTACTTTACAGAACTTTGAAAAATAAGGATTATTGCCGCTCTCCTGTAAATATATTGAGAACATAAGGATCATCCAAGGAAAGAGGGGCGTTCCCCAAGGAGGCGGCAATGACGGAAAACAAGGTTCGCGTATTGATTGGCAGTCCAATCCACCAGAAGCCTATGGTTTTAAAAGAATTTCTGAATTCCCTGCTTCGTCTGAATATTGCCGATATTGAGCTGGATTTCCATCTAGTTGATGATAATGATGATGAGGAGTCAAGTCGGCTGCTCCAGGAATTCCAAAGCATGGGTGATCATATTTATCTTCAGAGCTCCGGCTTTCACGATGCGTATATTCGCAATGATACTACCCACTTTTGGAATACCAACTTAGTCTGGAAAGTAGCCAATTTTAAAAATCTCATGATCAACCGCGCCCAAACCTTGAACTATGATTATTTATTCCTTATAGACTCTGATCTCATCCTCCATCCTGATACCCTCAGACATCTAATAGGTACGAACAAGGATATTATTTCAGAGGTGTTCTGGACACAGTGGCAGCCAGAGACTATGTTTCAGCCGCAGGTATGGATGCACGACGAATACAATCAGTGGGAGCTACTGCCCGGTGAAAAACTGCAACCAGAGGAGATTAATCGCAGATTTCATGAATTCATAGCAAAGATGCGGATTCCCGGAATCTATGAGGTAGGCGGACTCGGGGCTTGTACATTGATTAGTCAGCATGCGATAAAAGCTGGAGTCAGCTATAATCAAATTCGCAACATTTCATACTGGGGAGAAGACCGTCATTTCTGCATTCGTGCCGCTGCCCTTGGCATCCCCTTGTTCGTCGATACCCATTATCCGGCGCTACACTTGTATAGAGACAGTGATTTGAGTAAAGTAGAGGATTTTATCAAAGAAACTACGGAGACCAAAGCTGAAGCCACTGATACTGAGAACAGTTCATCTACGGACGAATTACCTGCATCAGTAATGCCGACACCCACCACAGACAACCCAGACAACGAAAGCTCCAAGGAGACAGTCCCCCCAGCCAGAAAGCGGCCCAAGCTAACCCTCACCATGGTTGTGAAAAATGAAAGTGGACGCTTTCTGCGGCAGGTTCTGGAAGAGCATCGCAAATACATCGACGAGGCCGTCATTATCGATGATGGCAGCACCGATAATTCAGCAGCTATCTGCCTGGAGGTGCTTGAAGGCATTCCCGTTCATCTCGTGCACAATACCATATCCAAATTCAGCAATGAAATCGAGCTGCGAAAGCAGCAATGGGAAGAGGTTCTGAAGACGAAGCCCGAGTGGATTCTAAGTCTGGACGCAGACGAAATCTTTGAAGCGAGCTTCGCGGTAAATATCGAACCCCTGCTGTACGCTGACGAGGTCGATTTATTCTGTTTCCGTCTCTATGATTTATGGAACGCCACCCATTACAGAGAAGATATTTACTGGCGCTCTCATTTGAATTACCGTCCTTTTTTGCTTCGTTATAAAGAAGACTTCAACTATGTATGGAATGAATCTCCACAGCATTGTGGGCGATTCCCGGAGAATGTCTTCGAGCTTCCCCACCAGCTAAGCAACTTGCGACTCAAGCATCTAGGCTGGTCGAAGGCAGAATTCCGCTTAGAAAAATATCTGCGTTACATGCTCCTTGATCCCGATGGCCAATACGGCTGGAAGGAGCAATACCTGTCCATTCTGGATGAACACCCTCATTTAATACCTTGGGTGGAATGAGGGTAATCATAAAAAGGACGTCCACAAAACCTTAGTGGCTTTGTGGACGCCTTTTATTTTTACATAGTATCAACATCTGGCTTTATAATGCTCACCGTCAGGCCGCCGCCGGATTCGTCTACTTGAATCACCGTACCTTCTGCGGCTTCTCCAGCAATGATCGCACGTGCCACACGGGTCTCCAGACTTCGCTGGATGAAGCGTTTCAGCGGTCTCGCCCCATACACTGGATCAAAACCTTCCTTAGCGATAAAACGTACCGCGGGCTCAGTTAACTCAAGACCAATCTCCCGGTCAGCAAGACGTAAACGTAATCCGTCCACCAGTTTGTCCACGATTTTCTCAATCTCGCCCAGGGTCAACGGCTTGAACATCACAATATCGTCAACCCGGTTCAGGAACTCTGGTCGGAAATGACCAGTTAGTTCCTTCATTACGCTATCCTTGGCAGCCTCCGTAAGCTGACCCTTCTCATCGGTGCCTTGAATCAGATGTGGTGAACCGATATTTGAGGTCATGATAATGATCGTGTTCTTGAAGTCGACCATCCGGCCCTGCGAATCGGTCAGACGTCCATCATCAAGCAGCTGCAGTAGAATATTAAATACATCGGGATGCGCCTTCTCCACTTCATCGAGCAGCACTACTGTGTAAGGCTGACGCCGTACAGCTTCTGTAAGTTGGCCGCCCTCCTCATATCCAACGTATCCCGGAGGTGCACCGACTAGGCGAGAAACACTGTGCTTCTCCATATACTCCGACATATCGATACGGATCATGCCATCTTCGCGATCAAAGAGAGAGACCGCGAGTGATTTAGCCAGCTCCGTCTTCCCTACCCCAGTCGGACCGAGGAACAGGAAGGAACCGATCGGCCGATTCGGATCTTTGATCCCGGCTCTTGCCCGAAGCACGGCATCGGCCACCAAGCTGACAGCTTCATCTTGGCCCACAACTCGTTCATGCAGCGTTTCTTCCAGACGCAGCAGCTTATCCCGTTCGCCTTCAACCAGTCGGCTAACCGGCACACCCGTCCAGCGCGATACAATATCTGCGATTTCCTCCTCAGTTACAGCTTCACGCAATAATCTTGTATCCTGATCCTGCTGTGCCGCTTCTTCCGCTGCTTTCAATTGCCGCTCCAGATCAGGAATGATGCCGTAGCTCAATTCGGCTGATTTATTAAGATCGTATTCCTCCTGTGCATCGACCAAATCCTTGCGGGCTTGCTCCAGCCGTTTTTTGAGGTCGCGGATGCCTTGAATCGCTGACTTTTCCTTCTCCCAACGTGCGGTCATCCCAAGCTGCTTCTCCTTGAGATCGGCGAGTTCACGTTGTAAGATTTCCAAACGGCGTTTGCTGGCGTCATCCGTTTCTTTTTTTAGCGCTGCTTCCTCAATCTCCATCTGCATCAGACGGCGGGTCACTTCATCCATCTCACCCGGCATGGAATCAATCTCCGTACGGATCATGGCACAGGCTTCATCCACTAAGTCGATCGCTTTATCCGGCAAGAAACGATCCGTAATGTAGCGGTTAGACAGAACGCCTGCAGCGACGAGGGCGCTGTCATGGATTTTGACTCCATGATGGACTTCGAACCGTTCCTTCAGACCGCGTAGAATGGAGATCGTATCCTCTACATCCGGCTCGCTGACCAGCACCTGTTGGAAACGGCGCTCCAGCGCAGGGTCCTTCTCAATATACTTGCGATATTCATCGAGCGTTGTGGCACCGATACAGTGCAGTTCGCCGCGAGCCAGCATCGGCTTCAGCATATTGCCCGCATCCATCGAGCCTTCGGTTTTACCTGCCCCTACAATCGTGTGCAGCTCATCAATAAAAAGAATAATACGGCCGTTACTTTCACGAACTTCCCTAAGTACCGCCTGCAAGCGTTCCTCGAATTCACCTCGGAACTTCGCGCCTGCTACAAGGGAACTCATATCCAGCGAGAAAACCGTCTTGTCCTTCAGCCCCTCTGGTACGTCTTTGCGTACAATCCGGTGAGCCAAGCCTTCCACAATCGCTGTTTTACCTACACCTGGCTCACCGATCAGCACAGGGTTATTCTTCGTTTTACGGGACAGAATTCGGATCACACGACGTATCTCAGCGTCACGTCCGATGACTGGATCGATCTTACCCGCGCGAACCTCTGCTACAAGATCACGTCCGTATTTCTCCAGCACCTCATAAGTAGCCTCCGGCTCCCGACTCGTTACACGCTGATGCCCACGAATCTCAGCAAGTATAGACATCAGCTTCTCGCGTGTTAATCCACGACTGACAAAAAGATCACGCAGCTCACGATTATCCCTGCTCGAATCCGACACCATGGCCAGCACGGCATGCTCCACCGAAACAAACTCGTCTTGCATCTTCGCCGCTTCTTTCTCCGCCTGTTCCAGCAGATGGATCAGCGATTGCGAGGCATAACGCCGTACTGTGCTTGCTCCTGATCCGCTTATGCTCGGCTTGCGCCCAAGCAGTTCATCCGTGCTGCGCAGCAGCTCAGCTACGGGGACGTTCATCTTTTGCAGCAATCTTGGCAGCAAGCCTTCTTGCTGCTGGAGTAACGCTTTTAACAGATGGAGATTATCGATCTCCTGATGTCCGCTTTCTGAAGCCAGCGACTGCGCCGCAGCCACTGCTTCCTGCAGCTTTTGAGTAAGTTTATTGAAATCCATAGCTCTCTCACCTTTCTATTTAGGAATGTTATATAGGATCGGCTGTTTTGGCCGGGATAGATTAATTTAGCGGGATTAATACAGTTCATTTCGGGTGATCGGCCACATTTGGCGTAATCTACGGGATTAATACCGCACATTTGGACGGATGGGCCGCATTTGGCGCTATCTACGGGATTAATACCGTACATTTGGACGGATGGGCCGCATTTGGCGCTATCTGCGGGATTAATACCGTTCATTTGGACGGATGGGCCGTATTCGACTCATTCTGGGGTATTTTTACCCCTCTTTTCGCTAATCGAGCCGAATTCGGCGCATTCTGGGGTATTTTTACCCCTCTTTTCGCTCACAGAGCCAAATTCGGCACGATCTGGGGTATTTTCACCCCTCATTTCGCTCATCGAGCTCAATCCGGCGCATTCTGGGGTATTTTTACTCCTCTTTTCGCTCATCAAGCCCAATACGGCGCAGTCTGGGGTATTTTTACCCCTCTTTTCGCTCACCGAGCCAAATTCGGCACGATCTGGGGTATTTTCACCCCTCATTTCGCTCATCGAGCTCAATCCGGCGCATTCTGGGGTACTTTTACCCCTCTTTTCGCTCATCGAGCCGAAATCCACGCATTCTGGGGTATTTTCACCCCTCTTTTCACTCATCGAGCCGAATTCGGCATCTTTAGAACACTTTTACCCTTCCTTTTCCCGATACTTCTTACAGGTCTCTTCTATAGTTAGTTTCTAATTAAGTTACTTTTCTACTACTAGCACTCTATTCACCATATTCACCAGCCAAAATCGATCACGAACATACAAAGTTACCTCTACCTACCTATTTAATTACCCACTTTTGCCTTCGGGCGCTGCGCACTAGCGCTTTGACGTTTAGCTCTAGCCTCGAAATGGCTGGATTCAGCCAGTTTACGGTACAAATTCTTCTCCGCTTCGCTGGTTGGCTCAGGGACAACAATCTCAATACCAAATAAAATATCACCGTTCGCACCATTCTCACGCTTCAAACCTTTGCCTGGGATGCGCAGCGTTTTACCACTTTGAATTCCTGCAGGAATCTTCAATTTCACAGCACCGCCACCCGGTAATGGAACCTTCACCTCACCACCCAATACCGCTTGCCATGGAGCAACTTCAACTACACCGTATAAATCGCCAGCTTGAAGCTCGTATATATCATGAGGAAGAATATGAAGTGCCAGCAGTATATCGCCACCCGGAGCTATGCCACTCTGAGTGGTTCCTGCGATTTTTAAAATCGTGCCTTCACTAGATTCCGGCGGAACTTGAACGTCCACAGTTTTATCACCGATCTGCACTCTTACAGTTGCTCCCTTATAGGCCTGCTCCAATGTAATATCCAGCTGCGCCTGCGTCGTACTGCGCGCCTCACCCCATGGATTGCCGTTCGCACGCCCACTACTACTACTACTAGAAAAGAAATCAAAGCCAGCGCGATCCGCCGATCCCCGATTCCCAAAAAACATTCCGAACAAATCTTCCTCCGAAATGCCAGAACCTCCTGCAGAATAAGTCCCACCGTTCCAGTTTCCACCAAAGTTTGAATCCCACGAAGAGGCCCCGCTCGACGCACCTCCACCAGCTCTACCACGCTGAGCCCCATAAAGCAGCTCCTCATCGTAAAGCTTGCGTTTCTCCTCATTGCCCAGCACTTCATAGGCTTCAGCCGCTTCTTTGAATTTCGCCTCTGCCTCAGAGGCTTTATTCACATCGGGATGCCACTTCTTGGCCAGCTTTTGATAAGCCTTTTTAATTTCCTGTTTAGTTGCTGTTTTGCTCACGCCCAAAGCATCATAATAGCTTTTGTTAGCCACTCTAATTCCTCCTTTCAACGCTTTATTAAATACAACTCATCGTACGATTCCGAGAAAAAACGCACCATAGCCGGAATCCTCCACTACAATGCGCCTTTTATTCATAACACTATATTAAAAGCTCGCTGCCTATCTCTAAGATGCTGAGCGGAAACTATTACCGCCTAAATTATGCTTATTCAGACTGCGAAACGCTAGAATCTCCGTCTTGAATCTCAATGCGTTTCCCTTGTGGTTTTTGCTGTTTTGGAACTTCCAACTTCAGTAATCCGTCTTTCAAAGACGCGCGAATCTCTTCCACTGCAATATCCTGAACATAGAATCTGCGAACATATTCACCATATCGACGTTCTCTACGTACAATTTGATGATCCTTGTTCTCCTCCGCATTCTCTTCCTTCCGCACCGCTTTAATCGTCAAGTAAGGGCTGGTATAATCAATGTCGATTTCTTCTTTTTTAAAGCCAGGAAGTTCAGCTTCAATCAGGTAAGCCTGCTCACTCTCGCGAATATCCGTTCTGAAGGACATCGTGGAGCTCTTGATCGGTGCAAAAAAATCATCATTTAAAACATCATTCAAAGACTTAGCCAGCATACCAAAAGCATCATCTCTACGTTTACCAAAAGGAACCAAATCAAACATTATCCATTCTCCTCTCATTGACTTTGACTTTATTTGACCTATGACCTTATTATAGTCCCCTATCAGAGGAATAACAAAACCGATTTAAGCGAATTTCCGGTCAAATTCAGGCAAATCAGCTGATTTAATGCTACAAATTTTAATATTTTTAATGTTTTGACCTTTTTTGACCTTTGTTTGATCTATACTTCAAAATTCAGCACGATTAGTATATGTTTAGGCCCCACGTTCCATACAAGCCAGCAATTTCGATTTCATTACAACGCCAAAACATCCTACTCAAAAAGAAATGATATAATGAAGGTCAAATAACGACCATTTTTCTTACGGGAGACCAATTGTATGCAACCAACCTATACTATGGATGATACGCAGTGGAGTAAGCTCATCCAGAATGTCGCCTATTATTTCGATGACCTCACCCTCAAACGAGGGTTCCAATATTATAAGCAAAGCCGTATTCGTTCGTTCACTATGACGGAGCCATCTAAGATCAATGCCCTTGTTGAAGGTAGAGAGGATTACCGCGTTACTATTGATCTGGACAGCTTCACTCGGTGCCATTGCAACTGCCCTGTTTCAGGTCATTGCAAGCATATGGCCGCTGTGCTGCTCAGTTTTGCTGAACAACAGAATAGGTCTGTACAAGTTCTAGCTAACGCCAAAGCCGCATCTTTTCTCCCAAAAACATCAAGTAGTTCACCTGTCGGAACCGATGGAAAGCACCAGCAGCAGCTAAAAGAACATGCCAGCCGGATCGCTGACGGAGGCATCACGGAGTGGCGCGAGTATTTTGCGTTCTGCATCACGCCTCTGGCACATACCACTCGGAATCCTGAATATGTGGATCGAGCATTATCTTCCATTACTAAATTTAAGCCGAAGTTATCACCGGAAATGGACAAGCTATTTACCCTGCATGCCCATCTTTTTCTTCTAGAAAAGCTGGCTAAGCCTTCCGCCAATCTACCCGGTCAGGTCGCCTTCACCTCATCACTCGGCTATTACACGCAAATAGCGGTCTCTGAGCTACAGGAAGCAATCACACGTCTGTTAAAAAGCACACTCCCGCTGTCTCCCGAGCAAGAGCAGGAATACGATCTTTGGCCGCATATCGTCGAGACCCTCTCCTACTTGCGACGTGAGATGTTGACGGAGTCGCGCGATCGCTTGCGTGATCAGCCCTCTTTTTCACTGTGCTATGACCTGCTGTGGAGAAACTGGATTTATCCGAATACAGGTGGAACTAAGCTTTATCTGGATGAAATCAAACAGCTTCAGCAGGCAGAAAGTGAATTAGGCGCTTCCCTGTCACGCCATGCGTGGCTGTTAGCCCAGAGCCGCATGTATTTTTATCTGAAGGATGACCCAAAGGCATGGGAATTACTGAATAAGGCTGCAGAGCGCCCAGGTCTCCATCCTGATGAGCTTATGAGCTTCACCTCCCCGCTTCTGGATGCAGGTGAATGGTCACGCTTGGTGGGCTGGCTTGCTCAGATCGGTCCACTGCTGAGCAGCAGACTCTATAATCTGAATAACTATTCGAACAGATGGGAAGAGGCCGTTCGCCATCTTCCTGAAGCTGAGCCGCAAATGTGGAATACATTAGCCACCATGTTACCTATCTCTGGAGAAGTATACGAAGAGAAGTTAATTATCTATGAAAAATGGCAGATATGGATGGATTATCAACTGTCCATCGGTAAGCTGCCTTCCGAATTTCGTGTTACAGACCTCCAGCCTATGGAGAAAAACGCACCTGAAGTTCTGCTCCCCTTCTACCATCAGGCCGTCGAAAGATTTGTGCTGGATAAGAATAGACATAGCTACAAGGCGGCTGTGAAACTATTGAAGCGATTATCCAAGCTGTATAAAAAAATGAAACAAGAAGAACGGTGGGAAGAGTTCCTCATTGCCTTCACCACAAAGCACAGCAGACTCCGTGCGCTGCAAGAGGAGCTTCGGAAAGGAAAGCTAATACCATGAACATGCATTTGCGCACGCTGACCATCCGGCTTGCATTAAGCCAGTATGGCGACGCTTTAATATACGGAATGAATGAAAGAGAAGATCTCTTGCCCGGTTTGCAGCTTAAACAGCGGTTATTCGCCTGGCATGAGGCGTCTTTTTATGGAACGGAGTTAACGGTTCAACCAGCTGGCGAAGGTGTAGAGCTAGTGATTCTACCTGCAGAGCAGGTCATCCCTTTCTTTACAGAGCAGAAGCTGCTGGCGCATATCGAATGGAACTGGGAGGGCGATGCGGCTCACCTGACTGAACTGGCGCCACTTCTGACTATATGTCTGGAGAACAAACAGTATATTCCAGATATCTCCGCTTATCGCGCTGGGAGGTTGCAATGGACCTGGGATGAGGGCGCTTTTGCGCAGGTGGCAGTGGAGAATGACACTGCCAAAGGGGCTCTTGAGGCGCTAAATGGCGGCAGCGAATTTAGCCGTGGGTTACGCGCGGCGTTCTCCGCCGCCGTATCGCAGAGGTATTACAGCACGGAGGCCGAAGCAGGCGACCTCCGGAGCGAGTACCCGCTTCTATTCGATAGAAGCGGGGCCCTTGCAGCGGGCATGGATACCGCTGCATGGCTTATCGCCATTGGCTGGAAGGCGGATACCGCGCCTTTCCGGCCTGCACTTCAGCTGCTGGAGCCGGAAGGGGATGAATCCCCTTGGCGGCTGCAGCTGATCCTTCAGGACAAGCGCGATGAATCCGCGCTTGTTCCCATCAGGCTCGCCGATGATGGCGAGCCGCACGGCTTGTGGCCGACAGCATGGTCGGCCCACGTGCACGAACGCGCCGCGGGATGGCTGGAGCGCCTCCGCGGCAGTCTGCCGCCCGAGCGCTTCGCGGCGGGCGGCGACGTGCTGGCCGAACCGCTCAGCGATGCCATCGCTTGGCGGTTCTTAACCGCCGAGAGCCAGCGGCTGCTGGAAGCAGGCTGGCAAGTGCTGCTGCCGGCGTGGTGGGAAGCCGCCAGCCGGAAAAAACCGCGCCTCCGCGCCAAGATCAGCTCCGGCGAGGACAAACGCAGCGGCGGCGAGTCGCTGTTCGGTCTCGATTCGATCATCGATTTCGATTGGCGAATCTCCATCGGCGACGTCGACCTCACCGAAGCTGAATTTGCCGAGCTGGTCGCAAGAGGAGAACGACTCGTCCGCTTCAAAGGCAAATGGGTCTCGCTCGATCCCGCGCTGCTGGCGCAAATCCAAAGAGCCATGGCTGGTATGGACAAGTCGCAAGGCTTGTCTTTCCAAGATGTGCTTCAGCTTCATTTGCTGCAAGCGAGTGAGGAAGCTGATGCTGAGGCTACAGAAGAGCAGCTTCAAGAGGATGCTGCGCGCCTGCGGCTCGAGGTAGAGCTAAACGAGCATTTGATCAGCCTCATTGGTCAGCTCGGCCAGCGCTCACAGTGGCCGAAGCCTCCAGTGCCCGCAGGACTCCAGGCAGAGCTACGCACCTATCAGCATGAAGGATATGCTTGGCTGACTTTCCTGCGTCAATTCGGTTTGGGGGCTTGTCTAGCCGATGATATGGGGCTTGGCAAGACCGTCCAACTCATCGCATATTTACTTCATATCAAAGAAAATACCGATCCTAGCTCATCCCGTCGCCAGACCGACCCTCCGGGTTGGCCTGCTCTGATCATCTGCCCTACCTCCGTGCTGGGCAACTGGCAGAAGGAATTGCAGCGCTTCGCGCCTTCTTTGAATGTGATGCTGCACTACGGAAGTCGCCGTTTGGACGCAGGATTCTTCTATGGCGCTGCTTCGCAAGCTGACGTGGTACTCACCTCTTATGCGACTGCAGCGCTTGATCAGGAGTTGCTGAAGGAATTCACTTGGGCGGCGATTTGTCTGGACGAAGCACAGAACATCAAAAATGCTCAAACGAAGCAGTCGGTAGCTGTGCGCAGCTTCCCGGCTTTACACCGGATTGCGCTGACAGGAACACCTATAGAGAACAGATTATCCGAGCTGTGGTCCATTTATGATTTTATAACCCCAGGTTATCTGGGCAGCGCCAAAGCCTTTAACGACCGATTCAGTAATGCCATTGAGAAGGAACGCGATGAGAAGCGTACAGCGGACTTACAGAATCTCGTGAAGCCGTTCATGCTACGCCGTAAGAAAAAGGATCCTAACATTCAGCTCGATCTTCCAGATAAAAACGAGATGAAGACCTATGTCCATCTGACAGCTGAACAAGCTGCGCTCTATGACCAGACCGTAAACGGACTGCTCGACCGTATGCAGAAGTTGGAAGGTATTGAGCGTAAGGGCGCTATTCTTGGGGCTTTGACCGGACTTAAGCAGCTATGTGATCACCCGATGCTTGTAACTAAGGAGGCCCTCCCTGAAACGGATTCGGACAACAAACTGGATACCAGTCTACTCATTAACCGTTCCTCTAAACTTGAAAGACTGCTGGATATGGTTAAGGAGCTGCGTGCAGAGGATGAGCGCTGTCTCATCTTTACGCAATATGTCGGGATGGGAAAAATGCTTCAGGCTGTTCTACAGCAGGAGCTTGGGGAGCCTGTCCTTTATTTGAACGGAAGCACCTCCAAACAGGCGCGCGACCGAATGATTGAGCGATTCCAGACGCCTGCGCCTTCCGCGGACGAAGGGTCCAGACGTCCAGATGCACCACTGTCTGATCAGCCGAATGTATTCATCCTTTCTCTCAAAGCCGGAGGTGTCGGTCTGAACTTAACCGCAGCCAATCACGTATTTCACTTCGATCGCTGGTGGAATCCGGCCGTTGAGAATCAGGCGACAGACCGCGCCTATCGGATGGGCCAGACGCGTGATGTACAGGTGCATAAGTTCATCGCTCTCGGGACGCTCGAAGAAAAGATTGATGAGATGCTGGAGAGTAAGCAGCAGCTAAGCGATAATGTCATCTCCAGCTCCGAAGGCTGGATTACCGAGCTGTCTACTGAGGCTTTGAAAGACCTCTTTACATTACGGCGAGGCTTAACAGACTAATCTTAACGCTTGCAACGACCATCAAAAGGAACATTCGCATCTACGCGGATGTTCCTTTTTTCAATCACTAGAATTTATCTTCATTACTGGATTAAAGAACGCTCACCATTGCTCGGACATCTTAAAGGTGACTGCGAGATCATCATCACCTGAAAGTGAGTTAACCACCAGAGTAACCGGCTCATTCTGAAGCTCGTAAGAAAGTCGCTCGTTAAGCAAATTAACAGCCAAATTCGCATAAGCACCGGAGATTCCCGATCCTGTACCTTGCATAATCACCTTTCCACCCGTGACCGTAGTGCAGGTGTAATTCACCAGCAATGCCGTGTCCGTGACAGGAATATCCGTAGTTGGCGTTGGGAAATTTTCGAATGTCCCATCCAGAGTGCCACCTGCGACGACCATATATCGCACAGGTCTTTTGGATAGAATATCTAAAGCCGCCGGTCTAATCTCAGCCGCAAGACCTTGTGGAATAGTAAAGGTAGAACTCCTCATAAAGCTAATCGCCGCGAAGTCAGTCGATGTAACCGATACGTTATCACGGATTTCCGAGGTTATACGGCTTACTTGAAACACTTCCAGATTAACAGCTGTCCAGACACCGTTCACATCCACAAGAAAAACCTGAATCTTCAATTGTTCCTGTGAATACACAAAATTAAATTGGAATAAATTCTCTACAATAGTGTAGGTCTTGCTTGACGTTTCCCGATATTGCAGCTCAAATAATTCTTCAATAAAGACTGTCTGAGGACTTGCACTATTGGCTAAACCCGTTAAATAACAAGCCGCGCCAGCTGATCCATTGTTAACCACTTTGATCACAACTTGATCTATTGGACGAGTACCGTCGACAGGTAAATTAATGATGGTGTTTGTAGAGAGGACAGGCAATGTCTTCACACCTCCTATTCATATCAAATTATATATATATGGTATGCAATCATTTTTTAGAATTCTTGGATGATACTAAAATAGAGAAGTGCTTCACCGAGCATAAAATACAGATTTGCCACCAAATAAAGGATGTGGTAAACTCGACTTAACTTTTTATGAACGGAGGGTTACGTGTGATAGACTTTATCCGAGTTAGAACTTTGCGCGGCTAATTGAATAGCGCTAAAGCTCTGCCCATGTGCAGAGGACTCAGGATTGGTCTACCCATTTAACTCCATAGAAGCCAACAAACTAAAACGCCTTCGGCGTCCTTATAAGGACGGTAGCGTTTATGTGAGAATTATAAGGATAAAGTATATCGTGAAACTTATACTTTCTTATAATTTAAACCAACTGCTACTCGTAAGGGATTAATTTATCATTCCCCTATGACCGAGCCGTTGTTTGCTTCGATATATCTATGGAAGACCCTAATGTCGTAACGGAGATTTCTCCTTACACATTTGTTCTGACGTCCTCTAACGAACCGTAAGCACAGGCAGATGTCCTGTGTTTTTTTGCGTTTACTATTTACTATTGGAGGATGAATAAATATATGGAACAACTACGAGAAAAAGCTATTATAGTCGGTGTCCAGCTACAAAACGAAACAAACTTCGATTATTCGATGGAAGAACTCACTAATCTGGCAGCTGCCTGTGACCTAGAAGTTGTCGGAGAACTTAGTCAGAAGGCAAGCCGGATCAACCCTTCCCACTATATCGGCACAGGCAAAATCCAAGAATTATCTGCGCTCTTAGAAGCGCATGATGCTCCTATTGTTATTTTTAATGATGAGCTGTCTCCTTCACAGATTCGCAATTTGGAGTCTTCTCTAGGCCGTCAGGTCATTGACCGAACGATTCTGATCTTGAATATTTTCGCAGAAAGAGCGAAAACCAAAGAAGCACAGCTGCAAGTAGAAGTAGCCAAGCTGCAGTATATGCTGCCCCGCCTGACAGGTCTCCGAGAATCCCTCGGAAGACAAGGCGGTGGTGCTGGGCTGAAGAACAGAGGCGCTGGTGAAACGAAGCTGGAGCTGGATCGCAGAAGAATTGAAGAACGTATTTCAGCGTTACAAGTTGAGCTTCAACAGCAAGTAGCAAGGCGCCAAATTCAGCGGAAGCAGCGGCATAAGAATGAGGTTCCGGTCGTCTGTCTCGTCGGCTATACGAATACCGGCAAGTCCAGCTTAATGAATGTGATCGTGGAGACGTATCATCCAGGCTCTAATAAGCAAGTGTTCGCCAAGGATATGTTATTTGCTACGCTGGAGACATCCGTTCGGAGCATTGAGCTACCGGATCACAAAACCTTTTTGTTAACAGATACCGTCGGATTCGTCAGCCAGCTTCCCCATCATCTGGTCAAAGCCTTCCGCTCCACGCTCGAAGAGGTGACCGAAGCTGACTTATTGATTCACGTAGTCGACATTTCCGATCCGCAGCATCAGCAGCATATGGCCGTCACTGATGAGACTTTGAAAGCGCTCGGCGCGGACCAAATTCCAACGGTTTATGCCTACAACAAGGCTGACCTAACTGACTTGCCTTACCCTCACCTTGAGGGTGACAATGTCTATCTCTCTGCCAAACAAAATAGCGGGATAGCTGAACTTACAGATCTGATTCGCAGCCATGTGTTTACCGATTATGTACAGTGTGAAATTCTGATTCCATTTGATCGCGGCAATGTGGTCTCCTATTTCAACGAGCATGCCCATGTTCAATCCACTAGCTATGAAGAAACAGGCACACGGCTTGCGCTAGAATGTAGAAAATCTGATTTCGAGAAATTCCGCAACGACTTTGTTGAGCTTTAGGCTATTGGACATAGTAAATCCCGGACCTTATCGGAGGTCCGGAATTTTTTTCAGGAAGATAGCTCTTCTTAGCACTCTCTTAGCTGTTAAATCTTATAAATATAGCTTCTAGTCCCTATTCTTGAAAACACAGTGCACTCAGAGCCTCTATTTTCCGCCATGGGTAAGACAGAGCCTGTAGATAGTCGCTGTAAATAATTAAAATCAGGATGTATCGACTCATTCGTAAGAAAAGCTGAGGTATTGCTTCCGGGCGATCTTTCCTCATTAAGAGAGGCTATGATGACTTCTGCAGTGGTTATCCCAATGCCGTGGCCATAATACAGGTCTTCTTCAAGCTTAACAGCATTTTCACCCTGCCATTCTGGCTTGCTAGGCGCATGATCTGGATTCCTGAAATACACAATATCTCCCCGCAGCATCTGATCCTTATTATAGTTCGTAATTAAGCGCAGATTCTCGTCGTAGTTCCAATCCCATAAGAATAAATCCGTAAAATACCTATTAAAGGCTTCTTCACCTATAGCTTCAATTGTCGCCCTGTACATAACAATGACCATCGCTGTCGCGCATTCGAAGGCATATAAATGTCCGTTCTGAAAAATGTCTTTAATCCCCACCGAAGGTGCCACACCAGCGTTCAGCTGTAGTCCTCCAATATCTGTACGCGTCCAAAACTGCGGGTTGCAGCGCGACTCATCAAATGTTGCAAAATCCGCTCCACTGTTATTTAAAGCTTCCGCCGATTCCACGATGCTGTCTCTCATTTTCCGTTCAAAGTCAAGGGCATCGGGTGAACGAACTTCCTTCACCATGCTTAGTCCCTCCAATATTATAGGTTCTAAATATAGGTTATTGTACGTGTTCGCTGCCCAGTTGGTGCTTAATTCATTTTATTCCCCTGACTCAACAAACCACTGATTGAGCTGCCTGGTCTCTTCCGTCAAAATATCCAAATATATAGAAGTGCGGTATCCCGTATCCTTTAAGCTTTTTCCCGTAATCTCTGCTATGCGATTTAATCTGTACAGCAATGTGTTGGTATGAATATGTAAAAAAGCGGCGGATTCCTTCAAGTTTCCACTGAGTGATAAATAAACGGCAATCGTTTTTAGAAAATCACTTTTATGCTCGCGATCATGCTCTTTTAGCGGATACAGTAAAGGACTTTTACGGGTCCGACTACGTTTTTGCTCTATAATAGCCGGAACATACGCCCAAAATCCAATATCCTCATACAATAGTAACTCTCGGCCATGAAAAGGCAGCAGCTTCTTGATTTCCAGAATGGAACCCGCTTCCCAGTACGCAATGGCTGCCGACATATATTCAGTGTAATCCAGGCTACAGCCTGCAGCCAGCATACAGCTCTCACTCTTACGCATATCCTCGATAATCTTGTGCATGAACGAATACAGACCACCCGTCCCTTCCATGCGAAAGCTGAATGAAAACAATATAATTAACCGATTGTGCTCAGCAGTCAGAAATAATAATTTCAGCCCCGGATAGGAGGTCATAGTTTGCCGAAACCGAAGTACGAAGTGGTCTTTGATGACCTTGTCACTCTCAAACACGCTAATATAATATTTGTCCGGCAAAAGAATCGACCAAACTTCCGCGTCCTGCTTGATATTCGCTTCATTGTCATAATGGGAGGTGAGCAGCTTCCAGAAAAAATCCTCCTGCGTTTTCTCCTGCTTCGTCTTCCAACCCCGTTGCTTCAATATATAACGACCAACGATGGCCGCCGCTTTCTCTACAATATTCTCTGCGTATCCTTCAACTAGATTGCCTGCATCCACTACCCATATGTACCCGAGAATTTCCTTCTGATGTTTGATGCAAATAGCGAGTCGGGGGCCAAGACCTACCTCCATGACCGCAGGAATCCGAATCGGACGTGTAGCGCTCTCAAGCTGCTGCATAACCCCCTTCTTGCGCAAGCCAATAATGACAGCGTTAGGCACGCGCTTTCCAATAATGGTCGAAATTCTCGCGGAATCACTCTCAAATTGATGGGAGCTGTATCCGATCACATGGTGATTGCTGTCCTCAATCGTAACTTGGGATTGAAGAGATTCACTAATCGCATCCGCCAACGATTCCATACTATCGAAGAAACGATCAAACAATGGATCCTTTTCCGTCACTAGCCCCACCCCTGCCTGAAAAAATAGCCGAACCTTGTACTCTAGAGTGATTTTATTATAGTATGCGTGCTCCCAGCTGACTATAAGATAATGGGATGGGGGCGAGCTGGCGGGACCTTGAGATCGCCGGGTGGAGGAGTTACGAGGTTATAGAGTCGCGTGGGGGCGTATTTGCTGAGTACAGGTTACGCTGGTTGCGGAATGGCGGGGTTATGGAGTGGCGTGGGACGGAGTTGCAGGTTACGTTGATGCGGATTACGGGAAGCGAGGTGACGGAGTGGCGCGACAACACTTAAACCGCTACTTGAGAGAGCCCCCTTATAGTTTTTAGGGAATTCCTCCCTAAAATTCTGTGGTTAAGGCTTGGTTTACTACTAATTAGGGAAAAACTCCCTATAATTCCTCCAATTCAGGCACAATCGGGGATATTCTTCGTATTTATAGGGAGAAATTCCCTAAAAAATAGCGTTTTAAGCTATTTTCGCGTAATTTATAGGGAGGATTTCCCTAAAATTCATCTTCAACAAATCTCTCACCGTAACAAAAAACCAAATACTAACTAATCAAGCTGTAACTAGCCAAATCAGGCTACACATAGTTGAAACTTGCTAGTTTTGATCGAATTCAAACCAACTTCTACGTTGTCTATCCACCTTTAGCGTCGCGCTGGCAACATCAACAGTACCTAACCATACCAAATACAACTTAACTACTTCTAACAATACACCAACAAACATCCACCCGATTCAACGATCTTCATAACGCAGTCCTACAGCCTTTAACACCGAACTAGTAGATTTCTGCTGGATCTCCCCCACATCGAAAGGAGCCAAAAATATTACTCCCAGAAACAACAAACAGCAAACTCCCATAGCGGGAATTCGCTGTCTATTGTCCCTAAATATCACCACTCACTTGGAACGCATCTATTCATCTCAATTTAGCTCTATTTAGCTCATCGTGAACGTCTGCTCCATAGCTTGTTCTACCGTAAAATGTTTCTCGCCAAGCGCTTCAGCCACGGCTTGGCAGGTGATTTTACCGTTGGCGACATTTACGCCGCTTCTTAGGCCGGCATTATCCTGAATCGCCTTGATCACGCCTTTATTGGCAATTTGCAGGGCATATGGAACGGTGACATTGGTTAAAGCGATCGTCGAAGTTTTGGCCACAGCGCCCGGCATATTAGCAACAGAATAATGCAGCACGCCGTGCTTGATAAATACAGGATTATCATGTGTTGTCACTCTGTCGATCGTCTCTACGATACCACCTTGGTCAATGGCCACATCGACAATCACCGATCCCGGCTTCATGGTCTTGACCATTTCTTCTGTAACCAGCTTCGGTGCTTTCGCACCCGGAATCAACACCGCACCTACCAACAGGTCTGCCTCAGCTACCACTTTGGCAATATTATAAGGGTTAGAGATCAGCGTATTGATCTGTGCCCCAAAAATATCATCTAATTGACGCAATCTTTCAGCACTGAGGTCAACAATTGTAACATCAGCACCCAAACCGATAGCCATTTTTGCAGCGTTTGTACCTACTACTCCACCGCCGATAATGCTAACTTTGCCACGACTAACCCCGGGAACACCGGAGAGAAGAATCCCTTGTCCGCCATAGTTTTTTTGCAAGAACTGAGCGCCAAGCTGAACAGACATCCGGCCCGCTACTTCACTCATCGGTGTTAATAACGGCAAGGTACGTTCATGAACAACCGTCTCATACCCGATGGCAAAGACACCCTTGTCTTTGAGCGCAGCGGCCAGAGAAGGTTCAGGCGCAAGATGCAGATATGTGAACAAAATAAGGCCTGGACGGAAATAAGGGTACTCGCTTTCCAGCGGTTCTTTCACTTTCATCACCATTTCGGCAGAGCTCCAGACCGTAGCTGCGTCCTGAATTAGCTTCGCTCCGGCAGAAGCATACTCTTCGTTCGGAAATCCACTTCCCACACCAGCCCCAGCTTCCACCAGCACTTGATGTCCTTCTTTAATAAGGCTAACTACACCCGCAGGCGTTATGGCTACACGATTCTCATTATTTTTAATTTCTTTAGGCACTCCGATAATCATCATTCATCTCTCCCGTCTAATGTAGATCCCTTATGTAAAGAATGATAACATACGTTTAGTATTCCCAATTTGGTAAAAAATTAAAATATTATCTATCATCATTGTGTTTTTACACAAAGGATTCGACTTAAACCGCCCAGTAACTTTATGTCATTTGGTACCCAACACAACCCTAATCATTATCTCATAAAAAAAGACACTGCTTAAAGTGTCTTTTTGACGATTTTGTATGAAATTAAAGCACTACTTCCATATTGGAATGTTATGTTTAGTAACGCGTATTACTTTGACAACAATAACATCACCGTTTCTAAGATTACATTTACCCCTTTTTCACAGTCTTCATAGGAGGTAAACTCCTCTTCACAATGACTTTTTCCCTTCACACTAGGTACAAACACCATCGCGGATGGCAGAAAGCTGGCTACGAACTGAGCATCATGCCCTGCGCCACTTGCGATCTTCCGTTTAGAATAACCCAAGGCTTGTGCCGCTTGCTCTACTAAATCACATATCCCCCGGTCAAACCAAACAGTCTCTCTACCCCAAAGCTTGGTCTTACTTACTCCGCAGTCCAGTAGCATCTCCGGCAAGCTATGAATAATAGCTTCCACCTCACGAACAATCTCCATATTTTTATGTCTAGCCTCAATGGTGAAGATCACTTTATTGGGAATGACGGTATGAATATTAGGAAACACATTCATTCTGCCCATGGTATACACCAGTTCAGAATCGAGTCCACTAAGCTTGTTTCTAAGCTCCGTGATCAAATCCGTGGCAGCGAACAAGGCATCCTTGCGCATTGCCATAGGCGTGGTGCCCGCATGATCGGATTCCCCCATCACCTCAATCTCATAACAGGCCATGCCGACTACACAGTCCACCAGACCAATCGACAGTTCTTCTTGTTCTAGCACGGGACCTTGCTCGATGTGAAGCTCCAAATAAGCAGTGGCTTCGGTAATACGATTGCTCGCGTCTCCCTTATAGCCGCTCTCCTCCAGCGCTTCGCCAAAGGTAATGCCCTCCGGATCTTTTTTATTCAACATTTCTGCCTTGTCGAACTTACCGGCCAGCACACCAGAAGCCATCATCGAAGGCTCAAAGCGAGCCCCTTCTTCATTTGTGAAATTCATAATGGTCACTGGTAGCCTCGGCTTTATTCCGTGATCCACGAGTGTGCGGACTACCCCTAGTCCAGCGATTACCCCAAGGATACCATCGAATCTGCCGCCTTTTTTCACAGTATCCATATGCGAACCAATCACAATAGGAGGCCCAGATGCTACACCCGCAAGCGTAGCGTACATCGTGCCCATGTCGTCCATCTTCACAGACATCCCCAGCTCTTCACAGCAAGCGCAAAAATAATCCCGAACCTTAAGATCCTCTTCCGTCAGCGATAACCGGGTCACGCCGTTGTTATCTGTACGCCCATAATCCGCAAATGTCTCAATCGTATTCTTTAATCTCTCACCGTTCACGAATATTTTTTGCAGCTGCATCATAGGTCCCTCCGCTTCGAGCGTTCATGATTTTATAGACTTTCTATATATGTTATACCAATCGATATGATTGTCATTTTACATACTGTAATAATTATTATTCGCGTAATGTTACAACAAAATAGAGGTAGCAATAAGTAAACTAAAGTAGTATATACAATCTTTTGAGACGGAGGGTAAGCTTAAGATAGCTATTTATCCAGTTCTACCAAGGAAAGGAGCAGCACATGAATCTAAGCATTGTGGTCCCAGTATACAATATAGAACATTATATAACCCCTATGTTTAATTCACTCCTTACCCAAAGTGAACCGCATTTCGAGGTTATTATCGTGGATGACGGATCTACGGATAACACTTACAACGTTATAGCAAATATTCTCGCAATTCACCCCACCCTTTCCTGCAAAGTCATTCGAACAGAGAATCAGGGGGTTAGTTCGGCTAGAAATAGAGGCCTAGCAGAAGCCACAGGGAATTATGTGTTGTTTCTGGATGGAGATGATTATATTTCTGCAGACTTAGTGCGGACCATTCATACCTATATCCATGACGCTGGCCCCGAGATTATCTGCTGGGGTTATAACCATGTTTCAGAGGATGGAGTCACTACTTTGAGTTATACATCCGCTTATAGCGACATAACAGGCAGTGAAGCGCTGACTCATATTTTTGTGGACAAAAGCTTACGAATATGGACAGGGAGCATTGCGTACAAACGGGAATTGTTACTCCTTCATGATCTCCAATATACGGAATGCTGTGTGAATGGAGAAGATCAGGAATTCATCTACAAAGCCTTATCCAGAGCCGCCAGAGTTGTCACGCTTCCGGATATTCTATCGTTTTATTTACAAAGAAACACGTCAATTTCCAACAGCTATAATGTGAAAAAATTTGATGTCGTCGATGTATTCAAACGGGTCGATGCCTACTTTCAGGCACATCCCTTTGAGCAGTTGGATACGATATCCCCTTATATAAGAAATCGTGAGCTGATCGAGAATTACTTTTTCAACATAAAGACCTGTCTAAATGAGACAGAAGGGGTAAGCATTCAGGAGTTACTTCGCGACATCGATCATACCTATCCTGAACTAAATCAAGAAATGTATGAACTCATAAGACGTTATAGGGGCAATGATCGAAGATTAGCCCTTTATATCCGAGCATTCTTAATCTCCCCGCTTCTATATCACAGATTCATTTCTGTGGAGAGAAGCTTATCCAGGTTCAAGCGAAGGGAATCTAGAATATGAAAAAGATGCTGATCTATGCCTATACCGAATTTAATTTGGGCGATGATTTATTCATAAAGGTGTTGTGTGAAAGGTATCCGGATACCGAATTCAGAATCTGTGCTCCACGCCTATACAAGCTATGCTTCAAAGAGATCAAGAATCTCAAAGTGATTCCTTCCGATTCCATTTTCTTAAGAGGTATTGCCTATATTTGCAGAAGATTAAAGATACATAATCTGGTGCAAAAATATATGGCAGACCACTCCGATGGCGTTGTTCATATCGGCGGATCGATTTTTATGCAGGCAGAGCATTGGGAAGAGCATTTCAAGAACGCAGAAGCTATTCGGAATAAGAATAAGCCCTACTATTTATTAGGATCGAATTTTGGTCCTTACACAGACGATGAATACTATGAGGGACATAGGCGGATCTTCACGGACTATACAGATATTTGCTTCAGAGAAAAGTACTCTTATGATTTATTTGAGGATCTGAACAATGTCCGTTTAGCACCCGATATTATTTTTCAGCTTAACCCGTCAGATCTTCAAACCGAACCAGAGGATTATATCGTCTTATCCGTCATTAAGCCTTCTGCTAAAGGTCTGAACGGTTTTGACAACCTCTATTATGAAAAAATGAAAGAAATCGCAATTTATTTCATTGAAAAAGGCTACGCTGTTCATTTTATGTCATTTTGCGAACACGAAGGAGATCAGCTGGCGATTGAGGAAATCCGGAGTCTTATGGGCCCCACTTATGAGGATTCCATCCAAGTGCATTTATACAAAACGAATATGGAAGAGGTCTTGGCCGTTCTAGCCCATTCCAGCTTCATCGTAGCTTCAAGATTCCATGCGATGATCCTGGGTTGGGTATTAGGTAAACCAGTGTTTCCCGTCGCTTACAGCAAAAAAATGATCAATGTAATGGAAGATGCCCAGTTCAAAGGGCTATATACCGATTTCACTACACTGGAGCAGCTCCAGCCTGCGCAGGTTTTTGAAAGTATGACTACTCACTATATGGATGTCACGCCGCAAGCCAAACATGCCGAAAGGCATTTCGAGCATCTGGATACGTATTTATCGCTTTACGAAAGGAGGATACGTTATGAGAGCCAAGCGGAGCATTCTTAACTTATCTTTTGGACTTGGGAGTCAGCTCATTACGATCATCCTCGGTTTTTTTATCCCCCGGCTGATTATGGTCAACTATGGCTCAGAGGCCAATGGTTTAATCGCTTCTATTGTACAAATTATTAGTTATTTGGCACTGCTGGAAGCCGGCGTAGGCGCCGCTTCGATCCAAGCCCTATATAAGCCAGTAGCTTCGGATGATAAGAACCACATCAACTCTATTTTGGCCGCCACCTCTAGCTATTATAAAAAAACAGGCATTTATTATTTCTTCGCCGTCCTTTTAATCGCCACCGTGTATCCATTAGTGATCACTTCTGACATCGATCGATTATCGATTATGCTCATTATTTTACTCACAGGAATGGGCGGAGCGATCAATTATTATTTCCAAGGGAAATTCAAAGTGCTTCTCGCTGCAGAGGGAAAAAGCTATGTAGAGACTTCTATAGTCACCGTAGCTAATATTCTGAACAATGTAATTCGGATTCTGTTATTACTTCAAGGCGTTAACATCATTGCTGTGCAAGCTTCCTATTTCATATTGACCATACTTCAAATCGTCGTCTTCTATATTTATATCAATAAGCATTACAAATGGATCAACCTAAATCTTAAACCAGACTATGAAGCCATTGGTCAAAAAAATTCTGTTTTAGTCCATGAGATCTCCTACTTAGTGTTTAGAAATACCGACGTGCTGATCCTGACTATATTTACGAACTTAAAGATCGTCAGCATTTATGTCATGTACAACATGATTTTTACGATTGTAGATAACATCGTCCAAACCATAAACGGAAGCGTGAAGGCTGCTCTCGGCCAGAGCTTTCATGAGAGTAAAGAAGCCTTTATTAAATTTTATGATGCTTACGAAGTGTATTTTATGGGGCTCATTTTCTCGATTCTAACGGTAGCTTACATTCTAATTCTACCTTTTATGAAACTGTATACTGCTGGTGTAAATGACGTGAATTATATCGATATGTGGCTGCCGATCCTGTTCGTAGTCATCAAATTATTAACCAATGCCAGAGCTTCCTCCAATAATGTGATTACGATCGCCGGACATTTCAAGAACACACAGAACCGTTCCATTCTAGAATCCGCTATCAATCTAGTCGCTTCTATTGTCTTCGTTATCTTTATGGGGATTTACGGTGTATTGATGGGGACGATAGCCGCTCTCTTGTACCGTTCCATAGATATCGTGGTCTATGCTAGCAGACATCTGCTGAATCGGAGTCCTTGGGTCACCTTTAAAAGATGGCTAACGAATGCAGTGGTTTTTGTGGGCATTATTCTGATCTCTAGCGCTATCAATATCCCCATCCATTCCTATGCAGGAATTATGTTGTGGGGTGTACTGCTAGGACTTGTGATCTTGCCTGTTTATTTCGTAATCGCCTCCTTGATGGAACGGGAAGTATTCCTGTATACGTGGGGGCATCTCAAAATATACCGAACAAAGCTCAAAAATAAGGTTATTGCTAGACCTGAGGTAAGTAGTTTATCCAAATAACACATTAGGAGGACCCAAATGGATCATAGCGAGGTTTTGCAGCAAGCCTGTTACGTCTTTCTAAATGACCTTAATGATGAAATCAACCATTCATCTGCCCTTCAATTGGATGATCAAGAGATATTCCAACGATGCCGCCTGATCATAGCTAAAGAACAAAATCCGCAAGTTAAAACCTATCTAGAAATCTTATCTGAGGTGATCCGTGCTTATCTCACAGGGAGAGCTTCAGAAGATGCATTAAGGTTCTATCTGTCAGAGCAATTCAGTATTGTGAACGAAGAAATTGACAGGTTAATCCATGGGATCGTTGCAATCAAACATCAGTCCTCCCATACGGATACTTCACACTCAGCACTCCTTTCCTTTGCCGATTATCCCAAGGTTAGTGTCATTATCACTACTTACAATAGAAAGGCATTTCTATATCAAGCGATCCAAAGCATCTTAAAGCAAGACTATCCTTATATAGAGATCACAGTTATTGATGATTGCTCTACAGATGGCACGGAAGAGTTAATGCATCAAAGCTTCGGAAGCGAGTCACGGGTAATATATATGCGGAACGAAAAGAATAGCGGCCCGGGAAATAATCGCCGTAAGGCTTTTGCTGCTCATGGTGATGGGGAGTACGTTCTTTTTCTCGATGATGATGACTATCTGATTGATATGAATTATTTAAGTAAGGCTGTGGACTTTCACAATCACCATCCCGAAATATCATTTGTGGCTGCTAATGTGTTTCTTGAATTTTCAAAGGCCAAGCAACTGAAGATCAGTAGCCTACAGCTAAGCAGGATTATTAAGAAGCAGGATTATTTCATGAATTTCGAGAAAAAAGGATATCCGAAGCCCTCCTCCACCTTAACAACTGTCTTTAAGCGTGAGGCTTTAATGGCTATGGATATCCTGAATATGAACATGGTTAACGATGCTTCTATTTATCTGCGTTCCTTGCTCATCGGTGATGCTGGCTTCATAGATACCCTTGCCGGTGTGTACAGATTACACGGGGACAACATTACTTTTAATTTGAGTCAGCGATTCTTAATTGAGAATCTGGAGGAGAAGCTGTTAATTAAGAATATGGCCGTTCAGAAATATGGCTATCACGAGCAGGAAATGACGGAATGGTTTAACCATAATGCATATGATACGATCTCATACTATTTATTAAATTCTGCGAAAGACGCCACAGACTTTAAATTCATGTATCATTGGGCCCTTAACCATTGCCCGCCGATCTACAATCAATTAAGAAATGAATTCCGTACAAAGCTTATTAAAAAACAATTATTACGGATCTCATTACTTCGGACGCTGCTCGGAAGATGATTCACGCATTAGCTTATCGAGCAGCAGTAAGAATCCTTTTACCTCTTCTTTAGGGATGTCGGCGTACTTGTCTCCAATACTGATCTCACAATAAGAACTATGTTCTCCCGTTGGTCTTATCGCTGCGCTTAAACCGATTCCTGTTGCCTCATATGCAGAAGACAGGATCGGTTCAATGCTCTCCCTAGACATTTGAAAATGCATATGAAACATGTTGGAGACAGGCTCAGCAGGTAACGTAGTCACCGCATGACATTGATTAACTAAAGCAGCAAGCTCTTTAGCCCCTTCATAATACTGCTGCATCTTATCTACTCTTTGCTGGTAGTAATAATCAGAGGAAATAATGTATGGATACAGACTGATTAGGTCGCCACCATGCCGCCGTTTCCATATCTTCGATTGCTTCGTAAACTCCTCACTGCCTGCAAGAATCGCGCCAGCAATTCCTCCGATTCCTTTATACAGTGAGATATAAACACTATCAAAGAGGGCGCAGATCTCAGCAGCCGTCTTTTCATAATAGGGAAGCGTCTCAAGCAATCTTGCGCCATCCAAATGCAGCTTAATTCCCCGAGCACGGCAATGTGCAGAAATCGCTTCAAGCTCCTGATACTCTGGTAACTGTCCGCCAATCTCACGCTGTGGCAATTCAAGCAGCAGACAAGCAATATCATCCTTCATTTGTAATACATCATCCAAGGTAATTAGTCGATTCTTATCCGCAAGTAGGACAGGCTCAATATGATGCATTTCCTTCAACCCATCCTGCTCATGGATCTCTAAATGACATAGAGGGTGATAGGCGACGCTCTTGAGTCCTTTTTCATCACACCATATTCTTAAAGCGATTTGCTGTGCCATCGTTCCACTCGGAAAGAAGACTGCTGTTTCTTTTCCCAAAAGCTTCGCCATTTCCGACTGGAAATCCTCAATCACCTTTCCCGATCCATAAATATCAGATGGTGTACTATTCTCCACAGCTTCAAAGGCTTCCTTCAAGACTTGAACATCTCGATCTCCATGTCCTACGATTCGATAAGTCGTTTCATTAAACGCCTCTTGCACTGATTTTTTTCCGTTCATTGGTAGAATTGCCCCTTCCGTGTTTGCCTTGTCCCTAATATAGACGAATTTCAAAAAATCCCATCTTAATTTTACCCGATCTAAGGTGAAAAAACATGAGCGCTGTGCTACAATATTGGAATTGCAACGGCAATCTTAGGGAGGGTTATTGAATCACATGCTCATCATTGGTATCGCCGGCGGCACCGGCTCGGGAAAAACAACCGTAGCCCGCTCCGTCATTGACCGTCTTGGAACGGGAAAGGTAACTTTCATATCTCAAGATAACTACTATAAAGATCATTCACACCTCAGCTTCGCTGAACGTGAATCCATCAATTACGATCATCCTTTCGCTTTCGATAACGAGCTGCTTATTGAGCATCTTAAATGTCTGCGAGAAGATCAGACTGCATATGCACCGGTGTATGACTTTACAGTTCATGCCCGCTCCACTACGGAGACTGTAGAACTGAAACCCAACAATATTGTAATCATCGAGGGACTCCATGTTCTATCCGACGAGAACCTCCGCGATATGCTTGATATCAAAGTCTTTGTTGATGCTGATCCTGATGTACGCATCCTCCGCCGGGTACTCCGCGATATCGAGGAACGCGGTCGGAGCATTCAATCGATCCATCATCAATATTTGAGCACGGTTAAACCGATGCACGAAGCTTTTATTGAGCCATCCAAAAAATACGCCGATTTGATCATCCCTGAAGGTGGCCATAATGAGGTCGGTATCCAGTTGTTGTCCATCCTAACTGAGAAACATTTATATAACGACTGGACGTCCTAAAGTTCTTAAATACCTAGTTCTAACCCTAGCTGTCGAGATTCTCTCGACGGCTTTTTTGCATGTTCATCCCCAAACCTGCAGTTGACTATTCAAAGAATAATCCCACCGCATTTTGGTAATAGCTAATTTCACAGCAGTTTGCGGAAGAGGGATAACAACTATGGGATTTCTAAACAGAACAATAACTAAAATATTCAAAAACCCTACATTAGGGCACCCCAACCCCACTAGAGAATTACCTAAAGAACCTCTCAAAGAAAACCTTCAAGATAATATTGAACATATAAAAAAGACGCTCGGCAATAGCACAGACCTTGTGGTCAGAGATTTCTTCATTGGCTCCAAACATAAGATTAAAGCCGCTATTTTCTATACGGATGGACTTGCTGACAGTAAAGCTATTCAGGATTTCATTCTGGAGTCTCTTGTCTTAGAAATTCCAGATTTGAGCTTAGTACCTGAGAATGACAACTATTCCTTATTAAAAAATCACATGCTTACCGTAGGTGATATCAAAGATGCGACCGAGTTCCATTCTTTGTTAACCTCCTTATTATCCGGAGATGTGATCCTTTTACTAGATGGATACGCTAAGGGTTTCACGATTGGCATGCGTGGATGGAAAGATCGAGGTGTATCAGAAAGTGCCACCGAAACGGTGATCCGCGGACCTAAGGAAGCCTTCACAGAAAGCTTGCGTACCAACACTGCATTAATCCGGCGGAAAATAAAAGATCCAAATCTGTGGTTAGAAACACAACAAATCGGACGTATAACCCAAACCGATGTATCCATTATGTATATCAAAGGAATTGTAGATGATGGGATTGTACAAGAAGTACATACACGTTTAGATCGAATCGACATCGATGGCATCTTGGAGAGTGGTTATATCGAGGAATTAATCGAGGATGAAACCTATACTCCATTTCCAACGATCCATCATACCGAACGACCTGATGTTATTGCAGCTGCGCTAATGGAAGGAAAAGTAGCTATTTTAGTAGATGGAACGCCTATAGTCATGACGGTTCCTACTACATTCGTTTCCTTCATGCAGACCGCTGAGGATTACTACCAACGTGCAGATGTTGGTACCTTAGTTCGGATGCTCCGTTATTTCTGTATATTCATTTCTCTTCTAGCCCCATCCTTATATGTAGCTATTACTACTTTCCATCAAGAGATGTTGCCTACAACCCTACTTATTAGCTTAGCTGCTCAACGGGAAGGCGTACCGCTTCCAGCATTTATTGAAGCCCTCTTAATGGAGCTTGCTTTTGAGATTCTAAGAGAAGCTAGTGTACGCATGCCCCAAACCATAGCCCAATCTGTCTCTATAGTAGGAACGCTAGTCATTGGAACAGCTGCAGTAGATGCTGGCATTGTTTCTGCCGCCATGCTCATTGTCGTTGCTGTTACGGCGATCTCCAGCTTTGTTCTGCCGGCCTTTGATCTCGCCTTGACGGTCAGAATGCTTCGTTTCCCAATGATGTTTCTAGCGGCTTCCTTTGGATTGTTCGGTATCATCATTGGTGTTATCGCAATAGTGCTTCACATGTGTAGCTTGCGCTCCTTTGGAGTTCCTTATATGAGCCCCTTTGCTCCGTTTAATCTTGCTGATCAAAAGGACACCTTTTTCCGAATGCCCCGTTGGGCTATGTTTACCCGCCCTAAGCTGATCAATCAAAAAAATATGGTTCGGGTAAAGAGTACACCACCGGAAAAACCGGGAGATCTAACGGAGGAATAAACTATGAAACGAAGAGCACTTCTGCTGTGTGTAGTTATACTTATACAACTATTCGTAACAGGCTGCTGGAGTCGCCGGGAATTAAACGATCTTGCGATTGCTGTAGGAATCGGAATCGACAAAATCGGAGATCAATATCAAGTTTCTGCTCAAGTCGTATTACCCAGTCAAATCGCAGGCTCAAAGGGTGGTTCTCCTCAATCACCCGTAAACCTTTATAAAGCAACCGGAAATACCGTATATGAAGCTCTTAGGAAAATCACGACCCTTAGTCCACGTAAAATTTACATCTCTCATCTGCGAATCTTGGTCCTCGGCGAAGATTTGGCTAAAGAGGGAATCAGCAGTGTTCTTGATTTCATGTCAAGAGATACCGATACGCGAAACGATTACTTTATTGTGGTGGCAAAGGATACCAAAGCAGAAGACACTCTGAAAATATTAACCAGCCTTGAAAAGATTCCTGCTGTGCGATTGTTTTCTAGTCTGGAAACATCGGAGAAGCAATGGGCACCCACCTCTACTGTGACATTAGGAACACTAATTACAGAACTTGTGAGTAAGGGTAAGAATCCAGTCTTAACAGGGGTTGTCATCAATGGAAATGTAGATGTAGGACAAACCCAGAAGAATGTTGAAACGGTAGACTCTCCAACAGAATTGAAATACTCCGGATTGGCTGTATTCAAAGAGGACAAATTAATTGGTTGGCTAAATCCAGAGGAATCAAAAGTGTATAACTATTTAACCAATAAGGTAAAGAGCACCGTTTTCTATATCCAATGTCCCGAAGGAAAAAAGGTTTCGCTTGATGTATTTGAAGCCCATTCCAAAATAAAAGGCAGCATGCATAATGACAACCCAGAAATCAGTATTGAGCAACATATAGAATCAGATATAGGAGAGGTTCAATGTAGAAATCTAGACCTGACCAATCCAAAGACCATCACCGAATTAGAACAAATCGCTAACCAGAAAGTAGTACATTTATTCGAAACTACGATTAAAAAAGTACAACAAGAATTCAAATCCGATATTTTTGGCTTCGGTGAGGTCATACATCGCTCAAACCCACAGGCATGGAAGAAACTGAAAGACAATTGGGATCAAACCTTTGTAAACCTGCCTGTAAGCGTAAAGACGGACATTAAGATTCGACAATTAGGGAAAGTGACTAACTCTTTCTTAGAAGAGATGAAGTGATACATTGGAGGGAACGAAGCTATGCTCGAAAAAGGTAAACTAAGTACTCGTCAGCTAACCATATTGGTTATGCTTCTTACCATCGGGGATTCCATTCTCGTAATCCCCCCTTCCACTACACACTACGCCAGACAAAATGCTTGGATTTCCACTTTAATTGGGATGGTAATAGGTTTGCTAGCCATCTATATGTACAGTAGGTTCATAAAGTTATATCCCAAATTAACGCTTATTGAGGCTATTCAAAAGGCTTTTGGAAAATGGCTAGGTACGGTTCTATCGCTTATGACTTTAATGTTTTTTCTTATCGTTACCGTTGGAAGTATGCGTGAGGTCAGTGATTTTGTGATTGCAGAAATGTTGCCAGGAACCCCTATTCCGCCCATTTTAACCCTATTTATACTTATCGTGATTATGGCAACGCGACTTGGTATTGAGGTCTTAGGACGAACTGGTGAGATCTTTACTCCAATGATTATAATCCTATTCCTGATCCTGACGGTTGCCATTGTTCCTCAGATGGATATTGTCAGAATCCTGCCCATTTTGGAGGACGGAATAAAACCAGTACTGAGAGGATCTATCTCCATTACGGCTTACACCTTTTTAGAACCGGTTGTCTTTCTAATGGTACTCCCTTATGTAAGCCAACAACAGAAGATAACAAAAGGCTTACTACTGGGCTGTTTACTAGGTGGTACTATCATCTTCCTGACACTGACTGTTTCCATATTAGTGCTAGGTCCGGATCTGACGACCAGAGATATATATCCCAGCTACAACATAGCAAGACGTATATCCATTGGTGGGTTTTTCGAGCGGGTGGAAGCCCTGATAGCTCTACAGTGGATGTTAACCCTATTTATAAAAGTAACTTTGTTCTTCTATGCTTTCATTCTGGGTTTATCCCAATTATTAAAATTAAAAGAGTATCGCGTGTTAACCTTACCCACAGGGTTGATTTTGGTGTCACTAGCGCCTATTATTGCCCCCAATTTCACATATTACAACACAGTTTTCGATAATTATTGGGTGTATTATGTTATAACCTTCGGGTTAGTTCTACCCTTGGTGTTGTTAGGTGTGGCAATGTTTCGAAGAGCACTGAGTAAGGACTTGAAATCTCAAAACTAAAGATGGTTTGGGAGGTCGTAAATATTGGATTTAGTAGTGATCCTCATCGTTGTGGCTGTTATTATAGCTGTTGAAGTACCCCTTATGTGGAGGAAAAAATTAATCGAGGAGCTGTGGGTGTTCTCATTTCTTCTGTTGTTGGGAACCTTTTTTGGCGTAATTAACGCATTCCATATCCCAGTCTCTAACCCTTTAGGCTGGATGATATTTATCTATAAACCAGTAGCCGACATGGTAAATGCCTGGTTAACTTAACAATGAGACTAAACCCATATAACATATCAATCCGAATCCGAGTAGGGTCACCGAATGCGGCGAGAGACCGTGTGATGTTGCTGATTCATTAAGTTTAATCTCTTGCGGCTCTATCTCCCCACCCCGATTCGTAAATAAACATAAACCTATAAAATTTTTTGACACTACAATATAGATCTCGTAGATTCTCTAACGATTAATTCTGCAGGGAAAATCTGATGCGCATGATTTACCTTCTTATTAATGAGATCAAACAAAATCTTAATCGACGCTTCCGCAATTTCTACTACTGGCTGTTTGATGGTAGTAATAGAAGGATTATAATAGAAGGAAATATCCAGTCCGTCATAACCTGCCACAGAGTAATCTTCAGGAACTCGCTTGCCTGCTTCAAATATGGCTTTACAAGCACCGATGGCCATACTATCTGACAAGGTGAAAATAGCAGTAAACTCTTCCCCTGACTCTAGCAACTCTTTTGTAACCGCATATCCATTTTCCATACTATAGCTGTCAATATTCTCTTTCATCCGCCGTACTAGCCGTTCATTATAAGCTATTCCATGATCAGAAAGAGCCTTTTTATATCCTTCATATCTTAATTTACCGATACTCACATCATCTTCAGGCGCGGTAATAACTGCTATTTTTTCATGTCCCAGATTACATAAATAGTCTACAATTTTATAGCTCTCATTAAAGTCATCTACAGATACGGAGGAATAGTTACTTAGATCAAACTCTTCCGTCATCCCAATCGTGCTGAGGACAAATGGAACCGTCAATTGCTGTAATTTTTCTTGAGAGTGTGAGAATAATCCCCCCAGGAACACAATTCCCTTCAGGCGCTTTTCTTTCTCCAGCTCAATTGCCACTTCGATCTCATCTTGATTCTCATCGACTCGCTGTAGGATAAAGGAGTACTTCTTTCGCTGGATCTCTTTTTCAAATACTTTAATCATCGGGCTGAAAAATGGATTTGATATCCCTTTGATCAATACTGCAATCGTTTTCGAATCGGAACGTTTTAAATTTCTGGCACTGTTATTCGGTACATAATGGTTTTCTTTGATGACCTTCATAACCATCGCTTTTGTTTCTTCATTAATATCCGGATGATTATTTATAGCTCTAGATACTGTAGTCACGCCAACCCCACATAATTTGGCGATATCTATGATAGTCAATCTCTCCATTTCTACCTTTCCTTTACACGTTAAATAAGAAAGTAGGGGATTCTTGAAGAGAAGACTCCACAAGAAAAGCACCCTACTCGCTTCTACATACATATTCTATTTAACCCTTAACGGCTCCTGCAACGACACCTTCGATAATATATTTTTGGCAGGTGAGGTAGAAAATGATGATGGGTACAATAGCTAGAACTAGCATCGCCATCATAGCTCCCATATCAATCGATCCGTATCCACCTTTTAGGTACTGTATCGCAATAGGAATGGTTTTGTATTCAGTACCGATCAGTAGGTCGGGCAACAGGAAGTCATTCCATACCCACATTACATTAAGGATCGCTACGGTTACAGCTATAGGCTTAAGGATGGGCAATACCACTTTAAAGAACGCCTGCGGTGGATTACATCCATCAATCATAACCGCCTCTTCAACCTCCAGTGGGATGGACTTCACAAATCCACTAAACATAAATACCGATAGCCCTGATCCAAATCCCAGATAGATCAAGATTATCCCAATCGGATTGTCGAGATGCAGTACATTGGCTGTCTTAGTCATTGTGAACATAACCATTTGGAACGGTACGATCATCGAGAACACAAATGCGTAATACATCAAGTTCGTGAATTTTGATTTCACCCGAGTAATATACCATGCGGTCATGGAAGTGAATAACACGATTACAGCAACCGAACACACCGTGATAAACAAGGACATTCCAAAAGCACTGAAGAAATCAATCTTCGCTATACCGCTAGTATAGTTCTTCAAACCAACAAAAGTAGTTCCATTAGGGAATAAGAAAGGTGTATCACTAATGTAGAACTTACCTTTAAAGGAGTTCATCAGAACAATAAAGATCGGAGATAAGAACGCAATGGCCAAGACCAACAAAATAGTGAATATGGAATAGTCTTTTGCTCTAGTCTGTTGCATTAGTTCTCAACCTCCTTTCTTCTAGTAATGACAAGTTGTACTAAGGCGATTAAGGCTACCAGTGCAAAGAATACGACGGCTTTCGCTTGACCAACACCTTCCCATCCTGTTTTTCCGTAGAAGGTATTGTAGATATCCAGTGCTAACATCGAGGTCTGCTTAGAAGGAGCACCAGCGGTCAACGCTAGGTTTTGGTCAAACAATTTGAATGAATTCGATAACGTTAAGAATAAACAAATGGTAATGGATGGCATTACGAGTGGAATCGTCACATTACGTAAAATCTTTGAACGTGAAGCTCCATCAATTCTTGCGGCTTCTACTATATCCTTAGGCACATTTTGAATACCTGCAACATAGATAATCATCATGTAACCTATCAATTGCCAATTCATAAGGATGATTAATCCCCAAAATCCATAAGTTGCGTCAGAGGTCAAAGTAACTCCAAATTTATACAGAATCCCATTAAAGATCAGCTGCCAGATATACCCTAATACGATACCGCCTATCAAGTTAGGCATGAAAAAAATAGTTCTAAATACGTTAGTCCCTTTTAGCTTTCTAGTTAACAACATCGCCAGTATGAAGGCGAATACATTAATCGTAAGAACAGATAGAACTGTAAACTTAACAGTAAAGCCTAGTGCATTTAGAAATTCTTGATTTGAAAATGCTTTAATGTAATTGCCAAACCCTATCCATTTTGCATCATTAACGGTAGTAAACTCTGTAAAGGATAAATATATACCTAGCAGAAAAGGTACAACAAATGCGATCCCAAAGGCTATTATGGTCGGTAATGCAAAAAGAGCAAAATATTTTCTTATCGATTTTTCCATGGAGTCTTCTCCTATCTCAGGATGGAAAATGATGAAACAGATGAATTCACTCGAATTGTTGCTTAGTGCCACTGAAATTCCAACAGGAATCCAGTGGCACTAAGCTTTTATCTTTATAACAACTGAGAGTTATTCAATCATTTTTCCATGCATTTATTATTTTGCCTTTTCAGCCTTCCAAGTGTCCTTAAAGATGGTTACAACTTCATCCCAGGTTTTATTGCCTTGAGCATATTGCAAGAGCGCATCACCAAAGACATTTTTGAACTCTTCACTTGGGAATGCCGCAAATGTCCAAGCTACGGAAGTCAGATCTTTTTCCATCCAAGCGGATACTTCTTTAGCAAGTGGATCTGCTGGTTTTTCGCTGTCTTCAAACGTGTTGAATGGAGCGATAAAACCTAAGTCGTTCGTTACATAAGCTTTACCTTTTTCACTGGAGAACAGCCATTCCAAGAATGCGATAGAAGCTTGTTGGTTCTCAGCAGAGGCTTTGCTGTTGATTGCCAAATAGTTTTCTGTACCTACAGCTAGACCTTGTTTTTCTTCGCCTTCCATACCTGTGTAGATAGGCAAGAATTTGATGTCTTCAGCTTTAACTACGTTACCATCTACATCATTGATTTGTGACCAAGCCCAGTTACCGTTTTGAACCATCGCTGCGTTACCCAGTGCGAATTCAGCCATGGAGTCCGCTACAGATTTACTACCCAGAAGGGATTCTTTAGTCACAGAGTTTTTGATGTAAAGATCAAAGATGTTTTTGAATTTATCGTTATATTTGAATTCAACTTCCTTAGAAGCTAGACCGGCAAGAACTGTGTTATCAAACTCAGTGTTGTCTTTGAATTCATAGTACAGTGGCAAGTTAGCCAAGTGAGTCTGCCATCTCCATTGTTCACCCGCAGCGAGGGAAGTCGAGGCGAATACGCCTTTGATACCCAGTTGATCTTTTTTAGCGGTCATATCTTCTACTACTGCTTTCAAAGTCTCGAAATTATTGATTTCAGTTGTGGAAGAGATCGAAACAGCTTTGTCAGCTAAAGCGAAGTATTTCTTCATAATGGCGTCGTTGTAGATAATACCGTATCCTTCAACTACGTAAGGGATACCATACACGCCTTCGCCTTCAGTTACAGCCAAGCTTTTGTCGGACAAGTAGCTGTATAGCTTAGTATCTTTCAAATCCAAGGTGTAATCTTTCCACGCTTGGAAACCAACAGGTCCATTAATTTGGAAGATCGTAGGTGCATCGGACTTAGAAATTTCGGATTTCAATTTGGTTTCGTAAGTACCTGCTGCAGCTGTTACGACTTTTACTTTAACGCCTGTCTCCGCTTCATAATCCTTAGCGATTTTTTCATATATTTCTGCAATTTCAGGCTTGAAGTTTAAAAAGTAAACCGATCCATTTTTACCAGATGAAGCGTTTCCACCATCGGTTGCTGTATTGTTCTCTTTATTCCCACACCCTGCTGCCAAGACTACAACCATAGACATTACCAACATGAGCCCTAGATATTTTTTAATATTCTTCATTTTTCTTCCCCCTCGAACTTTTTATTAAATTACTTCTCTTAAAGACGTCTCCGAGCTTGCTCACCGAGAATAATGTCAGCGTTTTCATTCCACTTAAATATTCTCCGCTTTTTTCCGGTATCCTTATCGGTAACGTTTTCAATTGAAATATTAGCACACCGTTTGGAACATTTCAATAACCATTTTATTGCAGAAACTCGCCATTACAAATCTTCAAACGTTATAATAGACAAGTATAAACGCCTTCGACTTTCTTATATTTTTTAAAATAACTATGAATAGGTGATGGCATATCTTATCTCTGATCGAAAAGTATGAGTTACAATTCTCTAATAATAATTATTTTGGCGATATCGGGGTAGAGCCCTCTTACTCCATTGTAGAAGGTACTCTTCCTGTCCTTGTGTCTGCTCCGCATGCCATTAACCACTATAGAGAGCATGCAGTAAAACCTGCGGACATGTATACAGGTTCTCTTGCGCTGCTGTTACAAAAGCTCACCAATTGTCACTGTATCTATTCCAATAGCTTCTCCAAAGAAGACCCCAATTACATCCTTGGCGGAGAATATAAGACTGCACTTGGAACAATTGTCAAAGAACATCAAATTAACTTTGTTATAGACTTGCATGGTGCCTCTAAGGATAGGGAATTTGATATTGATTTAGGTACATTACACGGAACTTCCATACAAGAAAATAATATAAATGAAGTCGTACGTATTTTTTTCAATAATGGTATTACCAATGTTTATCAAAACCATACATTTTCTGCATCTCATCCGGGAACGGTCACATCGTATTCCACCAAAGAGCTGTTAGTTCAAAGTATTCAAATTGAAATTAATCGAAATTATCGTAACCCGAAATCATTTGATTTATTCCAAAAAACCATTCATTCCCTCGAACAAATCATCAATCAATTGGGAGGTGCCTAACATAAATATCGAGCAGACCTTCACCCTATTGGACAAACAAAGCTATACTGCCCGGGAAGAACTCACGATGAACCCCGATGAGCTGGATGAATTAGGCTTAGTCCACCATATCTTTGTCGAGCTTAAAGCAGAGAATGATGCTCAGGTTAGCTGTTTGCTTTTATCTAAAAGTGATATCCCTAGAGGCAGTATTCAATTATCTAAAAGAGCAAAGGACAAGCTAGGAGATTGCCCCATAACAGGATTAACCATTACTAAACCTGAGTACAACACGATTCTTCGGGGAATTCCTAAAGTGGACGAGATTGCCAAACCTTATGTCAAAGCTTGTCCAACGCTCGTCCGCAAGTATTCGAACCATGTAGAGCTGATTAATCCTAAGAATGGCTTTCGGGTAAACTTAACGTTAAAAGAGGATGACACTGCCAAGCCGAACGCACTATATTTCAACAGATATATCATGTTGTTACTTGAGACTCATGCCACTGAGGATGATCAACTAATTATTACCCGTGCAAGAACAAGTCCTCAGTCCAAGCCAGGCATACATAAACTTATACATCTGGGAATCAAACGGCCCTTAACCGCATTAGGAAATCTTTTTATTGGCAAAAGAGAGCTTACACTAAGAGTAGGGCATCCCTACCCTTTTGATGAGCACCAAAATCTATGCCGAATTCACCCCAATGTTAGAAAGCTGCTGGGTATGGAAGAGACCGACAAAATCGTCGTCACCTATAACAACAAAGAAATCACCGTCCCCATCTTAGATATAGACACTGAGCATATTGCCCAGTTGATCAAGCTAAATGAGGAGGATGATCAGCTCAAATTTATCGACAGCCACTTATTTATCGGAATCACCGCTTTGTCACGAAATGAACTAGAAATCCCCAGTATCGGCACATCGGTTACCGTAAAGAGAAGCATGAACTCCCTATTCTTAAAACACTTAAATAAGCTGGTCTTGCCTGTAATTGCTCTATTGTTTACAGTAGTACAGCTGTATAAGGATTTGAGCTGGAGCATCGCTCTGACCGTTGCTATTTCTCTGATACTACTTCCGATAATCATCTACACGACGCTATCTGAAGAACGAGCAAAAATTAACTAAATGGAGCGATGATCGTGGAATTCACTTCACAAGCCCAGGTAGAAGAAATGATCTACAGCTCTTATCTAAGAGCCATTAACAACATCACAGAAACTTTGGATGGACAAGTTAGACGACCGGAATTAACCAGAGAATTGCTGGAACTAGTCGGAAATCCGGATCGAGATCAACTATACATACTAGTCACAGGCAGTAAAGGTAAGGGCTCCACCTCAAGGTTTATCTCTTCTTTGTTAAGTCACCTAGGCTATAAAGTGGGCTTGTTCACCTCCCCTCATCTGGTAGATTTCAACGAAAGAATACGGATTGACGGGCGGGCCATATCCAAAGAGGATTTTGTACGATTAGGAAATGTGGTTCGCGAGGGATTTCAAACGATTGAAGATCAGCTTGCCGCTGATGAGTATCAAGGTCCTGTTGGGGTGGGTCTGGCGATTGCGACGTTGTACTTCAAGGAGAATCATACCGATTTCAATGTAATTGAATGTGGAAGAGGCGGAAGGTTTGATGACACGAATGTCCTGAAGAATAATTGGGCTGTCATTACTCCGATTATGGAGGAACATGTAGCTAATTTGGGACCTGACCTGAACAGCATTACACTACATAAACTGGGTATCGTCAAAAACAAGGCTACTAACGTCTATATTAGCAAACAGAAATCGAGCGTACTTGCGACTATAAAAGCGAACCTCACTTCCAACACTGTCCAGTATTATGAGGAGCAGTTCTGGGCTGACTCTATTGCAATAACACCCGTTGGAACTACTTTTAATGTTCAGACAAATCAAGCAATTTACCCGTCCTTAACGATTCCGTTATTGGGGCAATTTCAAGCTCTAAATGCAGCCACTGCAGTCGCACTATGTGAGGATATTACAAGTGGTCCTCTGAATAGGGAACTCGTTCTCAAATGCTTTGCACAATTGCAATGGCCGGGTCGCTGTGAAGTGATCTGCCATGATCCATTAACGATAATTGACGGAGCAATTCATAAAGAGTCGGCAGGCTATTTGGCTGAGCTTATTCAACTGGTGAATCCTGACCGCAGCCGAGCTGTAACTTCAATTATCGGTGTCCCTAAAGATAAAGATTACCCAGGGGTTATCGAAGTGATGAGTTCGGTCTCGGATCAATTAATCATCACAAAGCCCGATATTAGTCATCTTTCTTTTCCTACAGATGCACTCCATGTTGCCAAACGTTTTATCGAACAAAGTTACGAGTTCCCCTATTTAGAGGACGCTCTAACGCACATACAAACTCGCTCGTCTTCCGAGATTATTGTAATTGTCGGCACGCAAACCTTTATCGGAAATGCCAAAAGATTATTCGGGCAATCGCTGCTCGATATCGGCTTATAGCTTCTCAAAGCGCTGGAGAATGACTTCCTGATAAAGATCAGATAGCGCTGGCACTTCACTTGGATTCTGCTTACAATACTCATCTAGCATAACCTTATGATTCACTTCGATCACCCTGAGGCCTTGATCTGTCTCTAAAATATCCACGGAGCAAAAATCAAGGCCCATCGCTTTAGAGGTCTCGGAAGCAAGCGCCGCAAGCGCCGCTCGTTTGGCCTGATCGCTAACCTCAATAGCAACAGCCCCGTTAATCAAATTGTGCTTCCAAGAGCGAACTCTTTTTTTTCCAAGGAATACACGCGCCTGGTGATTAAAAGTTACGATTCTATACTCAATCTCCGCTTCATAATAGGGACCTATTGCCCCATTAAGCTGTAAAGAAAATAATAAATCCAGCTTTTCGTGCAGATCGGCTATCTCATTAATTTTGTACACATGATTTCCCTGTGCCCCGTTATCCTGCTTCATAACTACCACCCCATTGAGCGTTTGGAAATAACGTTCAGCCAATGAATAAGGATTCAAGTTGTTAAATTTGGAGTCAGGATGTGGCAAATAGATATGTTCTACCGCGGGGATATTCACCTTATACAAAACGTCATAAGTTAGAGATTTACTCATAGCAATGATCGTAGAAGCACTGTTGTTTAGTCCGATCTCAGCGTCTACCATCACAAATGATTTCAATCCATCCGTAGCTCTATATACGAAATTCGGTGTAACTTCCTCAAAGGTAATCCCTGAGGTTGTAACAGAATGCTGGATCATTTTTAAGTAAGGTCTAGTCGTCATTCAGTTTCCTCATTTCTAACAAAATATGACCAAACCTAATCATAGCATGAGAAATATCAATCGAAAATAACATTCATACGTTATAATTACTATCATCAAAACCTTAGAAATCTTTTTCGAGGGACTTTCCAAAAAAATAACAAGGTTAATGTTATGTTTAATGACTGATAGCGCTCTTATAGTTAAAAATAAGTATTGATTATTTAGTGATCATCCTCTATGATAAGCTTATCAAGCGAACCAAAAAGTTAAAGCGGTTAAACTTTAATACCAAGGTATCTATTATTATTGCTAATTAATAGTATTAGCACGACCAAAAGTTAAAGCGCTTATACTTTAAAATGAGAGGTTGGTGTGTCATGATCAATCGCGAGAACAGGCGGCAGACTTTCTACATGTATCTGTTCATTTCTCCTTGGATTATCGGCTTCCTAGTATTCGCCCTTTATCCTATCTTATCATCGCTTTACTTCAGCTTTACTGATTATGACATCATACACCCACCTAAGTTTATCGGGCTCGCTAACTACACAGAGATGTTTCACAATGACCTATTCTGGAAATCGGTGGTTGTCACGCTGAGATATACCTTCATCGGTGTACCTATCCAGCTTGTTCTCGGTCTTGGATTTGCGCTATTGCTTCACCAGACCATTCCCCTGCGCGGCTTTTTCCGAACGGCCATGTATTTTCCAAGCATGGTATCCGGCGTGGCCATGTCCCTCCTATGGTACTGGATCTTCAACCCGCAGATCGGGCTCTTCAATTACATCCTTTCCTGGTTCGGTATTCATGGACCGGCTTGGCTGATGAACCCCGACACTGCACTATATGCCTT
Source organism: Paenibacillus sp. FSL H7-0737 (assembly GCF_000758545.1). NCBI lineage: Bacteria > Bacillati > Bacillota > Bacilli > Caryophanales > Paenibacillaceae > Paenibacillus > Paenibacillus sp. FSL H7-0737. The sequence continues at coordinate 260,133 of NZ_CP009279.1, read as the reverse complement.
GATCATCATGACGTTCTGGACAGCAGGCTCAGGAATGATTTTATTCCTCGCAGGTCTGCAAGGCGTACCAGCTAGCTTGATCGAAGCCGCTAACCTTGACGGTGCCGGACGCTTCAGAATTTTCTTGAACATTACCTTACCGATGATCTCTCCCGTGCTGCTTTTTCAACTAATTATGGGACTGATCGATTCCTTCCAAGTCTTTACCCAAGCTTTTGTTATGACTCAAGGAGGTCCAAATTACTCTACCTGGTTCTATGTCTATAATCTCTACACCAGTGCTTTCAAAGAATATCGTGCCGGTTATTCCTCAGCCTTGGCATGGGTGCTCCTCATCGTAGTTATGCTGTGCACCGCACTAATTATGAAATTGTCTAACCGTTATGTTCACTACGAAGGAGGCGGACGCAAATGAGTACAGTCAGAGCGCTAAGCCCCCAGACTAAAGGAACCAAACGCCGCCGGAAAGTGGAGCCTGTTAAGATTTTTAGCTTTATTACTTTAGTAGTTACAACATTTCTGATGCTGCTTCCTTTGTTCTTCATGGTCTCCACTTCACTTAAGTCCAAACGTGAGATGCTGAAGTTCCCACCCACCTTTCTTCCAGAGAGCTGGCAGTGGAGTAATTACACAGAAATATTTGATACCCTGCAGTTCGGTACGCTTTACAAAAATAGTTTAATTATTGCCGGCCTCAGCGTTGTAGGCACCTTGATTTCTTCAGCACTGGTCGCCTATGGATTCGCCAGATTCAGAGGTAGAGGGAATCAGATATGGTTCATCCTATTGTTGAGCACAATGATGTTGCCTTATCCAGCCATTATGATTCCGCAATTCGTACTCTTTTCGCAAATGAACTGGATCGACACCTTCCTACCCTTGATTGTGCCTGCTTTTTTCGGCTCAGCTTATAACATTTTCCTGCTGCGCCAATTCTTCTCCACGTTGCCTGAAGAGCTATTTGATGCCGGACGCATTGATGGATGCGGCGAAATACGGATGTGGGCTACTATAGCACTCCCACTCTCCAAACCCGCCCTTGCAACTGTAGCTATCTTTGCTTTTATCTACAACTGGAACGATCTGCTTACACCGGTGCTTTACCTAAGCTCGTCAGAGAAGTTCACGCTACCCGTCGGGATGGCTTCTCTCACCTCATCGAGATTCCGCATTCCACCTTGGCATTTGCTGATGGTCGCTTCGGTTCTAGCTATGGTTCCTATCGTAACGCTGTTTGCTGTAGCACAGAAACAGTTCGTCGAAGGGATTGTACTTACAGGGATTAAGTAATAATCCGCCATCCGGGCGGCCAAATATACTTGAAATCATGGGGGTTTAGCTAATGAACAAGAACAGGAAAAGTAGTGCGCTTTTACTTGCAACAACCATGCTTGTTGTTCTGGCATTGTCAGGCTGTAGCGGCGGCAAATCGGCGGGTAACACTCTATCTGAAGGAAATGGTGGCTCGACCAATTCAGGAGGCAAAGCAGAAACGGTAACCATCACCCATTACACAATAGATTCAGAAGACCGGACTTTTGTTGAGAAATTAATTCCTGATTTCGAAAAGCAGCACCCGAACATTAAAGTAAAAGTGGAAAAAGCACCTTATGAGCAGTTCGACAGCAAGCTGCAAACGCTAATTGCCGGTGGCAAATCACCCGATGTGACAAGTCACTGGGGTTATGGAGGTTTCGCAGAATACTACAACAAGGATATGCTGCTCGATTTGACCGACCTTTTAAAAGAGGATGGTTTCAAGGCAGCGGATTACAACATCCCAGAGAACCTGATGAACATTTATAAGGTTAAAGATCACACATATGGTATCCCAGTTAATATGTATGTCACCTTGATGCTCTATAACAAAGACATGTTTGATGCTGCCAAACTGACTTACCCAACAAGCGATTATGAAGATAAGAGCTGGACGTTTGAAAAGATGGTCGACCAGGCTAAACAAATGACTCTCGTCTCCGATGATATTGCCAAAACACAATATGGCGTAGACTTCACCTGGTCTGAACGCGATATGCGGCCATTATATTTTGGAGCGCAGCCTTATTCAGAGGATACATGGACGAATGGCGGCGTGCCTTCTGAGACTTATTTTGATTCCCCTGAAGTGATTGCTGCCTACAACAAACTCTTTGATCTGGTCTTCAAAGATAAAGTCTCTCCTTCCTCCGAGTGGAGCAAAAGCGTAGCCGGACAGAACGGCGATCCCTTTGTTGCAGGTAAAATCGGGATGTCTATCGGTGGCTCATGGAACCTTGCAGGTGCGAATGACTTTCCCTTCAAAATCGGTGTAGCCGCTGTACCATGGGGAGGCAACGATAAGGTACGCAGCACACTTTACGTCGATCCGCTGCTGATCTTGAAGGACTCCAAACATCCGAAGGAAGCTTTGGAATGGATCAAATATTTGATCACTACCGAAGTGCAGGAGAAATCCATTGAGCTTAGTGGCGGTAACCCGCCAGTCAACACCCAAGCTGCTGAAGCTTACTATAAACATTTTGATGGCATCGATCCACAAGATATCAAAAATGTCTACGAGGGTGCTGTGAACTATGGCTTCGAATCCTACAACCATTTGATCACCAACTACTCGCAAATTAATGACATGTTCATTAATGAATTGCAGCCAGTAGAAACTGGACATAAGACGGTGGAAGAGGTGATGACGACGATTCAGAAAAAAGTTACGGAGATCATTCATCGTTAATATTTGGCAGATATGCCGTCCCTTTAGGGACGGTATACCTGTTTGAAATCATACGTTTAGCGGACAGTCTGCCAACCCTGTATACTAAAGGTAGAAAACAGGATCGGAAAATCTGCCGCGAGGAGAACTAGAGATGAAAGTGAGTATTTTTGATGTAGCCAAAAAATCAGGATTATCGGTTGTAACCGTATCCCGGGTCTTAAATGGGGCCGAATCGGTACGCGAGAATAATCGCCAGAAGGTGCTGGAGGCCATTAAAGAGCTGGATTATCGCCCTAATGCAGCTGCACGCAGTCTGGCAAGCGGTAAGACGGGAATTATCGGGATTATTGTCACGACCCTGCAGGATTCTTTTTTTGACGCAGTGGTCAAAGAGCTGAATGAAGTCTTAGCGATGCATGGTTATTTTTTGGCCATCTCCATCTCAGCAGGCATCGAATCGGATGATAGCCATTATTTAATCCAGGAGGATCGTGTAGACGGTTTGTTTTTACTCTCTCCGATGGAAGAGGATAATTATATTGTGGAATTAAAACGGCGCGGCATCCCCTATGTGCTGATTGATAACCAAAAGCCCGAGAATGACACCTACTCTATCACGATTGATAACTTCAAAGGTGGCTACATGGCTACCAGTCATCTGTTAGCGCTCGGTCATACGTCAATTGCTCATCTATGTGGACAGGAGATGTTCCGTAGTACGCGGGAGCGGCGTGCCGGATTCCTACAAGCGCTTGAGGAAAAAGGTCTTACTCCATTTGAGATTGTACATGGTGATTTCGAAATTGGAATGGGATACGAAACCTGCAAGCGTTGGCTGAACGAAGGACAATTACCTACTGCGGTATTCGCTGGCGATGACAATATCGCCCTTGGCGTCATCAACGCGTTAATGGAAGCTGGCATTCGGGTACCCGAACAAGTAGCTGTGATTGGTTATGATGATCATTATATTGCTTCACAGCTTCATCCATATTTAACAACGATCCGTCAGCCTTCGGACAAAATTGGATTAGCAGCTGCCGAAATGCTCTTAAAGCGTATCTCTGGAAAGATGAAGCGCGGAGCTGGAGTAAAGATTGACCCAGAGTTAATTGTACGGGAATCTACTACTTCCAATTAATTAAATCATATAAACAAGGAGTGACAACCATTGACTTACTACTTGGGGATCGATGGCGGAGGCACCAAAACCTATGCTCTGCTATGCAATGAACATGGCAATGTTCTCGGTAAGGGCAGGAGCGGTAACGGCAACCACCAGACAGGCGCACTTGAGGCAGCCAACAGCATTCGAGAGGCCACATTCGGGGCACTAGATGAGGCTGGACTCCGATTGGAGGACATCCAACATACCTATCTTGGGCTTGCCGGTGCTGACCGAGAGGCCGATTATCTCATTCTCCATCCAATGATTCGCGAGATCGGATTTATCAATTACACCATTAACTGTGACACCATGATCGGATTACGTGCAGGGACGACTCGCCCTTATGGAGTTGCACTAATCTGCGGCACAGGCACCAATTCGGCAGGCAGAAACACGCAAGGAGAGCACTATCAGTGTGGTGGCTTTGACTACATGTACGGTGACTTCGGCGGTGGCGGTGCACTCAACATTGAAGTCTTTCGTTCTGTCATAAGAGCTTGGGATGGACGGGAGCAACCCACCCTCTTGACCGGACTTCTACTCAACTTGCTAGGTTATGAGGAAGTTGCAGATATGTTTAATGATTTCCTCAATCATTGGAAAAGGGTCCCTGTTCATGCTGCTCGTTTGCTTTTCGAAGCAGCAGCTGAAGGAGATGCTGTAGCCTTAGAGATTCTAAATCGGCAAGGCGTTGAGTTAGGGAAGTCCGCTGCTGCAGTCATCCACAAGCTTGGGATGGAGCAGGACACCTTCGATGTGGTTCTGGCGGGAAGTCTGCTAACCCGTGGGGATCGCGGCTGGATTCGCGGACCTATTGAGAAAGCTGTACAAGCCGCAGCTCCACAAGCAACTGTGGTGACTCTTGCCACAGAGCCTGTAGTAGGTGCCGTATGGTCCGCGATGGATCAAGATGGTTTGACCCTTAGTAATGAAGCGTATGAGACCATGCGGCAATTTCAAGATTATGAATCGATCCAACAAACAAAAAAGACAGGAGTGGTTGATCTTGGCAACTAATCAAGGATTAAAGATCGCAGTTATCGGTGGGGGTTCTTCGTATACACCCGAATTGGTAGAGGGATTTATTCTTCATTACAAGGAGCTTCCTGTTCGTGAACTATGGCTCGTAGACATCGAACCTGGACTTCGCAAGCTGAATATCGTTGGAAATCTCGCTAAACGCATGGTTGAGAAATCCGGGCTTCCGATTGAAGTTCATCTTACAACAGACCGCCGGAAGGCTATCGAAGGTGCAGACTTCGTCAGCACTCAGATGCGTGTCGGTATGCTTGATGCCCGCGCACGTGATGAATCGATTCCTCTTAAATATGGTGTCATTGGTCAAGAAACGACAGGTCCTGGCGGAATGATGAAAGCACTACGTACGATCCCTGTCATTCTGGATGTATGCCGGGATATCGAAGAGCTGGCTCCTAACGCATGGCTGCTCAATTTCACCAATCCTGCAGGAATGGTCACTGAGGCTGTTCTGAAATACTCCAAAGTAAAGAGTATCGGTCTCTGTAATGCACCTATCGGTCTGATCAAACAAGTATCCGCCAAATATAACGTAGCTGCCGACCGTGTTTATGCCGAATTCGTTGGTCTGAATCACTTACACTGGATTACTCGAATCGACGTTGAAGGTGAAGATAAGCTGGATGATATGCTCACAGAGGGCTACAGTGCCAAGAACGTGCCAGCCCGAGAGTGGAATCCAGAATTCCTAAAATCTCTTCGCGCCGTGCCTTCCTACTATTTGAAATACTTCTATATGACGGATGCCATGCTCGAAGAGCAGATGGAATCGTTTAAGCAAGGTATCAACCGCGCTGAAGTCGTCAAACGCGTAGAAGAAGAGCTATTTGAGCTATACGCCAACTTAGAGCTGAGCGAGAAACCGAAACAGCTAGAACAACGCGGTGGTGCTTTCTATTCAGAAGCAGCAGTTAATCTCATGAGATCGCTCTATAACGGTTCAAACGACATCCAGACCTTGAATGTTGCTAACCGTGGCATACTGGACTTCTTGCCAGATGATGCAAGCATTGAAGTGAACTGTGTTGTCACCAAGAACGGACCACTACCTCTACCACTGACTAAGATTCCACCGATGGCCAAAGGGCTTATTCATGCTGTCAAAACCTACGAGCAGCTAGCCATTGATGCCGCTGTGACTGGTGATCGTGCGCTTGCCCTTCAGGCAATGGTGCATCATCCACTCGTTCCATCTGTAGATGTGGCGGTTCGTATGCTGGATGAAATGCTGGAAGCCAATAAAGAGTTCTTGCCGAACTTTTTTACTAAATAACTATAGAGATGAGGCGTCAATATGTCAGCTAAAGCGGTTTGGAAAGGCGATGTGAACCAAGCCATCTGCGCGTTTACATTTGATGATGGGCCTTCCCAGCTTCCGGTTGAATTATGGCTTGATGTTTTGGAGGAGGAAGGTGCTGTCGGCACCTTTTTCTTCACTGGGGAATGGATGGATCGCTATCCAGAGAAGGCGAGATTGATCCTGTCCCGGGGTCATGTGCTTGCTCCGCATACGTATCATCATCGGCGAATGGCCCAAGTACCAAAGGCGGTATTCTTAGAGCAGTTGAAGCTGACTGAGCTGGCCTATCAGGACGCAACGGGTCTCCCTTCTCCCAATTTCATGCGTTTTCCATATTGCTCATTCCGGGAAGAAAATCTCGAGTGGCTGACAGAATGGGGCGATTATCTAGATATTGAAGGCCTTGATTGCGGAGATTGGTCTGGTATTACTGCTGAAGAGATCGTTGCCAGAGTTGAACCTACGCTTGAGAATGGAACCATTGTAGTCATGCATAGTAATGATGTTGCAAAAGGTTCACCGGATGCACTGAGAGCACTTATTCGGATCGCCAAGCAAAGAGGCTTGGAAAGTGTCGGCATACCTGAGATCCTTGGGTCCATTGGCGTAGAAGTAAACCACAGACCCTGGAAAATAGTCGTAGACGTTCCCGCAGAGTTAGATCATCCCTTGGAAAATTGGATCCCTTTAGAAAATAGTAAGCAGCTTGCCGACCTCGCGACCCAGACAACTGAGTGGAACATTCCGCAATATACACTACATTTCACTTCTGAAAAGGAGTGGCTGGAGCATCTGGAGAGTCCACTAGAAGAGGTTGGAGTGACAGAGGATCGCGAGTTGTTTACCATACGGCAATTTGATGGCAGCTATTGGGGATATGTACGCGCCGGTGTCGTAGACAATACCCTTGTATTATTAGATTATGCGGCTAAAGAAGCGCAGGCTGATACCTTGGTATATTTGCTTCGCTGGGCTGCGGATACTTCGATCAGATTGGGCTTAACCCGGATTGAGGCTAGGCTGAATATTCGCAAAATGAGCGAGATGTGCAGACAGTTAGGCTGGCAGTCAGAGATAGTAGAAGATCAATAAGATATAATGTATTTCCTTAAGTCTGCTAAATTAAGCAGGCTTTTTTTATTCACCTCAAGTTTGCTGTAGCTTCTATTGCATTATCGTATTTCTCGAATCACCTGTGCAATGCCAGAAGAAATATCAGGCTCTTTTACACTAGATACGTTGAGCTTTAGAATTCTCTCTTTTTTCGCAAAATAGGGAAGGTAACCACTATCCGCCATCTCCACTCGAATGCACTTTTTTTGCAGCCGTTTGATCATCTGCTCTGTTCTAAAGTTATCCTCCAATTTCAGATACGTATGCACGCCCAGCTGACTGGCAGGAACATAGGAATAATGCTGTTCAGACGCTGCATTTGCCTCCCTCATAATCGAATCATGGAGGAGCATGGACCTTTTTCCGTAGCAGGAACGCATCTTTTTTCGGTGGCGCTCGAACATTCCACTTTTTAAATACAACTCCAAGGCAGCTTGAGACAGCATAGAACTATCTATATCCATCAGTCTTTTGAATCGGTTAAAGGACTCACAGAGCACCTCAGGAAGTACAGCCACACCAACGCGCAGACCTGGGAATATAATCTTGGAGAAGCTTTTTAAATAGATAACGTGTGATGTATTATCATAGGCATAAATCGGATCTTGCTTCGTATCCTGCTCCAGATCTGCCATATAGTCATCCTCAACGATATACACATCGTATTTAGCTGCAAGCTGGGCGATCGCCTTCTTCTGGTTGCGGGTATAGGAAACGCCAAGCGGATTATGAAACCGCGGCACGGTATAGAAGAACTTGAAATCGCCCGTCTTAAATAACCGCTCTAATTCATTCAAATCTACCCCGTCATCCGAACGCTGTATCCCCTCTGTCTCGATGTCGTACGTCTTCAAATACTCCATAAACAGTGGGTAACTCGGCTGTTCAATCAACACACGCTCCCTGCCATTCGGAAAAGGAATACGGGTTAAGAGTCCAAGTGCTTGCTGCACACCAGAGGTGATAAAAATCTGTTTGGAATCAGCAAATACCTGATAAGAGGCCAGTTGCCGCTGCATTTCACGGATCAGAGACGGCAGCCCTTGCGGCGTTCCATAGATAAACAAATCCTTACGGTACATATCGATCGCCTTATTAATACAATGTTGAAAATCTAGATACGGAAAAATATCCGGGTCCGGTGCAGATGCTGTAAAATCAATCCAGTGCGCCCCCTCTTCTTTTTGTTCCCCACTGCGTTTCATGACATAATATCCACTCTTTGACGCGGCATAGATTAGATGTTTGTCCTGAAGGTCTTGGAGTGCTCGAATAACCGTGCTCTTATTGCAGTCATAACGTAGCGCTAGCTCTCGAATAGAAGGTAACTTGTCGCCCTCACGATATGTATCTTCAGCGATTTGTAATTCCAGATCGTTGATTAACTCCGAATACTTATATATGCCCTTCACCTACCTCCGAGTCTATTTTGTACCGGTACAGATGAACAATAATTACATTGTAGCACAGCTGTTCTAGCCTTAGAATAAAGAGCATAACAGGACCGGTCCTAAATGCGCGCAACACTTTGGAGGTCTTATAGATGAATACATCTTCTACTCAAAAAGCGATAGTAGCTGCTGTCTTGAATGCTATTATTGTCGGGTTTTCTTTTATATTTGTAAAAATGGCTTTAACCGTCTCGGACCCATTCGATACGTTAGCTCACCGCTTCACGTTATCTTTCCTTGCCGCTTCATTATTTACTTTTCCAGGATGGGGGCGGGTGAAGTTTGGTATTTCCAAGGCAGCAGTGGTAATCCCACTTGCTCTACTATACCCATCGTTGTACTTTACACTTCAAGCCTTTGGACTTCTGCATACAACATCTGCTGTAGCGGGCATTATTCAGGCGACCATGCCCATCTTTACCATCATTTTAGCAGCGATGTTCTTGAAAGAAACTACAAGCGGATTCCAGAAGATCTCCACCTTAATCTCGGTTGCAGGCATCATTCTTATCTTTGCCATTCCAGGCGTGAGTATTTCTTCCTCTAGTCTGTGGGGCGTCTTACTCATCCTTATCTCAGCGCTATCCCTTGCCGGCTATAATGTTGCGGCCCGAAAGCTGACACGAACTTGGAGTCCTAAAGAGCTCACTTATATGATTACTTTATTTGGATTTATATTTTTTAATGGATTGTCGATCATTAAACATGGTTCGGCAGGAACCTTGAATCAATATTTCACACCTTTTCAGGAGCCAAAATTCATATTCTCCATGATTTATCTCGGTGTGCTATCTTCCCTCGTGACCTCCTTCCTCTCCAACTATGCTTTATCCCGAATGGAGGCTTCACGCGTGAGTATCTTCGGCAGTCTTTCGACGGTTGTCTCTATTCTTGGCGGTGTACTCCTGCTGAATGAACAGCTGGAATGGTATCATTGGACCGGCACGGTGATGATCATTGCCGGGGTGATCGGAGTGAATTGGCGGAAAAGGGCAAGGGTTCAAGCAAAAAGCGAAATTGGGTTGGACTAGATACATTTACGTAACAAAAAGACACCCCTCGAGGTGTCTTCTTGCTTTTACCTTCTCATTCTCTCTATTCTGTATCAAGCTGCGGTTATCACTGTTACTTCGACGTTTCTAACGCCTTGATTTTCTCTTTATATTGATCCAATAGTTTAGTTAAAGCTTCCTTAATCACAGTAGAATCTTTGGTTTTAGCCGCACTATTCAGATCCTCTTGGGCTTTGAAGAAGGCTTTATCAGCCTCACTAAATTCTTGAATTGAAATCGTAGCTCCAGTCGCCTCTACAGCCGCAATTGCCGCTACACCTTTAATTGAAGTAGAGACAACACTCTCCATCTTCTGAGCTTCAGGTAATTGGATATCAACGCTGCGACCCGCTTCAATGTAACTCACGGGCAGAGCTTCAGCTGATCCAATCTCTTTCGATAATTGAACTCCCTCCGCCTGCTCAGAAGGTACAAGCTCAGAAACTGCGGTAATACTAAATCCAGCAGCCTTATAATATTGATCCAAGGTCTTCTTCCAGTCTTCCAGAGTATTAGGTGCGTATGTTTTAGCCAGTTCCAGGGGATCTACCCAATCAAAGCTTATTAAGCTTGCAGAAAGTGATCCACTATTTGCTGGAGTAACCACTGCTGCTGTTGTCTTCGCACTTTGATCGTTTGCTCCACTAGCTGCGTTCACTGCAGTCGGTGCGGCAACTGCGGACACTAGTAGGGCGGACAACGCTAACTTTTTAAATATCATCTGTTGATTCATAAATACAACACTCCTCGTCGATTTGAATGATCTTACAAGTACAAGCTTACAAAATAGGTGTGGCATAACATTGGTTAATTTGTGGAAAAACGATGGCAGACCCCTATACCCACCTATGGATTGATATAATTGCAGAAGAATACTCTGGAGGTAACGAAATGAATACCAACTATCTCATTGCCGTAGTAGACGATGATCAGCATATACGTAATCTTGTAGAAGCCTATTTACAAAAAGAAAATTACCGCACGATCGGCCTTGGCAGCGCTGAGGAAGCATGGATCTTATGGCAGACAAGCCCACCGGATATGTGGGTGCTCGACGTAATGTTGCCTGGCATGGACGGGTACGAGTTTTGTCGGCGGATTCGCAATGAAGCCGAGGTACCGATTATTATGATCTCCGCAAGAGATAATGAAGTGGATAAAATATTAGGCTTAGAGCTTGGCAGTGATGATTATCTGGTCAAGCCATTTAGCCCCCGGGAGCTAGTTGCTCGCATTAAACGCCAGTTACAACGCTGGTATAAAATGAGTAATCCCGTGGAACCCGCAATTAGTACCCCACACCCATCGACGCAAATTGAAGTTAGCCACCTACAGTTATTATTGGAGGAAAGACGTGTGTTCTGGCACGGAAATGAGATTGAACTTACCAGCAAAGAATTCACCCTTCTAAAAGTTTTTGCAGCTTCTCCAAACCGCGCATTTACAAGAGATGAGCTGTTAACCTATGTTTGGGGAGATGACTATTTCGGGAGCGATCGCGCCGTGGACCATTTAATTAAACGAATGCGGAAAAAACTAGACCTGCTGCCGATTGAAGCCGTTTGGGGACATGGTTATCGTATGCGTATTGAGGAGGGAATGGAGATCAATGAAGCTTGCACATCAGATTAATATCGCCTTTAGCATCGTATTGGTACTGCTCCTGTCTATTACCGCTGTCGTGATCCACTTTGTACTGCTCAATCATTTTGTCGGTACACAAAAGGCAGAATTGCGAACCATTAGCTCTGCCATGTCAGCCACTATGATTGAGGGAAGCACGTACAAGGGCGACATGGGGACTGAACTCCATGCGTTACCCGTAATCATGCCTTCTACTGTTGGTACCGCAGGCGTCGAGGCCATTCTTAGCGATGAGACAGGAAAAGTATTGTCCACCTCATCGAACATGAGTTCAATCGCGGTAAACTCCAATACGCAGTTTGTCGCAGGTCAAACCTCGGATCTCCAGAACATATGGAATGGAACAGATGCAAGATATATAACGGAAGTGAAGTCCACCCCGATAGGCACGCTAACTCTGCTTACACCTATGAGCGCAGTTACAACGATTGAACAAGCTCTGCTCAAAAGACTTCTAATCGTTTTCGGTGCAGCAGGGGCATTCATGCTCCTATTTGGCCTGTTTATCACGAAAAAGCTAATCCAACCTCTAATGAAGCTGCAGCAAGAGCTGAAAAAGGTAAAGGAACGCCACTTTTCGGATGTTAAGCTAATCAAAGCTGGCGGAGAGATTGGCGCTGTCGCTAAGTCGGTATATGACATGGCTGGCGAATTAAATCGTTTTAACCACGTACAGAAGCAATTTTTCCAGAATGCCTCACATGAATTAAAGACCCCACTAATGTCTATCTCTGGGTATGCTGAAGGGATTAAGGATGGTATCTTCGAGGGGGAAGGGATCGATAAAGGTCTGGATATTATCATGAGTGAGAGTAGTCGTCTGAAGAAGCTCGTTACTGAAATGACCCTGCTTGCGAAGCTGGATAGTGAGGAGGATATATTTAGAACTAGCGAGCTTTCTCTGGACGATTTAGTCGTAGAAACAATTGAACGCATGAACCCCCTTTTGATGAAAAAGGGACTGACCCTACATGTATCCTACGATGACTGCGAGCCACTTACGATCCGGGCCGATAGAGATAAGCTATTGCAGGCGCTGCTTAATGTAGTTTCCAATGCAACTCGTTATGCCAACCAGCATATCTACATTCATGCTTCGGTTAAAGATGGTCAGGTTCTGCTCTCCGTTAGTGATGATGGCCCTGGCATATCAGAAGATCTGCTTCCATACCTGTTCCACCGATTTGTAAAAGGAAAAGATGGCGAATCAGGGCTAGGACTAGCCATATCCCGTGCGATTGTTGAGCGCTCCGGAGGTCTGATTTCGGCAGGGAACCGTAAGGATGGCGGTGCAGTGATCACCATGGGATTCCCTACACTCTCCCCTACCTAGACAGTTTCATGTCGAGCGGAACACCAAAAAGCGATCCTCCTGAGTACCTCGAACTCAGTTCTTTCATTGTTAAAGAAGGCGGCAAGGTAGCTATATTGACCATCAAGAGATTTCCTTTAGAGGAGATCTCTTTTTCGTCTTCAAATCTCTTTATCGTTCGTTTAATGGCCTTCGGATTTAGGGTAATAATAAAGCAACATGCTATTTAATGCATAATTTAAAACATCCTGTGTGACCCGGAGGTATTAAAATGAACAAGTTCGACGCTATTATTATTGGTTTCGGTAAAGGCGGAAAGACCCTTGCCACAGAACTAGCTAATCGAAAATGGAAAGTAGCAGTGATTGAACGCTCTAAGAAAATGTACGGTGGAACTTGCATTAACATCGCCTGTATCCCTACGAAATCCTTAGCTTATCAAGCCCATCAAGGGGAAGATTATATAGAAGCGGTCCATAATAAGGATCAGCTTATTTCAAGTCTACGCCAAAAAAATTACGATAATCTAAATCAGAACGAGAATATAGAAGTTATCAATGGTGAAGCTTCCTTCTTATCGGATCACGAAGTCCAAGTAAAGGATGCCGGTGAGACGAAAATCTTAACCGCGGATAAAATCTTCATTAATACGGGCGCTGAAACCATCATTCCTACTATTGATGGGATACAAGATAGTAAGTTCGTATATACCAGCACATCCATTATGGATCTTAAGGAGCTCCCAACTAAACTAGCCATCATTGGTGGTGGTTATATTGGATTGGAATTCGCATCGATCTACAGTCAATTCGGCGCACAGGTTACGGTGCTGGAGAGTTCCTCGAAATTCATTCCTAAAGAAGACCGCGATGTCGCGGACGCCGTCCTCCAAACCTTTACCAAGAAGAACATTGAGGTCAAACTGAATGCAAAGGTTATAGGACTGAAGGATGTTAAAGATGGAACAGTTATCTCCTTTTCGATAGATGGTGCTATTCAAGAATTGAAAGTCGATGGGGTTCTGGTTGCGACAGATAGAAAACCAAACATTGAGGGATTAAATTTAGAAGCAGCCGGTGTAGAAGTTACAGATCGGGGCGCTATTAAGGTGGACCCTTCCCTAAAAACCACCGTTCCCCATATATGGGCCCTCGGAGATGTCAAAGGCGGATTACAGTTTACCTACATCTCATTAGATGATTATAGAATTGTAAGAAATGACCTTTTCGGGGATCATTCCCATACCACAAATGACCGTGACGTTGTTCCATACAGTGTATTTATTGATCCCCCACTATCCAGAGTAGGAATAAGTGAAGAAGCAGCCGTCGAACAAGGACTTGAAATTAAAGTCGCTAAGTTGCCTGCAGCAGCTATTCCACGTGCTCGCTTAATTAACGAAACCGAGGGCTTCCTAAAAGCAATTGTGGATGCAAAAACCAATAAAATCCTAGGAGCTACATTGTTCTGTGCGGAATCTAGCGAAGTGATTAATATCGTGAGCATGGCAATACAAACAGGGCAAGATTTTACCTTTTTGAGAGATCATATCTTTACTCACCCTACAATGAGTGAAGCTTTGAATGATTTGTTCTCACAGATCAAAGAATAATACTACATGCATGGCAAACAAAAAGACACCCACATGGGGTGTCTTTTACTTTTACTATATAACACGATGCTGAACCCACTTCTTACCCATGAAACGCCGTAGAAATATGAATCCTCTTATTCCCCACTCACAGTTCATAGCTAACCAAACCCCAAGCAGACCGAAATCGAGAACAATACCTAAGATGTATCCGAGTACTACACGGAACAACCACATACTTAACATAGACACCATGGATGTGAACTTGGAATCACCCGCCGCTCTAAGCGCTGACGGTGTTATGAAACTAACAGACCAAAGCGGTATTTGTACGATTGTATTGATAAGTACAATTATGAAAATATCCCTCACAATCTCCGCAGGTGGATGAAACATCGACACTAGCGGATGGAAGAAAGGCATAACTAACAATCCCATCACCACAAAGGAAAGGGAAGATGCTACGAGAAACGATTTAATAAATTTCCGAGCATCCTTAACATTATTGCTTCCCATACATTGTCCGACCACTGTAATAATCGTCAAAGACAACGCATTACCCGGAATTTGCATAATCCCCGCAAAGGAAGAGGCGATAGCATTTGTAGCAAGCGCGTAAGTACCGAGACTGACGATAAAGACTTGCGTCAGAATCTTACCACCATTAAAGAACATCTGCTCCGCCGCAAACGGCATACCGATGAACATTATTTTTTTGAGCATGGAGAATTGAACCACCAGTAAGTCACGAATTCGAATATGCAGTTCATTGTCCATCCGGAACAGATAATACAGAGCGCATATCGCGCCCAAATATCGAGCTATATTTATAGAAATGGTCATTCCTAGAACGCCCATATGCAAAAGGTTAATAAATACGAGATTCAAGAGGACGTAAACTAAATTCATAATGAGCGATAGCGCAAGCGAGGCTCTCGTCCTTCCGATTCCCCGAAGAGCACCACACACTGCCTCTACCACAGCTATTCCAAGATAGGAGATACAGCTTCCAATCAAATAGATTCGGGCGTTGTGCATTACCTCGGGTGAAGCTGCTCCAAATAGTAAGTTCAACAGCGGATTATGAAAAAGAATACCAAACATACCAATAACAAAAGCCATAAGGGAAACTGATGAAGTCGCGCCTGCGGTAGCTTTTGATACCATAAGACTATTACCGCTGCCTTTATACTGCGCTACGACAACCGTACCACCTGTTGATACCGCGATAAACACACTAATGAGAAAAAGATTAAGGGAATCAATCATGTTCACCGCACTGATAGCTGCCACACCGGACGAACTGATCATAGCCGTGTTCACTAGATTTAGCCCCACTATAAAGGCTTGATCTACCAGAATAGGGATAAATAAAGCAATCATATGGCGATAATCTAACGATTCTCCTGAAAAATATTTTTCAAGAAACCGCACACTTCGCTTCGTATTGACATTTACATTAGGTTCCATCTTCGCTTCACTTCTTTTACATTAGAGTTATCCAGATCTGAAATATCCTTATAAATAGAAAAAGGCTCTTCAGGTTGAAGAGCAATTCAAAAGTACAGCTAATTTATAAGCACTTAGGTATGCGGTCGAGAGGACTCGAACCTCCACGGGGATTAACCCACACGGACCTGAACCGTGCGCGTCTGCCAATTCCGCCACGACCGCACAAAATATAAAAGAATCATGCAGTGCAGAACTAAATTATCATATATTAGCGCAAAGGGCAATACCTAATGTAAAAAGAAAAAGTGTACCGAGTCCCTATTAGGGATCATCGATACACTTTTTAGAAGAACTATCGGATTATGAAGCTTGTTCAAGCATACGGTAGATAATGACTGCCGCTTGAGCGCGGTTAGCTATGCCCTTAGGTGCAAATTTACCACCCTCAACACCGTTAACAATCCCCAATTGGGTCAGTTGTGCTATAGCGTCCTGTGCGTAAGGAGCAATACTGGACTTGTCTGCAAACTTGCCCAGCGCTGCATTCTTATCAATCGGCTGTAGTTTATCTTTCAATGCATTAGCAATCATAATAGCCATTTCTTCACGAGTCACTTCACGACCCGGTTCAAATTTACCATTTCCAGAGCCTTTTACAAGTCCGGCCTTGACCGCAAGGGCGATAGAATCCGTGTACCAAACTCCTTGCTTAACATCGCTGAATGAACTGGTTGTTGCCGAACCCGTCAGATTCAGTGCGCGTACCAGCATTGTAATAAACTCTGCTCTAGTCACTGTTTTGGTTGGAGCAAAAGTATTTGCATCCAATCCTTTTATAATGCCCTTAGCAGCCAATGCTTGAACAGCTTCTTGCGCCCAAGCTACCTTACCCAGATCTTTGAAGTTTGCTGCTGGAGCAGTAGTTGGCGCTGGTGTTGCTGTTGGTGCTGTCGATGGCGCTGGTGTTGCTGTTGGTGCTGTCGATGGCGCTGGTGTTACTGTTGGTTTTGGTGCCGTTGTTGGTGCCGTTGTTGGCGTTGGTGTTGCCGTTGGACTAGGTGTCGGCGTAGGATTTACTTCCTTCAAATTGTTAACAATCCGACCTTCAATAGCTGCTTTAATCTCTTTTCTATCAAATGTGTTCACAATATAGTCGTAGAATACGTCCAAATCAATAGGCCCAGCCAATGAGTCACTAGCTTCAGTCAGAACCTTGTAATTATCCCCACCTGCAGCCATAAAGTTGTTTACTACAGCTGTATACTTCTGCGTCGGATTAATTGCTTTTCCATCGGTTAATGTGAGGCTCGCGATGCGGTCAGGTACTGGAAGATACATGTTTGCTGTATATTTCAATCCCGAAATTTGCAGCGTTTTGATATCTGGTGTTCCATCAGCTTTTACATTCCATTGCTGTTGCAGCAACGTTTTAATTTGTGCTCCAGTCAGTGTCAGCTTCACAAGCGTATTGCCGAATGGCTGAATTTTGGCAAGGTCTCCGAAGGTTACAGGACCCTTTGGAAGATCCGCACGGATACCACCTGGATTCATAAAGGCAAAATCAGCAGCCTTTGCACCATCGCCGAAATCAGCAGTACGCATAGCGTCAGCAATCAAGTTACCAAGCGCAGCCTCATTGTTGTATGCATCAGTACGAGTGATAGTTCCGTCTGTTGTACCTACTGGTTGAGTAAGTTCAGGATGCTTCTCAAGGTAAGTATTAACCAGCGCTACACTTTCCGGATCCGGTGTTACACCGTCATGGAAGGTCGAGGTTACTACAGCAGACTTTTCCTTCACATCACCTGTTTTAGGATCAATGATCAGCTTGATATCTTCAAATGCTGTACCGTAAGAGTATGCTTGTACAATCAGCTTGCCGTTTACCGTTCCATTTGCCAGAGCATGGTTATCACCAGCAACGATAACGTCAACCGGGGAGTTCGCAGGAAGCGCATTAGCTAGATCAGCTGCTTCACCTGTAGTTTTGCCATCTTTAGTTGTGGCAGGATCATGCGCAAGCACGATAATCGTTTCAACACCATTAGATTGAAGCTCTTTAGCATATTTTTCAACAGCCGCCACTTCCTCCTCAGGAGTGAGGAAATATACGCCAGCTGTGCCGGAAGGCGAAACTTTGCCTGGTGTAGCCTTCGTTACAAGGCCAATAAAGCCGACCTTCACACCGCCCACTTCTTTAATTACATAAGGCTTAATAATCGGGTCGCCAGTTTTGGCATTCACCGCATTGGCATTAACATAATCAAAATTCGTACCCTTGTGGGTAACATCGCTGTCTTTAGGGTCCACACCGCCATAAAGTTGCGTCATTAGTGCATCGACACCTTGGTCAAATTCATGGTTACCCAGGGAACCCACATCAAATCCCATCATGTTCATCCACTCAATCGTCGGTTCATCGCGTTCAAGCGAGGATACAGGAGCAGATGCACCTACGGAATCTCCGTTGTGGAAGAGTAGAGCATTGTCATATTTAGCCCGTGCTTCCTTCAGATAAGTCGCAAGAATAGCAGCTGTTCCCACATTCTTGTTGCTTACTGTAGAAACTGTATCCAGTTGGCCGTGGAAATCATTGATTCCCAGAAGGTGAACTTCTACATCCTTAACTGGGAGAGCCAGTTTATAAATACTAAATCCCTTAATATCTTTTGCACCAGTGTCCTTAATGTTGGATGGCACAACTTTTGCCGCTTCTGGTGACGAAGTAAAGGTGATATTCACATCATCCGAAATAGGAGCCAAAGACCAGTTCCCATCCGCAGAAGGATCAATGGTACCTACTTCTCTGATGTAATCCATGAGGATCTGGCGATTCTCATCCTGTGAATCGACTACCATCTCTGAACCTTTCACACCCGGGAAGTTCCCACCACCACTTGCGCGGTAATTGTTAGTCACAACAATAAAATCTTGGTTTGGATCCAAAGTTTTACCTTTATACGTAATTTGCTTCACACGACTCGATGAAGCATCGTTAATTGTTCCGGTAGGGGTATATTTTGCAGGTTTAGTTACATCAATTGTGTATTTAATGCCATCAATGACATCGAAGTTATAAACCGCAAAATCTCCATTGAGCAAACTTTGTGAAGCTGCACTTTTCACATCGATGGTATTAAATGCGCCCGCACTCATTTCAACCCATTCCTTAACAACAGAGCCTTTGACTTTAATAGCTTTCAGCGTGTTGTCATACAGGTACAAGTCACTCGCACTGCGAATAGTCAGCGGACCTTTCTCAATACTCGTATACTCAGAAGGACCGTTACGTCCAGCCTTGAAAGGAGCACCTACGCTAAGAATCGGAAGACTTTTATACTGTGGTAGATTGGTTTCAATATACTTCTCCACATACCACTTCTGGGCATTGGTAACAATTTGCACGGTTGGATCGTCCTGAACCATTGCAAAATAACTGTTCATCGGAGCGGTAGTAACGCCTAGCTCTTGGCCTGTATAGTCAATAGTAGCCTGGTGGTCTGCCGCAACAGCAGCATCAATAGCAGTATCCGGTATAGCATTGGCTATGGAGCGGGTCGAGGCTTTAGAGTTCTTTTTATCTACTTCCCATTTGCCGCCTACTTCTACCAAATTAAGATCAATTAGACCCAGATAACCTCCACCATAACCTGCTTGCACGGCAGGAGTACCATTAATATGCCCATAAACATTATCAACAACGGATTGAGCATTATTATATGGTAGCTTTGTTATTGGATCTTTAAAAGAAGCATCAAGCGTTGCATTATCAACTGTTGGGAACACCTTGTGAGTGTGTGAGAAGGTAATCGCGTCAATGTCGTCAACCTTACTTAAAAGATTGATAGCGTTTTCTGCACCAGTACCTGCAACTGCAGTTGCATCGAAGCCAGTATGTGCCATTGCTACGATTACATCGACACCCTCACTCTTCATAATAGGAACATATTTTGCTGCTGTTTCAGCAATGTCCTTAACAATGACTTTGCCTTCTAGATTAACCTTGTCCCATTCCATAATCTGAGGGGTCACAAGACCAAGCACACCAACCTTAATATCACGGAGTTGGTTATCGCTGTCCATTATTTCTCTATCAAGAATGACATAAGGTTTAAAAGCATTTACGTCATTGTCTGGGTTACCATCTTTATCATCAATATATATATTGGCATTTACATAGGGGAAGTCGGCACCACTCAATGGATTATTAGCACTGCCCTTAATAGTACGTTTCAAGAAATCCAGCCCATAGTTGAATTCATGATTACCAAAAGTCGCAACATCATATTCCATAATATTCATAGCCGCAATCATAGGGTGTAGCTTAGTCTCTGATTCTACTAAATTACTTTCATTCGCGATGTAAGTACCCAATGGCGTACCTTGAATCAAGTCCCCATTGTCGAGCAGAAGATTATTATCAGGATATTCGCTCCTAGCATAAGTAACCAACGTAGCTGTCCGATCGAGTCCTACAGTTGTAGAGGCTGCATTCTTAAAATAGTCCCAGCCGTAGACATTGGTGTGTACGTCCGTAGTGCTCATCAACCGGAGTTTGGCTGTGGCATCAGATGCGGCTTCGGCTTTGTCCGGACTCCAAACCGTACCCAAAACGACTCCACCTAGTACCTGTGCTGAAAGCACTGCAGTTGCTAGTACAGAAGCGAGAGGCTTGTTCCATCGTGTCTTCCATCCCATAAAGATTTATTCCCCCTAGTAATTTTTACATAATTTCGGTGATATTATATCACACAAACATGACGAAAAAGTATAGGATTGTAAAATTAATATAAATTCGTGTCAAATATATTAACGTGTGAAGAAAGACCTAGGTCACATTGTTATTTTATTAGATCAAGAGTCTCTAGACATATAAAAAAACACACCTTATATAGGTGCGTCCTAAGAAAGCGCATACATAAAATCAAAACACGTCGAATCTTTATCTGATAATAACTCTCTCAAGACCCACTCATGATGGCAGTAAACCCAAAACAAATTGCCGTGATTAAAGACAAAGGTGTCATCACAAGTCTTTCTTTTCTACTCTTCGATAATATATTCATTACGGTATTGAGAATTAGATAGACTGTAAAAAAGTAACATACGCCTCTATCAAAAGGTAATCCAATAGAAATCACGTTGCCTGCCTGCAACAAGTACAAGATTGCAATCAGTTGTATAACAACTGAGATCGCACACGCAATCCTCATCTGTAAGGGCATGATTCTATGTTTGCCACCCATTGCAAATTCACCATAAGGTAATCCTAAAGACAGTAATATGTAAAGAATCGCCGCTCCCGCAAAAGTAATACTCCCAATCCATGCAGATAACATCCTTCCACCCCCTTCACTAATTGGTATTCGAATCGTATAAGCGGAAGAACACCTTTATAAAAGCAATGGACTTTCACGAGAGATACTTGGAAATCGATATTTATGTATAACGTCGTTTCCTCATCCAATTTTTTGGACTTTCTTTTCATATTAATGATGAACCCGCACAAGCAACACCGGAATATCTGAGTAATATATAATTAAATAGACCAATGAGGTGATCCACAAATGTCAAACAGAGCAAAAATTCGCAAGCGAGCTGAACAGCTCAAGGGTAGACCTGTGTGCGTTACGCTTCATGATGGACGTACGTATGTAGGATGGATAACTGGCCTCGATAAGGATGGATTGACCCTCTCCAAACCACGTAAAAATAAAAATAAAAACAAAAAATCAAAAAAACACTCTTCTTCCCGCTCCCGGAAAGCGAACGTATCAGGACTCATGCCATTATTCGGCTCACTTTTCGGAATGGGAGGAGGAGCTGCAGGGGCTGCCGAGTCTGCAAGTTCAGGCGCTTCAGGATTCGGTGGAATTATGGGCTTCGTAGGGATGATCCAAAGAACAATGCCGGTTGTGAAAATGGGCTACAATATGATTAAATCTATTTCCCCATTCTTGAATGGACTGAAGGGTTTAATGGGATAGTCAAAAGACACCCCTCAAGGTGTCTTTTTATTTTTCCTCATGAACTTATCAGTTTCTTCAACAGTCTCCCCGCAGATTTTACTCGTGGGCGCTTTAAATGCTCCTGTACATAGCGATAGTCCGTTAATTCAACACTAGCATCACGAATCGCATAGGTAAAATCATCATCAAAGGGTAGACGGTATTCCCAGACTCGCTTCTCCCAATGTGGTATATTTGCAAGCATCCACGGATCGTCGATTCCGGGATGAATATAGGTTTCACTAACACCATCAGGTAGCGAATACATCTTGGCAATAATGGATTGTTTGAAACGATCGTACGTCTCACCCTCTTCCACACCAAAAGGATGCGACAACAAGTAATCAGGAATCGGGACTCCAAGTGTATCGGCCAGCCCGGATCCAAGTGCAACAGGACGTTCAATATTTTTCAGCGATCCCAGAAGAGGATCCTCTGGATGGATGTATCGAAAGAACCGTGATGGCAATCCCCAGCGCGAAATTCTCCACAACGTCTGCGGGAGCAAGCTACGTCCCGTTTCCATGCCATATAAACTTCCCATATGGTTGTCTACATGACTAATCACTATTCCCGATTGTTTCACTCTCTCATACTGCGCAACAATCTCCTTCAGCACAGCTTTTGTCTGCGCCCCCTGCTCAAACTCTTTTACCGTCTTATATTGATGCCCGCCATCGTCATGTAGTGAAGAGTCCCCCGTCAGGCTGCTCCAGCGTAAAGCCTCAAACTCACTAGTCATCGTCAAATGAAGGCCCACATTTTGTTGTTGCCTACGGCTACACCATCTAGCTGCCTCCTCGAATCCAGGGGCCACCGCCATGATCGTCGCTGAAGATACTTTTCCCTCTTCTAATAGATGCATAATCGCCTGATTCATGGCAGGGCTTTGCCCAAAGTCATCACAATTGATGATTAATTTTCTGATCATGGTCAGCATCACCTCTCAATTGCCCCGTAAATGTAAATTTAATAGTAAAAGATATGACAACAGATATCGCTAGCAGACATAACGGCACCACGCTTATTAAATACCGGAACGTTGCTTCTGGATCAGACCCTGGGTCATCGCCACTCTTGTAACCAAAGATCATCCCTACAATGAAAAAAGCCAGCGCCGAGATTAATCCGCTCGAGCGAGTGATGAATCCACTTACCGCGGTATAGATGCCTTCTCTTCTCAGACCTGTCTTCTCCGCATCCTCATCAATAATTTTGCCACCTACGATTGCCGGGGTTACTAGAAATCCTGCTAGTCCGAAACCAACAACAATGCCAGCGGCCACACCACTTACAAGATCATAACCGAACCATAGCGGAATGACAGATAAAGCATATAGGATAAGCGATAGCCGCCATGCCTTGACCCCATCCATCTTACGAATAATCCAATACCACACGAACACTAATGGAATGACCGAGACAAAGACAGCCGCGAGCATAATAGATACCTGTGCTTCTGAAATATGTAGAACATATTTTGCATAAAAGGGAATCATCGAGCTTATAAGTCCATTAACCGTTTGGGCAAAAGAGTTCGAAATATTAAACACCCAGAACTTCTTATTCCGAATCGTTTCCCGAAAAGCCGGGATGAGCTTCAACGGTTCAGTCTTAGTGGTCTCTTTCTTCTCTTGGACATTCATCATACATAAAAACATAAACACGCCGAAGACACAGGCATACACAATAGCCATATTAGAGAAGTTAATTGCTGCGAAAAGTTTTGGCGTTAGAGCCGTACCGATTAACAGAGCAACCACTTGATACCCTTGCTGAATCACCGAGGCTTTTGCCCGAATACGATCTCCACGGAACAGCTCCGGAAGCAGTGCGCCATAGTTCACCCACAAGACCGTAGCGACAGCCTCATAGAAAATAAGTGTCACTAGAAACCAAGTGAAGAGTCCATTCTCGGATAAACCGCCAGGAGGAGAGAACACCAGCACAAACGCCAGCATAAATAACGGAATCGAGCCGAACACCCAGGGTCTACGCCGACCATAGCGGGTATTTGTGCGGTCTGACCAGTATCCAAACAGCGGATTATTCACCGCATCCCAGATCAGAAAGATTGTTCTGGCCAGTGTAGCAAGTCCAATGCCCAAGCCCAATTTCTCCACATAAAAATAACTGTAAAAAGAACTAAAAGCCTGACTGGGAACCATCATCGCAAACATCCCTAAAGCAAAGGTGTACGGCGAGTTCATCCATTTATGCTTCACTCACATACCTCCCATATTGTAATCATCTAGTTGTAATATATTACCACATATACTGGAAGTTTAGTGACAAATTTGCTCCAATCTAATGCGTTTCCTCATCATAAAGAAGGGATAACCGCGGATGTTTACACAGTTCAAAAAAGTGCTCAGTAGTATAAACTACCAAGCACTTTGCTTCTTCCACTATAAAACGTCTTTCAGCTTTTTCCGACTCTGAATATCCAAAGTGGAATAATCACGAATTTCGCATCTTTTTCCGTTGACGTCAGTAAGAATGATGCGGTAAAGACTCGGGTATTGCATATGCTCATGCAGGTTACGCATAACGATACGGGTCTGCCCCAGATTCGTTTGCAGCTCCCAAATCCACATATCTGCCTTCTGTTTGATGGAATCAATTCGGGTCACAACGGGAAGAAAGTATCGCAGCTGCAATTCTTTGTCCACTTCCCCCCGACTTTCCTCATCCAGCTGATCAATGTCACGAATGACACCAATCTCCTCACTCTTAGAATTTCTCACAGAAATATACTGGGTGTTGTATTGAAAAGGAAATATACGAAAAAGGATTAGTTCTTCATAAACCTTACCTTCTATTACCCCTTGAAACACCCCACCTTGACTACGGCTAAAGGAAATCAGACCCGGTTCAAAAATGTTAATTTCATAGGGATCTTTATCTTGAGCTTTCAATTCATCACTGACGCTGATTGGATCACTCATGCACTTCTACCCCCTTGATCTGGGACATTTCTTTCTGTGCTTCGACCAGTTTAAAGTAAGCCCCTTCTACTGCTAGCAATTCTTCATGCGTACCCACCTCAATAATCTTACCGCGTTCCAGCACGACGAGCCGATTGGCATTTCTTAAAGTGGACAATCGATGAGCAATGGCGAATGTCGTTCTACCTTTAACCAGACGCGAGATCGCTTCTTGGATTTGCCGCTCAGTCACTGTATCCACAGAAGCCGTTGCTTCGTCCAGAATTAGAATCCGCGGATCGTGAATTATTGCTCGGGCAATAGACACTCGCTGCTTCTCCCCTCCGGATAACTTATGCCCACGTTCACCTACCCTTGTGTCATAGCCATCAGGTAGCTGAACGATGAAGTCATGTGCATTGGCAATTTTAGCAGCACGCATAATTTCCAGCTCTGTAGCGTCCGGTTTAGAATAAGCGATATTCTCAGCAATCGTGCCGTCGAACAGGAATGTCTCCTGCAGCACTACACCGATCTGACTCCGAAGGTCAGACTGGCTAATATTTCGGATATCCACCCCGTCGATGGTGATGGTACCCTCATCTGTGTCATAGAATCGGCAAATCATGTTGATGAAGGTCGACTTCCCAGCACCTGAATGTCCGACCAGACCAATCATCTCTCCTGCAGCTACTTTTAAATCCACGTTCTTGAGCACAGGGTGATGCTTTTCGTATCCATAAGTGACCTGTTTAAACTCTACCTCACCATTAACACGACCAATATCAGCTGGGTTCGTAGTATCAGGCACATCGGATGGTGTATCCATAATTTCAAAAACCCGATCTGCAGCTGAAATCGCATGACTGGCCCAATTGATCATTTGACTTACCCACTGCAAAGGTCCGAGGAGCATCCCGAGGTAAGTCACCAAAGCGATTAGTGTACCAATAGATAACTGTCCATCAAGCACCGTTCTGCCGCCATAATACCAAATTAATAGCGTACCTACGCCAGCAACTAACGCAAAGGCGGGAAACATTCCCTGCCACAAGCCTTCAATCCGGATATTGTGCCGCACCAATTCCTTATTAGCGACAGTATAACGTGACATTTCCGTAGTTTCCTGACCAAATGCTTTAACCACACGAATCCCCTGCAAAGAATCGCCAACCAGAGCGTTTAGTCTAAAAATAGATCTCCACTGCTGGTACCACCGTCTGCCAATCATCGGCCATAATACAGTCGATAGTACGACCATAAGCGGCATAGGCAGCATGGCTAGCAGTGTTAGCTTCCAATCCATACTAAACATAATGGCGAAGATTGCGATCACCCTTAATGATTCACCCGAGACCCATATTACGCCATCTGTCATGAATTGCCGCATCGCCTCAGAGTCATTATTTACCCGTCCAATGAATTGCGAAGACTGTCTTCGATCGAAGAAAGATAACGACAATTTCATCAAGGAATGATACACATCATGACGCAGATCACCCATAATTTTTGAGCCAATCCATACTCCGATAAGTCCACGTACAGTCTGCATTAGAGTAACCACCAGAGAGGTGGCTGCAAGCCCAATTACAATCCATAGCAACGTTGAACCCATGTCCTTTTTTGTTAGCACGTTATCTACAATCATTTTCGTCAAAAAAGGTGGAACAAGCTCTATCAATGTAGTGAAAATCAGCATAATCGCTGCTGCGATCATTTGGATTTTATACGGCTTAGCGTAACCTAACATTCGAAATAGAACCTTGCCGTTACTTTTACACACCGGACAGGTCTGAGAATCGTCAGGTAGCGGATTGCGGCATTTCGGACAATGTCTTGGAAATTCTTTTTCAGAAGCCGTTGGCCGCTCCTCCCCTTTAGCTACAGCAGCAATTAATTTAGACGCATATCCAAATATAGAGGTAAGCGATGCGGTATAACGTATAAGAATGATTGGACCCTCTTTAGTATCTACAAGTAACGAACCGCCTCCTACCCCACCTACAACTCGAGCATCGGTTATGCTCGAAACAAAAAACTTCGAAACCATTCTCCCGTCCGTTCCCCAAACGGACACTTCCTTCTCTGTCAATACAAGCCATTGCTCACCGAACTGTCCATCTTTCATTAAATCAGATCCAAAGTGGAATAACGGTTGTTCCGTAAGCTGCATTTCTATAGACTTGGGAAGTTTATCAACATATGGCATTCTTTTTCTCCCCTTTCTTTACCCACCTATTTACTCACATATATTTACAGTGGTAAAGATGAAAGAATGACTATAATTATTTTGTATAGTTACTTGAACAACCCAAAAAAGACACCCTTAAGGGTGTCCTTTTCATTATTTTCTATGATACTGGCTATGTCCTAAAAACAAATCCCGATGGATTTATTTTTATGTATAACGGGTCAGCAAATGCTCCTGCGCTAATTTCATATCTTATTAATTAACCAAATAGATCGGATTCTAGAAATCTGTTCGTTATTTTCGACGACGAATGTTCATGCGATTATACATCACTAAACCGGCGATGACCATGCCCAGCGTACCTATACTACTCGCTACTTCAGTCTGCATACCAAACAAAATACATACGTTAGTCACCAGGCTTCTCGTAAGCAACGCGACAATAATTAGCATGATCGGACGCCAAAAGTTATATCTTCTCATTTCAGTAACACTCCTAACCCATTTTTCTTAAGCGCTTAACCTTATTTATCTATATGTATTATAGCATAAGTAAGTAACCGCATACATTTTACGTAATCCTAACAATTTTGATCTAATCAGAGCATAATTCAGCGCCCAACCCCTTTGTTCGTTCGACTTTAGGTATAGACTTATCATTTTTTACGGATTATAATAACAAACGAACACCAAAAGACGAACATTAAGGCGGAAATCATGACTGAATATATGCAAATATTCCTAGGCACTTCATTTTCAAGCAAATCACCAAAGGAAATTCAAATTTTAAAAGACCATCTCTACTGCATTAATACAGATGGAATGATAGAAAAGATCGTTTCACCAGAAGAACCCGACTATCAAACTTTACTAGCTACTTATCAAGACCAAGACAACTTCCATCGATTAGCTGAAGGTCAGTATTTTTTGCCTGGCTTTATCGACTTGCATGTTCACGCCCCGCAGTGGGCTCAATCTGGAACTGCATTAGATATTCCACTCTATGATTGGTTAAATACGTACACCTTCCCACTGGAGTCTAAGTTTTCGGACCTGGATTTTGCTAAAAAGGTCTACTCTGATGCGGTTGATACTTTACTCGCGAACGGAACTACTACAGCCCTTTATTTTGCAACGGTGCATAAAGAAGCCAGTTTACTATTAGCCCAAATATGTGCGGATAAAGGGCAACGCGGACTCGTTGGAAAAGTGGTAATGGACAACCCTCAAGGAAATCCAGAATACTATCGCGACACTGACACCGACACCGCAATTAAAGATACAGAAGAATTTATACTAGCGGTAAAAGAACTAGCCAAATCTACTAAGCAAGGTGTTTATCCAGTAGTGACACCTAGGTTCATTCCTAGCTGTACAAATGAGGCTTTGCAAGGTCTAGGAGACTTAGCCGCCAAATATGATACTCATATTCAATCGCACTGTAGTGAAAGTGATTGGGCACATGGTTATGTACAAGAACGATTCCAGAAGAACGATGCTTTTGCCTTGCATGATTTCGGTCTACTCCGTGATAAATCTGTAATGGCACATTGTAATTTTTTAGAAGAAGAGGATGTAGAGTTATTTGCGGAGACAGGAACGGCTATTGCGCATTGTCCAATATCAAACGCTTATTTTGCCAATAGTGTCATCCCTATCGCTCATTTCCACGCCAAAGGTGTAGAGATTGGTTTAGGGTCTGATATTTCTGGCGGTTTTTCACCTAGTCTCTTCGATAACATAAGACAGGCTGTAATGTCTTCAAGAATGCTAGAGGATGGCGTTAATCCTTCCCTTCCTGCACAAGAGCGTGGATTACTAGGATCACGGATTAAGATTGATGAAGCTTTCTATCTTGCTACTGCTGGCGGTGGTAAAAGTTTAAGCTTACCTATCGGTCGGATACTAGAAGGCTATACATGGGATGTTCAAATTATTGATACGAAATTACCATCGGCTAGATTGCCTATTTTTGATGGGAATGAAGATTTAGAGGACGTGTTTCAAAAGATGATGTATTTAGCTCGACCTGAGAATATCCGTGAAGTCTGGGTACAGGGTGAAAAGGTTCATTCACGTTAAGGATCGATAAAACTAGAAAATATAAGGTGGGCATCTGAGTGGAAACACAAGCAAACGTACAAGATCAAGCGCCATTGAAGTCACAACTATTAACCGTTCTACCCGATGAAAAAGTTTCCTTCGGTAAATCCATCATCCTAGGCTTTCAACATGTATTGGCAATGGACGTTTATGTGGTTCCTTTCCTGATTGCAATGTTAATCGGCTTACAACCGAATCAGTCAAGCGCGTTGATTCAATCTACCTTTATTGCTGCTGGACTTGCAACGATTGTGCAGACTTATTTCTGTATGAAGCTTCCTATCGCGCAAGGTCCATCTTATGTTCCGCTTGGTGCGATTGTCAGTATTTATGCCGCTAGTGGCGGCGGGGAGCTGGGTTGGAGTTCCGTGTTAGGTGCCAGCTTAATCGGTGCGGTTCTAGTTATTATTTTGGGCTATGTCGGGATCTTTAATAAAATCGTTAAGAACTTTATCCCACCCATTGTAGGTGGTACGATCATATTCATAGTTGGTCTTTCTTTATTACCTGTTGCTATAAGAGACAATATCTATGGAGCTTCAGGCGCTTCAATCAATCAGAACGTTTTGTTAGCCCTTATTTCAGCAGGTACACTCCTTTTATTCGTGATTCTCGGTTCTATGTTCCGTAATAAAGGATCGATCTTCCGAATTATTTCCGTCATGATGGCGTTAGTAGTTGGATGTATCTCTGCTAACTTGATGGGTGTGTTAGATTTCTCAGCGATTAGCAAAGCGAACTGGTTTAGCATGCCTCGTATCGCTTTTGTAGATTTCGGATTCTCGTTCAACTTTTCGGCTATTATCACCATGGTTATTATTTATCTCGTACTGCTAGCTGAAACAACAGGTACCTGGTTTGCTGTCAGCAACGTAATCAATAAACCTTTAACAGACGAACATATTAATAAAGGGGTTATCGGTGAGGGGATTGGCTGTCTTATTGCTTCTGCACTCGGTTCAACACCTGTAACAGGCTATTCTACCAATGCGGGCATTATCTCCATCACAGGTGTTGCCTCCCGCCGGGTTTTCCTCGCAGTAGGAGGATGGTTTGTCCTCTTCGGTTGTTCTGGTAAATTAGCTGCTCTGATCTCTTCCATTCCATCCGCTGTAATCGGCGGCGTCTTCGCTATCGTCTGCGGGATCATTGCAATTAATGGTGTACAGGTAATGAAGAACGTAACGATTGGCGAGAAAGAAATGTATATTATCGCAATACCGATGATTATCACGTTAGCTTTGGTACTCATTCCTGGCGACTACTTGCATTCCTTGCCTTCATTCGTGCAATATTTATTGGGCTCACCTATCCTAGCGGCTTCATTGGCAGCGATCTTATTGAATAAACTACTGCCAAGTGGAAAATAGAACGTAAAATGCTAGATCTTAAAACGGGCATCAAATGATGTCCGTTTTTTACTTATTTCCTCAGCTTATTGGGTAATGGAATATGCCTAATTGACTCAATGGGATGATACAGTAACATCCATGGACCTGAAAAACGCATAACCCCTTTTATTCTTTGACGATACTCCGGTTTATAACAATGAATAGGGCATTTAGCACAAGCCGTTTTCACTTCCCCGAACTTACAATAAGCTAACCTCTTCAGAGCATAGTCGTTTAGATCCTGACATTCGTTGCAAAGCCCCTTATGGTGATGTTTTTTCTTACAATATATACGAATCATTTTCGTGACAATATCTTGTTCTTTTTGAATTTTAGGACCTTCATTTAACTTTCGGTTCACCTTTATTGTCATTTATGAGCCCCCTTGTAACTTGTACAATAAGATCTCATCTAATTATAGAGGAAAAGCAGTCATTCTTTTTTTACATTTCTAAGGATTTTTATCATACTACACACCCGAGGCGTTATTTCGTTATACTCATAATTATTTTAGAAAGGCTGTAACGTTTATAGCTTTTTACGGATATATAAAGTGAGGAGGTGAACGGATGCAGGACAACGAGGAATTATACAGGGAATATTCAACCCAAGTATATAAATTCGTATTTAGTTTTTGTCATAATCACTTACTGGCAGAAGAAATCACCCAAGAAACCTTTTATAGAGCTATAAAGTCCATACACAAATACGATGGAACCTGCAAAGTATATGTATGGCTTTGTCAGATTGCTAAGCATGTGTGGTATCAGGAACTGGACAAGCAGAACAAAAGGAAGACTTGTGAATTAGAAGACCCTCCTTTTTCTAACGCAAATTCAACAGAAACTGAGTTCATTTTAGCTCAAGACAAAATGGAGTTATTTAAACAGCTTCATTTACTTGATCCAAATACCAAGGAAGTATTGTATCTGCGTTTGACCGGAGAATTCAGCTTTCGGGAAATTGGCGAAATTCTCGGAAGGGATGAAACCTGGGCAAGAGTTACCTTTTACCGTGGAAAACAAAAATTAATGAAAGGAAGATCTTCATGAAATGCGAGATCATTCAGGATTTATTGCCCTCCTATATCGAAAAGCTAACCTCTTTACATAGCAACGAAGAGATTGAAAAACATCTGCAAACCTGCGAAAGCTGCCTTCAGTCATATAATGAAATGACCGCAACAGCAAATCTAAACGTGCCTATTGTTGATAAAGAAGAAGTTAACAATCTTAATTATTTTAAAAAGGTGAAATCAAAAAACATAAAGGTAATCGTCCTTTCCATCTTATCGGTAATCATACTGGCTGCAGCTCTTATTGGACTTTTTGTGATTGGCTTCCCTGTGTCCTCTAAAGATGTGACCATCGATTATCAGAAGACAAAGACTCATTTGGAGGTTCATCTGACTTTGCAAAACGGCAAGGACTTGGTGTTCTCAGGAAAAACTAAATTTATCCGCGATGAAAATAATAATGTGATCGGTTCCGAAACTAGGTATACCCCTAGAGGCTTGATTCACAATCCCTTTGATGATGTAGGAAAAAAAGTTATGTTGGGGACGGAGATTCAAACCGATCTGGATTTTCCAAACAAATTTATCCTTGAATTCAAAGATAAAACTATGACGTTCATTAATGGCGTTTTGGTGGAGTAGACATTGCCGTTAAAATGAAAAAAGACACCTTTTAAGGTGTCTTTACTGATACTCCATGTGGAACTTAGTATCTGTTCATACCTCTATGATGAGCGAAGGACTTGTCTTCTCATCCACATCGTTGCAACCCACTTTTCGCCTTTGATCACTGGCGTACCTGCATGCAAGGTGGACTCGTTTAATTCATGATTATCGTAAAAATATTCGAAGTAGACCGCCATACCTTTGTTAGGACTCACTGTTAAATTAAGCATAGGGAAAGCTGTTTCTCCACCTTCCTCCACATCATTCAAATACATCACGAGCGTACTAATTCGATTATTGCTACTTGCTCGACTCGTTTGAGTGAAGAAATCATGATGGGGTAAATACTCTTGGCCAGGGATATACAGCAGAACTTGCAAGCCATCACCATGCTCGATAGGAATATTCATAATTTGAGAGAATCGTTTCTCGATTCTTGTAACCGTCTCATTCTCCTCACAGAACACACCACTGCTCGTTCTAATCGGATTGACAGCATGGTCTTCACCAATTCTTGAACGTTGCAATCGTTGCCTAGAATATTCAATTAACTCATTACACTCCTCATCGCTAAGCACATTTCCTAACAAGACAACCAACGGTTCCTCATACTTGGCAAGAATTCGAATCTCTCGATCTTCTGTCTTAATCGTATTTCCAGCATGATCAAATATCGTCCGTTCTTTGTCTGTCGCATTCCCTGTCGTATTCCCTATCATCCTTATGCAGCTCCCAAGTTATAACATCCATCGCAAAAAACATACCATAAAATGGTTTCATTTGCTTGATTAACTTCAGAACATCTAAAGACTCATAAAATCAGCCTAATGTACGCTTATATCGCATTTTTCGTTGATACGTAGATAGCATAACTCCTACTAAAATAAACAAAGACCCTAATATTTCTACACCTGTAATAGGTTTGGACAATAATATTAATCCCATAAGCATGGCTACAAAAGGCTCTAAATTAGATAATACAGACGCTTTTGAAGCATCAACATGGCGAATATTGTTATTCCAAACCAGTGTAGCTACACCATGTACAACAACAGCGGTTCCGATCAGCAGAGCCCAATCCGTAATATTCGAGCTCATTCGTAAAGGTGTATCTAACGAGAAGGCAAATGGGATCGATACAATAAAGCCCACCAGATTCGAATATAAAGTAATCGTGAACGGATCTATTCTTTGTGAGAGTACCCTAGTCATAATAATCATAATGGAGAAGGTTATCATCGTTACAACAATCCACAGTAGTCCTTTATCAAAATGCAAAGAGGAGGATCCCCCTTTTACAACGACAAAATAAATGCCTATGATCGCTAGAATAGACCCCATCAACATACGGATCGTTAATCTTTCCTTTAAAAAAACTGCCGCTAATAAACCCGTTAAAATAGGAGTCATAGCTAAAATGATTGCAGATGTTGTTGGATCAGCTGTTTGCAGCCCTTTAAAAAAGGACCATTGATTAATAAACACACCAATAACACCTAGAGATAAGATTAGGAATACATCCGATTTACTCACCAGCTTAAAATTCTTTTTGTAAGCCGTTATTCCTACTAGACATAACACTATAAATAAAAGTCTCAGTGAAGTTAATAGACCGGGGGAGAAGTCCTCAACTAAGATCTTTCCAAACACAAAATTACTGCCCCATACGACTACACAAAAAGTGAGCCAACCATAAGCTTTTAACATTTAAATCACCTTTCAATAATACCGACTCCACAATTTTCCCATTACAGCCTTACGCCAAAAAAAATAGACCCCACCCATCGTAAGATACGGGGTCTATTGTACTGTTGGTTAGCAAACATCGGTTCTTCTTTGTATCTATTATAACCTCCATGGGTTTTTCATGCGCTGAATTTATAGAGGGAATAATATCCATAAGGCGCTGAATGCGGCATACTTAAACCTCCATTTTTTTCTTAATACTCATCGACCCGGGAGCACCCGTACCAAACTGATAACGGTAAATCACAACTACCGCAATAATCACTAGGGACATGACGAGAAAAATATTACTATACACATGAGCAGTAGCGTTAGTATTCAAAGGATTGAACTGCACAACAGCAGTACCCTTGTCGAGCATTTTCCCGACTACACTCATGGCCATCGCGCCAGAGATAAAATTGATCATGGAGAGTAGTCCCATACCCACTCCTGTTTCCTCTTTTGGCAGCGTCCGCGAAATCGTATTGGACATCGAGATTTGCATGAAAGTCTGGCCCACGTTCCCTAATATTAAAATGATGGCAATGAAATATGCCGATAATCCAATAAAAGTAGAGAGTAGGGAGAAAGCAAGAAATAATAATACTGAAGCGACGAACACAAGTGCGAAATTACCGCGATCATCAGCCAACCTGCCACCCTTGCGTCCCATGATAGCCGAAGCAATAGCAGCTGGTACTAACACGAACCCAATGGTCGAAGGGGACAAACCATTCACTGTCGCTAGAAATTGCGGTGTCATGAATGTCATGCTAAAGCTCATAGCTGTCGTCGTAAAGGCAAGCAGTAACCCGATTGAATAGGTTTTGTTACGGAACAAAACAGGTTTAATAAAGGGCTCGACTGCTTTCCGAATCCGAATGATGAATAAGGCTAACAAAACAAGTCCTACAAGGAACAGCCATACTTGCATCTGTGTGATGGCAAGCAAGAAGATTGCAACTGCTGCAGCTAGTAACCCGCCACCAAGGACATCAATACTTCCTGCCTTCCCTCTCGCATTATCTAAATACTTTCGGAAGAAAGGAAGCGTCAGTAGCGGAAGCAAGGAAAGGACGAACATGAGTCTCCAGCTTCCAAAGCTGGTGATAAGGCCTGCAGCGACCGGTCCCAAAGCATTACCAAGCGCTAACCCAACCGCAGAAGTCCCAAGTGCTCTCCCCCTCTTCTCTGGAGCAAAATATCGGATCGGAATGATCATTGCTGTTGCAGGAAGAACGGAAGCACCGGCAGCTTGAATTACACGGCCCAGAATAATAATCCAAAACTCACTAGCAAGCAGACCTATTAATGAACCGAGAGCGAATATAAGCAGTCCATACGTTAACAAATCCTTCAACCGATACTTATCCGCCAATTTCCCCATGACGATAGAACCTACCGCGTAAACCACCATATAACTGGTCATAATCCAACTAACCTGCGATGGAACGAGATTAAACTCTTTGCCGATCTCAGGGAGAGCTACATTGAACATCGTACCGTTCATAACCGAGAATATTAAGGTAACTACAAGTATTTTCAGCAGCTTATCTGCATTTTGTGATGATGTATCCGTCATGATCTAAACCTCTTTTCTGATTAAATTCATAATGAACTATAAGTAAAAAGATAAATAATGAGTATCCTCAGTATTATACATTACTGAGGATACTCATTATTTTCTCACCTGTCAAGTTATATCCTTTACATGGAACTATAGCTGGATACGCCTTATAAGAGTATAATATAAAGAGTGTACTCATTAAGAGTGCACACATATTCACGTTGCCAAGAATTGAAAATGAAAAATTGACAATAAAGTCAAGGAGGCACTACATCCATGAACACAGATCATCCCAAGGCGATAGACGTCATTCACATATTAATGAGATCAACCAACTACATTAAAACAGAATTTCAATCCCAGTTATTAGCGCTTAATACGCCTTATCATCTCTCCGGTCCCAGGTTACGTCTGCTTTCAGTCGTTGCCGAAACAGGCAATATCCGTATGAATGAGTTAGCTGTTAAGTTAGGGATCAAAGCACGCACCGTTACCGATTTTGTTGATGCACTTGAGCAGGATAAGCTCCTCGTTCGAATTCCTGATCCAACCGACCGTCGAGCTACACTGATCCAGCTTACGGAGCTTGCACAATCCACTATTGAGGAAGTTCTTACTTTCCAGGATACAGTCGCTGACAACATGCTGGAGAATCTTTCAATGGAGCAAAGAAAGCAATTCTATGACCTTCTATTGCAACTAACCAAAAACATAGCAATCTCCGATTTATGTGAAGAAGCTAAGTGAGTCGCAGCCACATCGAGGAACAGGAACTCACGGCACCCAGCTCACCTCCCCCGGAATTCATCCCTCAGCAATCTGCGGTTTCACCCTTGGCTGTCGATCCGGGAGCAATTGCTGATTGTTTGTTTCGGAATACGTACGTTTAGCTCGTGAATATTCTGGTTTTACCCGGTTTCGTAGGACGCACCTCGGTTGCGGGGTTTCAGTGAAGTGGAATATTTCGGGTCTACACTGGATTGAGCTTGCAATCCATCCAATCCTTCACATGCTTCTAAATAAACACGTAAAAAAGCTCCGTTCCTCTAGGAATGGAGCTTTTGGATCTATGTCAGAGTTAATTATCATTTAACCCTTAATGCTTGGCCACAGCGTGCACAATAGCGGGTACCCTGAGGAGACAATGACCCGCAGCCTTCACAGTAAAGCTCCTGCGTCATGGGCTTCACTTGATCGTCATGCCTTATCGCCTCATGCGTGGTTGGATTCAACATATTCAATGCATGGAACTCCTCTTTTCTTCCCCTACGAATAAGTGAGAATAATAAATAGAGTCCTATAAACCCGACTACAGCCATAGCCCCCGCCTTCATCAGACCCGATTCAAAGTGATAATTCCATAGTGCATGCATCACGACTGCTGCCAAAAACATCCCCATTGCACGTAGCCCTCTCGTCCACGGTCTACCGTCCCCCAAATTCGAGTGCTTATGCATACTGCTTGCATACCAGATACCCACAGTTGCAATCGCAGTCCATG
The DNA here is from genome assembly GCF_000758545.1 of Paenibacillus sp. FSL H7-0737. Taxonomy (NCBI): domain Bacteria; kingdom Bacillati; phylum Bacillota; class Bacilli; order Caryophanales; family Paenibacillaceae; genus Paenibacillus; species Paenibacillus sp. FSL H7-0737. The sequence goes on along the minus strand of NZ_CP009279.1, from coordinate 223,205 downwards.
TTCCATGACCGAATGGCGATAATAATGCTCTCATCCATAGGACGGCGAGCATCCCAAGTGAAGAGGCTTCGTCTATATGCACCCATCCATAAATAATACTTTCCACTGCAGCGAATCCCATTCCTGCTGCGGCACCAAACACCACTGCATCCATCAGAAAATGGATTTTTCGCGTTCGAACGAGCATCACACAGACTAATAATTTTGCAGTTTCTTCTATTAGAGCTACAGACAAAGGCACGTAAAACTGCGAAAAGTCAAAGGAACTTGCTTTGACTTCAAAAAGCCAAATCCGCTCTAAATACCAAGCCAGAGGGATAGCAACAATGGCGGTAGACACAAAAACTAAACCAAGCCTCCTCTGACGAAAGCCTATTAACTGCTGATTTCTCACAAAAGCTACGAATGCTAGGGGACCCACCACACCTCCAACAATTAAGGCGGCGATCTTCCACCATTGGCTATGAAGGAACAGTGCCAAGAAGGATAAGACAAGGAATCCACCGACCAACCAGAGTAATTGCTCCATCCACTTGTCCTTGGCCTTAGGTAGCGATTTATTATCCTCTGCAACAGACTCCCCGCCGAAGGCGATGGTCGCTTTCTCCAACATATGGGGTGTTCGTATATTTAGAACCTCTATGAGTTGTTGACGAACCGGAGCATAATAGTCAAGTATAGTTAAGAATTCTAACTTACCCATGATTAGCAGTTCACTATCTTCTAACGCGATCAACGTGTGCAAGGAGGCTGCGTCTGTTAGTAACTCTGTCTCTCCATAAAAATCCCCTTCACGAAGAACAGTCTTGCGCCGCTTTTGACCGTGAAGTTCGATACTCCCGCTACTAATCATGAAAAATTGATCCATTACCGCACCTTCTACGATAATCTCTTCGCCCTTCGTTACTTTCTTGATCGTCGTAATCTCTGCAAGACCCCGAAGTTCAGCATCAGGGATGACCGACCAGATTGTCGCTTTGCGAAGCATACTATGGATCATTCGAATCCGTATGTTCACAAGCACACTCTCATAAAATAGCGGACTCAGGCTCGCCAAATATTCGAACGAGGAACGGTCCAGACGCAACGCTTCTACTGTCCCGATTGCCGTAACACTAGCTGATCTTTGTACGTTCCGAATAAGACCAATCTCTCCTACTAACTCTCCCGGTCCAAGTTCAGCTAAGAGCAACGCCTTTCCAACTAAGTTCACTGAGGTGACTTGCACTTTCCCTTGCCATATAATGAAACAGTCCTTAGAGGTGGACTCTTCCATAAGAAGTCGTTGTCCATCCTCTAAAGACACAAGTTTTATAGCATTAATTACATTTCGTAGCTCATCATCAGGAATACCTCGTAATAACGGATGATCACGTAGAAAATCTACTGCAGCACTTGGTATCATAGGTTTAACTCATCACCGCATATTTCCAATAACACTACTTCTGGAATCTTGCATTTTTTTAATGAAATTTGTCATTGTATCAAAAGCTTCGTTACGTTTATTCGTTAGACTTTGCAGGCGCAGCATGTCCATTTGCTGACTATTACTTGCACTATCAATCTGTGATTTGATTTGTCCCAACAGATTCTCAAGTTGCCCTTTTGTTTGCGGTATAGCCATACTCATAGCAGTAAACATGGCCCCCTTGTCATCTGCCAGCTTTACAGCAGCGTTGGCCTCGGCACCTGAAGGAAGCTTCGCTAGCTCTTCATTGATCACTCCTAGCAATTGATTCAGTTTTGAGATTGTTTCATTCTTGGCTTGTACGGATGCGATTTGATCTTTCAACTGATCCTCTAACATACTTGCACGATTCGACTGTACAGCCATCATTGCTGCTTCAAGATCCATGCCCTGAATGTTAACCTGTGTCATACCACTCATATCAACGCTACCTACCGAATTTTGCGTGGCATTTCCATTCAGGGCATCCTTAACAGAGTTATACACCGAATTGTTATACAACAAAGCCCCTCCTACAATGATCCCCAGTACAAAAGTACCTGACATAGATAAAACTAATTTTTTCACGCTCATTTCATTTCCTCTTTTCATTTATGGATGATCATTGCGTCATTGCGATTAACAAATCCAAATATGCGCTTTCTTTGTTAATATTGTTATATCATTTTGGGTGATTAATGGTCTGTAACCCCAATTACAATTTCCAAATAGTCGGACTCAAATTACATCAAGTATATTTCTAAGTCTATCTATGTTGCACACGAGTATTTTCCTCTGATCAATACGTATTAACTGCTCATCCTGTAATCCAAGCAATGATTTTGTCACGGTCTCACGCGCCGTTCCTGTCATATCCGCCAGGTGTTGATGCGTCAGCTTCAAATCGATTAGAACACCCTCATCAGAGGGCACTCCATGCTGTTCTGTTAGACGCAACAACACGCGAGCAATGCGCGTACGCACGTCAATAACGGTCAAGTCTGTTATTAATTTATTGGCATCACGTAGACGATCTAACGCTGTTTCCAAAATGCCGATTAATATTTCTGGATTACTTTTTAATAAGGGTATGAAATCGCGTTTTTTCAGAATACATAAGGTGGATTTCTCAATGGTTCTTGCAGACGCAGAACGTGCTCTTTCATTTTGCAATAAAGCCATCTCTCCAAAGAAATCACCTTCTCTAAAAATAGAAAGGATTACATCCCTTGAGTGGTTATCTTGATAGATTTGAACAACTCCAGATATAACCAGATAGAGTTCCTCTCCCTCTTCACCTTCAAAAAAGATAGACTCTCCCTTTATATAAGTACGCTCGCTACATAACTTGGCAATTTCAGCTAAATATTCATCATCAAGATGTTCGAAGAATGGGAAATCTCGTAACAGTTGTGGGTTCATCTTCAAGAGCAGCCTCCAGTGTATCATTTTATAATTTCTATTAGGCTTCAACTCTAGCAAAAGTTAAATCTTTAGGACCATCCTTTATTGTAATACTTTTAAATTAAGATAAATAGTGACTGTAGTCATCAAATTATCATATGACATTTTTACATTTTATGGATATTTAAATAAAAAAGAATCAAACGCATGGATCATCGAAAGGATGCTCATGGCTTGACTCTTATTTTCTACTTAAAAGCTCTTCGTAAGGCCTCAATTCTTCTTGCTACACTCTCCTGCACAATTTCACTTTTTTTCCGCTATATCATACCCATGAATGGTCCCCTTGGTATAATACACTTCAACCTCAACCCAGGTTCAATTATCGTCATCTCGACTGTCCCGCTTTTATAGCCTGGAATAACTTCTGTCGTTACATTCATACCTTCAGGTGAGTTGAATTTATTCACACTTCTCGCAATGAGTTTATTCAAAATTGGTAATAACAAAGGATTTAATGGAAGTGTCGTCTTCGCGTAGGGTTCAAAGTCGCTATGGATATTGTATTTATCCATTGGATTCCTCCTCTATTAAGTTATTTACTTAAGTACATATTAGCAAATCGTACTAAACTGTCTAGCAATCGTAAGATCAGCGTTAGCGCATCCGACCACGGCTGCGTCGGCATGATTCAAGTAATAAGATCACAAGAAAAGCGACCCTTAAAGGTCGCTTTTCTTGTGATCCTTTTGAAGCTGAGGCACGTCGAACCGCTGCTTGAAAAGTTTATGGAAGCACGGTTTAGAAAAAAACTATCTATTCCAACTTCATATAATACAGATTCGCCGTACTATCCTTCGTAATGGTATGTGCGCCCGCCGTAAGGGAGACAGTGGCAATGCCATTCGTTATAGGATAATTTGTTCCATCCACTTTGATTCTAGTTCCTTCTGTATTGAACACTAGGGTTAGGGTTGAAGCTTTAGCAGCTGTGAACTGAATACTGGTTGCACTCTCGATTTTTAGACATTGGGTTAGGGTTAAACCCTGATATGTCACATTTCCCTTACTTGTTGAGAGATTTCCTTGGATATTGAAGAAGCTGCTCGTTGTTCCATCAGTGGTAAAGTTATGAACGGTTACTCCCGCTGTTGGCACTGGCGTTGCCGTCGGTGTCGTTGTCGGTACAGGTGTTGCTGTTGGTGCTATTGTTGGAGATGGAGTCGCTGTTGGCACAGGTGTTGCTGATGAAGTCGGCGAAGGGATCGTCGGGTTTGAATTGCCCCCTACAGAGACAAGCCCCGTTGTGTAGCTTCTGATTGCAGACATCAGTGCTGTGTTCAGTGCATACGATGCGTCATCCACGGAATCATTAAATGCCCATATGAAGTCTCCGCCATTCAGGCGTCCGGCTTTTGCCGTAACAACCTGTTCTACATTGCTTACGTTGTCAATATTCGATACGTTCACTCCAGTTTGGATGCTCGTATCGAAGTTATTATAAGCTGTTCCGCCTTTTAATGCTTTGTATGAGCTTGGGACGGTTTCATTTCTCGACGAAGCTAAGTAGGCGTCAAATGAGGTTGCATTAGCAGGAGCTGTCCCTGTATTGGAGTTAGCGTAGATAAGACTTGAAGCACCAACAATTAGATTGTTATAAGCTTTAATCACACCTCCATTTTCACCCGAGAACGTACCCTCACCTAAAGCATCTGTACCCTGTAAGGAACTAAGCATTGGGTCTTTAGTATTTCTAAAAACATTGGATTCCACAAAGGCCGAAGCTCCGGTTGTAACGCCGACACCATATTTCGAGACTCCATCATAGAAGTTATTATAGACATGAACAGAGGCCACTCTGATCCGCGGATGACGGGAGTCCGAATGATCAAACCAGTTATGGTGGAAGGTAACAAAGAATTCTGCCGACTCACTAAGTCCGACTAGAGCAGCTTTTCCGGAATCAAAGTAATGGTTGTACGAGATCGTAATATACGTTGATCCTTTTTTGAGGTCCGTAGACCCGTCACCTTTGGCTTGGTCCGCATCGCTCCCTGCAGATCCATAGAAAATATCATTATTATGCACCCATACATTCGCATTGCCTGTATCCATTGAAATGCCATCGTCAGGAAATAACATTACACCCAGATTTCTTACTTCCAAATTACCAACATATCTAAGCAGCAATCCCCAGCCGTATGCATAAGCATCTTTTCCGATACCTTCGATTGTAATATTCATTTCTGAATAATTGTTTTTACCTTTGACTTCAAGATATCCACTGCTGTTAAGCTGACCACTCAGGTCAGCGGCTGTAACTTTACCGATAATTCGGATGGCAAGTGGGGTTGTATCATAACCCTTTTGTCTCAGAGCCAAGATGCTACCAAGACCAACGCCTGTTTGTACAGCACCTGAGCTGTTGATTTTCACATCAAGTGTTACGGTATTCGCATTCTGAGATGTTATATACAGCACTTGAGCACCATTTTTGAGGGTTCCATTCTCATTATAAGCGCCAGAACCCGTACCAAATGGCGAGCTTACCGAAAAAGCAAACCCAGATCGATCATATGACGTTACGGATAACGTATTTGATACCGCACTTGCCGTTCCTCCCCCTGACAGGGTAGCTTCAACCTTCATTACATAACTTCCAGCTGCAAGCCCTACAGCATCTGCTCTCCAATAGGAAGAATATTTGCGGATCAATTCATTATCAATCTGTTGGTACCCCGAATCTGATGCGCTTGCCTGTTTAACATATACGTTATATCCTGTCGCATTACTTACAGGTGACCATTCCACATATGCCGCTTCATTCCAGCCTCCACTGCCTGTTATCGAAAGACCAGCAGCATGAACTACTGTATTTGTCCATCCACCTGCTATCAAAGAAAGTGCAAGAGAAAACAACACACCAATACTGATTACCTTGGCAATACTTTTTTTCATTTTATTCCCTCCTGATTCTAATTTGTTGCAGATAGAATTGTAACCGTTTGCAAGAAGATATAAAGTTTCCTTTTCACCTCCTGAAATATTACATTTTATGGGACTAAAACATCCTCAACATATCAGAACAGAAATCAGTTCCGATACAATCATTTCCTCATATTTTTCACATCTAACAGTATTCTGAGTTAATGATTATAGGACAGAGCATTGATACACCCGTACTTTCAGCAATGTATCCTGTGCTCTTGTGAAAATACAACACGAATAACCACACAGTAGCCAGCACATAATAAAATTCACAACCATTAGATAATCAAGGGAGGAGCTTTCAAATGAGTGCAAATCAACCAGATAAGAATCTAATCAACACAGTAAAAGAACTGGAAGCCACGCCCGTAAACAGCCTGGAAGCCCAACAGCAGCAACAAGCCCGTAATGATCGCCGCAAACAAGCTCTGCATGACAGCGATGGCAAATTCTCAGAAAATGAATCTGGGAACTTCCATTAGAGTCTTCAGCTATGTCCGCACCCCAATAAATCGCGCGTTTTATGATCCTTTCCAAAATGAAAAAAACGTAAAAAAGCGACCACGATGGTCGCTTTTTTACTGATATTAAGAAATGCCTTCTCCTGCAAATCATTCTTATCTTCAGTATTCAGACGAATACTCTTTGCTTTCTTTTAAGCGAGCAATATCATAGCCCGTCGGGTTTTGGAAGACACGAAGCCCAAATATCGGTACAACTGCAAAAATGTGATCAAAGATATCTGCTTGAACCGATTCATACACCACCCAGTTAGTATCATTGCTAAACGCGTAGATTTCTAAGGGCAGTCCATTATCCTCTGGTGCTAGCTGTCTGACGATCAGCGTCATATCCTTATGAATTTTAGGATGATTCCTCAGATATTCATGGATATATTCTCTGAATACACCAACATTCGTGAGATGTCTTCCATTTACTTTACTCTCCGTATTGATTTGATGTTCGATATTATAAATGCTAATTTCATTTAATCTTGCCCTTATAAAATCGGAAAGGTAGTGAATCTTCTGGAATTCCTCCATCATTTCTTTTGTACAAAAGCATATGCTGCTTGTATCGATATGAACGCTTCGTTTAATCCTTCTGCCGCCAGATACTTGCATACCCCTCCAGTTTTTGAACGAGTCTGAAATAAGGGCGTAGCTGGGAATCATGGTGATTGTTTTATCGAAATTCATAACCTTTACCGTATTCAATGTAATGTCAATTACATCACCATCCGCATTATATTTAGGCATTTCGATCCAGTCACCTACACGCACCATATCATTAGATGATAATTGAACACCTGCCACCAAGCCCAATATAGAATCTTTGAAAATTAGCATAAAAACAGCTGATAATGCACCTAACCCACTAAGAATAATCAATGGATTCTGACCAATGAGGTTAGAGATCACCACAATAACACCAATGATAAATAGAATAATCTTTGCAACCTGAATGTACCCCTTGATCGGTCTAATCTTGGAGACCTCGAATGAGCGATAAATAGCATCGATGGCATTAAGTAGTGCATTAAACACCGTGATAGTTACGATAATCATATAAGTTAAGGCGGATTTTTCAATAAAGGCCTGATATAGCGGAAAGATAGACGCAGAATAATAGATGATGAAGGCTGGCGCGAGATGCGACAGCTTGTGAAACACTTTTTTCTCCAAAACGATATTATCCCATGCATACCGATCCTTACTAATGAAATGAATAATTATCTTCAGCACGATTTTTTTTGCTATTAAATTGGCCAGTACAGAGAGTAGTGCTATAAATAAGACCATGATTATATTCGAAAGATAACCTGTCATTTGTTCGCTTACACCGTATCCTGCTAGTTGATCTTTTATAAAATTCATCATTTCCTCCTGCTGCGTGTTACTTAAATTGTTTGATGAAATGGTCTAGCACTAACATTCGACGTATCGATCGTTGCGGGTGAACTATTATTGCCTAGTTTCAACTAATTGTATTAACCTGGTTAACGCGCTTGAGTAAATTGTGTCATGTCTATGCACAAACCATACCTGCAAATCTCGATACTCTTCAGGCAAACGGTGGGAAGTGATTATGCCCTGTTCTTCCGCCTTGGCAATCGATGACTGTGGCAGCATAGACACACCAAGTCCAGAGGAAACGCCATCTAGAATAACTGCTAATGTGCCAAATTCCATAATCTGATAAGTGGTCAGGCCAGTGCCTCTCAGAAAACTCTCTGCTTTTGCCCGATGCGTACATCCAACGTCAAAGAACAACATCGGTTTCATGAGTAGCTCATACATTTCGTTATGTCCCGACTCAGAGATCAACACCAACTCTTCTTCAAAGGCCGCGATATGTTCTATATCTGGATCATCAACAGGACCATAGACGAACGCTCCATCAAGCTCGTAATCCAACACCTTTTGTAAGAGCGCATGTGTCACACCCGTAGTGAGCGATAAATTAACATCCGGATATCGTGATTGATACTCGGCCAATAGAGGAGTCAGATGAATGACTGCTGTCGCTTCAATGGAGCCTATCCGAAGAGGCCCTGCAGGATGGTCCGAATATTGTGTTGTTTTCACAGCCTCGTCCATCAGAGTCAGTATTTTATCCGCATACCCCAGTAAATTCTCTCCAGCCAAAGTTAGCGTCATTCCTCGATTGGATCTCCGAAAAAGGGGTGTTTTCAACTGAGCCTCAAGATACTGAATTCGAGTCGTCACATTAGACTGTACATAGTTCAACATTTGCGCAGCCTTGGTTATGCTCCCCTCTCGAGCCACAGCCTGAAATATTCTTAAATCTCCGCTTTCCATTTCTATGTCACCTGCTTGGTATGATCATTTATGATACTCACAATCGGTTTTGTTCATTTTACTGTATGATTCCCACTCTGTACAATTCAATATAGATTCATTGAAATACGAATTACTGGAGGATTAGGATGAAAGCAATCGTACATGCTGGGATGAACGGCTTGAAGAGCCTGACATATGAAGACGTTGTTGATAAACAGCCAGGCTTCGGTGAAGTAAAAGTAAGGCTGAAAACCGCAGGGTTAAATCATCGAGACTTATTTCTCATAGCGGATCGAAAAAATGAGGATGCTCCCCTGATTATGGGCTCTGATGGGGCGGGTATAATTGAAGCGGTAGGTGAAGGCATAACATCACTTACAGTAGGTACCGATGTAATCATTAATCCGTGTATCGGATGGGAAATCACCCACGATGTCCCGAACGTTCCGGCCATAGTGGGCGGCCCTTCAGATGGTACATTTGCCGAGTCTATCGTCATCCCTGCGCAAAATGCCATCAGCAAGCCAGCTTATTTGTCTTGGGAAGAAGCGGGCGTGTTGCCCTTATCTGCCTTGACAGCCTATCGGGCTTTGTTTACGAGAGGCCGCTTACAGCAAGGTGAACATATCCTTATTCCGGGTATTGGTGGCGGTGTGGCTACTTATGCCATGCTTATGGCTTCAGCAGCGGGTGCAAGAGTCAGTGTCACATCACGAAGTGAAACAAAAAGGCAAGTTGCTCTTGCACATGGGGCAGATCATGCCTTTGACAGTCATAGCGATTGGAAGGAAAGTATGAAAGGAGATACAGTGGATCTCATCTTGGACAGTATCGGGCCAGCTACGTTCCAACAGTACTTTGATATCATTAAGCCAAATGGCCGGATCGTTACGTTCGGAGCAAGCTCAGGAGATCGAATGGAAATAGCTGCACGATCCATATTTTACCCCCAAATTAGTATCATCGGCACCTCAATGGGAAGCAGTGAAGAGTTTATTGCGATGCTTGAATTTATGGAATCCCACTCGATACGCCCTATCATTGATAGTGTGTATCCTTTACAAGACACCCTTCAAGCCTTTCAGCGAATGCAACAAGGGCAGCAGTCTGGCAATATTGGAATAAGAATTAATTGAAAAAAGACACCTCTCAAGGTGTCTTTTATTTACTCCATATGGAACCCAGGCGTGGCATGGCAAATCCATTAGCCTCCGTGTGTTCTAGAGCATGCAAGTATTTCCACTGCAACATGCCAAGAGTCAGCAACCATCTATCCTATTACGTGGCGCTAACACGTCGTTTAGCAAGCGCCATCGCGGCAGCATAGCCGGAGCTCCAGGCCCATTGCAGGTTATAGCCGCCGCAATCTCCATCGACATCCATCACTTCACCTGCCAAATACAGCCCAGGGACTAACTTAGATTCTAACGTTCCTTCGATTAGCTCCGTCGTATCGATGCCACCGGCTGTTGTTTGTGCATTCGTGAAGCTATTGGTATCGGTCACTTTAAATTCCCAACGTTTCAAGATTCGATAAAATATTTTCTTGGTTTTCCATGATAAATCCATACAAAGCAAGTGCGGCTGTTGATCAATTCCAGCCTCCTTCAGCAGAACTGGAATCAGTTTCTTGCTGACGATACCCACAAAAGAATCGGCAACCGTCCGGTGTCCGAAGATCCCCCAGTGGATCTCCAGAAAATCAATTAACTCTTCCTCCGTGCGCTCCGGCATTAAATCAACCGACAATGTCACCGATTCTCCTATTCCGAGATTATACGCAGCCTTTCTGCTGAGCTGAAGTATGGGCGGGCCCGAGATACCATAGTCCGTAAAAAGAATCTCACCAGACTCAGTGCGGATGACTTCATTGTTTACGATAACATGGGCCTCTCCCTCAAATTTGATGCCCGATAGTTCCTTCAAATACGGATAATCCAGCTTCAATTGTACAATGCCTGGCACCGGGTTGATCAGGGTGTGCCCCAGACGTTGGACAAGCGTATAACCGGAGCCGTCTGTTCCCGTTTTGGGAGCGGTAAGGCCGCCTGCACATAGAAAAAGATAGTCGCTGGTATACACAACCTGTTCCTCTGTCTCCGTCTGGCAGGTTATCGCGAACCGCGGATGTCCCGCCGAAACGGTAACATCCAACACTTTATGTTTATAATATACGGGAACATTCCGATCCTCCAGCGCCAGCTTAAATACACCCGGCACCGAAGCCGCCTGCAGCGACATCGGATACATCCGGCCATTCTCCAAGCTTACAAAAGGAAGCCCGAGCGAGGAGAAAAATTCGATCGTTTGGCGGACACCGAATTGCCGCAATACATGTATTGGGAATCCTTCCTGATTACTGTGATACTTGCGTGATAAAGCGGCCGCTTCATCCGTACCAGTGGCGGTGGATTGGTTCGTAATGTTGCAACGCCCGTTACCCGTCGTTATTATTTTCTTCCCAAGCCGGTCATTGCTTTCAATAATTGCTGTATCAATACCTTGATCCCTCGCTGTAACTGCAGCCATTAGACCTGCAGCACCCCCACCGATAATGAACAGCTCGTGGTGCTTAGAAGTCTGATCCTTATACATGTTAATTGATGCATCCCTTTTCCTAATAAATTTATTGAATTGACTTAGCTAGCGCCATCGCGGCCACATATCCGGAACTCCAGGCCCATTGCAGGTTATAGCCGCCGAAATCTCCGTCGACATCCATCACTTCGCCAGCCAAATACAGCCCAGGCACCAGCTTGGATTCCAGCGTTCCTTCGATGAGTTCCGACGTATCAATGCCGCCGGCTGTCACTTGCGCATTCGTAAAGCCATTGGTATCCGTCACTTTAAATTCCCAACGCTTCAAGATTCGATAAAATTTCCCCTTGGTTTTCATCGATAGATCCTGGCAAAGCAGCTCTGGCTGTTGATCTAAGCCAGTCTCTTTTAGTAGGACAGAAACAAGCTTCTTATTGAAGATGCCAACAAGGCAATCCGCCACAGTCCGGTGTCCAAAGGTCTCCCAGAGCCTTTCTAAAAACTCAACTAACTCTTCCTCCGTGCGGCCCGGCATCAGATCAACCGACAATGTTACCTGTTCTCCTCTTGCAAGATGATACGCAGCCTTCCTGCTTAGCTGAAGAATTGGCGGGCCGGTAATACCATAATCCGTGAAGGCAATTTCGCCCTGTTCACTGCAGATGACTTTACCGTTCACAATGATATGAGCTTGTCCCTGAGATTTGATAGTGGACAGTGCCCTCATGTTCGGATATTGCAATTTCAATTGCACAATGGCCGGCAAAGGCTTAATCAGGGTGTGTCCCAGACGTTCGGCAAGTGTATACCCAGGAGGTTCTTTTCCCGCATTTGGACCGGCAAGGCCACCCGCAGATAGAAGTAGATAGTCGCTAGTATAAACAACCTCCTCCTCTGTCTCCGTTTGGCATTTTATCTTGAAGCGCGGATGATTCTTCGAAACAGTAACATCCAACACTTTGTTATTGAGGTATACCGGAACATTCCGATCCTCCAGCGCAAGCTGGAAAATATCCAGCACCGCTGCTGCCTGCAGCGACATTGGATACATTAAGCCCTCCTTCAATCTTGTAAGCGGAAGCCCGAGAAAGGAGAAAAAATCTATGGTCTGACGGATGCCAAATTGCTGCAATACCGCAAGTGGAAATCCGGCCTGATTACTGTGATACTTGCGCGATAAAGCAATTGCTTCATCCGTACCCGTTGCAGTCGATTCATTTGTAATGTTGCAGCGGCCATCACCTGTCATTAATATCTTCTTTCCAATCCGGTCGTTACCTTCCAGAATGGCAGTATCGATACCCATATCACGCGCAGTAACGGCGGCCATTAGTCCGGCAGCACCTGCGCCGATAATAAACAGCTTGTGGTGCATAGAAGTCTGATTCTCATACATGGTTGGTCAATGCATCCTTTATCCAATTTTTCTAAAAGCACAGAGTCACTTTATTAAATTATAGCATAAGTATACTGGTTTTCATTTATATCTCCCTATTAACTCTTCCTATCCTATGTTTGCCTTTTTTATCCCTATATAGAACCTTAAATTTTTTTGGCCTTCAAAACTTTCACAACTCTAAGACTGAATGAATAGCATTTCCAGAGCTTATCAACTTTGATTACGGGACGAGCATGCTTTCTACACTGCAATCTTTAATTCCATACACGTAAGATACTGGACCTAGCAAAATACGCGATTTTTTTGAACCATTACACATAGTCTAGATCATACTTTGAAAAACATAAAAAAAGACACCCTTCAAGGTGTCTTTCACTGATACTCCATATGGAGCCGAACCGTGGCGATGCAGAACCGTTACCTATCGGAGCACCCATGCCCTATCGCAGACGGGCTAGCTTCTCCAAAAAGTCTGCCACAATTTCCAACGACGCTGCATCGAAACTTGTCAACAGCTCCATCACCTTTTGATCTTTCTCCTGGTGGAATACCCGATGCAGTTCGGCCAATTCGGTGCCGAGCGGAGTCATGGAGAAATAAATTTCTTTCAGGTTGTCCGGCAGCTGGGTTTTCCGGATCAGGTCATAATCCAGCAATTTGCGGGTGATTTTGGAGACGGCGCCTTTCGTTATCTCCATATCGCGGGCGATATCAGCCCCTTTAATACCTTCATGCATATTGATGACGTCCAAAACGTGCAGGCTTGAGACGGATAGGCGGGGCAGCAGCCTTTTTAGCCGGTCGTCGGAGATGTGCTCTATGAGCCAAAGCCGATCCTGGTCCTCGTCGGTTTCGCTGATGAGGATCCGGTATATGGACTTTTCGATACGGTTTTTGAGCTGAAACAAATCATCATTCATATCTGGCATAAGGCAAGCCTACCTTTTTTCTTTTTATTATATCATGGTTTCCACGGAAACCATTTGACAAGATATCTTTTTCTTGTTATCATCGTTTCCATGGAAACCATTTTGCAAAACACAATTTTCTTACAGCTTCCACAAAAACCATCGATTGGGAGGGAATTTTAATGAATGAGGTCATGCAAGTGATCCGCCAGCATCGCTCCATCCGTAAGTTTAAAAATATTCCGTTGACTGGCAAGCAAATCGAAGCCATTGTCGATGCAGCGCAAATGGCACCGACCTCGGCGCATATGCAGCCGTTCTCGATCATCGGCGTTACCGATCAGGAACTTCGGAAGAAGATCGCGGTGCATTCGAAAAATCCATCGATTGAGGAATGTGGGTACTTTTTTATTTTTTGCGCCGATCTTCATCGGATGATGTTGGCCGCCGGCCCGGACCAACAAGAAAAAATGGGTAGTAACCTGAGCTTCTCGTATTTTTACCAAACCGCTGTGCTGAGTGCCGCGCTTGCCCTGCAAAATGCCAATCTGACGGCCGAATCGATGGGGCTCGGAGCCGTGATTATTGGCGGAATTAACGAGGCCCTGCCTGGACTGGACGAATGGCTTGGACTGCCGGACTTCGTCATTCCTTTGGTCGGTCTTGCAGTAGGTGTTCCCGACGAGGTTCCAGAGCAAAAGCCACGGTTGCCACGGTCTGCCGTATTTTTTCAAAACAAGTATGATCCAGATCTTAAAGCAAAGATCGAAAGATATGACCGGGAAATCGAGGAGTACTACGGCGCGCGAACGAATAACAAACAAATGGCAAGCTGGTCCGGAAAATTCATCGCCATGCTGGATAAAGATTTGCCGTTGGATGGTTATACGGAATACGTAAAAAGCAAAGGATTTGATTTGAAATAGTGAGAATTCTGTATAAAGAGCACCTTATCCTATAGTTTCTTATCCCTGAAACGCAAAATCCACAACCGGATTCGGTTGTGGATTTAACATATGGAGCCGAGGGGGGTCGAACCCCTGTCCGAAGATAATGGCACATAAGCTTCTACGAGTGTAGTCACGGTTTTGATTACTGTTCTTCCTTGTTATATAATTATAGAATCGTATAAGAATTACTGATCTATGGTTAAAAAAGGAGACTGATCATAGGAATAACTCCTTAGTATAGTGATGCAATTATATAAGTTAATAAGCAGAAGTACCTTTGCCGCTACAGATGATGGCTGGACCCTCTTAATTATTAGAAGTTGCTAATTCCCTGCAGAATCAAGATACGTTTCAGCTTCTTCTATCGATTCGTACAAGTTTGCAATATCTTTAAACATACGATGCATTTGCGTTTTGTAGAAAGAGGTAGGCGCAACATACACCCATTTGTGTTTTGTAGAGATTCCAGCTTTCACAGCATCTTCACTAGTTGGAGCAAGAATTGCCAACACTTCTTGCTTAAATACCAGGCCACCAGTAATTACAGTCATACCTGTAAACCCTCGCTTAGTTTTCTTCAGTACTTTCGGAAATTGTTCCGCGTACGCAAGGGCATCCTCAACATCCATACCGTCCGATGTTACAATAATTCTGTTTTTGTTTTTAACATAATCAATAGTAAAACTCATGATAGTAATTCCTCCGAATGTTTTTGTTTTTGGATGCTTAATACTATAATTTTATATCAGTTCGGGCTCTTATAGATATTAATAACTTCAAAGTGAATGATCTAATTTTAGATGTAGACAACATGTCTACAATAATGAACACATTTAGTTCCCTATAACTCCTTGTCTACATTCGGTCTGCAATCCAACCACTAAACAGCAAAAAACCCGCTATTTTAGCGGGTTTTTCTTATGGAGCCGAGGGGAGTCGAACCCCTGTCCGAAGATAACGGCACATAAGCTTCTACGAGTGTAGTCACAGTTTTGATGTCACCCGAGTATCGCCCCGTAACCGGCTATACGTTGGGTCAGCCTGATTATCTTCTTCCGTTGACCCCAGGCGGAGACCAGACGGCGTATCCCACTACTTGTTAGCCCCTATCCCTGTCACATGGGCGATGCAGGGTAGAAGCACGCGCGCAGTTTCTTAGGCTGCGAAAGCGTAGTTGTTTTGTTGTTTGCCGTTTAATAGGCTTTAGCGTTGATGAAGCGGACGCGTCCCCACTACTCGCTACTCATGCTCGAACTACCCCCGTCGAATCCAAGAACGGCCCCTCATTAAAAAGGGCGCTTCGGATCAAGCGGATCTTCCAAGCAAGAGAGATCCTATCCACAGCTTCTTCTTCAAGAAGTCTGTAACGAAGCAATAATCTTACTTACTCAGTATATCACATTTATCAATACTTTAACACGTAGGTTAAAGGAATTGAAGGTGGAAACTGGTACTCATTTGAATCGTACATTCTTCCTAGATTATCTGGCGATCTTTTGCTTCTCACGCAATACACGCTGGATATCACGCTGAGCATCACGCTTAGCAGCAGAGTCACGTTTATCGTACTCTTTCTTACCTTTACCAAGACCAATTAACAGCTTCGCATAGCCATTTCGCACATAAACCTTGAGTGGCACAATCGTAAATCCATCTCGCTTGGACAAGCCCAGCAGTTTATGAATTTGCTCCTTATGCATCAGCAATTTACGAGTACGCGTCGGGTCCGTAGGGTTAGCACGATTACCTTGTTCAAAAGGGCTGATATGCATGTTGTGAATGTGAATCTCACCGTTACGGATCGTAGCAAAAGCATCTCCAATATTAGCGCGGCCATTACGCAGCGACTTGATCTCTGTACCTGTCAGCACCAAGCCAGCTTCATAAGTATCCTCGATAAAATAATCATGGGAAGCTTTTTTGTTCTGGGCAAGTACTTTCCCGTCTGCTTTTTTACCCATGAGAATCACTCCTTGAATCATATTCATAAGTTAAAGTAACCATGTCTCTCTAATCTTAAACGACATAGTCATCGAACGTCTGATCTATATTGTAACAAATGGAATCGATTGTGCGCAAGGAAGGATCAGGTAATCCTTTCTCAGCCATTTTGACAACTAGTTGTCAGTAAGTTTACCCAATAGTTAACTTTAATTACATTTATTGATAAACGAGTGTTTATGTTTCTATATTCACACATCCCAGTCAACTCATACCCTTTCTATTCACTCTCTCCCTCCGACGCTACCCTAAAGCTACATAAATGTACTTTATACATCTATTTAATATATTTAAACGCTCGATGGTTGTTTAGTTGTACTTTCTACAGTTAATAACTCGAAATCATGCGGTTTTGAAGATACTGATCACATTTTAATGTACAAAGTGCAATTAACCTCAATCTCTACTGAAACGCCGGAATTTTAACTGCACATTATGCAATTAAAAAATAAGCATCGTGATAGCACGTGTTACTTTGCTCCAACCCAAGTGTCATAGTTACAAACAACGCTGCAACCTAGCTTCTTCTGATTATTAATCAACAAACTTGTGGCAACCAATAGTCTCGGTCAGAAATGAGAATTTCACACTTGAGCAGCGAAAAAGAATTAAAAAAGCACCGCCCCCAATCAAAGGGGGCAGTGCTTAATTTTGCGTCATAGAGCTACGTAATGTAGCCCAATAACGTTATTTATTTCTTCTTTCTCTTACGAGGAGCTCCGTCTGGAGCGCTGCCTGTAGTGTCACTACGTTTAGAAGCGGCTTGTTCCGACGTCTGAACGTTGCCCGGTGTCACGGATTGACCGATGAACACACCGCTTTTGTTCTTCTTTTTCCGGCGACCTTTACCTGTTGGAGCGCCGCTACGGCCTTCTCCACCGCCAAAGTTACCGCCGCGGTCCTCTCGGCTACGGAACTTCGTGCTGCCGTCCAGGCCGCGGACCTCGCCGCCGGAAGAGTCAGACGCAGGAGCGCCGTATCCGCCTTTGCCGGAGCCAAAGCCGAAGCTGATGCCGCGTCCACCACCGGCACCGCCGTTGTCACCGCCGCGGCCTCGCCCGCCGCTGCGCTCACGTGGCGCGCCTGCGTTGCCGGCTTCGCCCCCGCGCTCTGCGCCGGTGCTTCCGCCCGGCGCCGCAATTACCCGGCTCGCATCCTCGCCGGCATCACGCCCGCGCTTCCGCTTTCCGCGTCCGCCCGGTGCTCCAACACCGGCCGCTTCGCCGACGCGCACACCAGCGCCCGGCTTGCCCTTGCCCGCGCCTACAGCAGCGCCGGGCTTGCCTTTACCGCCGCGGCCCTTGCTGCCCGCGCCGCCTTTACCCCCGGCTGGCGCCTTGAAGCCGCCGCTACCTGGACGGCCGCCTTTGCCACCGCGGCCGCCTCCAAAACCACCGCCGCGATGCTCACCTGGCGCGCGTGGTTTCATGTCGACCAACTCGAAATCGATCGTGTGGTCATCCATGTTTACCTTGGCGACTCGAATTTTCACCTCGTCGCCAATACGGAACACCCGTGATGTGCGCTCGCCGATGAGCGCCATATGGGCCTCGTCGAAGTGATAATAATCGTCGCTCATAGCGCTGAGACGAATAAGGCCTTCGACGGTATTGTCCAGCTCGATGAACATTCCGAAGCTGGTCACACTGCTGACCATTGCCTCGAATTCCTCGCCTACTTTATCCTGCATGTATTCAGCTTTCTTCAGCTGTTCTGTATCGCGTTCTGCTTCTACCGCTACACGCTCACGCTCCGAGGACTGCTGAGCAATGTCAGGCATCCGGCCGGCCAAATAATCATGTCGTTTTTGGCTCAGCGCCCCTCCATTCTCAATCACTTCACGCATTACGCGGTGAATGACCAGATCGGGGTAACGGCGAATCGGCGAAGTGAAGTGGGAATAGTATTCCGCAGCCAGTCCGAAATGGCCTGTGCTCTCCGCATCATATTTCGCCTGCTTCATGGAGCGTAACATCATTGTGCTAATAACGGTCTGTTCTTTAGTCCCTTGGATTTGCTCCAACAGATCCTGCAAAGCACGTGGATGAACCGAATTGCCACGTCCCTTCACGTGATATCCGAAATTAGCTGCAAAAGCCATAAAATTCTGCAGCTTCTCTGGATCTGGATCTTCATGAATCCGGTAAAGGAACGGAACCTTCAACCAGTGAAAATGCTCCGCAACTGTTTCATTCGCCGCGAGCATAAATTCCTCGATAATCTGCTCAGCTACAGAACGCTCACGCTTCACAATATCTACAGCCTTGCCGTTCTCATCTACGATGATTTTGCTTTCTTCAAAATCAAAATCAACCGCGCCTCGCCGCATCCGTGCATCACGCAGCTTCATCGCCAATTCTTTCATGAGACGGAAATCATCAATTAATGGACTATAGCGCTCCAGCAATTCAGCGTCTTCATCCTCCAAAATTTTGCGGACATTGGAATAAGTCATTCTTTCCTTGGTGCGAATCACACTTGTAAAGACATCGTGCTTCACGACCTTCATGTGTTCGTTAAATTCCATCTCGCAGGACATCGTTAAGCGGTCTACCTGTGGATTCAAACTACAAATACCGTTAGACAAACGGTGAGGCAGCATCGGAATCACCCGATCCACCAAGTACACACTACAGCCCCGATCATAGGCTTCTTTATCGAGCTCAGAGCTCTCGCGTACGTAATAACCTACATCCGCAATATGCACGCCTAGCTTGTAGTTTCCGTTCTCCAGTCGCTGAACATTAACCGCATCATCCAGGTCCTTAGCATCCTCACCATCAATCGTGACAATGTTTAGTCCGCGCAAGTCGCGACGTCCCTGCTCAGCAATTTCCTCTTCTGTGATTGAATCCGGAGCGTTGTCCGCTTCGTTCATCACTTCAGCCGGAAAGGCCTCTGGCAGCTGATGCTTACGGATAATAGATAGAATATCGACTCCTGGATCATCCTTATGTCCGAGGATCTCAATAATTTCACCCTCTGCCGCTGATCGGCCTTCTGGATAATTCACGATACGTACAACGACCTTTTGACCGTCTACCGCCCCCATGAAGGATTGCTTCGGAATAAAAATATCGCGGTTAATCCGTTTATCATCAGGCAGCACAAAGCCATAGGTCTCCAGATTTTGAAATACGCCAACCGTCTGCAATACTCCCCGTTTTACAATGCGCTCAACTTCGCCTTCCATACGTCCGCCGGACGGACTTTTAGAGGTAATACGGATAAGGACGATATCACCATTCATAGCTCCCTTAAGATCATTCGCATGGATATATACGTCAGGATGATCACGATCATCCGGGATAAGAAAAGCGAAGCCTTTCGCATGAGCCTGTAACCGGCCTCGCAGTAAATCCATTCGTTCCGGCACGCCATAACGTGCATTACGAGTTAATACAATTCTTCCGTCCTGCTCTAATTCAATTAGTAGTTCCTCGAACTTTTTAAACCCTGTGCTATCTTCTAGAGCAAAATGGCTCACCAGCTCTTCATAAGTCATTGGTTTATATGCAGTTTCCCGCATGAAATCGAGTAATATTTCTTGTGTTATCATGTTCGTCACCCCAGCCCTCCGCGGCTCCAAGCCGCTGGCAAATATGTATGTCTTGTCCTGCTCTGTAGTAATGCCAAGTAAAATTTACCTTTACCTACTTCATACCCTAGTATACACGAAATCAATCCTGCGCATCCCTGTTACTGTCATCCAAAGGTAAACGCAGTACGAAATTTCATTCACATCGAAGGAGAAAGCTTATTTATTAAGGCTTTACCGTATCGAATCTTATTCTTTCTGCTATGCAAAGAAAAGCACCTGCAGGTGCTTTATCCCCTTTTTATTATAACAAAAAAGCCTTCGCACCATTCCATTCAGAACAGAGCGAGGGCTTACTGTAGGTACTTTAGTCAATGAAAACAGCAGCTAGAATCGCCATAATGAAGAATCCTGCAGCAAGTCCAACTGTTACACGTTGTAGTACGAGTTCCATACCACGAGCTTTTGTTTTACCAAAGAGATGCTCAGCACCACCGGAGATGGCACCGGAAAGACCCGCGCTTTTCCCCTTTTGCAGAAGAACGACCGCAATAAGACCGACGGAAAAAATCAGGAGCACAACTTTCAAAAAGATATCCATTCACTTCCACCTCCTACGCCTAAGCATCACTATCTATGGTAATTGAGGTTATCACGATACATAAACAGTACTCTTATTTTATCATAGCAGTGCCGGTAATACAACCGCCTAGACTGTTAAGTCGTAGCTTTTCTTGAAAGATTAGGATAAACACATATTAAAAAAAGACCCGCCATAATGGCGGGTCTTCGTACTCTGCTATAAAAGCAGATTATCTTTTAAGGTTGTAGAAGGATTTCAGGCCGTTGTATTGAGCCAATTCACCCAACTCGTCTTCGATGCGAAGCAATTGGTTGTATTTAGCAACACGGTCTGTACGGGAAGGAGCACCTGTTTTGATTTGACCAGCGTTAGTCGCAACAGCGATGTCAGCGATTGTGCTATCTTCGGATTCACCGGAACGGTGAGAGATAACTGCTGTGTAACCAGCACGTTTAGCCATTTCGATAGCATCGAAAGTTTCAGTCAATGTACCAATTTGGTTAACTTTAACCAAGATGGAGTTACCGATACCTTTTTCGATACCTGTTGCAAGACGCTCAGTGTTTGTAACGAACAAGTCGTCACCAACCAATTGAACTTTGTCTCCCAATTTTTCAGTAAGCAATTTCCAACCATCCCAGTCGTCTTCGGACATACCGTCTTCGATTGTGATGATTGGGTATTTCTCAACCCATGAAGCAAGAAGGTCAACATACTCAGCGGAAGTGTAAGATTTACCTTCGCCAGCAAGTGTGTATTTACCGTCTTTGTAGAACTCAGTGGAAGCAACGTCCATACCCAAGAATACGTCAACGCCTGGTTTGTAACCAGCTTTTTCGATAGCTTCGATAATTGTAGTGATTGCTTCTTCATTCGAACCAAGGTTTGGTGCGAAACCACCTTCGTCACCAACAGCTGTGTTCAGGCCTTTGGATTGAAGTACGGATTTCAAGTTGTGGAAGATTTCAGCACCTGTACGAAGAGCTTCTTTGAAGCTTGGAGCTCCTACAGGAAGAACCATAAACTCTTGAACGTCGATGTTGTTGTCCGCATGCTCACCACCATTGATGATGTTCATCATTGGTACTGGAAGAGTTTTAGCGTTGAATCCGCCCAGGTATACGTACAAAGGAATATCCAATGCTGCTGCAGCTGCACGAGCTACGGCCATGGATACAGCTAGGATTGCGTTAGCGCCCAATTTACCTTTGTTATGAGTTCCGTCCAAAGTGATCATCAATTTGTCGATGCCCACTTGGTCAAGAGCGTCCATACCAATAACTTCTGGAGCGATGATTTCATTTACGTTCTCAACAGCTTTCAGAACGCCTTTACCCATGTAACGGGATTTGTCGCCATCACGAAGCTCTACAGCTTCATGAGCGCCAGTGGAAGCACCGGAAGGAACGATAGCGCGGCCTTTAGCACCGGATTCAAGATAAACGTCAACCTCTACAGTAGGGTTACCACGGGAGTCAAGGACTTCGCGAGCATAAACATCAGAAATAATAGTCATTTTAGTTAATCTCCTTTAAACAATGTTTTGGTTTTGATTGTTGAAGCTTAATCTTAGGTATTGTTTCCTTATTTGCGACTAGCGATCATGGATTGACCAGTCATTTCCGCAGGTTGCGGAATTCCCATCAGATCCAGAATGGTTGGTGCTACATCAGCAAGGATACCGCGATCGCGCAATACAACATTTTCATCCGTAAGGATGAACGGAACCGGGTTAGTGGTATGAGCTGTGAACGGACGACCGTTCTCATCAAATACCATGTCTGCATTACCGTGATCGGCGATAATGATCGCAACGCCACCCTTGGCAACTACTGCGTCCACTACTTTACCTACACACTCATCAGTTACCTCTACAGCCTTGATTGTTGGCTCCAGCATACCGGAGTGTCCAACCATATCAGGGTTTGCAAAGTTAAGGATAATAGCATCCTGTCTTTCCGCTTCGATTTCTGCTACGCAGGCTGCAGCCACTTCGTAAGCACTCATCTCGGGTTGAAGATCATAGGTTGCCACTTTAGGAGAGTTGATCAAGATACGAGTTTCTCCTGGAAGTTCCTCATCACGTCCACCACTGAAGAAGAACGTTACGTGCGGATACTTCTCAGTTTCCGCGATGCGCAGTTGCTTCTTGTTGTGTTGCACAAGTACTTCACCCAATGTGTTATCCAGGTTCTTCGGTGAATAGGCTACATAACCTTGTACCGTTTCACTGAAAGTAGTCAGGCATACGAAGTGCAAGTCTTGCGGGAACAAAGGACCCCGGTCGAAACCACGGAAATCTTGATTCGTGAACACTTGTGACAACTGAATAGCACGGTCAGGGCGGAAGTTGAGGAACACGACGGAATCGCCGCTCTCTACTGCCGTTACCGGCTTGCCTTCACTGTCTACAATCACGCTAGGTTCAACGAATTCGTCGAATACGGAATTTGAATAAGAAGCAGTGATAGCTTGCAGAGCATCTGTGTATTTCGGTCCTTCGCCATAAACCATAGCACGATAAGCTTTTTCTACACGATCCCAACGTTTGTCACGGTCCATTGCGTAATAACGCCCGGATACCGTTGCAATTGTACCTACTCCAACTTCTTCAATCTTAGCAACCAGATCTTGAACAAACTTCTTACCACTATCTGGAGGTACGTCCCGGCCATCCATGAAAGCATGGATATACACTTCGTGCATATCTTCTTTCTTAGCCAGGTCAAGCATAGCAAACAGGTGATTAATATGGCTATGTACCCCTCCGTCGGATACAAGCGCGTAAAGATGAAGCTTTTTACCTGTGTTCTTAGCATTTCTAACTGCGGCTACCAGTGTTTCATTATCGAAGAATTCGCCCTCACGGATCGATTTATCGATACGAGTCAAATCCTGGTATACAATCCGTCCTGCACCAATATTTAAGTGCCCTACTTCAGAGTTGCCCATTTGGCCTTCTGGAAGACCAACAGCTTCACCACAAGCAGTAAGGGTAGTATTAGGATATTGTTTCAAGTAACGGTCATAGTTAGGTTTGTTAGCTTGAGCAACGGCGTTACCTTCAGATGTTCCACGCAAACCGAAACCATCCATGATGATCAAAGCTACAGGTCTTGGAGCTGACATCTTACTTCGCCCCCTCAACCAATTGAACGAAGGAAGCAGGCTGCAAGCTGGCACCGCCAACAAGCGCACCATCGATGTCGCTTTGGCCCATGTACTCAGTTACATTCTCAGGCTTCACGCTGCCGCCGTATTGAATACGAACAGCTTCAGCTGTTGCAACATCATACAAATCTTTTACAAGACTGCGGATGTAAGCAATAACTTCGTTAGCATCTTGGGAAGTGGAAGATTTACCTGTGCCAATAGCCCAGATAGGTTCGTATGCAATGACAACTTTTGCTGCTTGCTCGGCACTAAGTCCTTGGAATGCAGCTTCAGTTTGTACTTTACATACTGCTTTAGTTTGATCAGCTTCACGCTCTTCGAGCTTTTCGCCAACACATACGATTGGAGTGATACCGTGACGGAATGCAGCATGCATTTTCTTATTCACGATTTCATCTGTTTCGCCAAAATAAGCACGACGCTCTGAGTGACCAATGATTACATAGTCTACGCCAAGATCGCTAAGCATTACACCACTGATTTCTCCTGTGTAAGCACCGTTATCTTCAAAGTGCAGGTTCTGTGCGCCAATCTTGATGTCTGTACCTTTTGCAGCTGCTACAAGTGCAGGCAGGTTAGTAAATGGGGCGCAGATTACAGTCTCAACGCCTTCTACTTCTGCTTTGCCTTTGATGTCAGCAATAAAGCTTTCTGCTTCAGGAACTGTTTTGAACATCTTCCAGTTACCCGCAATAATTGGTGTTCTCATGAATTAAATTGCCTCCTTCTATACGTCTTACTTGTCGTTCAGTGCTTCTACGCCAGGAAGCGCCTTGCCTTCCATGAACTCAAGGGATGCACCGCCACCAGTGGAGATGTGATCCATTTGGTCAGCCAGGTGGAATTTTTCTGCTGCTGCTGCGGAATCTCCGCCGCCAATAACAGTGTAACCTTCAGTTGTTGCACAAGCTTTTGCTACTGCAAGTGTACCTTCAGCGAATTTATCGATTTCGAATACGCCCATAGGTCCATTCCAGACAACCAGCTTGGAGTTCTTGATAATATCGGCATAAAGTTCACGAGTCTTAGGTCCGATATCAAGTCCTTCCCAACCTTCTGGGATTTCATTGTAATTAACGATCTTAGTGTTAGCATCAGCACCGAATTTATCAGCAACCACAACATCAACAGGAAGCATGAAGTTTTTGCCAAGTGCTTTAGCTTTTTCGATGAATCCAAGAGCAACGTCAAGTTTGTCGTTGTCTACAAGTGACTTACCGATTTCAAAGCCTTGTGCTTTAGTGAATGTATAAGACAATCCACCGCCGATCAGGACGTTATCAGCCAAAGACAACAAGTTATCAATAACATCAATCTTGTCTTTAACTTTCGAACCACCGATGATCGCAGTGAAAGGACGTTCTGGGTTAGTAAGAGCTTTACCAAGAACGGTCAATTCTTTCTCCATCAAAAGACCGGATACAGCTGGTAAGAAATGAGCGATACCTTCTGTCGATGCATGTGCACGGTGAGCCGCACCAAACGCATCATTGACGAACAAATCAGCCAGTTCAGCGAATTGTTTAGCCAATTCAGGATCGTTCTTTTCTTCGCCTGGGTAGAAACGAACATTCTCAAGTACAAGTACGTCGCCTTCGCCTAGCTCAGCAATTTTTGCTTTGACAGCTTCGCCAACAGCTTCGTCAGCTTTAGCTACTGGTTTGCCAAGAAGCTCGGACAGACGCTCAGCAGCAGTAGTCAAACGCATGGAATCTACGAATTGACCTTTAGGACGACCCATGTGACTCGCAAGAATGATCTTTGCACCGTTCTCAATCAAATATTTAATGGTTGGAAGGGTTTCGCGAATACGAGTATCATCAGTAATCTTACCGTCTTCTACAGGTACGTTGAAATCCACGCGTACAAATACGCGTTTACCCTTTACTTCTACATCACGGACGCTCTTTTTGTTCATGATTAATTCCTCCACACCCAAAGTTGTTTCTAGCAGGAAACAAGAAATACATTTAGAAAGAGCGGAAACAAGGAACTTCTGTTTCCGCTCTATAGATGTTACTTATATCAAGTCAATTACTTAGCGATTTTAGCGAATTTCTCCAAAGTACGAACCAATTGTGCAGTGTAGGACATTTCATTGTCATACCAAGCAACAGTCTTAACGAGTTGTTTGTCGCCAACAGTCAATACTTTAGTTTGTGTAGCATCGAACAGGGATCCGAAAGTCATACCTTTGATATCGGAAGATACGATTTCATCTTCAGTGTAACCATAAGTGTCTGGATCGGAAGCTGCTTTCATTGCTGCGTTGATTTCTTCAACAGTAACGCTCTTATCAAGAACAGTTACAAGCTCAGTCAGGGAACCAGTTGCAACTGGAACACGTTGAGCCGCGCCATCCAATTTACCTTTAAGTTCTGGAATAACAAGACCGATTGCTTTAGCAGCACCAGTAGTGTTAGGAATGATGTTCTCAGCTGCTGCACGAGCGCGTCTGAAGTCACCTTTAGCGTGTGGAGCATCCAAAGTGTTTTGGTCACCAGTGTAAGCGTGAATTGTAGTCATCAAGCCTTCAACGATACCGAACTTGTCGTTCAATACTTTTGCCATTGGAGCTAGGCAGTTCGTTGTGCAAGATGCGCCGGAAATAACAGTCTCAGTACCATCAAGAATGTCATCGTTAACGTTGTAAACGACAGTTTTCATGTCGCCAGTAGCTGGAGCGGAGATAACTACTTTCTTAGCTCCACCTTTCAAGTGTTTTTCAGCTGCTTCTTTAGTTGTGAAGAAACCTGTGCACTCAAGTACGATATCAACGCCTAGGTCGCCCCATGGCAATTCTTCAGGGTTGCGGTTAGCAAGAACCTTAACTTCTTTGCCATTGACTTTGAAGAAGCCATCATGCACTTCAACATCACCTTGGAATTTACCTTGAGTTGTATCATATTTAAGCAAATGAGCAAGCATCTTAGCGTCAGTCAAGTCGTTGATTGCTACCACTTCGATACCTTCTACATTTTGAATACGGCGGAAAGCAAGGCGTCCAATACGTCCAAATCCGTTAATTCCAACTTTTACACTCATTGAATAGTTCCTCCTAGAATTCGTTTTATTTATTCAAAACAGACCGTGAAGCCTGTCATGACAACAATGTTAAGTATGATGCAAGATGTATGCTCTAGTGAGTTACGAGGATATCTGTAACTGATTATCAATTTCCTTGCCGATTTCCACAGCAGCAGCCTCGTCGGTGACGAGTATATTCTCCTGCCCGAAACGCAGCATGGCATGAATGGCTTTGGCCTTTGGTTTGCCTCCAGCAATACCGATGACTGTCTCCGTCCGAACAATATCTTCTAGACGTAGTCCCATCGTAAGCATCGTATGGACAACCTGACCATCTTCGTTAAAGTAATACCCAAAGGATTCAGCCACGGCTCCCTCACCCTGGATTTCTGAGACAGTTGCCTCATCCAGCTTGCGGCGGCGAGTCATTTCAATGGCATCCCCAATCCCATGTACAATAATACGCGAACTGCGGATGATTTGTACAATCTCTCCAATATTAGAGTCAAGTGCTAGTGACTGGTAGGCATCCCCACTAAGTAAATCAGGTACATGCAGCAACCGGTAATTCGCTCCTACCCGCTTTGCCATTGTTGAGGCAATCGTATTGGCTTGAATCTCCATACTCTCTCCTAATCCACCACGCGCCGGAACAAACCAAGCGTTCTTATAGGAAAGGGATAACGGCGGTGTCAGTTGATCAGCCATATCGGCAAGCGTTGATCCACCTGTGACAGCAACTATATCATCTGTACGAAGTACACTGAGCAGCGCTTTTGCACCCGCTCGGCCAAGCTCACGTTTGGTGAACGGCGATGACTCACAATCACCCGGCACCACAATAACTTTATCCAGACCGTACGTTGCCCGAATTTTCTCTTCCAGCTCATCCAGACCAAACAGGCTCTTAACGACCGGCTCTAGCAAATCAAGCAGTCTACGCCCAGCAGCGCTAATGCGCATGCCAACGCTCTCGATCTCAATGAGCCCTTGCGATTTCAGAAGATCCGTCTCGGCACGCAGTACCCGCTCAGTCATATCAAGCGAAGCGGCAAGCGTTCTGCGCCCAATTATATCGGACAGCATGATCTGATGAAGAATCGTGTACCGTCTCTTAAGGGTTTCCATGAGATCAGGCAGAAGCTGCTTTTGGATATCTAATAAATTACGCATACTTTCACTCCTGCAACTTCGTCTTCCTCTATTCCCTTGTTCATGGTCTCAAAATGTCCCGGGTAAACTTTTTAAGTCCCACTCATATTCTAACCAAATATTGCTCGAAGTGCAAGTCTTCCGAGAGTAGAATTCTCAAGCGCTTGTCTTCTTATACATTTATAGGATTGGGAAAGAGGTTCAGCTCCAAAAAACCTGTCATTAACAATCCAGATTCTTTAGCTGAGTGAAATACAATGTACGCTTGTCCACCTTGAAGACTAGGGATAGAGCCTGTGTACAGTATTATTAAAAATATAAGAAATTACAGGTTTCACGTTATATATCATCCTTATATTTCTACGAGAAACGGTTGTCGTCAATAAAGGACGACAGCTTCGTTTCTTCCTGTCCATTGCAATTGCACAGAAATTGTATTATAATCATTTTTGTTGCGCCCGTGGTCCAATGGATATGACGTAGGCCTCCGAAGCCTGAGATCCAAGTTCGATTCTTGGCGGGCGCGCCATTAATTTCACTTTTGTACATAATTTAGTAGTGCCTATACTACTACTTAACCAAAGAGCCGCGTGTCGGCTCTTTTTTTTGAATATAAGTTTGACTTTCTTTGACTTTTTGTTTGAATTTGTTTATCATGTGGGTAATACGGCAAGAGTAAAAATGAATACATTTGAAGAACCAATATCAAGGAGGTTTTCCACGTGAGTTATATTCCTATGGTAGTAGAACAGAGCAACCGCGGTGAGCGCGCTTATGACATCTATTCCCGCCTGCTGAAGGACCGCATCATTTTCCTTGGAACGGAGGTTAATGACGTGGTAGCCAATTCTATCATCGCACAAATGCTGTTCTTGGCTGCCGAAGATCCGGAGAAGGACATTCACCTTTACGTGAATAGCCCCGGCGGTTCCATTACTGCAGGTATGGCTATTTTTGATACAATGCAGTACATTAAACCGGACGTCTCCACCATCTGTGTGGGTATGGCAGCTTCTATGGGAGCTTTCCTACTTAACGCTGGCGCTAAAGGCAAACGCTTCGCACTGCCTAACAGTGAGATCATGATTCACCAACCTCTGGGTGGTGCTCAAGGTCAAGCAACGGATATCGAAATCCGTGCCCGTCGTATCCTCAAATTGCGTGATAAGTTGAATCGTATTCTTGCAGAACGTACGGGTCAACCGCTAGAACGTATTGAGAAGGATACAGATCGTGATTACTTCATGACTGCTGCAGATGCGGCAGCTTACGGTATCGTTGATAAAGTCATCGAGAAAACACTGCCTAGCGGTGTGTAAGCTATAAAACAACACAAAGAGGCTGTGCCCTATCCACTTGATGGTTAGTGCACAGCCTCTTTACTTTTCAGACCACTACTTCATACGAATCTCAATTAATACAAACCACCATAACCAAGCGCATCCAGTTTCTCAGCAATCACACGGTAGCCTCGACCATTAGGATGTAAGTGGTCAATTGATAAAAGCCCTCTCTCGTTTCCTGCAAACTCACTATAAATAGAAGCAAATCCACATACCCGGCTACTGTACTGTGAGGCATAACTGTTAAACTGCCTTACCCACTCTGTAGCGCCTACTACCTGAGGATAGGGATTATACAATCCCACAATTCGAATGATATAAGGTCTACGCGTTCCCGCCTTCAATTGAAAGAGGATACTCATAATTGCAGCAAAATTCTGTTTGCACTCTTGCAATGATCTTCGCAGCTCTTTAGATAAATTTTCAGGTTGTCTAGCTGCAGCCTTCGCTGCATGGATTAAATCATTACCACCAATGGATAGAGTGATAATATCCGCTGCTCGAATGGCTTCACGAGTCATAGAGCTTCCGCGTAGCCGCTGTTCCAATTCAGAAGTAGTCAATCCATTCACGCCCAAATTCGTGGAGGCTACGTTAGAACGCAGTCTCCCTTCCGCCATTCTACGGTACACCGGTACAAAACCGTTACCTGGCAGAGCGCCAAATCCAGTCGTCAAGGAATCGCCAATTGCAGTGTATTGATAGCTCATAGCTCTCCCCCGTTCATAAACTAGTTACTCCATTTAGCATATGAATTCGAGGTGATTCTGGTAAGGGGGAGATGTCCAGTTCTATTTATTTTACAGCAGCAAATGGGCTACCGCCTTCCGGCAACAGTTCTTTGAAAGTAAAGATGTATTCGGGGAACCCCGCAGCATAAGCTGTGTATTCATACAATTGGAAGAACAGAACGACCTGATCATCCTTCAGATAAAAATACTTTTCCGTATTCAATCCGTTGAATCCTCCCAAATAGCTTTCCTCCGATTTTACTAGCTTGTTCAGCTTAGCGTTCAACTCTTTTTTGTAGTTTGGATTGGCTCCAAACAGGTCGCCCAATAGTAGACGCTTGCCATCCTTGAGCGAAAAGGTAAAAGCCTCCCGGTTGGTCATGCCATGAGCGCCGCCCGTATCGCTATACTGTGACATTACCAAACTGATCACACCATTCTGATTGTAGGTCACCACATAATCTATATCATAGGTATACTTAGGCTCTGACCCGGATCGATTCGAGATATCCTTCTCTGCGCCTGCAGCAAATTTCATGGCACTTTCTTTCAAAATATCATTCATGGCCTGCTGTGCATTGGAATTGCTTAATCCACTAAACTTCGGATAATCAAGCTGGATCAAAGCCTCTTTCCGATCCTTAGCATAGGTCTCCGTGGTTACTATCAACGCATTCTGTGATCTATTCACCACATTCAACCTACTAGAGCCCCGACTCCAATCCACTTTATAGCCCAAATAATCATTTAACAGACCGGATGGAACATAGAGCCGGTTGTTTATTAGCTTTCCTTCATACTCTCGAATGTAATAATTATTCACCCAAATTGAAGTACCATAGCTAGATAACAGCAACTTGGCCTTAGTCGTTCCCTTTCCGATCGTGTATGCATTTTCTTTTTTATCATAAGTTAGAGGTAATTGCAGCACATCACGCATAAAGGTAATCGGAATCCAGACCTTCCCTTCCTGCAAAACACCTGTCTGCTGAGAAATTACCCCGTTCGCCTTTAAAGCTATACTTGCAGCAATAGCCTTGCTCTTCGTCTGATCAGACGCTGCATAACCCTTATTACTAGGCAGCAATCCTCCACCAAGCAATAATCCCGCCGACATCAAACCTATGCCCCATTTGCGTACTGTTTCTTTTGAGATATTCACCATCTAATTTTCCCACTCCTTTCCAGTTTATTAAACCTAATCTTAGAGAATTTACACAAAAAAAGAGGCGCCCCCCACTATTACTAGTGGAAGATCACCTCTCCTCTCTGCAATCATCTTGTTCTGCTACTATTTCAATTCATACATTACGCTCAGCTGTGTTGTAACTTTAACTACTCCCGGTTGAACGGATGTGCTTGCACCAGCATCTGCTGCAGCCATTTCCATTTTTAGATTCTGTTCAAAATAAACCGGAGTGACATTGCCATCATTTTGGCTGACCGTGATTACTTGACCCAAGCTACGTTTAGCTGCCTTAGCAATAGCACCTGCTTTAACATCTGCGTTCGCCATCGCCTTTTCAATCACCTGAGCTTCAAAGGCAGAAGTATCTTCCACGGAAAAACGTGCATTTCCGATATTATTTGCCCCCGCCGCAGATGCTGCGTCTAGCAATTCACCAACCTTGGTCAGATCTCTGTAGGACACTAACAGTGTATGATTCGCGTTGTATCCTTTCACTTGCTGTCCTTCTTTTTCGCTATAACTGTAGTTGGGTTGCACATAGAATTGGGTACTTTGAATATCCTTATCTGCGATTTTCCAAGTCCCCTTCAGTAGTGTAGTGATCTTTTGGATTTTAGCAGCATTTGTTTTTTGCGCTTCTTGCGCAGTTGTAGCCGTAGTATCCACACCGATGGACAGGTATACAATATCCGGCTTGATGGACAATTCGCCTTTACCTACTACACTAACGACGTTTTTCTGCACTTCATCTGCATAAGCCTTTGCAGGACCTTGGAAGACACCACTCATGCTAATCCCTCCAATTAACAAACTCCCTACGATCAACACTGAACCAATCTTCTTTACCAAACCTTTCATATTTGCCAGCCCCTTTCATCTTTTGTGATTTGTTATTATCCTCTAGACGAGTCTTTTTGGTAAATGTTGCACAGTTGAAATCTATTTTTTGGTATAAAAAAAAGCCCCTGGGGGCTTTTTAGTCATGCGATAGAAAGTCATTTCAAAAGATTATTGGTTCTCAAGCTCTTCTTTGCTGACGAGACTCGTCAAAGCGTTTACAGCTTGATCCGCGTCTGCACCATCCGCGCTGATATAGATCTCCGTGCCGGAACTGATCGCTAGGCTCATAATACCCATAATACTTTTGGCGTTTACTTTTTTATCGTCTTTTTCCACGAAAATCTCCGACGAAAACTTGTTAGCTTCTTGCACAAACAATGCTGCCGGTCGAGCGTGTAGCCCTGTCTTCAACCGAACAACTACCGGGTGCTTTGTCATGAAACGCTTACCCCCTAATTGAGTTCTCCCCAAAAATTTCACATTAATTTTATATTATTATATCATTATAACGTAAACCACACTAGAAAAAAAGTGACTAGCCGCCTCGAACCTTGTCCGCCAGTTCATCAATCTTACGAAGTCGATGATTTACTCCGGACTTACTAACCGTACCTTTCAGCATTTCACCAACCTCTTTAAGGTTGATATCTGGATGTGCCATTCGAATTTCTGCAACTTCTCGCAGTTTATCCGGTAAGCTCTCCAGACCCACTTCTCGCTGCAGCAGTTTGATATTCTCAATCTGCCGCACCGCGGCACTTATCGTTTTATTGAGATTCGCGGTCTCGCAGTTCACGATCCGATTCACGGAATTACGCATATCGCGCATAATTCTTACATCCTCAAATTTGAACAACGCTTGATGCGCCCCGATCAGACTTAAGAATTCGATAATCTTCTCGCCTTCTTTAATGTATAGAATGAACCCTTTTTTACGTTCAATGCAGCGTGCGTTTAGGTGAAATTCACCAGCCAGATCGACCAGCGCCTTACAATGCTCCTCATACATCGAGGAAATCTCCAAATGGTAAGAGGAACCCTCCGGATTATTAACGGATCCGCCCGCCAAAAAGGCACCCCGCAAATAAGCACGCTTACAGCAGTTATTCCCAACAATCTCTTTATCAATACCGTCGGTAAAAATAAATCCTTCGGACACAATTCTGAGATCATTTAAGATTTCCTGTACGCGACTAGGGATTCTAACGATATAAACGTTATTTTTCTTCAAACGCATTTTTTTACGCACGAGTAGCTCAATATGGACCTGGTAATATTTCTTAAGCAAAGAATATACCCGCCTTGCAATCGCGGCGTTCTCCGTCGAAATGTCGAGAATCACCTTTTTGCTTGAAAGCTGCACAGATCCATTCATACGGATAAGCGCTGACATTTCCGCCTTCTCACAACAGGGCTCACTCTCCACCATCGTCAGCTCTTTTTTTGTAAGGGCCGCAAAAGACAAGGGTCTCACCTCTTTCTGAAAATAAGTACGTCATTCATATATACAAGCATAAACACCTTCGGCGTCCTTTTGAGGACGGTAAGCGTTTAAGCGAGAAATATAAGAAAGTATAGGTGTAAAACTTATATTTTCTTATATTTTAAGTTATACCCTAGGGTTTCTGTTTATCCAATCTTGCACAAGCTGATAGATATGATGACTAAGCTTATCGGTATCATGCCTTAAATAAGTTCGGAATAACACTAGCTTATCCGCTATAACTTTATATGCACTGCCTTCTAGTACATCCTTGTCGAGCTGTACCGGACGTGCACCCTTCTCAGCGTATTTCGACTGCACCTGCTCTGGAATTTCACCGTCATTCACAATAATATAATCAAATAAATGAATCCCAATATGATCATAAACGGCTTGTAGATGGTCATTTACAGTATAATTATCCGTTTCACCAGGCTGAGTCATTACATTGCAGACAAAAATTTTGATTGCATCAGAAGATACAACTGCTTCTGCTAACTTCGGAACAAGTAGGTTCGGAAGAATGCTCGTATATAGACTACCTGGCCCCAAAAGAATTGCATCAGCATTTCGAATCGCTTCAAGTGCTTCAGGCAACGGTTCAACATCAGCAGGCTCCAAAGAAACCCGTTTAATGATCCCGCCTGCTTCCGGTATCTTAGACTCACCCGTGATAATCGTGCCGTCTGACATTTCTGCACGCAATACTACGGCATCCCCCGCAGCGGGTAATACCCTTCCGCGAACAGCAAATAATCGGCTAAGCTCACGAACAGCTGTGACAAAATCGCCTGATATATCTGTAAGCGCGGCAAGAATTAAATTGCCAAGACTATGACCCGCCAAGCCTTCGCCCGTGTTGAAACGATATCTCATAATATCCGCCATGAGCGGCTCTACATCAGCCATAGCTGTTAATACGTTACGGATGTCCCCAGGAGGCGGCATTTGCAGTTCACTGCGCAAAATGCCCGAGCTTCCTCCATCATCTGCTACGGTAACTATAGCTGTAATATCTAACGGCTTTTCTTTTAAGCCGCGAAGCATGACAGATAGCCCCGTGCCACCGCCCATAACGACGATACGTGGACGCTGTCTTTGTTCTTCAGCCACTATGGACCCCTTCTCTCATTAGTGCCGATCACGCTCGGAATCCCGATGACTAACGGCTACGGATTCCGTTTCGCTGACGCCCAGCATTTTGCCCAAATATTCAGAAATGGCTACTGAACGGTGTTTCCCGCCTGTACAGCCAATGCCGATAATAATCTGGGATTTACCTTCCCTACGATATTGCGGAATTAAGAAATGAAGCATATCGAGCAGTTTGGTCAGGAACACCTGTGTTTCAGGCCACTTCATTACATAGTCATAGACATCGCTGTCCTGACCTGTTTTTGGCCGCAGGTGATCCACATAATGTGGGTTAGGCAAAAAGCGAACATCGAAGACGAGGTCTGCATCAATAGGAATACCATACTTAAATCCGAACGATGTAATGTTGACGGAGAGTGTACTTTTTCCTAAATGCGAGAACCGAGAAACGATCTTCTCCTTGAGCTGCACTGGTTTCATACTGCTAGTATCCAGACATAATGTAGCTGAATTCTTTAATTCCTCAAGCATTTTACGTTCCAGCTTGATACCATCAAGCGGAAGTCCCTTAGGCGCTAGAGGATGATGACGCCGGCTTTCCTTGTAACGCTGCACAAGCACCGAATCCGTAGCATCCAAGAACAAGATTTCACAGCCAATGGTTGACTCATCTTTAATATAGGCTAGAGACTCGGACAAAGCAGTGAAGAATTCCCTACCGCGCAGGTCAATCACAAGCGCTACCTTGGCGATCTTACCCTTCGACTGCTCAATCAGTTCTGCAAACTTAGGGATCAGCACCGGCGGCAAATTATCGACACAGAAGAACCCTAGGTCTTCCAGACTCTGCACAGCAATTGTCTTACCCGCACCTGACATTCCGGTAATAATGATCAGGGTGGCTCCAGCCGTTGGAGTATTGTCCAATTCGGTCATTAAAGCGTCCCCTCCCTAAATTAGTATATGAATACTCCCTATCTTTTAAGAACGAAGCAGAAGACCTGCTGCACCCACAATACCTGCATCATTACCAAGCTCTGCAGGAATAATCGAAACACCAGTCTGAAGCGGAGCCGGTGCGAGCTTAGCAAACACACGACGAACTTCATCAAATAGAATATCTCCAGCCTTAGACACACCACCACCAATGATAAAGACCTCAGGGTTAAGCACGGCTGCAACAGAAGCCATAGATTTACCCAGGTAGTATGCTGCACGGTTTACTATGCGAATCGCTACTTCATCGCCAGCCTTAGCCGCATCAAAGACTTCCTTCGCAGCAATCTTCTCTACCATTGAGAGGGAAGTACGATCACCACGAGCTACTGCATCGTTAGCCATACGAATAATTCCTGTAGCAGAGGAAACGGTTTCCAGACATCCCATATTACCGCAACCACATTGAATGGCTTCCAAATCCGGCACTACAGTGATATGGCCAAGCTCACCTGCTAGACCTGCAAAACCTTGATAAATCTTTCCGTTAATAATGATTCCGCCACCAACACCTGTTCCTAGCGTATAGCAGACACAGTTTTCAATCCCGCGTCCTGCACCACTCCAGGCTTCACCCAGTGCAGCCACGTTCGCATCATTGTCTATTTTGACAGGCTTGTTCCAGCGGTCTTCCAAAATGGAACGAATCGGCACATCTTTAAATCCTATGTTGGGCGCAAGGATAATGATTCCTTCACGAATATTTGTGAACCCTGCTACGCCCGCGCCTACACCTGCAAGCTGATCCCAAGAGTACGGGGAATCCTCCACAATTTGGCGTACATACTTCTCGATATTATCGATAACAGTATCGACACCTTCTGCAGTTCCTGTGGGTCCCTCATAAGTATGCAGTAGCGTTCCCTCAGCATTGCAGATTCCAACCTTAATTGCAGTTCCACCCAAATCCACGCCAACGTAGATATTCTCAGACATGTAACAAGCCACCTTTTTTTATACTAAAATAGTTAATCCTAAGTACCAACTATAATAGAAGCCCCCTCTGTGGTCAAGGAAAGACAACACACCCGGGAATTCCTTATTTTAATACTATACTCTATTATATTCTAAAAAGACCCCCTTACGACTAAGTAAGAGAGTCTTCTGACTATATTATTATCTGGAAAATAACCTAAATCACCCATTTATTCTGACAAAATACGCTTTTGCCCCTCCAGTGCACGGATAGGTGCGATATTCTGTGTAAACTCCAGCGTACCCATATACCGACCAGTCTCGTCGCGGACAGCGAAATAACGGATATAGATAAATTTATCCTTGATGTTGATCCAGAAGTCCTCAGCATCCTTACGACCTTCCTTAAAGTCTTCCAGAAGCTTCTCCACCACATGAACACTTTGAGGCGGATGACAGTTCTGTACCGTGCGGCCGATAACTGCCTTAGTTCGGGCAAAGATACGTTCCTTCCCGTGTGAAAAATATCGAACGACATCATTCTCATCAATGAATGTCAGATCTACTGGCAGGTGATTGAGTACTGTTTCGAGCTGATGCAATGACAACAGCCCTGTCTCAAAACGGATGAACCCTTCTTGCGGAGCGGCTCCCACTGCTTCACCCTGCAATGCTGCACCTTCCGGCTCTGCGGCACGTTCGGGTATCCACTCCTGTTCCGGCGCCGTTAGGCAGAATCCGATCTCATCGCTCTCCCGAGCGATTTTGACCCATTCGTCTTCCGTCAATTTATCCAGCGACATAGGCAATAAAATATTTTCTTCCTTAAAAATCATTTCATTAACTTCCTTGATGATCTCCGTAAGTTGAACACCAATATCTGCTGCATTTCCGCTGTAGCTGCTGAGCGCTGCTTTTGCCTCTTTAATCATACGACGGATATGATCATCCACGCCCCACATTACCTTGGTTGGTCCATAAATGCCGTATTTTTCAAGGTAAGGGAACAACAGATTTTCTTTTCGACTATAGTGTTTATCTAGATCCAGCAGTAAGCTAAGATCCTCCAGCAGCTTAAAGATCAGCTCCTCGCTGTCATTCTTCTGGAATTTTGCAGCATGCAAATCTAAACGGAAGTTCACAAGTCTTTCAATCTCACGGTTTTCTAGCTTGAAGGTGTGGACTGGGTGACCGGGTTGTTCTTCAGGCTTTGAGGAGCGGTGAATTTGCTCAATAGAGCCTTTGAATATTGCTGTATGCACCGAACAAAGCCGCTGTACCTCGGATACTGGAATTCCCTCTTCAGTCATTAACGAATGCTCCATTGCAGAGATTTCCGCAACAGTAACATCACCTACAGCTTCCTCGAAGCGTGCCTTAACCTCTTCAACACTTTTGCCTGCATGCAGTTCTTTAATAATCTCCTTGAGCATGGCTTGGCGACGAGTTTGCTCCGGTACATCAACCTCGCGGTTATTTATCAATTCACTCATTATTGATCTCTCCTTAATGAAATTTTGATGATAGATTCCTTTATTTCATAATCTCGAAGCCGTGTCGTTCAAATGCTAACTTCACGGTGTTAAGATCCATTTTCTTCAGCTTGATTCCTTTGGATAAGGTCATGAAACGGCCAGCAGTCTGCAGCATACCTGGCTTAGCAATGTCCTTAAAGCCCAGCTCTACCATAATCTCAACGACCTCTGGATGCCGGGATACCATCTCGAAGATAGACTCATCCATTCGCAGCATTTTTTCCATTGGACTCTTCTCCTTTATATGAGAACTATTCTCAACAACAGATTAGCATAGGCCGTACAAAGCAATAGTGATTGCAATCACTAAATCAGAAGAAAGCAAGGACTGTTCTTTTAAAGATGGATTATGAATAATGTGAAATTAAAAAAACTGCCCCCTACGCTAAATAGCATAAGGGACAGTCTAATTCGTAATAAATTATTTATTATAGAGTTACTCCTGTTTTAAATATGGATATCTCGCGGAAGTTATTCTTCTCGTTATTTACCCATTCCCCACTAGCCACGCTGATAATGTAGTTAATGAAGTCACGCAGGACCTCATCTGGAGAACCATCTTCAACCAACACACCCGCATTAAAATCGATCCAGTGACGTTTGCCTTCGTACAATGGGGTATTGGTAGACACCTTCATTGTTGGCACGAATGTACCAAAAGGTGTCCCCCGTCCGGTCGTAAAGATCACCAATTGGCAGCCAGCAGCAGCCAGAGCCGACGAAGCCACTAGGTCATTGCCCGGCGCGTTAAGAAGATTTAAGCCTTTGTTAGTGATAAGCTCTCCGTACTTGAGTACATCCATTACCGTGGAATTACCGGATTTTTGAGTGCAACCCAGCGATTTATCCTCAAGCGTAGTAATCCCTCCGGCTTTATTGCCTGGTGAAGGGTTTTCATATACCGGCTGTTTATAGTCCATGAAATACTGCTTAAAGTCATTGATGAGATCAACAATTTTGTGGAAAATAGCTTCGTCTGCAGCACGTTCCATCAGAATCTTTTCGGCGCCAAACATTTCAGGTACTTCAGTGAGTACAGTTGTGCCGCCTTGGGCAGCCATATAGTCAGACAGACGTCCAAGAAGGGGATTCGCTGTAATCCCGGACAGGCCATCCGAGCCTCCACACTTCAGACCAATCTTCAGCTCAGAGAGTGAGACTTCTTCCCGATGATCGCCCTGTACGTTATTGTAGAGTTCCTTCAGCAGCTTTACGCCTTCTTCAATCTCGTTTCCAACCTCTTGGGAGACAAGAAAACGCACTCGATCCTCATCGTAACTACCCAGCATGTCTTTAAAAATATGCAAATTGTTATTCTCACAACCTAGTCCGAGCACAAGAACGGCACCCGCATTTGGATGCTTAACCGCGTTAGCAAGTATTGTACGAGTATTGTCATGATCATCACCCAGCTGGGAGCAACCATAGTTATGCTTAAGTACTAGCACGTTGTCGAACGGCGCAATATCCCCAACCTCTGCCTTAAAAATATTGATGATCTGCTCCGCCACTCCATTCACACAACCAACCGTAGGGACGATCCACAGCTCATTACGAATACCTACAGATCCGTCAAAGCGACGATACCCCTTAAAGGTCAAATTCTCCGTTTTAAAAGGATTGGGGGTCAGCTTCTGCTCAAAAGTATATTCCTCAACCCCTGTTAGGTTTGTCTTCGTATTATGGGTATGCACCCACTGGCCCGGCACGATAGGCGCTTTAGCATGACCGATGGGATAACCATACTTCAATACATTCTCGCCTTCGCTAATACTGGTTAGTGCAATTTTATGACCTCTAGCAATATCTTCCGTAATTTTTATCTCTTTTGAACCAATCACAATGGTGTCGCCTGCTTGATAGTCTTTAAGTGCAACTGCCACGTTATCAGCCTCGTTGATCTGCAGTACCTCTTTCATAGTCTTAATCATGTCGTTATCCACCTCCTGTGTATTAGTTGTGTGCAGGTCTCTTCACGTACGCTTGCAGCGCTTGCTTCATACCTGTTCTCTCAATCGCAATGAGCCCTTCTGTCACCTTGTCAGTAAGACCAGCCACTTCATTCAGGTCACAGCCCCAGCGATTTGTCGCTGCTAATACCTCGACAGCCAGTGCCCGTAACCCAGTGTCTGTGCCATCCCATCCTCCCCACAAGGAGGCGAACCATTCCAAAATATCCGCATCATCCGCCAGCTGAATCTCTTCTTCCCCTCTACGTCCTTTATAGAAGGCAATTAATGCACTCATTGAGAAAACAAGCTTCTCGGGCAATTGTCCTTTGGACTCTACATATTGCAATAAAGAAGGCAGATCTCTTGTCTTAAATTTCGAGATAGAATTAAGGGAGATGCTCATCAAGTAATGCTGCACATAAGGGTTCAGGAACCTTTCCAATACCGCGTCTGCAAAAGAATTCAATTCCTCTACCGGCAGATCCAGCGTCGGAATGATCTCATCGTAGATTAAGGACTTCACGTACGCCCCAACCTCTTCGTGCTCAATGGCCTCGGCAACCGTATCAATGCCGTACAAATACGCTACTGGTGTCAACGCGGTATGAGCTCCGTTTAGAATTCTCACTTTACGCGTCCGGTAAGGGGTCATATCATCTACCACGAGCACATTAAGACCTGCTAGTTCAGCTGGGAACTCCTCTTTAATCCACTGCGGCCCTTCAATTACCCAAAGATGGAACTGCTCACCGACAACGACCAACTTATCCTCATAGCCCAATTCTTCCGTAATCTCAGCGATGGTGTCTCTTGGATATCCAGGAACGATGCGGTCCACCAAACTACAGCAGAAGGTGTTAGCTTCATTCAGCCAGTTTACAAAGCCCTCTCCAAGATTCCATAAATCTGCATATTTCAAAATAACCTTCTTAAGCTCATCCCCATTTCGGTCAATCAGCTCGCACGGAATGATGATAAAACCTTTAGATGCATCACCGTTAAAAAATTCAAAACGCTTATACAATAAGGCCGTCAGTTTACCTGGAAAACTGCTCTGCGGAGCATCGGTTAACTTGTCGCCTGCTTCAAAAGCAATTCCCGCCTCAGTGGTGTTGGACACGATAAAGCGCAGCTCTGGATTCTCGGCAAGCTTCATATACTCCTCATGCTGGGCAAAAGGATTAAGCGTTCGTGTAATACAGTTGATGACCTCATGTTCTTTTACCGCTGCTCCATCTTTGATTCCTTGGAGGTAAAGCGTATATAAACCGTTCTGAGCATTTAGCATATCTGCAAGTCCGTTGCCCAGCGGTTGTACAACCACCACGCCACCATTGAAATCCGTTTTTTGATTCATGATATGAATCTGCCAATCTACAAAAGCGCGCATGAAATTGCCTTCTCCAAATTGCAGTACCTTCTCAGGATGTTGCTTGTAAGCTTTCCAACTATCACTATTTAATCTGTTCATATAAACGCCTCCTGATTATTAATGAACACGATAAACTAATTAATTATCCTTTATAATACAATGTTTATATTATTTTATTGTTAATTTATGCACACGTGAAAATTTTAATTCAAAATCCTTTACGAGTGAAAGGATCAAGCTGCTATGCTCAGCTTTTTGCTTCTACAGTTTCCTAACCGATTCTCTCGCAATAAACTCCGTATCAATGGAGGTTAGCCCGTCATTCTCCAAAGGTTCTTTAATTAAGCTTAGCAGCTTGCGGGCTCCTTGCTCGCTGATCTTCTCAATAGGACGTTTAACTGTGGTAAGCGAAGGATTCGCAAAGAGCGAAAATCCAATATCATCAAAACCAACAATAGAAACATCGTTCGGCACCTGCAGCCCGCGCTCAAACACAGCTTTCATAGCCCCGATCGCCATATCGTCATTGGAACAGAATACTGCCGTCGGCGGTTTTTCCAAATCTAGCAGCTTGCCCATCGCCTCATATCCACTTTGCATATCGTAATTACCATTTCTCATATAATCGTTACGAACAGGGATATTATGGTCAATCAAAGCTTTTATAAAACCGTCTCTGCGTTCCTGCGTGGATTTAAAGCCCTCAACACCTTCAATGATCGCAATGTCTTGATGCCCGGACTCAATCAGGTGTTTGCCTGCATGATAAGCGCCTTCCCGGTCATTCGAGATGATATTAATAATGGAGCGATCATCTATCTGCCGATTCAGCACAACGATTGGAATGCCTTGCTGGACAACATGGTAAATGAATTTATTATCTGCTTCACTCTGGCTCATTAGAATAATTCCATCAAAGCGTTTGCGATGAATAGAGGAATATTCCGCATAATCGTCGATCCCACGGATGAACAGATTATACTCTACATCTATGACACTATTTACACCACGAATCGTATCAGAGAAGAAACCAGACGTGGTGCCGTTGGCGATACTCGTGAAGAACAAGCCAATGGTGTATGACCGCTGCATCACAAGGCTTTTGGCATTGTAATTGGGGACATAACCCACTTGCGCAGCGATCTCGGCAATTTTTTTACGTGTAACTTCTTTAATTAGGGGACTGTTGTTAAGTGCTCTTGATACAGTTGTATGTGAAACATTCGCCAGTTTGGCGATATCCTTGATTGTAGGTGCCATGGGTCAACCTTCCTTATCAAACGGGTTTGGCTCTTCCATGTAAGGATATCATAACGATTACCTAGTCACCAATGCCTGTTTCGAGAAATTGAAATAATGATCAGCGTTATTGTAACAGATATTCTCAATCATACCGCCTAACAGTTCCATATCATCCGGGGCTTCTCCATCCTCTACCCAAGAACCTACAAGATCACATAGAATTCTTCTAAAATACTCATGTCTGGTATATGATAAAAAGCTTCTGGAGTCTGTTAACATTCCGACAAACTGGCTAAGCACACCTAGATTAGCAAGCGTCTTCATCTGTTCCAGCATGCCATCCTTGTTATCGTTGAACCACCATGCCGTCCCGAATTGAATTTTCCCTGGAATTCCGCCGCCTTGGAAGCAGCCCATTAAACCAGCAATGACATGGTTATCATTTGGATTCAGCGAGTACAAAATCGTCTTAGGCAGCACATTCTCACGATCCAGCGCATCTAACAGACCTGCCAGCGGTTTAGCAATCACGCCATCATTAATCGAATCATAGCCGGTATCAGGGCCGAGTTGTCCGAACATTACGCTGTTATTATTGCGTAGCGCATGGATATGGAATTGCATGGCCCAATCCAGCTCGCTATATAATTTGCCGAGGAACACAAGGGTGAACCCTTTATATTTCTTTTCTTCACTCTCACTTACAGCGCCTTCACGAAGAGCTTTGTTGAATATAGCCGTAGCTTCCTCCAAGGTAGCAGGCTCAAACATTACTGCATCC
The DNA here is from genome assembly GCF_000758545.1 of Paenibacillus sp. FSL H7-0737. Classification (NCBI taxonomy): domain Bacteria; kingdom Bacillati; phylum Bacillota; class Bacilli; order Caryophanales; family Paenibacillaceae; genus Paenibacillus; species Paenibacillus sp. FSL H7-0737. Next base: position 179,818 of record NZ_CP009279.1, on the reverse strand, counting down.
AAAGCATGATCGGATACACGGCCCGCTCTGGCATGGAAGAATCTCACTCTGCTCTCCAATGCTTCTAGAAACTGACTATAATTCTCAACATCCATTCCTGAGACTTCGCTTAGCTGAGCTACCCAAGGCTTGAAGGTAGGACGATTAATCTCAAGGGCTTTATCTGGACGAAACCCCGGAACTACGCTGGCATCGAATCCACTCAAGCTGCTGATTTTTTCATGATATTCCAGAGAATCTACTGGGTCATCGGTGGTGCATACAACAGTTACTTTCGATTTAACAATTAGATCTCTTGCTCCATATCCTTCACCTTGCAACTGTCTGTTCACTTCATCCCAAATCTTCGGAGCATTAGCCTCATTTAGCAAATCATATACTCCAAAGAAACGCTGCAACTCAAGATGTGTCCAATGATAGAGCGGATTCCCGATAATCTTAGGAACGGTTCTAGACCATGCCAAGAACTTTTCATAGTCACTAGCATCACCAGTAATGAACTTCTCCTCTATACCATTTGCCCGCATCACTCTCCATTTGTAATGGTCGCCATACAGCCAAGCTTCGGTAATATTGTTGAACGTCTTGTTCTCATAGATCTCTTGAGGACTGAGGTGGCAATGATAGTCGATAATAGGCATATCTTTCGCATGATTATGAAACAGCTTAATGGCGGTCTCGCTCGACAACAGGAAGTTCTCATCCATGAATTTTTTGCTCATGAGGTTTGCTGCTCTCCTTTAAGATTAAATTGGAATCAACAACTAATTTAACGTGAACATTTTATTGATCATGTAATTTTAAATATTTATGTTAAACTAAAGATAAACAAATATAATAAAGATTTAAAGATAATTGTTCACGTTAACATTATGTCTTCATTGTAAACGTATTTCTAAAATGCGCAAGTCTTTTTCTAAGGACATTGTTACAGTTATTCTAACTTCCGAGAGGTAATAAATAAACAGCATACATAATATCTGGACACAACCCCACCATTGTTGGAGAAAAGCATCCTTAACTCAGCAATAAACTTGTTTTGCTCTGATTTCGAAAGAACCAGAAAAGAGCTCGTAGTATTTAAGAACCCAATGAAGCTATCAACATCCTCTTGATGGGACCATGGAAATTGATAAATGGACGGCGCCTCAAAATATCCGCTATTCAAAATCTCAGCTGAAGTCCTATTTATTCTTTCATCTATCTCTCCTTTACTGGAAATGGTAAAAGCATGATATTGTTTACAAAGCTCAGCAATCTCTTTATCCAATTTACTATCTCCGCATAAATAGAAATTCCAAAAAAGAGCCAAATGCCCGTTCGGCTTAAGCACTTCGGCACATTTCTTATATCCATCAGGTTGTGGAACCCAGTGATAGGCTTGAGCGGAGAACACCAAATCATTGCCTTTTCGGGGCTCCTCCCAATCTTCAAATCGAGTGACCACATATTGCACCTTTTTATCTCTATGCTTCTGCACGCCAATTTCGGCCAATTGTGGCCCTGGTTCTACACACAAGAGTTCATATCCCCGGTTCAAGAATAATTCCGTAGCTTTTCCGCTACCCGCTCCGATTTCTAGTATTTTGGAAGCTGCGTGGAGAAGGGTATTAGCTTCAATACAATCAATTACCTCCGATGGATAACTAGGTCTAAACATATCGTAGTAATCCGCAGCCTTATTAAAACTTTTACTTTGTTTCATCCAATCCATAGTATCCATGCTCATCACTCCCCATGATTTCATAGATTGTTTTACGGGATAATTACGTGTAAAGTTTCACAAATGCTAAGAAGATTAGTGTTTTTTAACAAAAAAGCAGGCAACCTTTAGGAAAAGGACTGCCTGCTTATATATCATTGAACTACGATTTCTCACTAAATCAACTACCCAAGTTTTCGCTCCAGTCATGTACCATTGTGCCCTCAAGATATTTCTCAGCGTCCATTGCTGCCATACAGCCGGTGCCCGCTGCGGAGATCGCTTGTCGGTAACGGGTATCCTGTACGTCGCCGCAAGCGAATACACCCGGAATGTTCGTCTCAGTAGTACCTGGATTTACTACAATATAACCATTGGTATCGGTCGTAATCTGACCGCCCAAGAATCCGGTATTCGGCGTATGACCAATAGCGACAAACACTCCGTCCGCTTCGATGAGTTCTTCAAGTCCTGTATCATTATTTCGAACCGTCAGTCCCTTAACTCCAGAGTCGCCGGTTGTTACTTCAAGCGGTGTACGGTTAAGTGCCCACGCAACCTTACTGTTATCGCGTGCGCGGTCCTGCATAATCTTTGAAGCTCTGAGCTCGTCACGACGATGAACCACGGTTACGCTAGAAGCAAATCTTGTTAAGAAGCTGGCTTCCTCCATCGCAGAGTCACCACCACCGACCACGATAATCTTTTTGTTCCGGAAAAAGAAGCCATCACAAGTAGCGCAAGTGCTGACCCCACGGCCCACATTCTCCTGCTCCCCTGGTATTCCTAAATATCTGGCAGAAGCACCGGTAGAGATAATTACCGACTCTGCCTCTAATACACCCAAACCATCTACTGTCACTTTAAATGGACGCTGTGAAAAATCCACTGAATCCACCCAACCATTCTTGAATTCAGCACCAAAACGTTCAGCCTGCTTCCGCATGTTGTCCATTAAATCCGGGCCGAGAATCCCTTCGGGAAAACCTGGAAAATTCTCCACTTCCGTTGTCGTTGTCAGTTGTCCACCTGGCTGCATCCCTTCAATTACAAGTGGGTTAAGGTTGGCACGTGCCAAATAAATAGCAGCAGTAAGCCCGGCCGGGCCTGTTCCGATTACAATCGTTTTGTACATAACAGTGGCCTCCTCACAATAGGGTTTATGCATCAAGAATTTAGATATTTTCAGTAAACGGGGGAAGACTGTCGCTCACACTTCCCTGAAAACTACATTCATCATCGATACGCCGAGCATAACGGCTGACCATCGACACGGATACGTCATAACGCTGAGCTACCTCGCGGTAGGTGACTGGAAGGTTATGCATTTTTGCGATCAGATATTCTAAGGCAGCACACCAGCCTTCCGTTTGACGGATAAAAGGAACATCTGGATATATGCTACTCACGAATTGCTTCCAAAGTAATTCAGCATCTTTTTTCTGAACGGCATCAAATCTCCGGTCCATCATACTTACCGTCTGGTCGATGACTTTTTGCCAATCTTCTCTCCATTCTGGCAATCCCTTCAGACGCGCATTAGAAGTTTCTTTGGCTTCCTGAAGTACATTTTCCTCCGGAACACTACCAATCAGTCGCTGTAGGCTCAGAAGCGCAGCTTCCTGCAGCTTTTCTTCCTGCAATGGCTGTTGCTTCAGAAGTCCTTGTAGAATCTCGGACATTTCTTCATCTTCAATCCAGCGCAGAGCTTCCGTAACCTGAAGCTTCGTATTGGCATCACCGTAGCGAAGTGCCCAGAAGAAGGAAGATCGAAGCAGCGGATTGTTCCGCACCTCTTCAGCAAAGCTGCCTTTGTTGTCTTTCCACAGCTTCAGCTGCTCTTGAAAGGGGAGCTGATAGTTGTAACTGATTGAAGACAACGCCTTGCCTTCCCCCTGCGCTTGCTGCAGTTGGGCCAGAAAAAATCTCGGCACAGCCGATTCCGGATCCAGCTTAGCAGCTTTTTGCCAGCAACGCTGAGCCTCTGCATAGAGACCGCTATTACTTGCTGCAGCCGCACAGTAATGGTACAAACTGGCGTCACCGCCGACTTCCTCATCTTTCAGCAGGCGCCGAAAATGACCATAGGCGGTTCTATGCCGTCCCAGAATCCCCATCGTAGTGGCCATCTTGAATAAATGCTCCTGGTGAAAAGGAATAGTCGTCTCTAGCAGACGTAATAATCCAGCAAGTTGCCCGCGGTCACCTTCATACTGCAAAAAGATCGCCAAGTTACAAAGTGCGTGCAAATTCCCAGAGTCCTGTTCAAGCACCCGCATAATGCATTCTTTGGCTTTGGTAAAACGACCCATATAGAAATACGCAAGGGCTAGGTTGTTATGCGCCGCCAAGAAGTCTGGCGTATTGCTCACAATCTCTTCAAGCAAAGTTACGGCTTGTGTAAACTTGCCTTCCTCCAACAGCGCTCTGGCCCGCTCATGCTCTATTACCCCTTCCCGGCTTCTAATCCGGATAAGTGGTGCAGGACGATCCAGCTCATATTGCAGAAGTTCCATCAACTCTTCCGATTCGGCCAGAAATTCACCGTTCACATCTTCTTCGAGATAAGTAACGAGTGAGCGTTCTGCCTCCTCATAGCTTTCCATATTGGCGAAGTTGTTAGCCATATAGAAATAACATTCCGTCATTCCAGGATCAATATTCTCCAGCACATGGGTCAAAATGTCGTTAGACGCCTCATAATTACCCATCTCTGATAATACACCTGCTACGTTACAATGATTTACCGGGTTCTCCGGTTCGTACTCTACAGCTTTGCGAAAATTCTTTAATGCCTTATCATATTGAAAGCGATCCAAGGACCGAACGGCTCTTTCAAAGAAAAAATTGGCATTCAGAGTGACAGGAATAACATTACCATTCTCCTCATACTCTGAAGTTCTCTCCATCATGGAAGCAAGGCACCCCCTTATAAGAAGCTTCCTTTTATACTAACGAAAAAATAGGAGGACGGCGCCCAATGGGGTATACCGGAGCTCCAAACTTAATCGCTATTCCGTTCCCTTTATGGGTGCGGCTATCTTCACACAGTATACCACATGTGACCGCGAGATTCTCAAGTTGAGAAAGACTCTACCACTCCACAAACAGCAACTTTTTCACATAAAAATAAAAAAAGACGGGGAATTAAATTCCCGCGTCTCTGAAAAGCTTATCGATCGAACCGCCCTCAAGAATAATACGTGTAGCTTGTGCAAGCATCGGTGCCACCGATAAGACCGTAAACCGACTTGAATGATCATCTGGCAGTGCAATAGAGTCCGTAATGACCACTTCCTGAACAGAGGGATGGTCAAGCCGCTGCAGCGCAGGTCCTGAGAACAATCCATGCGTTGCACAGACGATACTGTCCTTCGCACCTCTCTCTTTCAGACCCTCAACCACATTCACGATGGTAGTCCCTGTATCAATAAGGTCCTCGATAATGATCGGTGTACGTCCCTCGACATCACCAATGACATGAGTGATTACAGATTCATTATGGGCTGGACGCTTCTTGATCATAATGGCAAAAGGTGAATCCAGCTTATTTGCGAGCTTCTCAGCCATAGATGCACGTCCCGCATCCGGAGAAACAATGACCAAATCAGACATAGCCTTGGCCTTCAAATGGCTGCTGATCAAATCGAGAGCAGTCAAATGATCGACCGGAATGTTGAAAAAGCCTTGAATTGCCGCTGCATGCAAATCGATAGTGATTACACGGGTTGCGCCCGCGGTCGTAAGTACATCAGCTACCATCTTAGCCGAGATCGGTTCACGAGGTGCAGACTTACGTTCCTGTCGAGCGTATCCATAATACGGCACAATAATGTTAACTGTACGTGCTGATGCCCGTTTAGCAGCATCTATCATCACGAGCAGTTCCACGAACATCTCATTAATGGGATGGGATAGGGATTGCACCAAAAATACGTCGCAGTTCCGGATGCTCTCTTCGTAATGCACGTAAATCTCGCCGCTCATGAAACGGGTCAGCTTAATCTGCCCCAATTCAACACCAAGTCGCTCTGCAATATCTGCCGCCAGCTTTGGATTCGACGAACCGGAAAAAATACGTAATTGTTGATGATGCATAATACCCTCCTGCGGATTATAAATTATAGTTTGAACGGAACAGTGGTACGACGGCGTCCCTCAAATACAGCCAGCTCACGGAAGCCTGTGTGCCAAAGCATGCTACGTGCCTCTTGCAGGCCGTCGCCAAGCTTGGCAGGGTCATGTGCATCCGAGCCGAGCGTAAGCGGTATACTGAGCTTAAAAGCCTCCTGTAGCAGATGTTCCGCCGGGAACATCTTAGCACATGGCTTGGTAAGTCCTGAAGCATTCAGCTCCATGGCGATTCCGCTATCCGCTATAACCTTTAAGGTTTCCAGCTCCAGCGTTCTCACCTCTGCTTTACCTTCTGGTGTCTGAGGACCATAGCCGAACCGTTTAATAACATCCATATGTCCTATAATATCATATAATCCTGATAACGCCGACTTCTTTACAGCATCATAATAAAGGCGATATACCTCTAGTTCATCCTTGCCTTCCCAGCCATCAACCTGTCGATAATCTGTGATATCCCACTCCCCGAGAAAATGCACAGAGCCTATCAGATAATCCCATGGGTAAGTAGTTAAAATCTCACTAATTTGATCCTCGTAACCTTCAATATAATCTGCTTCCAGCCCTACCCGCAGATCTATGACTCCGCGGTAGCGTTCCTTCAGCGTCAGGCATTCCTCCACATAACGAGGCAGTTCAGCCATTGGCATGGCCATTTCAGGGTAATAGCTAGCGGGATCAACATGGATGAGCGGCAAGTGGTCGGATAACCCTAGCTGCTGAAGACCAAGCTGTATCCCACGCTGCACATACTCCTCAAGCTTGCCCACGGCATGACCGCAGCGCTCATGATGCGTGTGGTAATCGATATGCATCCGTCAGTTCCCTCCCTAGTACTGGTCCCGGCGTGGGCGCTCGTGGCGGGTACTCAACTCTTCCATGATTTCATCCAGCGGAAGCTTGCGCTCTTGTAGCAGTACTAGTAAGTGGTAGATCAGATCACTAACTTCAAGACGCAGCTCGGCATTATCTTTATTTTTGGCGGCAATAATCGTTTCAGAGGCTTCTTCGCCTACCTTCTTAAGGATCTTATCGACACCTTTATCGAACAAATAAGTTGTATACGCGCCTTCCGGACGCTCTACTTCCCGCTCAGCAATCACGCGCTCCAGCTCACCAAGAACAGCAAAACGCTCACCATCCGTAAGGCTAGTAGCTACCGATTTCTGAGCTTCCTCGGCTTGGTTATTCAAAGGAATGTCACGGAAAAAGCATGATGTAGCTCCAGTATGGCAAGCTGGTCCTTCAGGGACAACCTTCACGAGCAGTGTATCACTATCGCAATCATAGGATATGGAAGTAATCGCTTGTGTATTGCCTGAGGTTCCACCTTTGTGCCAAAGCTCGCTGCGTGAGCGGCTCCAGAACCAGGTCTGGCCACTTTCCAACGAGAGCTGCAACGATTCCGAATTCATATAAGCAACCATCAAAACTTCTAGTGTGTTAGCATCCTGCACAACGGTAGGCACCAACCCCGCTTCATTCCAGCGAATGCCGGCCAGCGCTTCTTTTTGGCTAATGGATGTATTCTTTTCTATTTCGCTCATCGGATCTCTACCCCTTTTTGCTTCAAGTCAGCCTTTAAGTCGTTAATGGCAATCTCTTTATAGTGAAAAATGGTCGCCGCCAGTCCCGCATCGGCTTTCCCTTCCGTAAATACATCGTAAAAATGCTCCTTCTTCCCAGCGCCTCCAGAAGCAATCACAGGAATACTAAGTAAATCGCTTACTGCTGAAGTCAGCTTCAGGTCGAAGCCATCTTTCGTCCCATCTGCATCCATACTTGTGAGCAAAATCTCACCTGCACCCAGCTTTTCAGCTTCCTTGGCCCAGGTCAGAGCACGGATGCCAGTGGGCTTGCGACCACCATGTGTATACACTTCCCATTCACCAAATGCCTCGTTATATTTAGCATCTATTGCTACAACAATACATTGAGAACCAAAACGGCGTGCACCTTCCAGAATTAACTGTGGGTTAGTGATAGCAGCCGTATTAATGCCGATTTTGTCTGCACCTGCACGAAGAATCCGCTTCATATCATCAGGTGTAGAGATCCCGCCACCCACTGTAAAAGGAATGGCGATTTCACCTGCGGTCTGCCGCACAACCTCAATCATGGTCGCCCGGCCTTCTACGGAAGCCGATATATCGAGAAACACAAGCTCATCTGCACCCTCACGGTCATACAGCGCCGCCAGCTCTACCGGATCTCCGGCATCACGCAGATTCACAAAGTTAACGCCTTTGACTACCCGTCCGTCCTTAACGTCAAGACAGGGGATGATACGTTTTGCTAACATTATTAATCCCCCTTTCCATGTGTTTCCCTAAAACATTTTGATCCCCCTAAATCCCGCTCCACTCACTCTATAATCACTATGTTCCCACGATTCTTGCTCTAGCAGGACGACGGGCTCGCGACAACCGCAAGACCACATTCATATAGGCGGCCTGTGGGCTTGCGCTCATGAAATAATAAGCATAATTAGTTGCACAATGTGCAGTTATTTCACCGCTCGTCCAGCAAGCCCTCCGTTTAATTGCATTTCGTACAATTAAATCTGAGAATGAGCTTAGAAATAAGCTCAACTCTCATTTATAGCTGCACGAAATACAATTAAATTAGCTAAAGGATTCTGAATTGGAACAATAGTTGTATGAAGTACACTTATACTATCAAAAGATAATGCCCAACCTGCCGCTTAATTAACTTATTGCAGCAGTTCCCACGTCAGGCTTAAGCTGAAACCACCTTCGTCGCTCAATAGCTTAGTGGCTTATTAGCCTAGTTCAACGTTCTATTGCATTCTGTACAATAGAATCGACCTCAAACAATCTAATTGTGCCGTCTGTTGCATTTCGTGCAATAGATTCCTGAGAAATCCACAAAAATAAGAGCTTTGAACTGTTTGGATTGTACAAAGTGCAGTCAGATAAGCATTCAGCTTCTTTAAGCAGCTTTCTATTGCACAAAATGCAACCAGCACCCCTAAATGAGACTTTTCACAGAGTAAGAACGAGTTAATTAGTCAGGTTCGTCAACTAACGCACATACTCAGCACTACTTCTGCCCGAGCGCCTGCAAAGCTTTGGAAAGATCAATATTGCCCGTGTACAACGCCTTGCCAACAATAGCTCCGCCCACACCGCTGCCGCTATGTACGTTTAGACGTAACAGATCATCAAGACTGGTGACTCCGCCGGAGGCGATCACCGTTTTACCGCTGACCTTCGCCATGGACACAATGCCGTCCACGTTCGGACCCTGCATCATCCCGTCGCGGGAGATGTCGGTGTAAATGAACGTCTCGGCTCCTTTTGCAGCCAATTCCTTAGCCAGATCCTCAGCACGTACTTCAGAGGTGTTCAACCAGCCATGTGTCGCAACATAACCGTTGCGCGCATCAATGCCGATAGCTACTTTATCACCGTATTTAGCCAATACCGCTTCGGTAAAAGCATGATCGTTAATCGCAGCAGTTCCGATAATAACCCGACTAACGCCAAGCCCAAGCAATTTTTCCACGTCCGCAAGATTACGAAGGCCACCGCCCACCTGAACAGGCACATTAGCATTAGCAGCAATAGCACCGATAATCGCATCATTCACAGGATGACCTGCTTTCGCGCCATCTAAGTCCACCAAATGAATGAACTTTCCGCCTTGCTCTTCCCATGATTTTGCCACCTCCAGTGGGCTATCATTGTATATCGTTTCCTGACTGTAATCCCCCTGCTGCAGCCTGACACATTTTCCATCCCGGATATCAATCGCCGGATATACAATAAAAGAAGACATTTGGCGCTCCCCACTTTCGTTACATTATATTTATAGCGCGGCTTACGCCCGCTCTCCCTTTAATTTCAAAAAATTGCCCAGCAGCTTGATTCCCAGCTCCCCGCTTTTTTCAGGATGGAACTGCATGCCGAACACATTATCTCGCCCCACAATAGCTGTGACTGGGTAACCATAATCGGTGACAGCCAGCAGATCACTCTCATTCGCTACAAGCGCATGATAAGAGTGCACAAAGTACACATGACCCTCTTCAAGATCTGCAAAAAGCGGACTTTGCGGCTGCCTAAAGCTCAGCTTGTTCCAACCCATATGCGGCACCTTATAGCCATCTCTAGGAGCGAAACGCACCACCGAGCCTGAGAGAATATCAAGTCCCTCATGGCTGCCATGCTCTTCACTGCTGCTAAACAGTAGTTGCATACCAAGACAGATTCCTAGCAGCGGCTGGGTTCCGGCAGCTACCTGTTTGACCACACGATCCAAACCACTTTCCCGCAGCTGCTCCATCGCATCGCCAAATGCACCGACACCTGGCAGAATGACACTATCAGCAGCGAGAATTTGCTCGGCTTCCCCCGTCACTACACACTCATAACCGAGACGTTCTACCGCCTTGCTCACACTGTGCAGGTTGCCCATGCCATAATCGACGATTGCAACAGTCATGCTACAGCACTCCCTTCGTAGAAGGCACACCCTTCACGCGTGGATCAATCAGTGTCGCTTCATCGAGTGCCCGTCCGAGCGCCTTGAATACAGCCTCAATCATGTGATGTGTGTTAGAACCGTAGTGTACGATCACATGCAGCGTAATCCGAGCTTCCAGCGCGAACTTCCATAAGAATTCCTGAACAAGCTCCGTCGAAAAGCTGCCCACCTGCTGTGAAGGATACGTTGCGCGATATTCAAAGTGTGGGCGATTGCTGATATCGATCACAACCTGCGCCAACGCCTCATCCATCGGTACAAAAACACTCGCATAACGTTTAATTGCCTTTTTATCACCAAGTGCTTCGTGCAGCGCTTGACCTAGGCAGATCCCGATGTCTTCAACCGTGTGGTGATCATCAATTTCGATATCTCCTCGCGCCTGAACTGACAGGTCAAACTGGCCGTGCTTCGTAAATAGGTCCAGCATATGATTCAGAAAAGGAACATCCGTCTCCAGCTCGGAAACTCCACTTCCATCTACGTTAAGAGACAGCTTGATATCCGTCTCGTTTGTTTTACGGCTTAATCCTGCTTGGCGCAAGGCCTGTTCATTATTGTTCTCCATATCCGTCTCCACCTTTTCCTTCGTTCTTGAGTCGAATCTCAATGGCTCGTGCGTGGCCTTCTAACCCTTCGCGACGCGCCAGCTCTATAATGGTCTTTCCATCCCGCAGGAGGGCTTCTTTACTGTAATAAATCAGACTTGATTTCTTTATAAAATCATCCACATCCACTGGCGATGAGAAGCGTGCCGTACCATTGGTCGGGATAATATGATTCGGTCCGGCAAAATAGTCGCCCACAGGCTCCGAGCTATACGCTCCCAGGAAGATCGCCCCAGCATTCTCGATGCTGCCCACAAGGCCCATTGGATCCTCGACAACAATCTCTAGATGCTCTGGTGCCAACCGATTCACTACGGAGATTCCCTCCTCCATAGATTCCACAACAATGATCGCCCCGTAATTTTCTACGGATGAACGGGCGATCGCCTGTCGCGGCAGCTCCTGTAGCTGACGCTCCACTTCAGCAGCCACGCTATCCGCCAAGCTCTGCGATGGCGTGACTAGAATCGCTGAGGCCATCTCGTCATGCTCGGCCTGCGAGAGCAGATCCGCTGCGACATAGGCCGGCTCAGCGGTCTCATCTGCGAGCACGACAATCTCGCTTGGTCCCGCGATACTGTCGATGTCCACGGCGCCATATACCTCGCGTTTTGCTAGCGCGACGTATATGTTGCCGGGCCCACATATCTTATCTACCGGCGCTATGCTCTCCGTCCCAAAAGCCAAAGCAGCTACCGCCTGCGCTCCGCCCACACGGTAGATTTCATTCACCCCTGCTTCTGCAGCAGCAACCAGGATGTAAGGATCAATCCCTTCTTTGCCGCCGGTGGATGGCGGGGTTACCATAACGATCTCCGGCACGCCTGCGATCTGTGCAGGGATCACGTTCATCAGCACCGAGGAAGGATAAGCTGCCTTACCACCAGGAACATATACCCCTACCCGCTTCAGCGGACGAATAATCTGTCCCAGAATAGTGCCATCGGGCTGCAAATCCATCCACGAATTCCGTTTCTGTCTAGCATGAAAAGCCCGGATATTGGCTGCGGCTGCTTGAATAGCGGATACGAAAGATTCCTCTACTCGACCATACGCCGCCTGAAGCTCTTCCGGCGTTACCCTCAGCTGATTCGGCGTAAGCGTGACCCGATCAAATTGCGCCGTGTAGCGAAGAAGTGCCGTGTCTCCTTCTTTTTTAATCGCGGTCACAATTTCCTTTACCGCCTGATTTTGTTCTGGCGTTCCATACTCGACTTCTCGCTCTAGCTTAAAATCCTTGCTCGATACAACCTTCATCGCCGGTTCCTCCCTTTACCCCTTAACATCTGTCACCTACCGCAAATTTGGTTCCCCTATAACCGCCTGTAGTCGGTCACACAGCTGCTGTATCTCTTCATTTTTCATCCGATAGCTCACACGATTGGCCACAAGACGGCTCGTAATTTCGAATATGCTCTTCATTTCAATTAATCCGTTATCCCGCAGCGTTTGGCCCGTCTCTACCATATCCACGATACGATCAGCGAGACCAATCAGCGGCGCAAGCTCAATTGAACCATTCAGCTTCACGACCTCAACCTGCTGTCCCTGCTCCCGAAAATATTTTGAAGCCACATTCGGATATTTCGTCGCTACACGCTGCTGAATCCCCGGCTGCCAGTTCGGCAATCCAATGATCGACATCCGGCATCGAGCGATGCCAAGATCAAGCAGCTCATATACATCACGATCTTCCTCCAGCAATACGTCCTTGCCCACGATTCCAATGTCGGCCACACCATATTCTACATATGTAGGTACATCTACTGGTTTAGCTAATATAAATTCCATGCCTGCCTCAGGCAGCGGAATAACAAGCTTGCGGGATGCCTCACCATCCGGTGGAATCGGGAGACCTGCCTGGCGGAACAGCTCAGCAGCCTTTTCATAAATCCGACCTTTTGGCATAGCGACCTTCAAAATCTGTGCCATCGTTAAGTTGCCTCCTTTTCCATTTCCATACAAAATTTATCTTAACCGCTCATTCTTGCTAGCGATATCTCAGCCATGCTCACTTACAAAAGATACAAAGGTATAGATTTCGCCGTACCGCATACCATCTGCTTCGATCGTATCCGTATCTAGACGCTTCACCGTTTCAAGCTCTTCTGGACCTGCTGCCAGTCTAGTCACTACTGCGTGCCCTTCCGACCGTAAGCGTGTTGCCTCTTCCAGACCTTCTTTTCTGCGAGTAGCATCATATTGGATCAAGATAGGCAGCTCTTCCTCTTCGCTCGATCCAGCCACACCATCGAGAATACGATTCGTTTTTAAAGAAAAACCTGTAGAAGGGATCGGACGTCCAAACTGCTGAAGGAGATTATCATATCTGCCTCCACTACATACCGGAAACCCTAATTCCGCTGCATAGCCTTCGAAAGTCATCCCTGTATAATAAGAGAAGTCCCCGATCATCGTCAGATCGATCAGCACATGCTGTGATACGCCGTAAGAGACCAGTACCTCCCACACCTTGCATAAATGATCTATCGAATGACGGGCAAGCGGATGATCGCTAAGCTCCAGCGCCTGTCCACAAATCTCCTTACCTCCACGCAAACGTAACAGTCCATCCAGTTCATTCTTCTGAGCTTCCGTCAGATCCAGCCGGCGTAAGGTCTCCCGAAAAGAGACGTAGTCACGGCCCAACAAATGACTTTTGAGCTCCTCCTGAGCCTCCGGCAATTGTGGAAGTGCCTCTTGAAATAAACCATTCAGAAAGCCTACATGCCCCATAGCGATTTTAAAAGATTTCACACCCGCAGCCTGCAAAGATGAAATTGCGAGCGCCACTACTTCAGCATCAGCCTCAGGTGAATCGTCACCTACCAGCTCGACCCCTGTCTGGAAAAACTCCGCTTCCCGCCCTGCTTCTTCCTCAATGGCACGGAAAACATTAGCGTGATAGGACAACCGCAATGGCAATGGCTCATCCTTTAATAAAGATGCCACAACACGGGCTACAGGAGCTGTCATTTCAGAACGAAGCACTAGCGCCTGACCACGATTGTTGAGCAATTTATAAAGTTTTTGGTCGGACGTAGAGCTAGCCACGCCAACTGTATCGTAATATTCTAGCGTCGGAGTCATCATTTGCTGATAACCCCAGCGACTCATGCAATGCAGTACATCATTCTCAATTTTGCGTAATTTCGTTACGGCCCGGGGCAGATAGTCCCGAACGCCAGACGGCTTCTCAAATCCCTTTGGTTTGGACATCTTCATTGTTCACCTCGTCAGTTATCATTAGATACTGTTTATATTTACTTTACTATGGTAAAGTGGTAGCAAATTAAAGTATTTTCAATATCGTATCATGGTCACTGCTTTTTCGTCAATCTAACGAGGTAAAGCTATGACTTCCATTCTAATGCTTGTATGCTTAAAGCTTGTCTACCTAGGTTGAATTGTTCACAAAGAAAATCTAAATCAAACACTTATGTACTTCGAACCAATACTTGGGAATCCCTTTATTTTGCCTCCACGTTTATCCAATACTATAATGAGCTAATATGATTGTACTTCATAATTCTGTAATTAGTGTTCTAAAAATCTACTTACAACTAGAAAGAAGGGCTAATGCGTGACTAAATCCTATATGATTGGCGTTGATATTGGAACTACAAGTACCAAAGCAGTTCTCTTCGAGGAAAAAGGAGCCATAGCTGCACAAGCTAATGTAGGATATCCCTTACATCAGCCCTCACCCTCAATAGCGGAGCAGGACCCAGAACAAATCCTGAGTGCAGTCTTCCATACTATCTCTGAAGTTATGCGGCAAAGCGGTGTATCTGCGGATGCAATCCTTTTCGTCTCCTTCAGTTCTGCCATGCACAGTGTCATTGCAGTTGATAAACTGGGTAAGGCCCTAACTGCCTGCATCACATGGGCTGATAATCGCAGTGCCGGATGCGCACTTCGTTTGAAGGATGAGCTAAACGGCCATGAATTGTATCTACGCACAGGTACACCTATACACCCAATGTCTCCGATCACCAAGCTAATGTGGCTTCGGGAAGAACATACAGAAGTGTTCCAACAAACCTATAAATTCATTTCCATAAAAGAATACATATTCGCAAGACTGTTTGGCGAATACATCATCGATCATTCCATTGCCTCTTCCACAGGCATGCTCAATCTGGAGAATCTAGAATGGGATAAAGAAGCTTTGGAGATTGCCCACATTACAACAGATCAACTCTCGCGGCTTGTTCCCACCACGCAGATTATGCAAGGGCTGCTCCCTGGTCTGGCAGAGGAGCTTTTGCTGCTCCCTACAACTCCATTTGTTGTTGGCGCCAGTGATGGCGTCCTTTCCAACCTCGGCGTAGGCGCAATTGAGCCCGGTGTAGTGGCCGCTACGATTGGTACGAGTGGAGCAATTCGTACCGTAGTGGATCACCCGCTCACCGATCCCAAAGGACGGACCTTCTGTTATAACTTAACCCCAAAACATTGGGTGATCGGAGGCCCCGTCAACAATGGTGGCATGCTGTTCCGCTGGGTACGTGACGAGTTCGCGGCCTCTGAAGTTGAAACCGCCAAACGACTAGGCATTGATCCTTACGAGGTTCTGACTCGCATTGCAGAGCAAGTTCCTGCGGGAAGCGGTGGACTTTTATTCCATCCTTACTTGACTGGAGAACGAGCACCGCTGTGGAATCCGGATGCTCGGGGCTCCTTCTTTGGCCTTTCTATGAACCACCATAAGGAGCATATGATTCGGTCAGTACTAGAGGGCGTAATCTTCAATATGTATATGGTTCTCCTTGCTATGGAAGAGCAAATCGGACGCCCAAGCAGAATCCTTGCCACTGGCGGCTTCGCCCGCTCCTCAGTATGGCGGCAGATGATGGCTGATATCTTTGATCAGGAGGTTGTCATTCCGGAGAGTATCGAGAGCTCCTGCCTCGGGGCGGTTGTACTTGGTCTTTATGCAACAGGTCGAGTCGATTCCTTTGATGTCGTGTTTGACATGATTGGTTCAACCCATAAGCATACTCCAATTGATGAACATACCAAGATCTACAAACAGCTGCTGCCGATCTATATTTCTGTTTACCGTAGTCTCGAAAGCCAGTATCAAGCCATTGCAGAGTTTCAGCGAGAACAAGCTGGAGAATAAGGCAAAAAATAAAAAGCGTCGGCTACCCACATATGTGGGAAAACCGACGCTTTTATATTTCCTTGCAATAGACTATGCACTTTTGGATTCTGCTTTTGCTTTCTGTGGACCCGAGCCGAAGATGATCCAAGCCGATTTAATATATCGGAAGGCAAAGGCCACTACCACCCATGAACCTAACAACGCAAAGAGCCAACCCCCAGCAATCGCTGCGGTATATGCAAGAGAACCCCCGTGAAACGGTAATTTTCTATAGAAAAATAGCAGTAACGGATGCAGTAAATAGATTCCGAAAGAGCAAGCTCCGGCAGATAACAACAGTCTTGTAATCAAGCTTCGGCCCGCTCCATACAATAAGAAGGAGATTTGTAGCAACACCACACAAGAGAGTAGCGCATGAAGGTTAGAGAATCCCTCATACCATAAACTATTGATGACTGTTTTCTTCGTATAGTTATTAAACCATAGCTCAACATGAACAACCCCAGCTACGATCCACAACAACCACAACGTAATCCATACCGGACCTTTACCGGCGCGCCAGCCTTCACGTGAAGGTACCAGCCACTTTTTCAAAGAAGGATAGTATACTGCAATCCCCGCACCCAGCAAGAAATACGAGAAATAAGTGATTGCCAGACTGCCCTTGGACAACTGCCAATACCCGTTATTAGTCATGTATTTATTCAGCAGCACAAAACCCCATTGTAGAATCAATCCGATTAGCGGTGCCCAAGCCGCCAGACGACGAACCTTTTGCAGACACCACAGAATGAGTGGAAACAATACATAGAACTGAATAATGATAATAATATAATACAAATGCGTGTATGCTGTTCCTGTCCACAAATACTTCCAAAGCTTAGAAGCCATCTCCCCTGGAGGTAAACTCCATGTATGTCCCGCCGTCATTTTTAATGCAAAATACAACAGTGAAAATAGTACATAAGGCACGATAATATAAAGCAGCCTTCTACTGTAGAACTTCCCCAGCGTCTTTCCGCCCAGAGGACGATCAATATAGTTATAGAACAGCACGAACCCACTCAAAAATATGAATGAAGGTACAGCGAACTGGCTGAATTTATTAATAAGTAAGAACGGATGAAACATGTTTGTACCTAGTGTCTCCGCCAACGTTCGCGAAGTAGCATGAATAGCTAGCACTGCAAAAATAGCAATCGCTCGAAAAATATCCAGCTGCGGAATTCTTTCTTTTTGTCTCATTATCTTTCCTCCTGTTAAGCTCCGCATCAAAATGATGCCTAATCAAGTATTAACCTTCCTCATCTCCTCCGAGACATGTCCTGACTTTACCTTGGAACTAGACTCTAGAGACCGAGGAACACTTCCCAAGAAGATCCATGACTTAGAAATTCGGCGAAAAGCAAACTGCACCATGAACCAGCTTCCTCCCAGTGCAACTACAAGTCCTCCATAGATGAAGAAAACATAAGTTAGCGATTCCAAGGGAATATGATATCGGAACCTGCGATATATCGCCAGCAATAGCGGATGAATCAAATAAATTGCAAATGACAACTCACCTAAACGAGTCAAGAAAGCAACGATCACACGAGGGGCCTTACGATAAAGCAAAAATGCAGCGTACAACAGAACCAATGCCGATAACATCGTATGAACATTCCATAACAGCTCGTACCACAGTGAATCCGTCCACACCCCAAAATGGCGGGCTACATACC
Source organism: Paenibacillus sp. FSL H7-0737 (assembly GCF_000758545.1). NCBI lineage: Bacteria > Bacillati > Bacillota > Bacilli > Caryophanales > Paenibacillaceae > Paenibacillus > Paenibacillus sp. FSL H7-0737. Next base: position 162,031 of record NZ_CP009279.1, on the reverse strand, counting down.
ATAGCTGCACATGGATAAAAGCTGCAATTAACCACAAGCTCACTAATAAGGCAGTCCACCTCTTTTGCTTGGCAGCCAGCTCACTCCATGGCTTTATCAGCCACAGCTTCACCTTCTCAAAGTGAATGGCGAGATAAGCACCCATCATATAATAAGCTAGGTAGGAGATTGCCAAGCTCCCTTTTTCAACAATGTGCAATTCGTACTTATTCCAAAAAATAAAACCCCACTGAAGCGCCAAACCCACCGGTATCGCCCATTTCATTAAGAAGCGGGAACTCTGCAGTAGCTTAAGCAGCACTGGAAAAAGCAAATAAAACTGAATGCTAATAAAGACAAAATACAAATGCGCATATGCGGAGCCCGAGAATAACGCTCTAGAAAAGCTTAACAAGTTGTCTCCAAGGCTCTGCATCAATCGTCCGTTCACATATAGAGTTAGTACATAATAGCCCATAGAAGCTAGCAAATAAGGCAGTAAGATATACTTTAATCGCCGACGGTAGAAATTAATGATCAAGCTGCGTGTCACAGGACGACCATAATAATTATAAAACAATACGAAGCTGCTAAGGAAAATAAATGAGGGCGTACCGAATTTAAAGAAAATGTTAATCCAGTTCAGCCAGTAATAATAAGGTGAATGCAGTGCCTGCTCTCCAGCAGCAAAAGATGAGGCATGCACATGCAGCACTCCTAATATAGCTAGAGCTCTGAAAATATCCAGCTGGGGCAGCCTTTCCTGTCTCACAGTATTCATATTAAATTCCTCTTCTCTACTATGATGGTTGTTCATAGAGACGCTAAGCGGAATGTGGAAACTGAACATACCAGGAAGTCTGCACTTGCTGAATTTACATTCTGATATTTGACGCTGAATGCCTAGCGTGGGATTTACGTGATTACTAAGGTTAATTATACCGCCTACATCCGAATAAAAAACTTAAGAAGATCTTAAAGTTTTCTTAATATGCTTCTCCAAGACGCAAGAAACCCTGCAGATCCTGCGCTAAAAAAACGCAATATGAAACTGCAGGGTTTACGAAGCATCTTTTACACTTGTTCCGAAGAATCTTCCGATGAAGCTGGGCGTAGCTCTCGCAGTGGGTTGCCTCCTACAAAAGAGCCAGCCGCCACGTTCTTGTGTACTATTGATCCTGCGGCAACAACTGCCCAATCACCGATGGTTACACCGGGAAGAATCGTTGTATTGGCGCCAATCAATACATTTTCCCCAATCACTACTTCTCCCAGGCGATACTCCTTGATTAAATATTCATGCGCCAGAATCGTCGTGTTATAACCGATAATAGAGTTCTCACCCACCGTTATTTTTTCCGGAAAAAATACATCCACCATCGCCATCAGACCGAAGGAGGTATGCTTGCCTACCTTCATCCCGAGAATCCGACGATAGATCCAGTTCTTTAACGGTAGAATCGGGCAATAACGGGCAATCTGAATAAAAATAAAGTTGCGGACACCCTTCCACGGGCTGACCGTACGGTAAATGTACCAAAGTGAGTTATGACCTTCTACAGGATATCGGGTTACGTTTCTCACGATTCACTCGTTCCTCGCTCCACAATTTCTATAATATCCTTCATGTTATGGATGATATAGTCGGGATCATACTTGCGGAGAGTCTCTTCGCCTTTTAAAGACCACGATACTCCAGCCGCATATACACCAGCAGTTTTTGCTGACTGAATATCAACCGTACTGTCACCCACCATAAGAGTTTTACGAGGATCAACGCCAAGGTTATTGACTGCTGTCAGAACAGGCTCTGGATGTGGCTTTGGTTCAGTAACATCGTTCACCGTCACAATCGTATCCATGTACTTTAGCAAATCAAACATCTCAAGCGATTTAATCGTTGTTGGACGAATTTTTGTAGTCACAATCCCCATTTTAATTCCACGACGTAAGAGCTCTTCCATTGTCTCATTCACTTGAGGAAAGGGACGTACTAACTCATCGTGATGTTCATAATTATAAGAACGGTAGGATTTCTCAAGCGCACCACTTACATCCTCAAGTCCAGAGAAGACTCTCATCTGTTGCTGAAGGGTTGTGCCCATATGCGGAATAATCTCTTCCCTAGTGAGTGGAGCTAGACCATTGTCCTTCAGCGCGTACATAAACGAACTAATAATTAGCTCATTCGTATCGACAATCGTTCCATCTAGATCAAAAAGAACGCATTCTATCATAAGCTTTACTGCTCCTTCTTATCTCCATCCGCAGGCTGTCCTTGCTCAGGTTGAGCCCCGTGACGAGCTTTCTGCGGTGTATTTACTGCGCTTTCAGGCACTATGGTATCTGCTTTGATCGGTTTAGTACATACTATAGGATCAGAATAATGTGCTTTAGGCTCTCCGGTGACCCTACGAATAATGATAAGCAGTACAGCTGCGACGATGATCAGTAGAGCAAGCAGCTGAGAAATACGGATATTTCCATAGCTTGGGTCCAAGTATCCTTGCTCAAAGCCTAACCATTCCATCGGTTTCCATAATCCGTTCATAAAGGATGCCAAGCCTGCACTTCCATTAAAGGCCAAGCTGTCCGTACGTATGGCTTCAATGAAGAAACGACCGATGGAATACCATATAAAGTAAGACATGAAGATCTCACCGGCTCGCACAAACTTCTGACGACGAAGAACCATTAGTAGCGCGATACCCAGTAAGCTCCAAAGAGATTCATACAAGAAGGTCGGATGATGAAAAGCATCCCCTATGTACATTTGGTTCACAATGAAGTCAGGTAAATGCAGTTTATCCCGTAAAAACGACTCTTCAACCACGCTGCCGTATGCCTCTTGGTTGACAAAGTTTCCCCAGCGTCCAATCATTTGACCCGCAAGTAGTCCAGGTGCACAAATATCAACGATACGCCAGAAGGGGTAGCCTTTATAGCGGAAATAAATAATCCCGCAAATAATGGCTCCAATTAACGCACCGTAAATGGCGATGCCACCATTCCAGATCTTAAAGACATCTATTAAATTATCCTTATAATCCTCCCATTTAAACGCTACAAAGTAAATCCGTGCCCCAATAATGGCCGAAGGCACACCTAGCAGCAGCATATCCATAAAGAATTCTTGTGGTATACCAAACCGTTTGCCCTCGCGGATCGCAAGAAATAACCCCGCGAGTGCACCGAAACCTAGTATTAATCCGTACCAGTGTACTTGCAGTGATCCAATTGAGAAGACAATAGGATTTAGTGCTAATGGGAACATTCTCTCACACTCCTAATCGAGATCATCCATATCTTCAGATATGGTCGCAGTTAGCTTATTCGTGAACTGCAGGGCTGCATTAAAGCCCATTTGTTTCAGGCGATAGTTCATCGCTGCAACCTCTATAATAACTGCAAGGTTACGTCCTGGGCGTACGGGAATCGTTACAAGCGGAACATCTGTGTCAATAATCCGTGTCGTTTCCTCATCAAGTCCAAGTCGATCATACTGCTTGTCTTGCTGCCAAGCTTCCAATCTAACAACAAGTGTAATCCGTTTATGATTACGAATGGCACCCGCACCAAAAAGTGTCATTACATTAATGATACCGACTCCACGGATCTCCAGTAAATGACGGATTAACTCAGGGGCTGTACCATGCAGCTGGTTATCTGAAGTCTGACGGATTTCTACGGCATCATCAGCAATCAATCGATGACCGCGTTTTACAAGCTCAAGGGCTGTTTCACTTTTACCAATCCCACTACTACCCGTAATTAGCATACCTACACCATATACATCACAAAGTACGCCATGAATAGTCGCCGTAGGAGCTAATTTTCCTTCTAGGAAGCTCGTCAAACGGCTGGAGAAAATAGTCGTAGCCATCGAGCTGCGAAGCACAGGAAGAGCCTTTTCATTACTTATGTCAATTAACTCTTGAGGCACTTCTAAACCACGTGTAATTACAATACAAGGTGTGTTATCATTGCAAATTCCACGAAGTCGGCTTTTCCGCTCAGCTTCGGGCAGCATGGAGAAAAAAGCGAGTTCTGTTTTGCCTAGCAATTGAACACGTTCTTCTGGATAATATTCAAAATAACCAGCAATCTCTAGTCCAGGGCGATTCAGGTCATCGACCGTAATGGGTCTCTTTAGACCTTCCTGGCCGGAAATAACCTCTAATTGAAAATGCTGTACCAATTCAGATACTTTTACTTTCTTAGCCATGTAATTTCGTCCTTTCGTCACCTGCGGTATTTGTCCGCTTACTGCGTCCGGTTGGCAGCGATCTCTTTACATTCCGGAGGTAATTCTCCTGCTATCTTAATTGATAACGCTTATGAATGCAATCTTAGCGCCTAACCAAACAGGGGCCATCTAAACAATAAAGCCACCCTTTCGGGTGGCTTTATCAAGAGAGAAAAGATCTTTACAATCTTATCCCAACAAAATGTTAGCTTCGGATTCTTTATCAAAGAAGTGAATTTTGTTCATATCAATAGCCAATTTAGGCTTGCTGCCTTCGCGAGTAGTGGAACGTCCATCTACACGAGCGATTACAGTAGATTTACCAAGGCCGCTCAAGTAAAGGAGCATTTCGTGACCAAGGTTTTCAGTAACATCAACCAATGAAGTGAAGATTGTGTTAGGGGAAGCTTCCAAGAATACTGGCTCTTCATGGATATCTTCTGGACGAACGCCCATGATTACTTCTTTACCGATGTAACCTTTGTTGCGGATGATTTGAGCTTTTCCGCCTGGTACTTCAACATCAAGGTTCTCAGCACGGAAACGGATAGAACCGCTCACTTCGGACAAAGTACCATTGATAAAGTTCATTGTAGGGGATCCGATAAATCCAGCTACGAACAAGTTTGTAGGTTCATTGTACAACTCTTCAGGGGAAGCTGCTTGTTGAATGATACCATCATACATAACTACGATGCGATCACCCATTGTCATAGCTTCTGTTTGGTCATGCGTTACGTAGATACAAGTAGTTTCAAGGCGCTTAACCAGTTTAGTGATTTCAGCACGCATTTGACCACGAAGTTTAGCATCCAAGTTGGAAAGAGGCTCATCCATCAAGAAGACTTGTGGATCACGTACGATAGCGCGTCCCAAAGCGACACGTTGGCGTTGACCACCGGAAAGCGCTTTTGGTTTACGATCTAGCAAATGCTCGATGTCAAGAATTTTAGCAGCTTCGCGAACTTTCTTGTCGATTTCATCCTTCTTCACTTTACGAAGTTTCAAACCGAAAGCCATGTTTTGGTATACGCTCATATGCGGATACAGGGCGTAGGATTGGAATACCATCGCGATATCGCGGTCTTTAGGTGCAACGTCATTAACTACACGATCGCCAATGTACATTTTACCTTCGGAGATTTCTTCCAAACCAGCGATCATACGCAAAGTTGTGGATTTACCGCAACCGGAAGGTCCAACCAATACTAGAAATTCCTTATCTTTAATATCAAGATTGATATCGATTACTGTTGCTTTATCTGAACCCGGGTATTTTTTGAAAATATGCTCTAAACGTACGCCTGCCATTGTATTTCCCCCTCGAGTTAATTATTAATTAGTTAATATAAAAATTCTGTTTCCTTGTACATTTATATTACCCCAGTCGGGACACTATGGCTATTTGTAAGGTTCACAAAAAACCTATTTCCTTTTCGTCACTTTATACAAAAGCATAGTAAGCTTAACAATAGCAGCGTCCCCAAAGCTTCGTACATCTGCTCCGGTCTCTTGTTTTATCTTATCCAGACGGTAAAGCAGCGTATTTCGATGGATATACAACTTCTTGGCGGTTTCACTTACATTACAGTCCATCTCAAAAAAGGTCTCCAAAGTCAGCAGCATTTCTTTATCTGATAGTACAGAGGAGTAGTCACCAATTTGTCCAAGCAACTGTTTGCGGCGTACATCAGGAATGCTGTTAACCAGACGTTCCAAATGCAGTTCCCAAGGTAAATGAATATACTCTCCTACTTGAAAAATACGACCGAGTACAATCGTCTCCCTGAGCAAAGCTACAGATCCAGTCAATCCCTTAACAGGGACTATAGCCGGAGCTACTGCCAAATGGAATACTCCTACCCATTCACTAGCTATCAGCTCATGTAACCCCATACTAGTCTGTGCTAGAAGATCATCTACACTCTCTTCTTCATCATCCTTATCATCCCCGCCCGTAAGTAATTCTTTACGAGCTAAAATTAACCATTCCTTCTCTTGAAGGGGAATGAGCAGAATTTCGTTCTCAAAATAGCTACGCAGTAATTTCATCAGTGAACGATAAGAGATCTGTGGACTATGGGCAATCTCACTACTAAGGAGGAATGGAATCATATCTCCGAACAGACGTCCCTTTAGGGTGATCTCATCGGGAATTTCAGTGTCATTCTTCTCTTGCTCTAGCTCCGTGTTCAACCAAGCGCCAAGCTGCCGCGCCTCCACTTCACCTTCTTCTCGAAGCCCTGTTGCTTTAAGTGCAATAGCAAAATTTCGAACTGCATAGTTGACCAGTTGTACTTCCAGAGAAGTGAGCCCCTCCATTTCTACCCAGACAGCGGTTATACGTCCGTCACTCTCATACAAAGGTGCCCAGAGATGACCCTCATGGATTACCAGCTGATCCTGTCCTTCTAATCCCATGCTAAAAAGAGAAGCTGAATGCTGCCTCCCTAACTGCTTGATTCCGGTTCTCTTTCCGGTGAGCTGCTCTAATTTTTTCCGCAATGTCTCACTATCCATAGTCACCATGCTCCACCACTTTTGCTCTTTTCGCCTATTTTAGCATATTCTCTTATATTATGTTAATCGCTACAGTAGCGCGCTACTATAATACAACCATAAAACACAAAAAAAGCCACCACCATAAGGTGATGACTTTCTGTTTGGGATGAGCCATGAAGGACTCGAACCTTCGACACCCTGATTAAAAGTCAGGTGCTCTACCAACTGAGCTAATGGCTCATAAATGGTGGGGGATGATGGATTCGAACCACCGAACACGTACGTGAGCAGATTTACAGTCTGATGCGTTTGGCCACTTCGCTAATCCCCCAGGGAAAAGTGGCTCGAGACGGATTCGAACCGCCGACACGAGGATTTTCAGTCCTCTGCTCTACCGACTGAGCTATCGAGCCATATTAAATTGACATAAAAATAAAGTGGTAGTATTATACTTCCCACCCTTGTCTTGTGGAAAAAAATGGCGGAACCGACGAGATTCGAACTCGCGATCTCCTGCGTGACAGGCAGGCATGTTAGGCCAACTACACCACGGTTCCGCATTGATAATAATGGTGCCGGCGAGAGGACTTGAACCCCCAACCTACTGATTACAAGTCAGTTGCTCTACCAGTTGAGCTACACCGGCACGGTGTAAAAAGTATTTCTTAAAAAGTAATAATGGTGGAGGCTGAGGGGATCGAACCCCCGACCCTCTGCTTGTAAGGCAGATGCTCTCCCAGCTGAGCTAAGCCTCCAGGTATTATGGTAGCGGCGAAGGGGATCGAACCCCCGACCTCACGGGTATGAACCGTACGCTCTAGCCAGCTGAGCTACACCGCCACAATAATTAGAAATGCTATGGATTGAAAATGGCGGAGAGAGTGGGATTCGAACCCACGCACCGCTTACGCAGTCTAACCCCTTAGCAGAGGGTCCCCTTATAGCCACTTGGGTATCTCTCCAAACGATATCAGTACCACAGCAATCCAAACAGGAATTTGACTCCCTGAAAACTGAATCCGAATTGAATTTGCGTCTTAAGTATAGGATAAGCCCTCGACCGATTAGTATTGGTCAGCTCCATGCATTACTGCACTTCCACCTCCAACCTATCTACCTCGTCGTCTTCAAGGGGTCTTACTAATTGGGAAATCTCATCTTGAGGGGGGCTTCACGCTTAGATGCTTTCAGCGCTTATCCCGTCCGTACGTAGCTACCCAGCCATGCTTCTGGCGAAACAACTGGTGCACCAGCGGTACGTCCATCCCGGTCCTCTCGTACTAAGGACAGCTCCTCTCAAATTTCCTGCGCCCACGACAGATAGGGACCGAACTGTCTCACGACGTTCTGAACCCAGCTCGCGTACCGCTTTAATGGGCGAACAGCCCAACCCTTGGGACCTACTTCAGCCCCAGGATGCGATGAGCCGACATCGAGGTGCCAAACCTCCCCGTCGATGTGGACTCTTGGGGGAGATAAGCCTGTTATCCCCAGGGTAGCTTTTATCCGTTGAGCGATGGCCCTTCCATGCGGTACCACCGGATCACTAAGTCCGACTTTCGTCCCTGCTCGACTTGTAGGTCTCGCAGTCAAGCTCCCTTATGCCTTTGCACTCTTCGAATGATTTCCAACCATTCTGAGGGAACCTTGGAACGCCTCCGTTACTCTTTAGGAGGCGACCGCCCCAGTCAAACTGCCCGCCTGACACGGTCCCCGTACCCGATTAGGGTACTAGGTTAGAACCTAGATACGATCAGGGTGGTATCCCAACGGCGCCTCCACCGAAGCTTGCGCTCCGATTTCTACGGCTCCCACCTATCCTGTACAGATCGTACCCAAATTCAATATCAAGCTGCAGTAAAGCTCCATGGGGTCTTTCCGTCTTGTCGCGGGTAACCTGCATCTTCACAGGTATTAAAATTTCACCGGATCTCTCGTTGAGACAGCGCCCAAGTCGTTACGCCATTCGTGCGGGTCAGAATTTACCTGACAAGGAATTTCGCTACCTTAGGACCGTTATAGTTACGGCCGCCGTTTACTGGGGCTTCGGTTCATAGCTTCGGGTTACCCCTAACCACTCCCCTTAACCTTCCAGCACCGGGCAGGCGTCAGCCCGTATACTTCGCCTTGCGGCTTCGCACAGACCTGTGTTTTTGCTAAACAGTCGCTTGGGCCTTTTCACTGCGGCCCCCTCGTGCTATTCACACTACCGGGGCACCCCTTCTCCCGAAGTTACGGGGTCATTTTGCCGAGTTCCTTAACGAGAGTTCTTCCGCGCGCCTTAGAATTCTCTTCTCGCCTACCTGTGTCGGTTTGCGGTACGGGCACCTTCTCCTGGCTAGAGGCTTTTCTTGGCAGTGTGAGATCATGACCTTCGCTACTACAATTTTCGCTCCCCATCACAGCCCAGCCTTAATGATGTGCGGATTTGCCTACACATCAGCCTCACTGCTTAGACGGACATATCCATCAGTCCGCGTCACTACCCTCCTGCGTCACCCCATCGCTCATAGCGGATTACGGTGGTACAGTAATTTCAAACTGTTGTCCTTCGACTACGCCTTTCGGCCTCGCCTTAGGTCCCGACTTACCCTGAGCGGACGAGCCTTCCTCAGGAAACCTTGGGCTTTCGGCGGATCAGATTCTCACTGATCTTTTCGTTACTCATACCGGCATTCTCACTTGTATGCTGTCCAGCGCTCCTTACGGTACACCTTCAACCCACATACAACGCTCCCCTACCCCAGATACATACGTATCTAGCCATAGCTTCGGTGGTGTGTTTAGCCCCGTTACATTTTCGGCGCAGAGTCACTCGACCAGTGAGCTATTACGCACTCTTTCAATGGTGGCTGCTTCTAAGCCAACATCCTGGTTGTCTGTGCAACTCCACATCCTTTCCCACTTAACACACACTTGGGGACCTTAGCTGATGGTCTGGGCTGTTTCCCTTTTGACAATGGATCTTAGCACTCACTGTCTGACTCCCGGCAATAAGTATATGGCATTCGGAGTTTGACTGAGCTTGGTAATCCTTGCGGACCCCGCACCCAATCAGTGCTCTACCTCCACTACTCTTATACCGAGGCTAGCCCTAAAGCTATTTCGGGGAGAACCAGCTATCTCCGAGTTCGATTGGAATTTCTCCGCTACCCCCACCTCATCCCCGCATTTTTCAACATGCGTGGGTTCGGGCCTCCAGTGCGTGTTACCGCACCTTCACCCTGGACAGGGGTAGATCACACGGTTTCGGGTCTACGTCCACATACTCAATCGCCCTATTCAGACTCGCTTTCGCTGCGGCTCCGTCTTCTCGACTTAACCTTGCATGTTAAACGTAACTCGCCGGTTCATTCTACAAAAGGCACGCCATCACCCATTAATAGGGCTCTGACTTTTTGTAAGCACACGGTTTCAGGTTCTATTTCACTCCCCTTCCGGGGTGCTTTTCACCTTTCCCTCACGGTACTGTTTCACTATCGGTCGCCAGGTAGTATTTAGCCTTAGCAGATGGTCCTGCTGGATTCATACGGGGTTTCACGTGCCCCGCACTACTCGGGATCCGTCTCGGAGAGAACACAGTTTAGGTTACAGGGCTTTTACCTCTATCGCGGGCCTTTCCAGACCTCTTCACCTACCATATTCCTTTGTAACTCCATGTGAGACGTCCCACAACCCCTAAGAGCAAGCTCTTAGGTTTAGGCTGTTCCGCGTTCGCTCGCCGCTACTGACGGAATCACTATTGTTTTCTCTTCCTCAGGGTACTTAGATGTTTCAGTTCCCCTGGTCTGCCTCTACATCTCCTATGTGTTCAGAGATGAGTAACTGCGAATTACCACAGCTGGGTTTCCCCATTCGGACACCCCCGGATCAAAGCTTGCTTACAGCTCCCCGAGGCAGTTTCGTTGTTCGCCACGTCCTTCGTCGGCTCCTGGCGCCTAGGCATCCTCCGTGTGCTCTTATTAGCTTAACCTTGATTTTTCCGTAGGAAAATATCATACAATGACATTCTCTTTGGAATCATCTCACTAATAACATTTACTTGTTTGCACAAGTTGCTAAAAGATGTTCTAAAACGCAAATTCGTTTCGGTATCCAGTTTTCAAGGATCAATGTTTAAAACAGGTATTGAATTAAAATTATGGTGGAGCCAAGCGGGATCGAACCGCTGACCTCCTGCTTGCAAGGCAGGCGCTCTCCCAGCTGAGCTATGGCCCCATAAAAGGATATAATGTCATATGGTGGGCCTTGGTGGACTCGAACCACCGACCTCACCCTTATCAGAGGTGCGCTCTAACCAACTGAGCTAAAAGCCCATATAACATATATAATATTGTGAATCAACCAAAGAATGGTTGTCCGCTTGGCGGCGTCCTACTCTCCCAGGACCCTTCGGTCCAAGTACCATCGGCGCTGGAGGGCTTAACGGTCGTGTTCGGGATGGGTACGTGTGGAACCCCTCCGCTATCGCCACCAAACGCATACGAAAGAGACTTGCTCTTTCAAAACTGAACACGAGTGAGTGTTCGAACCCGAAGGTTCTATAATGGAAGTTTAACTTCCGATTTGAATGTCTTCATTGCAGAAGACGATTCTCCATAGAAAGGAGGTGATCCAGCCGCACCTTCCGATACGGCTACCTTGTTACGACTTCACCCCAATCATCTACCCCACCTTCGGCGGCTGGCTCCCTTGCGGGTTACCCCACCGACTTCGGGTGTTGTAAACTCTCGTGGTGTGACGGGCGGTGTGTACAAGACCCGGGAACGTATTCACCGCGGCATGCTGATCCGCGATTACTAGCAATTCCGACTTCATGCAGGCGAGTTGCAGCCTGCAATCCGAACTGAGACCGGCTTTGATGGGATTGGCTTCACCTCGCGGTTTCGCTTCCCGTTGTACCGGCCATTGTAGTACGTGTGTAGCCCAGGTCATAAGGGGCATGATGATTTGACGTCATCCCCACCTTCCTCCGGTTTGTCACCGGCAGTCACTCTAGAGTGCCCAGCTTAACCTGCTGGCAACTAAAGTTAAGGGTTGCGCTCGTTGCGGGACTTAACCCAACATCTCACGACACGAGCTGACGACAACCATGCACCACCTGTCTCCTCTGTCCCGAAGGCCGCCACTATCTCTAGTGGATTCAGAGGGATGTCAAGACCTGGTAAGGTTCTTCGCGTTGCTTCGAATTAAACCACATACTCCACTGCTTGTGCGGGTCCCCGTCAATTCCTTTGAGTTTCAGTCTTGCGACCGTACTCCCCAGGCGGAGTGCTTACTGTGTTAACTTCGGCACCAAGGGTATCGAAACCCCTAACACCTAGCACTCATCGTTTACGGCGTGGACTACCAGGGTATCTAATCCTGTTTGCTCCCCACGCTTTCGCGCCTCAGCGTCAGTTACAGCCCAGAAAGTCGCCTTCGCCACTGGTGTTCCTCCACATATCTACGCATTTCACCGCTACACGTGGAATTCCACTTTCCTCTTCTGTACTCAAGTCACCCAGTTTCCAGTGCGACCTCAGGTTGAGCCCAAGGTTTAAACACCAGACTTAAATGACCGCCTGCGCGCGCTTTACGCCCAATAATTCCGGACAACGCTTGCCCCCTACGTATTACCGCGGCTGCTGGCACGTAGTTAGCCGGGGCTTTCTTCTCAGGTACCGTCACTCCGATAGCAGTTACTCTACCGGACGTTCTTCCCTGGCAACAGAGCTTTACGATCCGAAAACCTTCATCACTCACGCGGCGTTGCTCCGTCAGGCTTTCGCCCATTGCGGAAGATTCCCTACTGCTGCCTCCCGTAGGAGTCTGGGCCGTGTCTCAGTCCCAGTGTGGCCGTTCACCCTCTCAGGTCGGCTACGCATCGTCGCCTTGGTGGGCCGTTACCCCACCAACTAGCTAATGCGCCGCAGGCCCATCCCTCAGTGACAGATTGCTCCGTCTTTCATTCTTTCTTCAGGAGAAAAAAGAAATTATCCGGTATTAGCTACCGTTTCCGGTAGTTATCCCAGTCTAAGGGGCAGGTTGCCTACGTGTTACTCACCCGTCCGCCGCTAAGTCATTTTGAAAGCAAGCTTTCAAAATGACTCCGCTCGACTTGCATGTATTAGGCACGCCGCCAGCGTTCGTCCTGAGCCAGGATCAAACTCTCCAATTAGTATTGAAAAGAGCGATATGCTCATTTTGAAACATCTGACGAGAAAATTAATTCTCTAATTTTGGATTTCACTTTCGTGAATTCCCACTCACTCGTTGTTCAGTTTTCAAAGATCAATGTCTCATCTTTCGTTGTCGTTGCTTGTCAGCAGCGACCTTTATAATATATCACAGCACCTTTGTTTTCGTCAAGCGTTTTTTTAATTTCTTTTTTTCGCTTACCGTTTCAGCAAGTTGTTAATCAACATCTTGTCCAAAGGGGCGAGACTTAATGTATCATATTTTTCAAACTCACGTCAAGCATTAAAACAAAATAATTCTTAATCCTATTAACATTACTACGCCTGGAAGGCCAAGAACCGTTACTGCGCCTATGGTTGCGGGATTCAAGGGAATATGAACTTGTGTGATTAAACCCGAGAAATTCACTACATATATCGCGAGCGCAGCCAGTACCAAATGAGCTCCGAACAGACTAAGCCATCCAAAGCCAAGTTTTTTTCGGAATACAATTACACTCAACAACACAACCGATATGACTAGTACTCCTATAGCTAACATTCTTAGCATGTTGATCCCTCCTATATTTCCTTTTGACTAGCGCCTACATCTGACTGCTATTTAATCCAATGCTCTTTGCATGTTTGAGATGTATCTGATACTTGCGCTCTGCTGCCTCTAAAATATAAATAGCATAATCAATTTGATCTTGACCCAACGCTTCATCAAACATTAGGTACGCTCTCTCCCACTCAGATTGCGCCTTACGAACCTCCAGCAACGTTTCCCAGCCCTCCGTATCTTTTCTACCCTGTTCTTCATCTGCTCCCCGCCACAATGAGGTCCACCATCCCATTACTCATTCCTCCTCAGAATAATTTCGATGCAAAATTACATCTCGTTATTCTCATTCATATCGGGATAGGGACAAACTTAGAACAAAAAAAGGAGGCCCAGGGGGCCTCCTTTTGAAAAACACGACTTTAGAGCTACTAGAATAGCTCACGACGACCTTCCAACGCTTTGGACAAGGTAACCTCGTCGGCATATTCAAGATCGCCACCAACAGGCAAGCCATGGGCTATTCTGGTGATTTTAATCTCAAAAGGCCGAACTAAACGAGAAATATACATCGCCGTTGCCTCACCCTCAATGTTGGGGTTGGTCGCCATGATAAGCTCACTCACTCTTTCATCACTCAAACGAGTCAATAATTCCTTCAAGCGAATATCATCAGGGCCTATACCTTCCATAGGTGAAATCGCACCCTGAAGAACGTGATAATACCCATTAAACTCTTTGGTTCGTTCTATTGCCACCAAATCCTTGGAGTCTTGGATCACACAGATTACTGAAGGATCTCTAGTTTTGTCCTGACATATCTTACACGGGTCCGTATCCGTAATATTACAGCAGACGGAGCAATAATGAAGATTACGCTTGACACTTACTAGCGCTTTAGCAAAATCAATGACGTCATCCTCTTTCATGTTAAGCACATGAAAAGCTAACCGGGCGGCTGTCTTCGGCCCAATCCCGGGCAAGCGCGTAAAAGCATCGATCAGCTTGGCTAGCGGTTCGGGATAATACAAATTAATAATTCTCCTTTAGACGAAAGTGGAGTGAGTGAATTAGAACAAGCCTGGGATCTTCATTCCACCAGTAAATTTACCCATATCATTGTTCGCAAGGTCTTCAGCTTGAGTCAAAGCATCATTAACTGCAGTGATTACCAAATCCTGTAGCATTTCAACATCTTCCGGATCAACAGCTTCTGGCTTGATTTGGATAGAAAGCAACTTTTTGTGGCCATTAACTTGAACTGTAACTACTCCGCCACCTGATGAGCCTTCAATCACCTTGCCACCTAGTTCTTCTTGAGCCTTAAGCATTTGCTCCTGCATTTTCTTAACTTGCTTCATCATTTGGTTCATATTATTCATACATCATCTCTCCTTTGGAATGCGCAATTTGCGCTAGTATGCTTACATTACTCTTTTATGACAACAAGGTCTTCTCCAAAAAGCTGGATAGCCTCATCAATCCAAGGTTCAGATTTCGCATCCGCAGTATCATGTTCATGCTCTAGCCGCAACTCTTCCTTGCTAGGCTGTCCCACTGACTTCTGAGCGGCTTCGTTCCAATCGCGCTGCATTATAGTTACCAGTCTATAAGGTTTACCAAGACGCGCTGCAAACACATTCTCAATGACCTGTCTGTTTGCTGGCTTCTCCGTTGTATCACGATGAATCGTGTTCTTAAACGCAACAAGCACAGCGTCGTCCATTACAGATACAGGTTCTCCGTCTACAAACCACGCATGAACCGTTACCTTCTCCTCTTTTACCCCTTGCAAGACAAGACTCCACTGTTTATAGATAGCTGCAAAATCAGGACTATCCTTACCAGCAATAAACTTATCAACATTTGGAGGCATTTTGGAGGTTGCAGAGATTCTAGGCGCAGAACTTGGAGTCGGATTCGATTTCGCAGAAGAGGCACCATCTCGCCCACCTCCGGAAATACCACCGGACTGCAATGCCTGCTCCAGCTTTTTCTCCAGCGCAGTAATCTGTCTCTTGAGCAGATCCAGTTCACCAGAGTGGACTGCAGGAGCATTCACCCCTGATCCAGCCTGCAATGCACCTAACGGAGCAGCTGATGCGGTCTCACTTTCCTCTTGCTGCAAGCTACAAAGCTTCATCAGCGCGACTTCAAACAAAGTCTGCGGATGAGTAGCATATTTCATTTCACCCAGGTACTTATTAAGTGTATCTACGATCTGAAACAGACGATCCCGGGAAAATGCGGTGGCCATATCTTTAAACTCGGCGGGATTAAGCACTCGCTCCGTCAGTTGATCAGCCCCAGGTACCATCTTAATCATCAATAAATCACGGAAATAATACATAAGATTCTCTAGACATTTATCAGCACTCTTACCTTCATGCATAAGCTGTTCAACAAGCTCCAGCAGAAGACCCATATCACCTTCCAATATGGCAGTGGCAAGTCGTGCAAATTGCTCAGAGGGTATCCCTCCGGTCATCCCCAGGACTTGCTCGTACGTAACTTTGCCATCTGTAAAAGATGAAATCTGATCCAGCAAACTCACTGCATCGCGCATACCCCCATCAGAAAGGCGGGCAATATACTGCAATGCGTTAACATCAGCTGTAATCCCTTCCTTCTCACAGATAGCACTCAGATGTGCTGTCTGCTCTTCCAAAGCTACTCTGCGGAAGTCAAAACGCTGACAACGAGAAATGATCGTCGCTGGCAATTTATGAGGTTCCGTAGTCGCAAGGATGAACATTGCATGTGACGGCGGTTCTTCCAATGTCTTTAATAGCGCATTAAATGCTTCTGTTGTCAGCATATGCACTTCATCAATAATATACACTTTACGGCGCACCTCGGTAGGTGCATATTTCACCTTGTCCCGGAGGTCGCGAATCTCTTCTACGCCCCGGTTGGATGCCGCGTCTATTTCCTGCACATCCATCACATTACCCGCAGTGATTCGCAAGCAGGAAGGACACTCGTTGCAAGGCTCCGGACCTGGCCCACGTTCACAATTGACCGCTTTCGCTAAGACTTTAGCAGCACTTGTCTTACCAGTTCCCCGCGGACCACTGAACAGATAGGCATGCGAAACCCGCTGTTCACGAATTGCGTTCTGCAGCGTTTGGATAATGTGCTGTTGTCCAACCATGTCTTGAAACGACTGCGGCCGCCAAGCACGGTACAGCGCGATATGTTCCACTATGCATTACCCTCTCTTAGGCTGCCTCTTTCCCGGCATTTGTCGCAAATTTATTATACTATATTCATCGGCTATTGACCAAAAACAAAAAGCATCTTTGCTTGTGGCAAAGATGCTGTTATAAACAGAATTATAAACCGTGCACCTGTTATTGATGACTACGATCCAAGCGGCAACCCTACATGACTGCTCGGGCTAGGCCACCCTCCGGCACAAGAGTAAACTTACTTATGGCTGCTTCCTTCCGGACCTGACCAGGTTCATAAGCACTCATTGCGGAGGACCCAACCGTCAACACAGCCCGTAGGAACCAAGGCCTCACATCGATAGCACCTCTAACAGGAATTCAACCTCGCTACAGCGGATTGCGAGTTACAGGGCACCGCTACCTCCCCGTCTAGCACGGCGAAGATAAGTATAGCTCACGCTCGGACAAAAATCAACTCCAAGACATAAAATGAGCCCCCAGCGAGAAAGCTGGGAGCTCGATCTAACCATTAAGCCGCTAAGCGGCTATTCCAATTAGATACCGTATTTCTTCTTGAATTTATCAACGCGACCGCCGGCATCCAGGAACTTCTGCTTGCCAGTGAAGAAAGGATGGCAGCTGGAGCAAATTTCAACACGAAGCTCTTGTTTAACAGAGCCAGCTTCGAAAGAGTTGCCACATGCGCAGGTTACCTTAGTTAAGTTATACTTTGGTTGAATTGCTGCTTGCATTTTGAATTTCACCTCTCATGCCCTAAGCCTCATGCGGACCCAGAGTTATATGATTACACTGTGGTATTTTAGCACGAAAAATTCAATTGATCAATATGTTTCATTGGTAATTCATTGGTACATTTAATCTATTAAATGTTGAGTTGCCGTTGCTTTACCCGAGCCATATTTGCTGGTGGTACATGTGTGTAAGAACCAATAACAACATCCGGCAATTCGTCCCGGAAAATTTCCAGCATCGTCTTCATGCCGAGAATTTCACCCTTAGCAGGAGGAATTAACTCCAGATAACTCTCTGGATCAATGTTCAGATTACGCATCTGAATAAGCTTCAGATCCGTACGTCTTACAAACTCCACCATCGCCTCAATCTCTTCTTCGCGATCAGTTACTCCAGGGAAAATCAGATAGTTGATCGATGTGTAAACACCTTGCGAGGCAGCATATTTCAAAGACTTCTCTACATTAGCCAATGTGTAGCCACGTGGTTTGTAATAAGCATTGTAATGATCATCTAGAGCACTAATCGTGCTGACACGCATCAAATCCAGCCCAGCATCGACGATTCCACGAATATGATCGCTTAAGCCAGCATTGGTGTTGATATTAATGTAGCCCATGTCAGTAATCGAGCGCACTTCACGGATTGCTTCTATAATAAGTTTTGCCTGCGTAGAAGGTTCACCTTCACAGCCTTGTCCAAAACTGATAATCGATTCAGGCGTCTTCAAGTGCTCCAACATAACTTGTGAAATTTCATTGACCGTTGGTCGGAAATTCATACGAGTCTGCGGAGACACAAAACCACTATCATCAGGTTGCTCAGAAATACAGCCAAAACATCCAGCATTACATGAATAAGAGACAGGTACACCGCCCTCCCAACGCCCTAAGAAGGTGTTGGAGGAAGTCAGGCATTCATAACCAAGCGCACAGTTAGAAAGATGCTCATAGAGACGGTTATCAGGATATTTGGCAGTCAACTCGCCAACACTTACCTCAAGATCCTGTTTATCACAGTTCAGTGGGTTCCACTTCTCCGGATTATCGGTTGGATCCGCCGCAACATAGAACCCGCCATCCTTCCACACTACAGCCGAATACCCAAACAGAGGAAGCTTGTAAGACTTATCTGTCTTTACATACCCAGGAAGACACAAGCGAGTATAGCCCTGAGGCAGCAGCGCGCCTACAGCCTGTGAGCCATCCGGCAACGCCATCATTTCACCTGTCTCAGGATCCATACCCACAGCCCGCGTACTAGGCAAGCCCACAAGAGTAGCGCCTTCAGGCAGCGGTATCAACTCTTCCTCCAACATTTCAACGATCATATCTCCACTACGGGCTAACCCGTACAGTTCTGGATGATCATATACGTTTCCTTGCCCGTCGGCATATACCAAATACATGTTAGTCTCCTCTTATTATCAATTCTCAAGTTGTAGGCACTGAAGAAGTCTTTGCCCGTGTTGTGCGACGAGCAGCCGTACCACTGTTGGAAGTTCCTCCGCTACTCGCAGTTCCATTTGGCGATTGTTTAGCTCCCGCAACGTCAAATGATGCTAAGAATTCAGCATTAGTCTTTGTATCACGCAGCTTTTTGATGAATCCCTCCACAAAATCGTAGGATTCATTCATATTTTTGCGAATCGCCCAGATCGTATCAAGCTCTTCTTTGCTCAAGAGCACTTCTTCACGACGTGTACCTGAACGACGAATATCAATAGCAGGGAATATACGGCGTTCCGCCAATTTGCGGTCCAAATGAAGCTCCATATTACCAGTACCCTTAAACTCTTCATAAATAATATCATCCATACGTGATCCGGTATCAATTAAAGCAGTTGCTAAAATAGTCAGTGAACCGCCCTCTTCTACATTCCGTGCAGAGCCAAAAAACCGTTTCGGCCGATGAAAGGCTGCTGGGTCAATCCCCCCACTAAGCGTGCGTCCAGATGGTGGAACCACAAGATTATACGCACGTGCAAGACGGGTAATGCTGTCTAAAAGAATAACTACATCCTTCTTGTGCTCAACTAAACGAAGAGCTCTTTGCAACACAAGTTCGGCCACTTTAATATGATTCTCTGGAAGCTCATCAAACGTCGATGCAACCACTTCGCCTTTTACTGAACGCTGCATATCAGTTACTTCTTCGGGACGCTCATCTATTAGCAATACAAAGAGTTCAATCTCAGGATTATTAGTGGAAATACTATTGGCAATTTCTTTCAAGAGGAGCGTTTTTCCTGCTTTAGGAGGTGCTACAATCAAACCCCGCTGCCCCAAACCTACAGGAGCGAGCAAATCCATTATTCGGGTAGACAAATGAGTAGGGGATGTTTCAAGCGGTAGCTTGTCTTGCGGATAAAGTGGTGTTAATGCTGGAAAATGTAGTCGCTCCGCTGCGCTAGCAGGGTTCTCACCATTAACGGCATTGACTTGAAGCAGGCCAAAATATCGTTCATTTTCTTTCGGCGTCCGGCATTTCCCAGATACAAGATCTCCGCTTCTGAGATCAAACTTCCGAATTTGTGAGGCTGAGATATAAATATCTTCAGCGCTAGGCAAATAGTTAATCGGCCTTAGAAATCCATAACCCTCGGGTAGAATTTCCAGTACGCCTTCCATAAACATAAGACCGCTTTGCTCTGCCTGTGCCCGAAGGATCGCAAAGATCAGTTCCCGTTTCTTCAGCTGTCCGTAATAAGGGATCTGGTATTTCTTGGCCAGCTTATACAACTCGGTCAGCTTCATTTCTTCCAAATCGGAAATTTGAAGATCCATGTAATAACCACCTATTCAATTTTTAAATGAGTTCGCCCTAGTCTATCTACTAGGCAAAATGATGAGTCTATTAAAATGCCATTAGGATATTAATACCCAATTTGGAAGGATATATGCGGTAAATAAGCAAATAAACCTCCTTCCAAACGGGATATCCTAATTTTATTCGTTCTCACGCCAAACATGAGCACCAAGTTGTCGAAGGTTGCTCACTAAATTATCATAACCACGGTCAATATATTCTACGCCGGTCACCTCGGTGATCCCATCCCCTACTGTCAATCCAGCAATGACAAGAGCAGCGCCTGCCCGTAAATCGGTCGCTTTCACCTTTGCAGCGTTAAGCTTACCACCCTCAATAATTGCAGAACGGCCTTCAACGCGTATTTTCGCGCCCATCCGTACCAATTCTGGCACATGTTTAAAACGGTTGCTGTAGACGAAATCGCTAAGCACACTAACGCCTTCCGCCTGTGTCAACATACTTGTCATAGGAGATTGTAAATCTGTAGGAAAGCCAGGATAGGTCAACGCTTTGACATCTGCGTGCTCATATTTAGCTCTACCTATAACGCGAATACTTTCGTCAAGCTCTTCAATCTCAACGCCCATCTCTAAAAGCTTGGCCGTTAAAGCTTCCAAGTGCTTAGGAATAACGTTATCTATCAACACATTACCACGCGTAGCCGCAGCGGCAATCATATAAGTTCCTGCTTGAATCCGATCGGGAATGATGGAGTGACGGCAACCGTGCATCTCCGATACCCCTTCGATTCTGATGGTTTCTGTACCGGCGCCTTTAATAACAGCGCCCATAGAGTTCAATAGGGTTGCTACATCTATAATCTCAGGCTCTTTAGCCGCATTTTCAATAATTGTGGAGCCTTTGGCACGTGAAGCCGCCAGCATGATGTTAATAGTGGCACCTACGCTTGATACGTCTAAATAAATCTTCGCACCGCGTAGCTCTTTAGCATATAAGTGGATAGAACCATGTTCGTTGGTAACTGTTGCTCCCAGTGCCTCGAATCCTTTGATATGCTGATCGATTGGACGAGGTTCGAAGTTACAACCACCGGGTAGACCTATTGTCGCTTCTTTGAATCTTCCAAGTAGAGCTCCCATCATATAATACGAAGCTCGAAGTTTCTTAACCGGACCATTAGGCATAGGTATAGATACAATACGCGAAGGATCAATTTTCATCTGGTTGCCTGACCAAGATACACTTGCGCCAAGCTCTTGCAAGATTTCGGAGTAAACGGCTACATCACTAAGGGACGGTAAATTATCAAGAACAACTTCAGATTCGGCCAAAATCGCCGCAGGAATAAGTGCAATAGCACTATTCTTTGCTCCACTGATGGTTACAACGCCCTCTAGCGGACGTCCACCGCCAATCATTAATTTTTCCATAGATTTATCAATTTCCCCCTACGTGTATTGCAGCTGTGTGGGCAATACGTGCTGTGGACTTTTAGTGATGAAAATGGAAAGACACCGGCTAAGCGGTGTGCTTTCCTCATCAAACTATTCAACTGGGCAGAGCTACACCCTGCCCTTTACAAATTGCTTGTCCACCTGTGGCGGAAGCTAACAATGATTAGGCTTTGTTGTTGGATCCAAATTCGCGGATTTTACCGATAACGGTTTCTTTGATCGCATCGCGACCTGGTGCGATGAATGTACGTGGATCGTAAGCATCAGGTTTAGCAGCTAGAACTTCACGAACAACTTTTGCGAACACGATTTGGTTCTCAGTGTTTACGTTGATTTTGGAAGTACCCAAGGAGATAGCTTTCTTGATGTCATGTTCAGGAATACCTGTACCACCATGAAGAACCATTGGGATGTTAGTAGCGTCGCGGATTTCTTCCATTTCTTTAAATCCGAGGTTAGGCTCGCCATGGTAAGGTCCATGAACGGAACCTAGTGCAGGAGCCAAAGTGTCGATACCTGTTTCTTTAACAATACGTACGCACTCATCAAGCTTAGCATACATGATGCCGCCGATAACGTCGTCTTCTTGTCCACCAACAGTACCTACTTCTGCTTCTACAGAAACACCTTTAGCGTGAGCATATTCAACGACTTTTTTAGTCATATCAATGTTCTCATCGATTGGGTGGTGGGAACCGTCGATCATTACGGATGTAAATCCAGCATCAATTGCTGCTTTACATTTATCAAAGCTAGATCCATGGTCAAGGTGGATCGCTACAGGAACTGTGATATTCATATCGATAATTAGACCTTCTACCATTTTAACAACAGTAGTGAAGCCGCCCATGTGACGTGCTGCGCCTTCGGATACACCAAGGATTACTGGTGATTTCTCTTGTTCAGCGGCACCAAGAATAGCTTGTGTCCACTCCAAGTTGTTAATGTTGTACTGACCTACTGCGTATTTTCCTTCAAGTGCTTTGTTCAACATGTCTGTCATAGATACTAATGGCATGGTTTCATCCTCCTAAGAATGTTGGTTGGCTATGTTTTTAAACCGACATCACATACAGGCTTATTATAACACATCCTGAGTCAAATACTAAATAGGATAAACAAAAAAATGTCCCGGTGGGACGATTTTTATCCAGCCCGTATAGCATTTGCACTCAAACTGTTTATAATCACCATAACCAAATAGAATCTATACAGAAAATATCACTTTAACTGCATTGATCTACAGACTTATTATGAAGATGCATATTGACCGCTACCCGCATTTCATCGATGTCAAACGGCTTTGTGAAATGCATCAATGCACCTAGCTTGGTTGCTTCCTTAATCATATCCAGCTCTCCATAAGCGGTCATCATTATGACCTTTATGGATGGATTTAGTTCCTTCAGATGCTTCAAAATCTCGAGTCCATCCATTCCCGGTATTTTCATATCGAGCAAAACCAAGTCAGGAGACTCACTGCGAACAATGTCTAAGGCCAATTTTCCGTTAGCTGCTTGAAATGTCGTATATCCTTCGCTATTGAACACTTCCATAAGAAGAATCCGAATCCCATTCTGATCATCGACAATTAACACTTTCTTTTTTTCCATATAATACCCTCCCAGAGATTAAGCCAGATTGACTATACCGCGCTCTCCACAGCTAACGGCCCCTTCAGAAACTAACCCATACGAAACCTATTATTCGTGCTTCACTGCTCAAATCCTGCTAATTGGATAAAATGGGTAAATAAAGAGTCTGAATTACAGTGATGTCATTTACGGAGCTCTTCAAAATGGACAAACAGGCATAAACACCTTCGGCGTCCCTATAAGGACGGTAAGCGTTTAAGCGAAAAATATTAGACATATAGGATAGATGAACAACTTATACTTTCGAATAGTTAAAAAAAAAGAGCCTCCTATGGGAGGCTCTTCAGGTTTGATATAAAACCCGTAGGTTCCAATTATATTTACAAAATTACTGCTGTTCGGAATGAGTCAAAGAAGCTTTGACGAAATCACGGAACAACGGTTGTGGACGGTTTGGACGTGAAGTGAATTCCGGATGGAATTGAACCGACAAGAACCAAGGATGTCCCGGAAGCTCTACGATCTCAACTAAACGGCCATCTGGAGAGGTTCCGGAAATAACCAGACCTGCTTTTTCAATCTCATCACGGTACGTATTGTTGAACTCATACCGGTGACGGTGACGCTCATAAACCAGTTCATCATCGTAGCAAGACATTGCCAGGGAACCCTCAGCAATCTTACAAGGATACAAGCCAAGACGCATAGTACCGCCCATATCTTCAATATCCTTCTGCTCAGGAAGCAGATCGATCAGTGGATATGGTGTGTTCGGATCGATTTCGGAGCTATTCGCACCTTGTAGACCTAGAACAGAACGGCCATATTCGATTACGGAAACTTGCATACCTAAGCAAATTCCGAAGAAAGGTATCAATTTCTCACGGGCATAACGAATCGCAGAGATTTTACCTTCAATTCCCCGATCACCGAAACCACCAGGAACAAGAATACCACCAATACCACGCAGCATTTCATCCACGTTCTCATCCGTAATTTCCTCTGCATTCACCCAGCGAATCTTAACCTCTGCATTAGCAGCAAAGCCTGCGTGTGAAAGTGATTCAACAACGCTCAAATAAGCGTCATGCAGTGCTACGTACTTACCAACAATCGCAATTTCCACTGTTTTTTCAAGCTTCTGAATCCGTTCAAGCATACTTTCCCATTCACGCATATCTGGTGCAGGTGTCGTAAGCTTCAAATGATTAACAACAATCTCGTCCAATCCTTCATCACGAAGATTCAATGGAACTTCATACAACGTTGAAGCATCGCGGCATTCCACAACAGCATTAGCATCAATATCGCAAAAGAGTGCGATCTTCGCTTTCATATCTGCGGAAAGCTCATATTCCGTACGGCACACGATGACATTCGGTTGAATACCGATACTGCGCAGCTCTTTAACACTGTGTTGTGTCGGCTTTGTCTTCACTTCTCCAGCAGCCTTGATATAAGGAATCAAGGTTACGTGGATATACATCACATTTTCCCGTCCGATATCACTCTTGATCTGACGAATGGCTTCCAGGAACGGAAGACTTTCAATATCACCTACGGTTCCACCAATCTCTGTGATTACAACATCAGAGTTGGTCTCGCGGCCTGCACGGAACACGCGTTCTTTGATCTCATTCGTAATGTGTGGGATAACTTGTACAGTTCCGCCCAAATACTCTCCACGACGTTCCTTGCTGATTACGGATGAATAGATCTTACCTGTCGTCACATTGTTGTTCTTTGACAGATTAATATCAATAAACCGTTCATAGTGTCCAAGGTCAAGGTCAGTCTCCGCACCGTCATCGGTTACGAATACTTCACCGTGCTGATAAGGACTCATCGTTCCAGGGTCTACGTTAAGATACGGATCAAATTTCTGAATCGTTACCTTTAGACCTCTGTTTTTGAGCAGCCTGCCCAGCGAAGCGGCGGTAATGCCCTTGCCCAGGGAAGACACAACGCCACCCGTTACAAAAATATACTTTGTCACTGTAAAACCCTCCTAAATAAAGTCCAGACATAAAAGCGGCGCATGGTGTTTATCGTAACCCGTTTTACTATCATCAAAACAGGGGAAATCAAAAGTTTGATTCACCGGGGAAAACATAAAACGTCGTCCCGCAAATTACATAAAACTACAGCTACTTTGCATCTAAAAAAACAAAAAAGTGACACCCGTAGAACCGGGGCACTTTTTATTT
This sequence comes from Paenibacillus sp. FSL H7-0737, assembly GCF_000758545.1. NCBI lineage: Bacteria > Bacillati > Bacillota > Bacilli > Caryophanales > Paenibacillaceae > Paenibacillus > Paenibacillus sp. FSL H7-0737. The sequence continues at coordinate 136,630 of NZ_CP009279.1, read as the reverse complement.
TAAGAAACGCGTTTATTAACTTACATGATAAGCCCATGCAATAGTTTACTCTGACGTTCCCCCACTGTCAAGGGAGGAATTATACCATCAGCAAGACTCTTTGAAATTATTTATCTTACTTGTCAGCTTCTGCATCGTCTTCATCTGAGTCATCTTCTGCATCGTCTTCATCTGAGTCATCTTCGTCTATGTCATCTTCATCGATCACGACATCTTCGTCGACTTCTTCTTCGCTGTCGTCGTCGGAATAGAGGTCGTCGCGATCTTCGTCGATAGCGTCGAAATCCTCTTCTTCAGCAGCGTAGTTTTCTTCTTCTTCAGCAAAGTCGTCATCTTCCAAATCATCGTCTTCATCGTTGATGATACGCACGCGTTTGGTGTTACCAACCGGATCATCAGAGCGCTCTAGAGGATACCAGCGTTTCAATCCCCAAAGGTTGGTTCCGACACAGGCAAAACGCCCATCAATGTTAATCTCGGTATATAACTGGGCAATAGTATCTTGGCTTTGTTGATCGGTCATGCCGCGCAACTTGGCTACCTCGACCATCAGATCACGGTAATAATACGGTGTATTGGCTGCCTTAAGCACTAGAAAGGCCAAATCCACCATCGGCATTTCTTTAACTTTCTCAGGGTCTAGCTTTAAATTGAGTGGCGTACTCACTAAAGGACACTTCCTCTCACGCATTGTTCACATTACGGTTTATTTCAATAATATCCATTAACAAAACTAAGTAAAACCTATTTGACAACAAATTGCAAGTCAAAAGCGGTAACAGCTGACAGAAAGAGCCTTCAGGCTGTTATCCATAGCAGAAACCTGTCTCCATCTTGAAGAAGGATAAGCCCATAACATATGTACCCGTGTGAAACTTATAATTCCTTTTAAATAAAAAAAGGCGGAGGAAACCCTCCGCGCATGACTGTATCCACGCCAAGGATCGGCTCCTTACGTGATGTTACAAAGAGAGTGTTAATCTCTTCTGTCTATTTTATGTAAAGCGCCGTCTTTTGACACGATGGGCAGCCCATTTCGTTAAAAAAGGGCAAGTTCCCATTCGGACCCCCTCTTCCACTCATACAATATGGCAGCAGGGCACCGAGGAGGGGACAGCGAAACCTATGGACTATTACAAATTTTGGCACATGCTTCTTGAAGAAATATCGGTTGCCCCCAACAATGGTGAGCGGCGTATTCTTACCTTCAATGATCCCCGCCAGTATGCCGGAGCTTTTACACAATGGAAGGCGCTGAAAGCGAAGCAGCCTGAGCTGCGGCAAGTGCAGGTATCTCCGCTGATTCGGGCCTTTTTTGTGCCTGCTGCCGGAGCTGGAAAACTAATGAACCGATTTGCAGATCTCCTAAATGTCGAAGAGGATCTACAAATACAAATCCATTCTATAGCTAACGAAAAAAGCGGAACCGCTACACTCCCTTGGGGAGTAAAAGCCATTCATGCTCCTCAGGCATGGTCCAAATCAACTGGAGTTCACGTCAAAATCGGCGTAATCGATACAGGAGCTGATTACCGCCATCCCGATCTGAAGCATTCATTAGCCTCTGGGGTCAACCTACTACACCGCGGAATGTTGCCGCTGGATGATAACGGTCACGGAACTCATATCGCCGGGACCTTAGCGGCAGCAGGGGGAAATCGTGGGATGATGGGTGTAGCACCACGGGCACTACTATATCCAGTCAAGGCTTTTGATCATAGTGGATCAGCCTATGTGTCTGATATTGTGCTGGGTATTGATTGGTGCGTGCAGAACAGAATAGATATCATCAATATGAGCTTCGGAATGAAAACTAGAAGCAAAGCGCTTCACAATGTGGTTATTAAAGCGTACCGAGCCGGAATCGCTATCATCGCCTCCTCCGGCAATGACGGCAAACGTGGCGGGGACTATCCCGCACGTTATCCTGAGACGATTGCCGTGGGCGCCATCGATAAAAGACATCGTGTTGCCGGCTTCAGCAACCGCGGTTCTTATATCGATGTCTATGGTCCCGGCGAAGGCGTGACCTCCTGTTGGCTGAAGGAGGGCTACAAAGAGATGAGCGGCACCTCCATGGCGACCTCTCATGTCACGGGAGCCGCTGCACTGCTGCTCTCGGTGCGACCGGGGCTCTCGCCAAGGGAGCTGAAGCTGCTCTTGCGCCGCACCGCGTCCCCGGTGCGGCTGCGCAAGGGGCAGCGACGCGCATCCCTTGGCGGCGGCGCTGCCGATGCCCTACGCCTGCTGAAAGCAGGAGTGAGGGCCAAGCGGGCGGTATCCGCGAACGTATAGACCCTGCCCGGGCACCGGGTGGGTCACTCTGACGTGAGCGCAGCTTGTGCCGGTGCGAAGAACGGCACAAAATAGAATCCGCCTCCCAGGGAACCGGAAGGCGGATTTTTTGTCGTTTGATGCCCCAATTACATACGGTCTGGTGCGGAAACACCAACAAGACGCAGGACATTAGCAATGGTGGTACGCGCAGCACCAAGCAGTGCAAGTCGTGCCACGGTTTGAGCGGCATCCTCAGTGATTACACGTTCAGCTTTGTAATAACTGTGGAACATCGCAGCCAGCTCATATACATAACGGATGAGGCGATGTGGAGCATAACCTTCAGCCGCAACAGCAATTTCTGCTGGGAGCTCACCAATTTTGCGCAGCAGGTCATATTCATGCACTGCTGTCAGCTTGGAGAAGTCAATCTCAGCGTAATCAGGAATGGAGATCCCTTGCTCCTCTGCCTGACGGAAGATGCTGCAGATACGCGCATGCGCATATTGAACGTAGAATACAGGGTTCTCATTAGAAGTAGAGATCGCCAAGTCCATATCGAAATCGAGATGGGAATCCATGCTACGCATGGTGAAGAAATAACGAATCGCATCGATTCCTACTTCTTCCATCAAATCTTCCATCGTAACCGCTTTGCCGGTACGTTTCGACATTTTAACCTTTTCACCATTCTGGAACAGGCTGACCATCTGAGCAATCAGAACCACTAACTTCTCAGGATCATTGCCAAGTGCTGACATCGCCGCTTTCATCCGCGGAATATAGCCATGATGATCCGCACCCCAAATGTTAATCATTTTATCGTAACCACGGCCATACTTATCGCTGTGATAAGCAATGTCCGGTGTAAGGTAGGTGTATGTGCCATCGTTCTTAATCAGAACGCGGTCTTTATCATCGCCATACTTAGTCGTTTGCAGCCAGGTTGCCCCATCCTGCTCATAAACTTCTCCACGATCACGAAGCTCATCTAGCGAGCGTAACACTTCTCCGTTCTCGTACAGGGAAGTCTCACTGAACCAGATATCGAAGTTTACGCGGAATAGTCCCAGATCACGTTTGATTTTATCGAGCTCTTTATTAAGTCCATAAGTCCGGAAAAAAGCTGCGCGGTCACTCGGGCTCATTTCGAGTAGTATATCACCCTTTTCAGCCACAAGCTCTTTAGCAAATCCCTTAATATCCTCGCCATGGTAACCGTCTTCAGGCATTTCTGCTTCTTGGCCCAGCTCCTGCAGGTAACGAGTTTCAATGGATTTGCACAGGTTGACCACCTGGTTACCAGCATCATTAATATAATATTCCCGTGTCACCTGATAGCCTGCATAATCGAGTACGTTGCAAAGCGCATCGCCGACAGCAGCACCACGAGCATGTCCTAAATGAAGGCTACCCGTTGGATTAGCGCTGACGAACTCCATTTCAACCTTCTGACCTTGACCGATGTTAATACGGCCATAATCATCACCCTGCTCAGCAACAAGGCTGATAATTGGGTACAAATAATTCTTGGACAACGTAAAGTTAATAAAGCCTGGTCCGGCAATCTCAGCTTTTTCAATAGAAGCGCTGCTTGTATCCAAATGTTCTATAATTGCCTCAGCAATCTGGCGCGGGTTACGTTTTGCGATTTTGGTCAGCTGCATAGCAGCGTTCGTAGCCAAATCACCGTGTGCCTTATCTCTGGGTACTTCCAGTACGATATCCGGAACCTCTTCCGGTGCAACAATTCCTGCATTTACAATTGCATCGGCAACGGCTTCTTTTACCCGTTCATTCACTAGCTCCAACGGATTCTTTCTCTGTGTCATAATTTCGGTTCCTCCTGTATATGCAAACTAATAGCAAACTTTCCTGACAATTCCTCGTATACGTACAAATCATATTCCCATGCAACCGTTAGGGAGCGCCCTTCGCACACCACGTCCAGCTTGTTCGTTTCTGTAGAAAGATTAAACTGTGTATATGGTGAACGATAGAATCCCGGCAGACGCCGTCCGGATTGAAAGCTCTGTTCCGACTGTATCCCACCGTGGCGGATTAACTTTAGCTGATTGCCTGCAATCTTTATTGTTGTACGAACAGAAATTTCCTCTCCTCGAGGGCCTTGCTCTAACTCTTCATATTGAATATATAGATGCGGTCCTTTGGATACTACCTCTCCATTCGCTTTCATAACATTCCGCTGACCATCTTGAAGGCTCACGAGCGTAATAGAGACGTCATATTTGTTAGACTGTAGTTCGGGCATCACACGTTCCTCCATTCTGCAAGCCTCTGCAATCTGCATAAGAAAAACGCCTGTCGTAAAACTTAAACATTTTTATATTCATTCAAAGGCCTATTCGCTTTCCCATTGTACACTATATCCAGTTCAAAGAAGCATTTCAATCTCAGAATCCATTAGATCTAGCTTAGCTCATAAAATTTTACCATATTGATGGATAAAAGCACACTTGGAACATGTAGTAAAACTGTACACAAGTGCAACCAACTTCATAATCACAAAAAAAAAAACGGTTCCCTTAGGAACCGTTTAGAAAACTAAAAGCTATGCTCGCTACCTTTACTAACCCGCCTGTTACAAGGACAAAATTTTCAACGAAAATCTAAGTTGCCAAGAAGCGCCGCCATCTTTAGTTACATATAACGATGAATAATCGCGTTCGCGAACGGCTAGCCAGCCTTCTTTATTACTAGTGAACGAGATTACTCCTTCATACCCAGCAATCGCCGGAAGATTGGTCCACTGCTTGCCACCGTTATATGTGCGTCCTACCGCTACTTTTTCTGCTGCGTCGGAATAACCCACCAAGAAGGTCGTATTGTTCCCTATCAGCTCCAAATTTCCCGGTCTGCCAGACGCAGGCCCTTTATTTACTACAGCTTTTCCACTACCCGGGGAAGGTCCACCCCCAGCAGTTTCCTGGGCGATCACTCTATTCCAGCTTTTCCCCTTATTCGTACTTGTATATAGGGAGTATGAGGTTTGACTCATCCCTGAGCCGCCAAAGAGAACCACATCAACTTGATCTCCCTTCGCGGTGATTTGGCCATACTCAGGATCAGAAAAGGCTGCCTTCAACGATAAACTCCAAGTTTTCCCACCATCTGTAGTCTTCATTATTCGGTAGCCGGTTCCAGGCACAGTTACAACAGCCCAGCCGGTATTACGATCACTGAAATAAGCACCACGTGTATTGGATGGGGTTGAAATCTTACTCCAGCTAAGTCCCCCGTCCTTGGTGTAATACGTTGATGCCCTGTTATACCCGAAACCAATCTTACTGTCGAAAAAATCGATTCTTTCAAAGCTAACAGCTTTATTCGAAAGTCTTTTCCATTCTGAGCCGCCATTATAGGTACTGATTAAATATCGAGCTTGACCGTCTTCTACAGAAGCAAGGGCAAAACCATGCACGTTATCGGGAAAATCAATCTGTTTAAAGCTCCATTGGCCTTCATAAATTTCTTGAAAATTGCAGCCTCCATCAGAAGTGCCAATCATAAATCCATTGCCTGCTGCCCGTCCGATATCTCCATTCAGAAACTGAACATCAGAAAAGGTAAGCGGTGTGGATACGTCTCCTGAATGCTTGTTTTGCAGAGACTGTAGTAGCCCATGATCTCCAGTGCCGCACGCCGCTGGTGTAGCCGATGCCGCAGCATGTACAGAAGAAGCTGATGCACCCCAGCCTGAAACCATTATTAGCGTCGCCGAAAGGGCGGTTATTGTCGATCTGTGAATCTTTTTCGTCCAGTTCATAATGACACCTCCTATTGTATATATACCCTCGCTTTCAATCTCTACTCTTTTATACCTCCTGAAGCACGCATGATCCACCATTGAATAGTCACAAAATGGAAACAGTTTGTCATCTCCTATTTAAATCTCCTCCGGTGATAGTCCCTTTAACAGATCACCTAGTTATACAATGAATATCCTTCCAGTTCCTTTCCCATAATACAAGGAGAAGGGAGTCTGGTGTCATGTCACGTGAATCAACGAGTCCACCCAAACGAAAAAGCCGCTTCCGCCGTTTATTTCGGCTGCTGGTAGCCATGATTATATTGTTTCTACTGACCACGGGAGCTCTGCTCGGTTACCTATACCAAAAAGATCTCCCTCCCATTGGCGACGATGTGCGCTCCAAGCTACTCGACTCCAGGGGCAATATTCTTGCCACCTTTACCTCAGACGGGCGTAGCCGTGAACCGGTCAAATTAAGTCAAATTTCTCCCCTGCTCATTGAAGCCACACTAGCCGTCGAGGACCGTAAGTTTTACGAGCATTCCGGATTTGACATGAAGGGGATGGCTCGGGCAGTGCTCGTCAATCTGGAAGAGGGAAACCGAACGCAGGGGGCTAGCACGCTAACTCAGCAGCTCGCGAGAAATCTTTATCTATCCCACGAGAAGACGTGGACGCGTAAAGCTAAAGAAGCCTTGTATACGATGCAGCTCGAGATGAAATACAGCAAAGATGAAATCTTGAACATGTATTTAAATAACATTTACTATGGCCATGGTGCCTATGGCATTGAAGCAGCCTCTCAAATGTATTTTGGTAAATCTGCAGCAGACTTAGACTTGGCAGAGAGTACCATGCTAGCTGGGATTCCAAAAGGACCAACCTATTATTCGCCGTACAATCATTTAGACAACGCTAAAAAACGACAAAAAATCATTTTGACTGTCATGGCTAATTTAGGAGAAATCACACAAGAAGAAGCGGGACAAGCTGTTCAGGAGGACTTGAACTTAAAACCACAAGGCCAGAAGGATACCACTGTGGTTGCACCCTATTTCAGAGATTATATTCGCAATCTGGCCACAGAATCTCTTAACATCAGCAGTGATGAGTTGGAACAAGGGGGACTAAATGTTTACACCACCCTGGACCCTGACATGCAGCATGCCGCAGAACAAGCAGTCGACAAAGAGATGGATCAAAAGAGTGATCTGGAGACCGCCCTTGTTTCCATCGATCCTCGCACTGGCTACATTAAAGCTATGGTCGGCGGAAAAAATTATCGTACCAACCAATACAATCATGCTCTAGCCACCACACGTCAGCCCGGCTCGTCCTTTAAGCCGATCATGTATTTAGCAGCACTCTCTTCTAAAGAGATGACTGGTCTTTCCGTTTTCAAAAGCCAGCCAACGATGTTCCATTATGATAACAATCGCAAAACCTACCAGCCTCGGAACTTCGGGGATAAGTATCTGGGCGAAATCAATATGCGACAAGCCATTGCAGCATCCGACAATATCTATGCTGTGAATACGATCATGAAGATCGGCGCAGATAAGGTGAGCGAGATGGCAGGCAAGATGGGCATTGATAGTCCGCTTCAAAGCGTGCCGTCACTGGCACTCGGTACCTCACCGATCAGTCCGCTAGAAATGGCTGCGGCATTCGCTGTTATTGGAAACAGTGGTCAGAAAATGCCAACCACAGCCATTCTAAAAATAACGGATTCCAATGGTATGGTGCTGTATGAAGCACCACAGCCAAAGGGTGAAGCCATTGTAGAGCCTTCTGCCGCCTATGTGTTGACCCGTTTAATGGAGGGAGTATTTGAGACTGGGGGGACAGGAAACCGTGTAGCTTCTATAATCAAACGTCCGGTAGCCGGCAAGACTGGAACTACGGATACAGACGGCTGGATGGTAGGCTTCACCCCCGAGCTGTCCACTGCAGTTTGGGTTGGATATGACAAGGGGCGCGACATCACAACTACCGATGGCCGACGGGCAGCTCCAATTTTCGCGGAGTTTACTGAAAAAGCGTTGGAAAATATCCCGCCTAAGATTTTTCCCATTCCAGATGGCGTAGTCAGTGTATACATCAATCCGCAATCCGGTAAGCTAGCTACAGCAGCCTGTCCCGAAAAAGAACTGGAGACTTTCATTAGTGGAACTGAGCCCACCGAATACTGTGATCAACATGGCAAAGTTCCCGCTGTCGATGATGTACAAAGCAAAGTAGATCCTGCTGAAGAAAGTCGTTCCCTGTGGAACAATATTAAACGCTGGTGGTTGAATTAACCTCTTCATTAATTGAAGAGGTTTTTCTTTTTTATTACTTATTTATTGTAGAATCCATAAGATGGTCAAACTCGATTTTCACTTCTCCCACAAAGGATGTAACCGCTTCATTAATTATATTCACCCCATTCTCTTAACTCACAATTACTGCTATAATAGTTAGTAGCAACCAAAATATAAAGATGTAAATGAGGGACATGGGATGAAGGATACAGGCATGATCCGGAGTTTAGACAGTCTTGGGAGAATTGTGGTTCCCGCAGAAATCCGTATGACTCGTAATATCGACATTGGTGATCCTATCGAATTTTTTATATTAAACGATAACACCATCATACTCAGGAAGTACACCTCGACAGAATGTACGTTTTGCAGAAGCCACGACCATGTCACCTACTATAAAGAGCAATTTATTTGCAGTAGCTGTCTAAAAGAAATTGCCGACCCTGAACGCATGTCTCAAGTGCCTGAGGCGCGCCAAGATTTTGCAGGCGAAGTGTCAGAACACAGCAGCACGATCCGGAAGACGAAGACAGAGGATATGTGCCAACGCCTGGAGCAGGCCATAGAAGAACATCCATATGCCAATCAGAAAGAGCTTGCTGAAATTCTTGGGATCAGTCAAGCCAGAGTAAGTCAACTCAAACGCAAACTTAGTACGGCAGGCAAATCGTAAACTAATTCATTGTGTTCAATTCAAAAAGGCTTCGACTCTCCTATTTCAGGATGTCGAAGCCTTTTTTCTGTATCAGGTAACCTTGACCGGGTAATTCGTTCCTACTCGGTCAGTGCAGCCTTAAGCTCATCGGAGGACGCAGTCCACCATGCCTCATTATGAGAGATCAAGAGGGATTTGAGGGCAGCTTTTTCAACTGCGCCAAGCCCTCCCACATCGATTTTACGTTTTAGAGCAGCATCCAACTTATTGACATGCTCGGCGAGAATTTTCCAACCGCGACGCGCTTCCGTATCGATCCACATTTCGCAGGCCGTTATTCCACCATAGAATTGACTATCCTGTGTACGGTCCACTGCTACCCATACTACCCAAACCTGTCTACCATTAGGTACATCTTCACGGTTCATGGAGAATTTAATCCCCTTTTCAACCTTACTCTTGGCATGCATGGCACCAATATCAATGACTGCTTCACCGCCATCAATAATGACAGGCGATACGTTATTGAGCTCTATAGAGCCCGCTCCAAAGCCTTTATGTTTACTTTTGGCATTCACAATATTTAAGGCAATCTGTTTCTTACCCTCCGGTTGTATGTTGTCCACGAGTGCACACCCTTCCTCTTACGAATAATTTAATTTTAGCTAATAATGCGGCGATTGCAAACATATACATCCCGTAGATGCTTGTCACGGGAGGAATCACACTATGAAGTCACTGTCATTAAGGTACATCATCATCTTTGCGACCCTGGCCACCCTCGTGCTTTTAGGAGGCATATGGGTCTATTCGGGGGATAACTCCACATCTTCTGTTACTAGCTTTGTTTCAAAAGAGGCCAAGTCCTCAAGCGGCACAGCTCCTGCAGCTGCACCACAACAGACACTGCCTGAAAGCGCCCCCGTTCCAGCAGAAGAGGCATTAAGTCAACGAGTTGTCGAGTATCACATCGATGTTCAGCTTGTTCCTGATACAGAAACCTTAATCGCTTCTGAGACGGTAACCTGGACACACCCCGGTGTAAAACCGGTAAGTGATCTATATTTTCATATGTATCCAAATGCTTTTGCTTCACCAGATACTACCTTTATGAAGGAGTCCGGGGGAACGCTCAGAGGTGACACCATGCCAGAGAACGGCTTCGGAAGTATGACTTTAACCGATTTGCGCACAACAGAAGGAACATCACTAATGCAAAGAGTGCAATTTGTACAACCCGATGATGGTAACGTCAACGATAAGACACTCCTAAAGGTACATCTCCCACAGCCGGTTAATGGTGGAGAAAGTGTCACGCTTAAACTCCAGTACGAGGTCCAGCTCCCCAAAATATTTGCCCGTATGGGCGCATCAGGCAATTTCGTGATGGCTGGGCAATGGTTCCCTAAACTTAGTGTATACGAGCCTATGGGCACACGAGGGGTTAAGGAGGAAGGCTGGGATTTGCATCAGTATCACGGCACCTCTGAGTTTTACAGCGATTTTGGCATCTTTAATGTAACGATTGCGGTTCCTTCCGACTACACGGTAGCTGCGACCGGATTTCCTGTGAAGAATGCCAAGCTAAAGCAAGATCAAAAAATATATCAGTTCTACGCTGACGATGTCCATGACTTTGCGTGGGCGGCATCCCCTGATTTTACAGTAGCCGAAGAAGCCTTCTCTACGCCAGAAGTGCCTGGTGTACGGATTAAGGTGTATCTCGATCCATTACACAAAGACTTAAAGGAACGATACCTTCAGGCCGCTAAGGCAGCTCTGACCTACTTCAGCAAATGGTATGGTCCTTATCCCTACTCGACTCTGTCTATTATCGTTCCGCCTAAGGAGGGGAATGGGGCTGGAGGAATGGAGTATCCAACACTCATTACAGCATTTGGAGCCACAGACTCTTCTCCTGACACCTCACTTGAAAGAACCGTCGTTCATGAAATTGGCCATCAATACTTTTACGGCATGGTAGCCAGCAATGAATTCGAAGAGGCTTGGCTAGATGAAAGCTTCACTTCTTATGCTGAAGACAGACTCATGGAGCAAGAATATGGCATCAAAACGAATCTCCCTCTTCAGTCCAGCTTGGTGACCAAATCAGAGCCGCTAAATTTAGAAACATGGAAATATGCCGGGGCAGAATCCTATAGCCGGAATGTGTATATTCGCGGAAAGCTAGTACTTAAGGATATTGAGCGCCAAGTAGGCACTAAGGCAATGAACAGCATCATGTCCACTTACACACGTAAATTCCGTTTCCAGCACCCCACTACGTCTGATTTTCAAAAAGTCGTTGAGAAGGTAACCAAAAAATCATGGCAGCCTTATTTCGAAGATTATATTTATGGTGGTGGTGCTCCTGATTTCTCAGTAGATACGATTACGATTAAAAAGAATGGCAACAGCGATGCTCAGAGCTATGAATCCATAGTAAAGATTACAAACAAAGGGAGCCATTACGTTGACGTTCCCATTAAATTCACATTCGCCGATGGCTCTGCTACAGAGCGGGTCTGGAGCGGTGAAGGAGCAGAGACTACCTTCCAATTGTTAAGCGATAAGTTTCTTCTCTCTGCTGAGGTTGATCCTGAGCATACCATTCTGTTAGAAAACAAGCATCTTAATAACTTCAGACTGGCGGAAATAGAGCCCAAAACGCTCTCCCGCTGGACATTAAGTGTAACTAAACTAGTTGAAACCGTGCTCGGAACTCTTGTCTGGTGAGGTGAATGATTGTGAGAACATCGATAACCCGCGGCTGGCAAAGCATGAAGGAGCAATTTTATATTCTGATTCTGCTCTTCATCTACCGACTGCTCTGGGGCTACTTTATGTACGGCTTCATCCGGTCTGCTATCGTTCCAATTCTACTGCGTTATCCAGATAAAGACGCTGGAGGCAGCGGAATGGGCAGACTACTCTATTATGTCGAAGGGCAGTTCAACTTGAACACAGATCCTGCGATACGTACTTGGTTATGGATGTTCCTAGGGCTTGTTGTCTTACGACTGCTACTCTCCCCCTTCATAAGGGCAGGATTACTGCATGAACTCCATCAGGAGCGAAAAGGAGAGCGTGGCCTGTTCTTTTTTCCAGGTATGAAGCTTTATGGATTTCCAGTGTTTATCTTCAGTCTAATCGAATGGGCGCTGGCTCTACTTCCGTTATACTGGCTTGCTCCAAAAATGTACGGGCTATTCTTGTCCTCCTTTCTGAACTACTCTTTGTTACTTCATCTAGTTCCATACGTATTGGCATGGCTTATATACATCTTTATCGTGCGCCTGTTCCTTCTATATATGCAGTTTGGGTATACCAGCGGCACGGGGATGTTCTCCTCCTTATTCATTTGCTTGAAGTCGCTGATTCCGGCAATAGGAATTTCAATCATACTTGGTGCAGCAGGCCTGATCCTTTTGCTAGTGTGCGGAATAACGGGCATCTTCTGTCCTGGCCTACCAGCACTTCTTATTCGTCAACTTTCATCACTGCCCTCAACACTCTTCAAAATGTGGGGAATTTCAGCTCAATATCATCTATGGCACAGTAAAGCATTTCCACAATAATTTGAAGCATTACAGAACATAATATAAGAGTCCCGGTTCCTGAATCAGGAGCTGGGACTCTTTCGCGTTATAGACAAATTATGAGGATTTGCAAAATCGTAAAGACTTTGTTACAATAAGTCCTGTTCCATTGGTAACAAGTTTGTAATCATTTGAAACGATTTCTACATAACTTCATGTATTTGTCGTAGTCATGTCGATAAGTCACTATCTGGTGCATAAAACGCCGAATTCCTTGCACCGGGAAGTGGGGGAACCATATTTTGGGTGAATTGATCTCGCTTTGCAGTGATCATAGGGGAACCTTCTACCGAATCCTTAAGCTAACCTCACAGGCATTGGAAGGGGTACAATTTTTTTGAAGAATTTAAGAAAAGCATGCGTCGCTGCGGCGCTAGGACTTGTGATGGCGTTCTCTATTGGTGGAGGAAGTGCCTTTGCAGATTCTAAGATGGACAGTGTTATTTCAAAGACAATTGGAGTTGCCTATAAAACCGGAGGCACTAGCACTGCCGGGTTTGACTGTTCTGGATTTACTACGTATGTATTCAAGAAGGTGGGTCTTTCTTTGCCCCGTACTTCAAAAGCTCAATATAATGTCGGAACTCCTGTAGCTAAAAGTAAATTACGTTCAGGTGACCTAGTTTTCTTTAACACATTGGGCAACGGCGTATCCCATGTCGGCATTTATGTTGGAAACGGAAAATTCGCACAATCATCATCTTCATATGGCGTGACCATCACTTCACTTAGCCAATCCTACTGGGCCAATCGCTACGTTGGTGCTAAAAGAGTAATGAGTACTTCCTCATATCAAGCTATAGCCTACGATTAATACTTCCCCACAACTATAACCTCACAATTACATTATATAGACCTGGGTTTGATTATTGACTTAATCGAATCCAGGTTTTCTTTTGCCTTATTATATTCTTTACACCTCTTGAACGGACTTTAAACACTTTTATTTGATAAAAATTTCAATAAATATAAAAATTAGTTTAATATTATCGCTTACATATGCATTTTGTCTTTAAAAAAACGAATTTTTCTGCATGATTATGTTAAAAACGATTGCCAAGCGGCACTCTGTTTGTTACAATAACTGCAGTAAGATTTTAGTAACATTTTTGTAATCATTAAGTTGTTATTTACAAAGGTTTTGTCATGTATTGATTACAAGCTATTCCTAATCAACAGTATCAGCCGAGTTTCCTAACTATTAGGAAAACGGGGGAACCAACTTTGGGTGAATTGACCTCCATTTTTAGAGGGGTCATAGGGGACCTTCAACCGAACCCTTAAGCTAACCTCGTAGGCATCCGGAAGGGGTATAAACTTTTGAAGAAGAAGCTAGCAGCAGCAGTACTTAGCTTTTCCATTATTTTCACCATCGGAGCAGGAAGCGCTTTCGCGGATTCCAAAATGGATAAAGTGATCGACAAGACCATCGGAACTAAGTACGTATCCGGCGGCATCTCCACAAATGGATTTGATTGCTCCGGATTTACAATGTATGTATTTGATAAAATTGGTATAAACCTACCACACCAATCAGGTTCCCAGTATCAAATGGGTACTGCTATCTCCCAAGATGATTTAAGATCTGGAGATCTTGTATTCTTCAATACAAGTGGTAAGGGTGTCTCCCATGTCGGTATTTATGTCGGTGAAGGCAAGTTTGCACACGCATCTTCCTCACGCGGTGTAACGATTAGCTCCCTGAGTGATAGCTACTACGTGAAACGCTACATCGGTGCTAAACGAATTATGAGCACAGATGCTTATCATTCTGTTGCTTCTGAGACAGAAGATAATGATGATGTTCAATAAGTAAATCGTACATAGGCTCTTTTCCAAGATGTTGATTCTTGGGGAGGAGCTTGTTTTTTGTCTTATTTAGTATTTACCCCTCTCAGAATTTGTAAAACAATAATCCTCATAAATTTCTGAGTCGACCATGCCTTTTTTTGTATATAATTAGTTACAAGCATAAACGCCTTCGATGTCCTTATAAGGACCATAAGTATTTTAAGCTAGAAATATAAGACATTTAAAGCTCGCCCGTGAAAGGAGGTCCTTTGACCTTATGATAAATCCTTCTGTTACTTTTCATGTAGCGCCTATGGAGACCAGTCACGCGGAAGAGATTTGCAACTGGGATTACACTGCCCCTTATAATATTTACGGCTGGATGCCGTGGGAGCAAATGCAGGCTCTTGGAATCGAGTTCGGTGACCCTCAGCTACGGAATGAGCAATATATCTCCATACTAAATGGGCAAGGGATTTTGTGTGGATTCGCGCAGTTGTTTCCAATGGAAGGTGTTGTTCGCTTGGGGATTGGTATGCGCCCTGATCTATGCGGTCAAGGTCTAGGAAAAATATTCATGGATGCAATTGTGCAAGCAGCCTTGTTTCGTTATCCTGAGCGTGAGATTGATCTAGAGGTATTGACCTGGAACCAGCGGGCGATCCGAACTTACCAAAAGTGTGGATTTACGATTACCGATACGTATGAACGCCTAACCCCCACAGGAAACAAACCTTTTTATTGCATGGTCTATGATAAATAATATTAAATTCCATATTTTTCAATGATTTGATGGCATTATCGTTCATTTTTTTGTCACAAACCCTATGATAACGCTTCACCTTGAGCTATAATGTAGGGAGCAGCTTACATAGAAGGGACGAACTGGGATGCAGAAATGGATCATGAGCGGTTTGTTTTTTGCCGCCTGTGCCTTTGCGGTAGTACTTATGTTTACACTTCCAGGTAAAGAAGAGGTAGCTGAACAGAATAAGCCGACGATGCCGGAAGTCCAATTGGATGCGGCAAAGGCCGAAGCAACCGTGAAAGCCAGCTGTATCACCTGTCACGGCGATCAGCTTCAAGGTGGAGTTGGACCCAGTCTTCAAAATGAAGGCGGTCAGCATGATGCTGAAGAAATCTACAGTATAGTCACTAAAGGACGCGGTCAAATGCCTTCCTTTAAAGAAAAGCTAGCCCCTGAGGAGATTGCAAACGTCGCCCTCTGGCTCTCAGAGAAAAAGTAACAGTAACTACTACCTAAGCAACTAAAAACGCCCGTGCCAGAAGATAGTTCACTATCTGCGCACGGGCGTTTATTTATGAGTTTGGGTGACACTAACGATTTTTCTCAAAGGCTTCATTAAATTCATGTGCCTCTCGAATATCTAGAGCTGTAATACCGTCTTCCTCATTTGATTTCAGTCGTAAAGTCACTGTCTTATAATCAATCGTAATATGTGGATGGTGATCAAAGGCTTCTGAAATGGTGGCTACTTCATCAACGAAAGCAATACCCTTCATATATTGGCTGAACATATATTTTCGCACCATGGTATTCTCTTCCAGCTTCCAACCTTCCAGCTTGCTGATCTGCTCACGCAGTTCTTCTTCCGTAAATAACAATTCGTTTCCTCCCTTACTAAAAATTGCAGTAAAATCCGCAGGTCCCTTTACTCGTCATATTCGTTAAACAAAACATCCCTTAGCTTCTGAGGTCCAAGGGATGTGCCAGGATAAAGGCAATATTTTCGATTAAATGTATTCAAGAATCCCAGCGATTATAACTCGGCTACACCAATTTTAACACGGGCTACTAACTACGGGCAAATTACGCCCCGCCGCCCCCTCTTCTTAAATCAAAACAACAGAGGCTAAATCCTCTTCTCCGACTAAAATATTAATGCGGTGCGTGTCCTTATCGTAGATGATAACGCCGCTCCCCACCTCAATCATAGGTTCATTACCCAGCGCGAAGAAAAGATCCTCAGCCAGTGCCTCCCATACCTCCATCTTGGATTCCTGCGGCAATTCTTGCCACTCTTCTGGATCCATTTCAAAAAATAAGTACCCATCGGAAATTCTTCCGACAGCCTCAGTCAAATCCGTTAGGATTTCACCGTAATCTCTACCATGCTTTACGCCCACATGTATCACTCCGTTTTCTCCACAGATGAATAATTACTTACCTTATCCATTATAGCCGAAAAAATGACTTCACAAAAAACGGAATGATGTCGATAAATAAGAATATACGTTATTCGGTTTCGAACAGAGTGCCTTGCCGCTGTTTCAAGGATGATATACGCGGCTTTGTCGGAACACATCTTATAATCTCATGGACGAGGTGCATAATGGAAATTTCAACAATACTTGGTTTAATTTTTGGTCTAGTTGCAGTTATTTGGGGTATGATCCTCAAGCACGCTCCTCTTCACGCTTTAGCCACACCTGCTGCTTACGTTATTATCTTAGTGGGTACGGCAGCTTCCATCTTTATGGCCTTTCCGTTCTCGGAGGTCAAGAAGATTCCAAGTCTGTTTAAAATGATTTTTGTCAAAAAGAAATTAATCAGTAAACCCGAATTAATTACTATGTTCATGGAGTGGGCTTCTATTACACGGCGTGAAGGTCTGCTGGCTCTTGAGTCGAAAGTCGATGAAATAGAAGATAACTTCCTCAGAAATGGCATGCGGATGATTATTGATGGAAATGATCAGGATTTTGTCCGCGATGTTCTCATGGAGGACATCCACGCCACAGAGGATAGACATAAAGCAGGCGCACTCATTTTCTCACAAGCAGGTATGTATGCTCCTACACTTGGCGTACTCGGGGCCGTTATCGGACTTATCGCCGCTCTGGCTGATATGAGTGATATGAACAAATTGGCTGCAGCAATCGGGGCTGCCTTCATCGCAACACTACTCGGTATCTTTACAGGTTACGTATTATGGCATCCTATTGCCAATAAGCTGAAACGACTTTCCAAACGTGAAATTGAAGTTCGAATGATGATGGTCGAAGGTCTTTTGTCCATACAATCCGGTGTATCCACTATTGCCATCAATCAGAAGCTTGCTGTCTTCCTGACACCTTCGGAACGAGCTAAGTTAAATGATGAGAAGGAGAGTGGATCGGGTGAGCAAAAAGACTAGACGACACGAAGAGCATGAAGAACACGCCGATGAATCGTGGCTACTGCCTTATTCTGATCTTATGACCCTTCTGGTAGCCTTGTTCATCGTAATGTATTCTATGAGTGCAACGGATGCCAAAAAATTCGAAGAGATGAGTCAAGCCTTCAGTTCCGCTCTTAATGGCGGTACAGGTGTTCTTGAAGAACGGGCGGCAATGCCATCTAAGAGTCAAGAGGATTTAGGAAAAAATGATCAAATGGATAAATCAGTAACCAAGAAAAATGAACAAACAGAAATGGCTAAGCTGCGGCAAAAGGAGCAAGAGGATTTAGAGAAGCTTAAGAAGCAGTTTGATCAATATATCAGTAAGAACGGCCTTACCGATCTACTCAGTACTAAGCTCAATCAATCCCAACTTATGATTACGATAAGTGATAACGCGTTGTTCGCATCCGGACAGGCAGTAGTTAAAGATGATTCTCGGCAATTAGCAAAGTCCATCTCAACCATGCTGCAGCAATTCCCGGATTATGATGTAGTCGTGCAAGGACATACCGATAACATCCCTATCTCTAATAGCGACTATTCTTCCAACTGGGACCTGAGCGCCGATCGCGCCCTTCAGTTCATGAAGATTTTGCTAACAAATACGAACCTGAATCCACGGAAATTTAGTGCGATTGGATACGGGGAATACCACCCCATTTCTGAAAATACTACAGCTGTTGGACGAAGTAAGAACCGCCGGGTTGAAGTATCCATTATTCGTAAATATCAAGAAACCAAAGAGTTCTCAGGTATTGCTCCTTCCGATGAATAATGGTTATCCTATTACAAGCATAAAGAGCTGTCCAAAGGTCTTAGACCGATGGAACAGCTCTTTTTTGATACATTGTATTCAAATAAAGACTCTTCTAGGTTATAGAAGTTCGTAGTTCAGTGTAGCTCCAAGTTCTTGCTTCTCTTCAGCAGACAGCTCACGCCATTCTCCTGTTTGTAATGCCCCTAGACGAATATTCATAATCCGAATGCGTTGAAGCTTTCTAACCTCGTAGCCAAAAGCGCTGCACATACGGCGGATCTGACGATTCTTACCCTCCGTCAAAATAATACGGAATACACGCTCTGTAATACGAGTGACCTCACAAGGTAGCGTCTTCTCACCTAATATCTTTACGCCGCTGGACATGCCGGTAATAAATGATGGCGTAATCGGTCTGTCTACAGTAACAACATACTCTTTTTCATGCCGACCTTCGGACCGTAAAATCTTGTTAACGATGTCCCCATCGTTGGTAAGCAAAATCAATCCTTCTGAATCCTTATCGAGTCGCCCAATCGGGAAGATTCGCTCATGATGACCTACAAAATCAACAATATTCCCCTTAATATGCTGCTCTGTAGTTGAAGTGATACCCACTGGCTTGTTTAACGCAATGTAAACCGTCTGGCTTGATGATTCAAGCGCAACACCATCTATTCTCACATCATCGCCTGGAACGGCCTGACTGCCAAGCACAGCAGGTTGTCCGTTGATCGTAACTCTACCACCTTCCACCAGCTTATCTGCTTCACGGCGTGAACAGTACCCTGTCTCACTGATGAATTTATTAATTCTCACGTTGTCCTTCACTCCGTTCATCCTTAATATTAAGCCAAGGGCTATCCGTACCAGCTGCAGGCAGCTTGATCATAACAGTTGTCCCTTGACCCACTTCACTTTGTATTTCCAAATGACCCTTATGAGCCTGAATAATACGTTGGCTAATCATTAGCCCTAAGCCTGTTCCCGACTCCTTATTGGTGAAGAAGGGCTCACCCAGCTTAGGCAGCATATCCTTAGGAATTCCTTCGCCTTGATCTGAAATAAGAATGAAGACAGAATCCAAGGTATTTCTTAACTCCATTGAAATTACACCACCATCAGGCATAGCTTCAATAGCATTTTTGACGATGTTAATAAACACCTGCTTTAGCTGGTTCACTTCACAATGTACGGTGGATGGATATTCAGAGAATGTCGCACTAAACTGAATCCCAAACAAATGAGCTTGACTGTCTAATAGAGAAACCACATCACCAAGGATATCCCGCACATCTTTTTCCTGGAAATGAACAGCTTGAGGCTTAGCCAAAATCAAAAATTCACTTACGATCAGATTAATCCGCTCGAGCTCGGACAACATCAGTTCAATATGGAGGGGAACCAAAATCTGCTTTTCTTGTTGAAGCTGCAGAAATCCTTTTAGCGTCGTAAGAGGATTACGAATCTCATGAGCTACTCCCGCGGCTAATTGGCCAACTGTAGTCAGCTTCTCAGAGCGTCTAAGCAGTTCCTCCATTCGGTTACGTTCCGTCATATCACGTGAGACGTGAATAAAGGAATGCGGATACCCGTCTTCATCACGAATCACTGAGGTACTAACACTCACTTCAACAATTGTTCCATCACGTTTAAGTCTTACGGTTTCAATTGGTGGTAGAACCGCACCACTCTTTAACGCATCAAGCCGCTCTTCCTCCTGCTTAAGCGCTGTCGCAGGCACAAGGTAAGGCTTATTCCCTAGCACCTCTTTGGCACTCCATCCATACAGCTCTTCGAAGGCTCTGTTCGTACTAGTAATTCGGCCGTCCATATCGATCGTATGTATCGCATCAGAGGTTCCATTAATAACCGATTCCAAATGCTCCTTAACTGCTCGGTTCTCTTCCAGTGTCTGTTTGAGTCGATTAGTGCGCTGCATGAGATGAGCCGTCATAGCGTTGATTCGTAGTGCCAGTTGCCCTAACTCATCCCGGCTAGTTACCTTAAGTGGAGGCTCGAATTTCCCTTTGGCTACATCGTTGACTTTGGCAAGTATCGCCTGAATAGGACGAGTAACAAATCCAGACAGTATGTAACTACATAACAAGAATAATGTAAGTAATAACAGTGAAGTTGTCAGATTATTAATTAATTGTTCATGAACCACAGATGAAATCACGGAGTAATCCAAAACGACTCCAATCACATAAGCTTTCAGTCCAGGAGATTGGATAGGAATGAAGCTTTTGAGCACTCTTTTTCCAAGCACTTTCGTCTCCAGTGTAACCGGCTTCTGCTTCTCCTGAGCCAATAGCATCGCTGTTCTATCCTGCTCCACATTACCATAAGTATAGGTGCCGTACTTAATGGGACGGTTACCAAGATTCTTATTCAATGTGTCAGTTCCGTCAGCCTTCATACTTGCTGAACCAAATGTTACCGGGTTAAATCCTGTGAGTTCTAAGATCCCTGGATTAGCTTCTTTAGTCTGCGCTGCGATTTGATCGGGATTGGTAATCTTGACATAGTCGCTGGCTGCAGTATTGAGAATAACAGGATTTATGATGTAGTTGCTCTCTTCATCATGGTAATATCCCCACTTTTCAATGAAATCGAGATTGTAGGTTGAATAATCAAAAGGGCCTGACCAAAAATGGTCCATGGCCTGCCCCTGACCCACGGATACCTCCTGATTATCGAACAACTCCAAAAAGGCCAGATACCAGTACCCCCAGTCCTTTGTGGACACCCCAATATCACTAGGCACCGAAGACCTCGCTATTACAATATCGTTATCAGTCTTTACCAGAATTGAAATATTAGACACGCCCACCTTGGAAGTTAGGGCCTTAAGTTCTTCATTCGTCACATTCCTATAGTCGGGGTCCAGCTCTTCGGAGGCAAAGATAGCCGCCATCCTTAAATTATGCGCAATTTGATATTCTACATAGTTAGAGCTATAGTTACTTTGTTCTACAGAAACGGCCATTTGCATAGCGGTTAGTTGCATATTATTAATGCTTTCATTCCGTAGATTATTTTGGGCGGCATAAAGGTTAAATGTCAGGTTCAGTGCTAAAATTAGCAACACCGCCCCAAAAATAATAGCAGATAGTTTTGTCTTTATGGACAAACTGTTTGTTCACCTCTTATCCACTGGTAAATCCTTGCGGGGCCTACAATAAACATCATACCTTTTGCCCTCACATTTGAAAAGACATTTCAATGAAGCGTTCCAATTCAAGAAATATTGAAATTCAAAAGGTCTTTCTCTACAATATACAAGTATAAATGCCTTCGGCGTCCTTATACGGACGGGAAGCGTTTAAGCGCGAAATATAAGGATAAAGTATAGCTTGAAACTTATACTTTCTTATATTTTAAGAAACCATCCACAGCTTATGCACATATAAACATTTTATTATAAAACGATGTGTACAAAAATGTGTATAAGTAGGCGGTTATCCACAGAGTTATGCACATTTTGTTAAGAACGAATATTTGTTCGTTGTACAATGGATATAAAGGAAGGGAAGATGATCTTGAATATTAAAGCAGGTGAATCGCTAGATGATATGCGAACGGTTCATGAACACTGGATGAGGCAGGCGATAGCAGAAGCCCGCAAGGCTGAAGCATTAGGGGAGGTTCCCATTGGGGCGGTCATCGTACGGCATGGTGAAATTATCGGACGTGGATACAATTTAAGAGAAACTACAATGGATTCTACAGCTCATGCAGAAATGGTTGCCATTCGTGAGGCCAGCAATGTCATGAACTCATGGCGACTGCTGGATTGCCAGCTGTATGTTACTTTAGAGCCTTGTCCTATGTGTGCGGGAGCGATTGTACAATCAAGAGTACCCCTCACTGTATATGGCACTCCTGATCCTAAGGCTGGATGTGCTGGGACCCTCATGAATTTGCTTGAAGAACCGCGTTTTAACCATCGCACCGAAGTGATTCAGGGGATTTTACAAGAAGAATGTGCAGACCTACTGACCTCATTCTTTCGTCGTTTACGTCAAAAACCATCGAAAGAAGAAAAAGGAGAGATCTGAAATGACCCTTACTTTATATCATACCTCACATGGTATCTATATTTCTCCTCTAGAGCTAAAGGATACAGAGAACTTACTGGAGCTGCGTTTGAATAATCGATTAACACATGAACCATTTGAACCAAAACGCGATGAGCAATTCTACACTTTGGAGAGCCAACAACGGATCATCAATCAGCGTCTGGAGGATGCTCTGGAGGACAAAGCCTATATGTTCGGTGTCTATCTGCTTGATGGACAACTAATAGGTCAAATCACGCTATCTAATGTCTCAAGAGGTGTAGCTCAGTATGCTGATTTAGGCTATTTAATGGATCATCGGATGCAGGCAAAAGGTTACATGACCGCTGCGGTCGGATTAGTTCTCGGCTACGCTTTTCGAGCCTTAGGTCTTCATAGGGTTCAAGCAGCCATCTTATTGCATAACGAGGCTTCTCGGAGGGTGCTGGAGAAGAGCGGATTTAAACCTGAAGGTATCGCCCGCCGGTATCTCAAAATAAACGGCCAGTGGCAGGATCATCAAACCTATGCAATATTAGCCGAAGATATGCTGCCGGATGAACACAAATAACTTTCTACTGACTCGTTCAGGATTAAAAATCTTATTCTTCTAATAAAAAAAGACCCGCATGGGCGTATATCATACGCAACATGCGGGTCTTTCTCTCGTAACTTCTTATTAATAAGTCCCCACGCTACCGAATTGCTCCTCTAGTTGATCCATTGTAATTACATCATCACCTTGAGGAATGCCAATCTTAAACTCTGGCTTCTCGTTAATCTTGTCATATTGACCCGTTCCATTTACAGAAAAGGCTACGTTCGTGCCATCTTCAGGATCATTTACTTTAATGTCCATCAGTAAATCCTGAAACACAGGGAACCCGTCTTTATTGATTGCTGTATTGTAGTGGAACTGATTAATCGTAAGATACTTATCAAGATCCGCCAAACTCTTATCGAATTCAGTTCTAGTTTCACTTGATGTGATCTCTTCTTTAGCCTTAGCCAGATCAGCATCATTAATTTGCAGCATATCCTTGTATTCTTCCTTGCTCACAATATCAATGATTTTAGGCAGGGCATTATTCACAAAGATGGTGATTGCTTCTTTAACATTATCGTTTGTCACTTGGAACTGAACGACCTGTTTAGCTTCAACACCCTCCGGTAAATTTGCCTCCTTTGGACTAAGCTCATTAAAATATTTTCCTTCATCATATTCCGCTAATACAGTGTCCATCACTTCATTAGAGAACTTTTGCATTTTCTGTGTATCAAGAGCACTTGGATTAAACTCAGCACCCTCTTGCTCTGCCAACGCCTTCAGATCCACCTCTACAAACTTATTTACGATTGTCTCCGGAATCGGGAAGAATGGAATCGATGGAATCTTAACATACAACTTCTCAGTGGTCATCACCATAGGCACATTGAAGCTCATGCTCATATCGCCCTTGAGATTCAGAACCATAGTTAGCTCTGTCTGCATTGGATCAGCCTGATAAACACCGTCAATAGTTATATCAGCGTTCTTAAGCATGCTGAGTACCTGTGTGGTCATTGCAGCAGATTCAGCATCAGCCGTCTCAATGGTTAGGTCATTGATCGAGAATTTACTCTTCATCTCATATGAAGACATCGTAGTCGCTTTTGTAGCGGCTGATTTCAAAGCCTCTTTTGGTGCCTCCTGTTTACTTCCACATCCCGGCAGAATTACTGCTGCTGTAAGCAACAGTGCCGCGGCCGATAAACCCCATTTTTTGTTCATTATTTTTCTCCTCTCCCATGTAAAAAAAATTTCCCCCCACTTATCATAAACTATTTGTAAAAATCAAGAAACACTTCTTTATAATTCTTATTGTTTTTATTTGTTATCCTTGCGGATTATGATGGTCTACATGATTAGCCTGCTTCACCTTTTTAGAGCCAGAAAGTGGTTCTGGTGCAGAAGAATTATGCTCCTTTCTACGCTGGCCATCGTTGGGCTGTGCCCCAGGAACTGGAATACTTTTTGGCTTTGACATTGTTCATTCCTCCTAAGGATTAGTTATATTCTGTAGAGCCTGAGCACATTCGTGAATTTGCCGTGAATACTGCTGTGCTAATAGCTGTACTGCATCACTATGCTCATCAATATGAATTCCACTCTGCTCCACATCAAGCAGATCAACAGCGACCTCCCTGCTATCTACATACCTGCAACGAAAATCAAGTGAGTATCCTTGACGTCCTGCTGCATTAAAATGAATAAGCAGACTATTCGGATCACCATCATCCGCTAGTACATTGAAACTGTCCCCATCCTCCATTAACGCAGGCAGGCGTTCTTGCCAGGCCGAGACAAGATTATGCTGATCTACTTCCAATTGTCTGTCCATAATTATGATCATCCTCCTTCTCTAATACATTGCGGAGAAATCAATCTTTTTATTCTCAATGGAACTAGGTTCATCAAACAATAACTAAAACTGTACCAGTTCAAGCACAACAAAAAAACCGCCTCCAAAGGAGACGGTTTCTATCTGCTTATTTCTTAAAGTTCATAAAGGAATGGCGGAGAGGATGGGATTCGAACCCATGTGGGCTTGCACCCTAACGGTTTTCAAGACCGCCCCTAGCTGTAAAATCCCGCAATCCCTTATGCTGATTGGCTTCATGGCACTTTATTGTTGAACCGCTACGGCGGTCTGAGTTAAAACGTTGATTTCGGTACGTGACCGTTGGATAAGTTGATTGTATTATTTTTATACATATGTAGTCAACTTAGAAAAGTCTCATACTTACGCAGAAGATAAACCTTATGAAAAGCCACTGTCTGTTATACAAATCATCTTTCTATTTTCCATATTGTTTGTCCAACTTTAATTGGAAGAGATTTAATAATCTCTTTGAACGCTTCCAGTTCTGTCCGTGGGGTTTTCCAAACATAATCTTCTAACATTTCTGGTATCAACCCTTTATTACCTTGTTCATCTTCAAACTGTAGTGTAATAATAGTAAACTGCTTTCTGTTCAGTTGTTCATTTATAGCATAATTAATTTCTTTTTCTAAATATTTTTCATCCTTAAATTCCGGAGTGATAAAAAACACTACAGCACAAGACTGTTTGAAACCTTGTCGAATAGACCTCATTAATTGAGCTCCAGCAGGCATATCTTCTTCGTCTATCCATGGGTCAAACCCAAGTTCTTTTAAAAGCTGATAATATTTCCTAACTAAAGGCTTATTAGCTCCTTTATGGCTTAAAAAAACTTTTCTCGGAGCTTTTTCACGTATTTCATCTTCTGAGATAGTCAAACTAAAAAACCGGACATCATTTAAACCATCTTCATAAATAGGTGTAACACTTATTAAACCATTCATCCATTGGCATTGATTAAATATCGAGGGATAAGCAAGCCCAAGTTTGTTTAAGTCAATGAAGTAAATATCGTTCTCATTCGAAATCCAATCTTTTGTTTTAATTATCTCATTAACCACATATTTTATTTCTCTGTCATGAATATTATTTGTGAAACAGAAATCAATTGATATACCATCTTTAATATGATGGTTCTCATGGTTAGTCAATTTAACGTGTGTTTCATTATTATCCTGAACCGTGATTGAAATCTTCCTCATGTAAAAAGTTCCTCATTTTCTATAAGATAATTTTGAAAGTAGCGATTAAATGAGCGCGCGACACTTAATGTATCATTAATACTAGCGTTACCATCCACATCTAGATGATTATTATTCCAAAAAGTTACGACTGAATTGCTATTTTTAGGTTGTAATTTGATGTACTCAAAGTTAACCTCGGGTATTTTCAAAGCTTGCTTATACTCACTCGAATAATTTAGCCCTTCCCCATAAATTAAGAGTTTGTCAAAATACTCATATTCGTCATCACCATCAATAAACATTTCCAGTAAATTATTACTAAAATCGTGTTCAAAAAAATACTGAACCATTTTCTTATTTGTTAGTTGAACAGGCATTAGACAATCTGGTAACGAATCAACCACCTTAAGATGCTCTTCATACTGATTATTGTATGTTTTGTCTTTTAATATTATCCAAAAAATACTATCAAACAGTAACAATACGATATTTTCAGATGAAACCGAAATAAATTCTTTCTCAAATTCGTTTTGTTTAATACAAACTTTGCTGTTATAACTTTTTTTTAGATGATTTAAGAAATGAATGATATTTTTTTTATTTTCTCTGAGCATTTTAAAATGGAACACTATCGATTCATTCATATTCCCACTTCTCTTTTCAATAATCGGATATTAAATCCCTAACATTTTTTTAATCTTTTCCTCATTTTTCAAGTTACTGTCCATTAAACTTCCCATAAAAACATCTTTTAAATCTTTGTATGCATCCTTAATAATATCTTTAATAGTATGTTCATTATTTTCAATATAAATTCTTAATGCATTTGCCTTACTTTTATCATTAACAATTCCCGCCAAAATTGTGTGTTTCAGCGGGACTTCCTCTGCATCATAAGTCGTATAAACAATTCTAAACTCAATTTGAAGAATAACTCGGTTACTAAGTATATGCACCTTGACTTCCGACTTATTAAACAAATCGCCAATGTCACAACCATAAGCCTGACTTTTAATTCTATCCTTCAAATCCTTATTCATTGAATCTTCGTGGTCAAATTTAATATCGACGCATTGAAAACTACTGAAACTTCTTGAATTTTCAATTTCCAAAAACAAGTCCAGTAATTTTATTGTGTTAGGGTTAATGTTGTCATAAACTTTAGCTGACCGTCCATTTTCACTCATTGCAAATTTTAGTAGTTTACTCATCGTAGGCGCAGATAGCTTAATTTTTATATGTTCATCATCAGCTAAAAATCTAAGAAAGTTTAATACAATAGTTTTTATAGAATGAAATTTTACTGAGTTAGATGTCTGAAAATATACAATTTGTTTATCAAAGTATATCTCCACAACAACCTGTTGTATCTCAAAATAATTTTTACTTAACATATTCTGATTGTTATAAATAAATCTCTCGTTTTTTCTTGTGAATTTAAAAAGACTTCCTTTAGAATTAGAGCCTGAATCTAATAACTTAATCTCTGCATCAAAGGATTCCCTTTCCGAACTTTTTTTCTGCTTAGTGGCCTTTTTCCATTCCGAAATTTTACTATTTAGTAAATTTTCGCTCATATCCTCGAATTTATAATTAAATGACATAAAGAAACCATCTGTTGTGTCCAAATCCGGATTAAATGCCGCTTGTCTGAACTGATGGAAAATTTCTTTGGACAGGATTCCCTCACCGAAGCTCCTTTCAAGAGCATAAACAATTTCGCTAAACTTTTCTGCATCAGATGGCAGTTTGATTTTATTTTTATTTATTATAGAAGTTAATTCGCGCTGATTTAATAGTTTTAAAGCATGTCTGAAGGTTGTAATTTCATCTAAAGATGGCTTCAGGTGTTGTTTCGACTGACTAGCACGTTCTTGTTCGTCTTCTTTTATGATTTTTTTATGATTGTCCTTAGTTCCAGTTTCTACAATTAGCATTGATTTTTCGGGATTTGCCATTGTTATAAGTCCTTCTTCCTGTCTTCTAATGGAATGTAGGTATATTATCTCATAATCCAACAAGCAAATCATCAATATTTTTCCATAAATAATATATCATAATAATAAAAATAGAACAAGAGTTCCCGTTTTGGTATTTTTTATAATCTGTTAAATGAAGCTTTAAATTGCAAATGAACTATCTTCATATAAATATAAATGATATCTGCTATTACGATACTGAGAAGGAATACTACTGATAATATACCTTATCGGAACCCGTCTATATATAATGAAGGGGGGATATTGAGCCCTTCCACCACCGACCACCGAAATGAGACTTAGGCAGGTTCATCCATTAAAAACGGCTCTGTATAAGGGTTGCTTTACTCATATAAAGTATTTCCTCCTTCCTATTTCATTGGGGTGGGGGGTCTAAACTAGAAAAATGGACTTCCGATAATATATGCAAATCGGCGACACCAAAAAAAACGGGGCAGTTTTTATATAAGCTTGGACACCATGAATTTCACATGCTTCTGGACGAGCCGATATGACATAAAAAAAGTAGGGCATCACTCTACTATAAGTGTTTAACCTACTTTACCTTAATGTTATTCATTTCTCACAATAGGTGCTTATTTATGAAACCTCTATTTTTACAAACCGCATCATCAAGAAAATCCCTTATAACCTCTGACTTACCTAACCCTGTAGCTAACGCATACAATTCGATGAATTTGTCTTGAGCAGCGGTTATGCTAAATGTAACTCGTTTGATATTATCCAACATAATCACCGCCAATCTCTGGTTCCGCTCCCTCCAATGCCTTCAAAACAGCCCTCTTAGCTTCAGCCATATGTTCTCCCATCCTGCTAATATTGAGCAACTGGAATAGCATTGGCATACATCTAGCTCTAATTATTCTTACTTTTTTTCCTTCAAATGACCTTATATAGTCAATGGAGTTTCTCACCCCTATATCATTATCGGCGACTTTTATGATGTCTGCTTCTGATAGCCCCGTCACCCTAGATATGCTTTGTAAGTCAACATAGTTAACTCTGTGATGGTTCATTACCATAGGATTTTTAACAGTCAGTACCCTAATATCGTCTAGAATTTCTTCTCTAATTAATTTCAGCTCTATAATATGAATCTTCTCCTTCTATTTAATAAAAACGTACGGAGAGGAGATACTCCTCTCTATATATGAAGTACACGAATTGGGATACATAGTCATAACTTCCTACTCGCATTCGATTTATGCTGTTTATGTGCAAATCTGTTTATATTGAATTGTGCTACTATAAATCACAAGCTATACAGCTTAGTGATTTAATTATCTTAGCTTAGTGCCTTAGCATGGGCATGGCTAGATGATTATAATTTCTCCTACTTCAAGGTCGCATAGCTTGATGATAAAGAACTGCCTATGATTATGTATCCATCGGTTCCAGTGGCAAAATTCTGCTAAGCAACATTCTGGTTGGCAGTATTCTGGTTGGCAATATTTTGACAAGCTCATAACATCCTTCTATCTGAATCTTAGCGCCCGCCACCAATAGGAGTGATTACGTGAGCGCTTAGATTTAGACGACGACTTGCATAAGATATATTTTATCCATTGGCAAGCAGAGTATAATTTTGATATTATTACGTCATATTGTCTATTTCTCTGCCAATTTAAATTTGATTTTATACATGCGGCATATATTTAAGTACCCTAACCAATCAACTAAGATGGCTGGGTACTTCAAACATATATATTTTATATCATTATCTCAGCTATATATTCTTTGCTAATGCCTATAATTTGAATCGTCAAGAAGAACATATTGAATAAGATTGACGATTGCTTGCTTCGCTTCACGGTAAAAAGTTTGTTTTGGGTAATAACCAACCTAACACCTTTGCCTAAGGTTATAACTTTAATAATTATATATATCTTCTAAGATAAGAGAGATACTACTTTTGGGAAATCCCTGAAACCCTTATGGCTCTAAGGCTGAGACCACTTTAAAGTTTGCAAAAACACCCCTCGGTTGTTCAATATTCCTGCAAAAATACCCCTCGATTGAGATTGCATTTCCTCTTATAAAATTTGTGAATATCACTTTCCGGTACATGGTACAGGAACAGCGCATTAATTACGGCTCTGTTCCGTCAAAGTAAAGTCTGCTTTCACTAGTTGCGATGCAATACCTCGATAGAATAATGATGGATTGACTTTGTAAACACTGTTCTTGCCAGCCTTAAACGAGCCAAAAACATGCTCGCCAGACAGCTTAATTCTAAGATGTTCCTTGACATTCTTTTCATCCATACCAGTGATTTCTACTACATCCCTTAGAGATAGTGCTTCTGCACTGGATAAATCCTTTTCGTAAGGATGCCTTACAAGGTGATTACTTTCAAAGTGCATATATGGGAGTATGCGATATAAGAAACCAATATCAGCGGGCTTTATATCCTGCTGACAGTACAGTTCATGCATAGCTTCGATGAAAATCTTGACTAGCTTGTTCTCTTTGCTTGTTCCCCTTAGGCAATAGGCTTTACTGATGTAAAGCGCTTCATATTCTTTCTTAAATAAAGAAACCCTCTGGCTTTGTATTAAGCCTAGTTCCATGAACTTTCTGAGCAAGTTGGAATATGTTCTCTTATCTCTTATCCTTAGTACTTCCGCTAGTCCCTTCTCCGTCATAGGTTTTCTTGCATCTAACGACATTTTAAGCATGTTGTCATAACCTATATATGATTGAAGCACCAAGAAATACCCCAACTCCTTTGTACTCAACCTTCCCATTGTCGCTACTTGTCTTGCCCCTTCCATATTCACCATTGTAAATGGATTTTCCGTCCTGTTCCTGTAAGTCTCCAGCTTCCCCCTCCTTCTAGCCGCTTCCCGCATCTCAGGAGTTATTACTATGCAATCGGTTCGTTCTTCCCCATTCCCATCTATTACTCTATTAACTCTACTTCTCTTTAATCTTTTGTCTGCTTCTTCGAGTAGCTCACGCGCTATAGTCATTCTTTTCCTGCTCCTGCCGCCATAACTTTATTAGCTTCAATCCATTTAGCCACTTCTTTAAGCTGATACCTAACCATGTTGTATGATAATTTGACTGAAGGTAATCCCTCAAGTTTCCATCTGCATAGCGTACGCTTAGAAATGTCGTACCTCTCACACACTACTTTTGAACTCACTAAACTTTCCATTACCACTTCTCCTTTGATTAATCTAATATAATAGAGCTTTGATTCTGACCTATTATGCCTTGTTCGGACACATCTATATATTTAGGAAGACAGCTTCAAAAATCCCCACTTAGTCGAATGAAATTTAAACTCATAATGGATGCTGGAGAGGGAGACGGGAACAAAACATGTGGAATGCTGATACTGCCAAAGTTGCGGAAACAAAAAAAGACGACCTCCATTTAGAAAGTCGCCTATACAATCAAATATTAGATTTTAAGGATAAGTACAGTCTTCTCTTTCCTACTGACTTCCGAGGAATTTGCGGCGGCGGGAAAGATAAATATTAGCCCTGCTTTTGCTTCCACTTTTCAACAAATTCAACGAACTCTTCTTTTGTATCCTTTCCTAGTGCGAGCCTATTTAAACCGTAAAATAACTCGACGCCAGCATTGTATGGTTGTCCTATGCATTTGTAAGGCTCTAAAATTATATCTCTGAGCATGATTGTCATATCATCTAATGTTGTCCGAGCTTCATCAATATACCGAAAATACTCACCAACCATCTCCAATAACCTCAAAGCTTTTTCATCTTCGATAATGTGCTCTAACGGCTTTATAGAACTCATAACCCTCACTCCTATTAATCATGTT
Source organism: Paenibacillus sp. FSL H7-0737 (assembly GCF_000758545.1). Classification (NCBI taxonomy): domain Bacteria; kingdom Bacillati; phylum Bacillota; class Bacilli; order Caryophanales; family Paenibacillaceae; genus Paenibacillus; species Paenibacillus sp. FSL H7-0737. The sequence goes on along the minus strand of NZ_CP009279.1, from coordinate 104,825 downwards.
TGATGTTCCGCATCTTTCTCAATCTTCTCGTCTTTTCTTCTCATTTGACGACTTCATTTTTTCTGCTGTCAGTTTCTTAATAGGCTTTGGTTTAGAATATTTTCTAAAGGTCTTTATCCTTCTGTATTCCTCAATTCCAATGATTTTGTTCTCTTGCTTCAATCGTGCCCTTCCTCAAAGTTATTTCTTAAACTTTTGTTCAATCAGATACAATATGGCACCAAATAGCATTCCAATTACAAACCAATAAGTTTTTAAAAATTCTTTAATTCCATTCCCCAGGTTGGCATCAAAATGGTTAAGAATATTGCTTGAAAATATAGCAAAACACCCCCTTATTTTTAGTAAGGGGGTAATGAAGTTATAATATAACTTATAATATAAGTGGTATTCCCTCCCATATTATACAACAAAAAATAACGTTAACGGTACCCTTTGTAGTGCTCATCAAATTAATCTACAGCATCGCTTATATGCTTTCTGACAATGCCCAGAAGTTCGGGTGGCAGTTACGCCTTCTTCCCAACCATACCTTAGACCGTAAGCATCGTTCAGTCCCCTCTGTTCATAAACTTCTCATATTGCTCACGAACATCAGCAACATCCTGATTAACATAACGGTTGACCATTTCCATTGATGAATGTCCGAGTAATCGTCGTAATGAAAAAGGGTCGCCTGTTGCCTTTATATAACGAGTAGCAAATGTATGTCGGAATGTGTGAGGGCTTATACGAACCCCCGTAATCTTAGCCTTCTTCCCGATGTAGCTAATACATCTGGTTGCCCAATTCTTATCTAATGGCTGACCATATTCATTTAAAAATAAATTTGGAGCTTGTCCGTTCATCTCATGCCAAGCGAGGTAAATAACCAATAGCTCTTGGGTTCTTACTCCAAAGTAAACTGTTCGCGCTTTTCTAGTTTTAGCTGATTCTGCACGTACGGAAGCAGAGCGGTTCTGTAAATCAACTTCCTCTACAAATATTCTCATACACTCCCCAATACGTACTCCTGTATCAAGCAGAAAAGACATCAATAATGCATCACGCAGTCCTAAGTAGGTAGTCAATTCACAGCAATTAAAAAGCTTCCGTTCCTGTGCCTTTGAAATTACTTGGAAGTCTTCTTCAGGTACTTTCAATAATTCTACATTCTCAAAAGGGGATTCTCTAATAATCCCTTCACTTATAGCCCAATTGAACATTGCCTTAACTGTACGTAATCTGATATTTATTGTCGAAGGTTTCAACTTTTGTAACGTCAACATAGATGAAATCCATACACGAATGACATCACGGTTAGGTACAAAGTTATCTAGACCGCTGTACTCCGATGCCAAGAAATGTCGAAACCAGTTCATATGCTTCCTGTAGTCTTCTAAGGTGCGTTCTGCTGCTCCTGCCGCTTGCCGTGCGGCATAGTAGCGGTTAAATAGCTTGTCCAGTGTCAACGTCTCAGGGCGAGGTTTCTCGGCTTCTTGAAGCGTGGAGCGGGGCGTTTCCAAGACCGAAGGAGTAAGGCGGTCTAATAACCGCTGAGGGATGTCTAAATTATTCTTTCTTTGCCCCCGTTTATGGGCTGTTTTTCCTGTGTTCACATTCATATTGAGTACCTCCCGTTAGATTTTTCTCTAACGGTCACGAACACAAAAAAACGCACCAGACCGTTGTTCAACAGTCTAGTGCGTTTCAATCATAATCACCGCAAAGCCTTATGCGGTGTGCATTTGTAAAGGAATGGCGGAGAGGATGGGATTCGAACCCATGTGGGCTTGCACCCTAACGGTTTTCAAGACCGCCCCGTTATGACCGCTTCGGTACCTCTCCAAATGCATATAAATTTCACATGCATTAGTAATTGTACCATATGGTGCGAAGAAAAAGCAACTATTTTCTTAAATAGTTTTAGGTTGGATCGATTTTACATTGCGCATATACGGTTGTAGACATTCTGGAATCAGAACACTACCATCCTCTTGCTGATAATTCTCAAGAATTGCTGCAACAGTACGCCCAACAGCCAAAGCAGATCCGTTCAGTGTATGAACAAATTCAGGTTTGGATTTCGGATCTTTACGGAAACGAATATTTGCCCGACGCGCTTGGAAGTCCTCCGTATTCGAGCAAGAAGAGATCTCACGGTACATTCCACTCTCAGGCAGCCATACTTCCAAATCGTACGTCTTAGCCGATGTAAAGCCCATATCAGCTGTACATAGCCCAAGTACGCGATAAGGCAATCCAAGAAGCTGCAGCACACGCTCAGCATCTGCTGTCATTTTTTCTAACTCCTCATAAGAGGATTCAGGAGTAGTAAGCTTCACCAGCTCTACCTTGTTGAATTGATGCTGACGGATCAGACCGCGAGTATCACGGCCAGCTGAACCCGCCTCAGAACGGAAACAAGAGCTGTAAGCTACATGATACTTAGGTAGATCTGCTGCTGTCAAAATCTCTTCGCGATAGTAGTTGGTTACAGGTACTTCCGCTGTAGGAATCAAATAGTATTCAGTATCACGTAACTTAAACAGATCTTCCTCAAACTTAGGAAGTTGCCCCGTTCCGTACAAGCTGTCTTTATTCACAATGTATGGCGGCAGCATTTCTTCATAGTTATGCTCACCACTGTGCAGATCCATCATAAAGTTAATAAGCGCCCGCTCTAAGCGTGCTCCCAGTCCTTTATAAAAAACAAACCGAGATCCCGTAACCTTCGCTGCAGCTTCAAAATCAATAATATCAAGCTGCTGCGCAAGCTCCCAATGTGATTTCGGAGTAAATCCGAATTCCTTTGGCTCCGACCAGCGACGCAATTCTACGTTATCATCCTCAGATTTACCAACTGGAACTGAATCATGAGGAATATTCGGAATACTCATAGTAAGTTCAGCAATCTGAACTTCCAATTCACGCACTTCGTCATCAAGCTCTTTAATTCGGTCAGATACCGTACGCATTTCTGCAATTAGGTCATCTGCTGGCTCACCATTCTTTTTCTTCTTCGCTACTTCACCAGATACCGTATTACGACGGTTCTTAAGACCTTCTGTTTCTTGCAGTAATTCACGTCTGCGTAGATCAAGTTGTGGAAAATCAGCAATTAAATCCAGTGATTTACCCCGTTTCTCTAAGGCTTGTTCAACTCGAGTGTAATCACTGCGTAATACTTTTACGTCTAACACAAAGTTTCCCTCCTGAAAACAGCCTAAACTCTTTCAAATTGCTGCTTACAGCTTTGAAAGAGTCAGAATGTTCTTATATGCGATTCTGTTGTTGCACTTGCCTAGTAGCCTCTACCATATCAGCAAAATATTGATGCAGTCTGAAATCATCGGTCAATTCTGGATGAAAAGAAGACACCAGCAGGTTACCCTCCCGTGCAGTTACAATCTCATCATTATAGACTGTAAGCACATCTACATCCGGGCCTACCTCGTTGATAAGCGGTGCACGTATAAAAACAGCACGAACCGGCTCATCAATTCCTTTAACCTCCAGATCACATTCAAAGCTTTCCCGTTGACGACCGAATGCATTCCGAGCCACCTTAATATCCATTAGCTCCAAATGCCCTGGTTCGCCGCCGGCAATTTGTTTGGCCAGAATAATCATACCCGCGCATGTTCCAAAAATCGGCTTACCCTGATTGGAGAAATCACGTATCGCTTCGATGAAGCCATATTTTCGCATCAGTTTACCGATCGTTGTACTCTCACCACCAGGAATAATTAGGCCATCAACCTCCTCAAGCTGCTCTACTCGCTTGATAGGTACGCCCACTGCTCCGGTCTTCTCTATACTAACAATATGCTCCGTAACTGCGCCTTGAAGCGCCAGCACTCCTATTTTCATCCGGCAACCTTCTCTCTATTAACGGCCACGCTCCGACATACGTTCAGCCGGGGTTAGAGTTGCAATATCAATCCCCTTCATTGGTGCGCCAAGGTTCTTAGATACTTCTGCAATCAGTTTGTAATCAGTATAGTGTGTAGTGGCTTCAACGATCGCACGGGCAAATTTCTCAGGGTTGTCCGATTTAAAAATACCTGAGCCTACAAACACACCATCCGCACCTAGATGCATCATCAGGGCAGCATCGGCAGGAGTTGCTACACCGCCAGCAGCAAAGTTAACAACCGGCAGCTTACCAAGCTCATGCACTTCAAGCAGTAGCTCGTAAGGAACTCCCAGGTTCTTAGCTTCATTATATAGCTCATCCTTGGACAAATTAGTTACTTTGCGGATTTGACTATTGATAAAGCGCATATGACGCACTGCTTCAACAATATTTCCTGTTCCTGGTTCACCTTTCGTACGGATCATGGATGCACCTTCGTTAATACGTCTCAAGGCTTCACCCAAGTCTTTAGCTCCACATACGAACGGAACAGTGAACTCACGTTTATTAATATGGAAGACTTCATCAGCAGGAGTAAGAACTTCACTCTCATCCAAATAGTCGACACCCAAGGATTCCAGAACCTTTGCTTCTACGTAATGGCCAATACGAGCCTTAGCCATAACAGGGATACTTACCACTTTGATAACTTCTTCTACAATTGTAGGATCGGCCATCCGTGCTACACCGCCAGCTGCGCGAATATCAGAAGGCACGCGTTCCAATGCCATAACAGCTACTGCACCCGCAGCCTCAGCAATTTTTGCTTGTTCTGCATTCATGACGTCCATAATGACGCCGCCTTTTTGCATTTCTGCCATGCCTCTTTTAACTCGCGATGTTCCAGTTTCCATGTCCTAGCCCCCCGAATGATCTATCTTAATCTAACTTGTAATTTTACCCCAATGAAGGGAAATATACAATCCACTTACTCGGATTTAACGCAATTTTCGATGCTAAATTCATTAGAACAAGTTCTTGATCCCTGTAAATAAATCGCCGAAGAAATCTCCAATGGCTCTAAGGAATAAACTGAACCAACCGGCTTTCTCCGCTTCTTCAGCAGTAATCAGATTAACTGTCTTCTGCTGAACATCAGACATGCCTTCAACTTGGTAGGAATAAGTAACCTTACCCACTTTAGCAGATTGTTCTATAGGAGCAACTAAGGTTGCTGGATCATTTATTTCAACAGTTGTTTTAATTTGAGGGGAGGTTGTTCCCTTAGGGACGATAAACGAAACAGCTTCATCCGTAACTACAGACACCTTTTTATTTTTCCCTTTAAGAACTGGCACGGTTTCGTTGCCGGCTATCACTGCTTTAGGGGCCACGACCTGTTTGATTTCAAAATTATTAAATCCGAAATCAAGTACTTTCTTCGTCTCTGTAAAACGGTGTGGCTCTGTATTAGCCCCCATTACTACACTTATCAGACGCATGCCATCACGTACAGCTGTACCTGCAAAACAATATTTTGCTCTAGCGGTATGGCCTGTTTTCAAACCATCCAATCCCTCATAAGCATAAGCCTTAAAATTCTGGATACTCTTGTTAGCTTCCAACATCCAGTTAAAGTTAATCATTGGTGCGGTATCACGTTCACGGAACTTATACGACTGAACCGTTGTAAATCTATTAAAATCAGGATGATCAGTAACGATATATTTGGCAAGAATAGCAGCATCCATCGCTGACATTACGTTTTCTTTCTTATCAGTTGAGCGGAACTTCTTAGGCATGTCAGCTTTGTCTAATCCAGTAGAATTAACAAAATAGGCAGTTTTCATCCCCATCTTCTGGGCAGTCTGATTCATTAGCTCTACGAATTCCAATTCTGATCCGGAAACTAGTTCTGCCAAAGCTACTGTAGCATCATTTGCAGATCCGACAGCCATTGCTATGTACAGCTCTTCAACCGTATGCTCGTCATTTTCCGCTAGAAAAATACGTGATCCAACCTGTTTAGACGCATTTTCCCCCACTATGACTTTTTGATCCCATGAAAGCTGTCCAGTCTTCACCGCTTCTGCTACAAGATACTCTGTCATCATCTTAGTCATACTAGCTGGAGGCAAAGCCTCATCTGCATTCATAGATAGAAGAATTTCACCTGTTGTTGGTTCTATTAGAACCGCTGATTTCAAATTTAGACCCAGTGATTCCACAGAAGGGATCTTTACTGCTTTCTGAGTTGTCTTAGTTGCAGTACCAGCCTGTATTGTCGTAGTCGTACCTTCCTCAGCGAATGCCGGAAGCGGAGTGGAAACTAACATATTTAAAAGTAGACCTACTGTGACTGTCTTAATCATAAATTGCTTACCGTTAAATTTCTGTTTGTGCTTCAATGATTACTACTCTCCTTTAAACCTCATATCAATAGCTTGTTCTATTCTAACACAGGGGTACACGCAAAAAAAGACAGACAGGACGAAATAGTCCTGTCTGTCCAAAAAATAGTCTTTCTAGTCCATTACACGGAATAGTTTGGAGCTTCTTTCGTAATTTGCACATCATGTGGATGGCTTTCGCGAAGTCCAGCACTTGTGATGCGAATGAAAGAAGTGTCATTCCGAAGTTCTTCGAGTGACTTGGTCCCACAGTAGCCCATACCCGAACGCAATCCGCCAATCAATTGATGAACGGTATCCGAAAGAGGCCCTTTAAAAGCGATACGACCCTCAATTCCTTCAGGAACAAGCTTCTTATCGTCATCCTGGAAATAACGATCCTTACTACCTTGTTTCATGGCACTCATACTGCCCATACCACGATATACTTTAAATTTACGGCCTTGATAAAGCTCCGATTCTCCTGGGCTTTCTTCTGTACCCGCAAACATACTTCCCATCATTACTGCATGAGCACCAGCGGCAATAGCCTTCGTGATTTCACCGGAGTACTTGATTCCACCGTCAGCGATGATAGGAACTCCGTACTCACGAGCAACCGTTGCACAATCATAAATGGCTGTAACCTGCGGAACACCGATACCAGCGATAACTCGTGTTGTACAGATAGATCCAGGTCCAATACCTACTTTAACTACAGAAGCTCCAGCTTCAATAAGTTCACGGGTTGCTTCACCTGTAGCCACGTTACCAGCAACAATTGTAAGATCAGGATACAACTCACGAATTTGGCGAACCGCTTCAATAATATTAATGTGGTGACCATGTGCAGAATCGACGACGATCAAATCCACACCTGATTTCACTAACGCTGCAGTACGCTCGAATGTATCTTTAGAGATACCAACAGCTGCTCCAACCAGTAAGCGACCCTGTGCATCTTTCGCTCCGTTAGGGAACTGAATCGCCTTCTCGATATCTTTAATTGTGATTAGGCCCTTAAGAACGTTATTCTCGTCCACCAGCGGCAATTTCTCAATTTTATGACGTTGTAAGATGCCTTCTGCTTCTTGAAGTGTCGTTCCTACAGCAGCAGTCACGAGATTCTCATGTGTCATAACTTCTTTGATTGGAATATTAAAGTCATGAATAAAACGTAAATCTCTATTAGTCAGAATACCGACCAGTTTGTTGTCATTGTCTACAATCGGTACTCCGGAAATACGATATTTACCCATCAGCAGTTCAGCATCGGATACCAGATGTTCTGCTGAAAGAGAGAATGGGTTAGTAATAACTCCGCTCTCGGAACGCTTTACACGATCCACTTCTTCCGCTTGCTGCTCTACAGGCATATTCTTGTGAATAATCCCGATACCACCCTCACGAGCAATAGCAATGGCCATAGCCGCTTCTGTGACTGTGTCCATACCTGCACTCATAAGCGGGATGTTCAACTTCACATTCTTACTTAGAACTGTAGTCAAATCTACTTCCTTCGGCAGTACCTCAGATTTACGCGGAACCAGCAGCACATCATCAAAAGTCAGACCTTCTTTACCAAACTTATCTTTCCACACCTGGGTCATTCCTCCTCGGTTGTTTTTAAATTATACCCGCCTACAAACTTTATAAAAGAAGAACCTTCGACTTTAAGTCCATTCACGACAGACAACTCTGTACATCTGGAAGTTGAACAAGTTCATATCTTCAATTTAGGTTTGAGATGCTTATCCAAAAATATATTATTGCCATCTTAGCAAAGGGCATTTGGACTGTCAAGAACATTACATCATCAGAGTAGGTATTCAAAAAACGACTCCCGCGTAAGCGAATTATTGGACTATTGTCCGCACAGAGTGGACATTTAGTGGTGAAATTATACAATCCACCATACCCATCACCAATGCTTACACCTATCTCTAATGTAGTATCTCAAAATAAACCCTAATGAATTCTTCAATAATATAACAAAAAGACCACTGTCGATTACTCAACAGTGGTCTTGCGTGCTTGGCAACGTCCTACTCTCCCAGGACCCTTCGGTCCAAGTACCATCGGCGCTGGAGGGCTTAACGGTCGTGTTCGGGATGGGTACGCGTGGAACCCCTCCGCTATCGCCACCAAACATGCGTCTGTGAAACAGACGCTGCCGCGTGAAATTCGGTTCATCACCAGAAGTGAGAATGAATTTCTAAGCGTGTTACAGGCTTGATGCCTGAAAACTGAATCCGAATTGAATTTGCGTCTTAAGTATAGGATAAGCCCTCGACCGATTAGTATTGGTCAGCTCCATGCATTACTGCACTTCCACCTCCAACCTATCTACCTCGTCGTCTTCAAGGGGTCTTACTAATTGGGAAATCTCATCTTGAGGGGGGCTTCACGCTTAGATGCTTTCAGCGCTTATCCCGTCCGTACGTAGCTACCCAGCCATGCTCCTGGCGGAACAACTGGTGCACCAGCGGTACGTCCATCCCGGTCCTCTCGTACTAAGGACAGCTCCTCTCAAATTTCCTGCGCCCACGACAGATAGGGACCGAACTGTCTCACGACGTTCTGAACCCAGCTCGCGTACCGCTTTAATGGGCGAACAGCCCAACCCTTGGGACCTACTTCAGCCCCAGGATGCGATGAGCCGACATCGAGGTGCCAAACCTCCCCGTCGATGTGGACTCTTGGGGGAGATAAGCCTGTTATCCCCAGGGTAGCTTTTATCCGTTGAGCGATGGCCCTTCCATGCGGTACCACCGGATCACTAAGTCCGACTTTCGTCCCTGCTCGACTTGTAGGTCTCGCAGTCAAGCTCCCTTATGCCTTTGCACTCTTCGAATGATTTCCAACCATTCTGAGGGAACCTTGGAACGCCTCCGTTACTCTTTAGGAGGCGACCGCCCCAGTCAAACTGCCCGCCTGACACGGTCCCCGTACCCGATTAGGGTACTAGGTTAGAACCTAGATACGATCAGGGTGGTATCCCAACGGCGCCTCCACCGAAGCTTGCGCTCCGATTTCTACGGCTCCCACCTATCCTGTACAGATCGTACCCAAATTCAATATCAAGCTGCAGTAAAGCTCCATGGGGTCTTTCCGTCTTGTCGCGGGTAACCTGCATCTTCACAGGTATTAAAATTTCACCGGATCTCTCGTTGAGACAGCGCCCAAGTCGTTACGCCATTCGTGCGGGTCAGAATTTACCTGACAAGGAATTTCGCTACCTTAGGACCGTTATAGTTACGGCCGCCGTTTACTGGGGCTTCGGTTCATAGCTTCGGGTTACCCCTAACCACTCCCCTTAACCTTCCAGCACCGGGCAGGCGTCAGCCCGTATACTTCGCCTTGCGGCTTCGCACAGACCTGTGTTTTTGCTAAACAGTCGCTTGGGCCTTTTCACTGCGGCCCCCTCGTGCTATTCACACTACCGGGGCACCCCTTCTCCCGAAGTTACGGGGTCATTTTGCCGAGTTCCTTAACGAGAGTTCTTCCGCGCGCCTTAGAATTCTCTTCTCGCCTACCTGTGTCGGTTTGCGGTACGGGCACCTTCTCCTGACTAGAGGCTTTTCTTGGCAGTGTGAGATCATGACCTTCGCTACTGTAATTTTCGCTCCCCATCACAGCCCAGCCTTAATGATGTGCGGATTTGCCTACACATCAGCCTCACTGCTTAGACGGACATATCCATCAGTCCGCGTCACTACCCTCCTGCGTCACCCCATCGCTCATAGCGGATTACGGTGGTACAGTAATTTCAAACTGTTGTCCTTCGACTACGCCTTTCGGCCTCGCCTTAGGTCCCGACTTACCCTGAGCGGACGAGCCTTCCTCAGGAAACCTTGGGCTTTCGGCGGATCAGATTCTCACTGATCTTTTCGTTACTCATACCGGCATTCTCACTTGTATGCTGTCCAGCGCTCCTTACGGTACACCTTCAACCCACATACAACGCTCCCCTACCCCAGATACATACGTATCTAGCCATAGCTTCGGTGGTGTGTTTAGCCCCGTTACATTTTCGGCGCAGAGTCACTCGACCAGTGAGCTATTACGCACTCTTTCAATGGTGGCTGCTTCTAAGCCAACATCCTGGTTGTCTGTGCAACTCCACATCCTTTCCCACTTAACACACACTTGGGGACCTTAGCTGATGGTCTGGGCTGTTTCCCTTTTGACAATGGATCTTAGCACTCACTGTCTGACTCCCGGCAATAAGTATATGGCATTCGGAGTTTGACTGAGCTTGGTAATCCTTGCGGACCCCGCACCCAATCAGTGCTCTACCTCCACTACTCTTATACCGAGGCTAGCCCTAAAGCTATTTCGGGGAGAACCAGCTATCTCCGAGTTCGATTGGAATTTCTCCGCTACCCCCACCTCATCCCCGCATTTTTCAACATGCGTGGGTTCGGGCCTCCAGTGCGTGTTACCGCACCTTCACCCTGGACAGGGGTAGATCACACGGTTTCGGGTCTACGTCCACATACTCAATCGCCCTATTCAGACTCGCTTTCGCTGCGGCTCCGTCTTCTCGACTTAACCTTGCATGTTAAACGTAACTCGCCGGTTCATTCTACAAAAGGCACGCCATCACCCATTAATAGGGCTCTGACTTTTTGTAAGCACACGGTTTCAGGTTCTATTTCACTCCCCTTCCGGGGTGCTTTTCACCTTTCCCTCACGGTACTGTTTCACTATCGGTCGCCAGGTAGTATTTAGCCTTAGCAGATGGTCCTGCTGGATTCATACGGGGTTTCACGTGCCCCGCACTACTCGGGATCCGTCTCGGAGAGAACACAGTTTAGGTTACAGGGCTTTTACCTCTATCGCGGGCCTTTCCAGACCTCTTCACCTACCATATTCCTTTGTAACTCCATGTGAGACGTCCCACAACCCCTAAGAGCAAGCTCTTAGGTTTAGGCTGTTCCGCGTTCGCTCGCCGCTACTGACGGAATCACTATTGTTTTCTCTTCCTCAGGGTACTTAGATGTTTCAGTTCCCCTGGTCTGCCTCTACATCTCCTATGTGTTCAGAGATGAGTAACTGCGAATTACCACAGCTGGGTTTCCCCATTCGGACACCCCCGGATCAAAGCTTGCTTACAGCTCCCCGAGGCAGTTTCGTTGTTCGCCACGTCCTTCGTCGGCTCCTGGCGCCTAGGCATCCTCCGTGTGCTCTTATTAGCTTAACCTTGATTTTTCCTAAGAAAAATCTCACTAATAACATTTACTTGTTTACACAAGTTGCTAAAAGATGTTCTAAAACGCAAATTCGTTTCGGTATCCAGTTTTCAAGGATCAAGTTTAAAGATGAGAGCTTAAACTCTCAAAACTGAGCAACGAGTGAGTTGTGGAAGTTTAACTTCCGATTTGAATGTCTTCATTGCAGAAGACGATTCTCCATAGAAAGGAGGTGATCCAGCCGCACCTTCCGATACGGCTACCTTGTTACGACTTCACCCCAATCATCTACCCCACCTTCGGCGGCTGGCTCCCTTGCGGGTTACCCCACCGACTTCGGGTGTTGTAAACTCTCGTGGTGTGACGGGCGGTGTGTACAAGACCCGGGAACGTATTCACCGCGGCATGCTGATCCGCGATTACTAGCAATTCCGACTTCATGCAGGCGAGTTGCAGCCTGCAATCCGAACTGAGACCGGCTTTGATGGGATTGGCTTCACCTCGCGGCTTCGCTTCCCGTTGTACCGGCCATTGTAGTACGTGTGTAGCCCAGGTCATAAGGGGCATGATGATTTGACGTCATCCCCACCTTCCTCCGGTTTGTCACCGGCAGTCACTCTAGAGTGCCCAACATTACTTGCTGGCAACTAAAGTTAAGGGTTGCGCTCGTTGCGGGACTTAACCCAACATCTCACGACACGAGCTGACGACAACCATGCACCACCTGTCTCCTCTGTCCCGAAGGCCGCCACTATCTCTAGTGGATTCAGAGGGATGTCAAGACCTGGTAAGGTTCTTCGCGTTGCTTCGAATTAAACCACATACTCCACTGCTTGTGCGGGTCCCCGTCAATTCCTTTGAGTTTCAGTCTTGCGACCGTACTCCCCAGGCGGAGTGCTTACTGTGTTAACTTCGGCACCAAGGGTATCGAAACCCCTAACACCTAGCACTCATCGTTTACGGCGTGGACTACCAGGGTATCTAATCCTGTTTGCTCCCCACGCTTTCGCGCCTCAGCGTCAGTTACAGCCCAGAAAGTCGCCTTCGCCACTGGTGTTCCTCCACATATCTACGCATTTCACCGCTACACGTGGAATTCCACTTTCCTCTTCTGTACTCAAGTCACCCAGTTTCCAGTGCGACCTCAGGTTGAGCCCAAGGTTTAAACACCAGACTTAAATGACCGCCTGCGCGCGCTTTACGCCCAATAATTCCGGACAACGCTTGCCCCCTACGTATTACCGCGGCTGCTGGCACGTAGTTAGCCGGGGCTTTCTTCTCAGGTACCGTCACTCCGATAGCAGTTACTCTACCGGACGTTCTTCCCTGGCAACAGAGCTTTACGATCCGAAAACCTTCATCACTCACGCGGCGTTGCTCCGTCAGACTTTCGTCCATTGCGGAAGATTCCCTACTGCTGCCTCCCGTAGGAGTCTGGGCCGTGTCTCAGTCCCAGTGTGGCCGTTCACCCTCTCAGGTCGGCTACGCATCGTCGCCTTGGTGGGCCGTTACCCCACCAACTAGCTAATGCGCCGCAGGCCCATCCCTCAGTGACAGATTGCTCCGTCTTTCATTCTTTCTTCAGGAGAAAAAAGAAATTATCCGGTATTAGCTACCGTTTCCGGTAGTTATCCCAGTCTAAGGGGCAGGTTGCCTACGTGTTACTCACCCGTCCGCCGCTAAGTTATTTTGAAAGCAAGCTTTCAAAATAACTCCGCTCGACTTGCATGTATTAGGCACGCCGCCAGCGTTCGTCCTGAGCCAGGATCAAACTCTCCAATTAGTATTGAAAAGAGCGATATGCTCATTTTGAAACATCTGACGAGAAAATTAATTCTCTAATTTTGGATATCACTTTCGTGATTTCCTACTCACTCGTTGTTCAGTTTTCAAAGATCAAGTTCTCGTTGGCGCCGTTTAATGTCTCAGCAGCAACTCTTATACTATATCATGTTCGGCCGTTTAATGTCAAGCTCTTTTTTTAACTTCTTTTTCGAGCTCGGCATGTGTGTTTCTCGGCCAGAAATAGAATATATCATGTATAGAGATTCATTGCAACACTTTTTTTCGAACAAATTAGTATTAAGCTTTATATCCTCATAACGATACCAGAATCTTTACCTTCTGATCAACAGTAGCCAAGGAGAACCGCCGCTAGACAGCTCCCCTGTGCTCATTGTTGTATAAATACTATTCGTTTGTACGGTTACGCATATGCGGAAACAGCAGTACATCACGAATAGATGCAGAATTGGTAAGCAACATGATCAAACGGTCTACACCGATTCCCAGTCCACCTGTAGGAGGCATACCATATTCCAAAGCACGGATAAAGTCATCGTCCATTTCATGAGCTTCGTCATTACCTTGCTCTTTCTCCTGGATTTGTGCTTCAAAGCGTTGACGCTGGTCGATCGGATCATTCAATTCACTAAATGCATTCGCATGTTCACGACCCACAATAAACAATTCAAAACGATCGGTGAAGCGTGGATCCTCATCGTTTTTCTTCGCCAGTGGTGAGATTTCAACCGGATGTCCCATTACAAAGGTAGGCTGAATCAGAGTTTCCTCTACAAATTGCTCGAAGAAAGCATTAAGGATATGACCGAAAGACATGTGCTTCTCTACAGGTACACGGTGCTCTTTTGCCAGAGCCTGTGCTTCCTCATCTGTCATATGAACACTGAAATCAACACCGGTTACTTCTTTAACGGCATCAACCATAGTTACACGACGCCATCCTGGTGACAGATCTACCGGCTTGCCTTGATAGTCGACCTGTTGAGTTCCTAATACCTCTTGGGCAATATGAGCGATCATATTCTCCGTAAGGTTCATGATGTCCTTGTAATCAGCATAAGCTTCATACAGCTCAATCATAGTAAACTCAGGATTGTGACGCGTAGAAATTCCTTCATTACGGTATACACGACCGATTTCGTATACTTTTTCCAGTCCACCAACAATAAGACGTTTCAAATGAAGCTCAATAGCAATACGCATATAAAGCTGCATTTCAAGCGTGTTGTGGTAAGTAATGAACGGACGCGCTGCAGCTCCACCGGCAATCGCATGAAGTGTAGGTGTCTCAACTTCAAGATAGCCAAGTGAATCCAAATAACGACGCATAGATTGAATGATTCTTGAACGAGCAATAAAGGTCTGTTGAACTTCCGGATTAATAATCAAATCAACATAGCGCTGACGGTAACGCAGCTCTACATCTTTAAGACCATGATATTTCTCAGGAAGCGGCAACAAGGACTTGGACAAGACTTCGAGATTATGCACTTTGATGGAGGTCTCGCCTGTTTTGGTTTTGAATACTGTTCCGCGAACGCCGATGATGTCTCCTAGATCGAGAACATTGAACGCTGCGTATTGCGTTTCAGGAATGCTGTCTTGACGAACATAAAGCTGAATTCTTCCACTGAGATCTTGGATATGCGCAAAACTGGCTTTACCCATAACACGTTTTGCCATAATGCGACCCGCTATGCTGACTTCAACAGATAGCTCGTCCAATTCTTCTTTAGAAAGTCCATCATACTTCGATACTAGGTCGCCAGCGTTAGCTGTACGCTCATACTTTTTGCCGAAAGGATCGATACCAAGTCCTCTTAGCTCGTCCAATTTGGCACGGCGGATTTGCAAAAGCTCACTAAGTTCGTTCTCTGCATTCTCCACATTATTCATTTCCTCGGTCATGCTATTCATCCCCTTGCAGATATAAATCCCTTATATTTTGAAAAAAAGCTTCCCTAAGGAAGCTTTCCCAAACAATGTTCCCTTATCTGCCTGCATACAAGAAAACTACTTATACATTCGGCAGCACATCTATTTACAGACTATAAGATCTGTACACTACTTCATTCTGATATCGAGAATTTTATATTGAATAACGCCTGCAGGTGTATTAACGTCAACAATCGTGCCTATTTTCTTGCCGATGATGGCTTTGCCTACTGGACTTTCGTTGGAGATCTTATTATTCAGTGGATCGGACTCCGCTGTACCTACGATCGTGTATTCCATAGTGTCACCATATTCCAAATCTTCAACACTTACAGTAACACCGATACTTACCACATCAGTAACGATCTCGTCGCTATTAATGATGCGCGCGTTGCGAAGCATCTTCTCCAAGGTGATAACGCGTCCTTCGATAAAAGCCTGCTCATTCTTCGCGTCTTCATACTCCGAGTTCTCACTGATATCTCCGTAGCCAATCGCTACCTTAATCCGTTCAGCAACCTCGCGGCGTTTCACAGATTTGAGGAATTCCAGCTCATCTTCCAGACGCTTTAGCCCGTCCGGCGTAAGGATGACTTCTTTATCGCTCATCTCAACCGATTCTCCTGTCGTATACATTTATTGAAAACACCATACTATATGCTAATCTAGGAGGATAAGAACCCTCCCTGCTGCATTGCTCTTACTGTAACGGCGATTTTATACTGTGAAATTATATTGGAACCGCTACAAAATGTCAATGACACCACATATAAAGTGGGATGTGTTCAAAAAGCGTAAGGAAAACAACGTTTATACTGCGGAAGCAGACATTTCATTACCCTTATTCTCTTCTTCATGCTTTAGCTGAACGACAAAATCATTCAAAATCTTCACCATTCCATCACGTTCTGTCTCTAACATGAGCACATCCTTTACTCGTGCAGCAGACTTCAGGCCTTTTAAATACCAAGCCATATGCTTACGCATATCCCGAACGGCTACTGCTTCTCCCTTAAGTGCAACCAGCCGATCCATATGAAGAATGGCAACCTTAATCTTCTCATCCAATCCAGGTTCAGGCATCAGTTCCCCGGTGCTTAAATACTGAATCGTACGGTACAGCATCCATGGGTTACCTAGCGCACCACGCCCGATCATCACGCCATCACAACCGGTCTGATCAAGCATAGCCCGAGCATCTTCAGGTGTATTCACATCACCATTGCCGATAACCGGAATGGAGACCGCTTCTTTTGCCATCTTGATATAATTCCAATCTGCACGCCCCGTGTAGAGTTGCTCCCGTGTTCGTCCATGTACGCTGACAGCCTTGCCACCGGCACGTTCTACTGCACGCGCATTATCTTCGACAAAAATATGCTCGCTATCCCAGCCAATCCGCATTTTCACGGTTACGGGTTTATCGACAACATCGACAACCGCAGAGACCATTTCATAGATTTTGTCGGGATTCAAAAGCCAGCGGGCTCCTGCATCACATTTAGTTACTTTAGGCACTGGGCATCCCATATTGATATCGATAATATCAGCATTGGTTTCTTTATCAACCACTTTAGCTGCTTGCACCAGTGATTCTCTATCCCCGCCAAAAATCTGCAAACTAAGCGGTTTCTCCCGTTCATCCACGAACAACATTTCGCGAGTACGAGTATTTCCGTGAATAATAGCCTTGTCGCTCACCATTTCCGCACAGACTAAACCTGTTCCAAACTCTTTAGCGATTAGACGAAAGGCCGGATTGCACACCCCAGCCATAGGTGCCAGAACAACTTGATTTTTCATCTCAATGTCGCCAATCTTCAGCATTCGTATCACTTCCATTATTCCTATTTGAATTGCTTAAAAATTATGAGTCAGGGTTCACCAACTCTTCGGTTGTAACCCCTAGTACATTCGCAATTTTATCTAAAATTTGATCTTCCAAACGTCTATTGCCCCTCTCGACTGCGCCAAGCACAGCCAAGGAAATTCCAGTGAGATCCGCAAGTTCCTGTTGAGTATAGCCTTTTAGCTTGCGGAATGCCCTGACCCTCCGTCCCATACGCTTGTTGTCCACAACCGAATTCCTTCCTTCCCGTCTATGTCTTGAAGCGCTGCTGTAATCAACTTGCGGAGTCCGGAAGACTGTTCATTCTGTGGAACGATATCACTGAGCGGAAGCATTACAAATGCACGCTCAAACATACGCGGATGCGGTAACGTTAAATGCGGAGTATCAAGTGCCTGGCCCTCTACCCACAATAAATCTAGATCTACCGTTCTCGGTCCATAGCGAATATCCCGGATACGACCTAGCTGCGTTTCGATCCCCAGCATTACTTCCAGCAAGGTCTCTGGCGCAAGCGTCGTGCGCAAAGCTGCTGCCATATTAAGAAACTGCGGCTGATCTAAATAACCTACTGGCTCTGTCTCGTAGACTTTGGAGCAGCGAACTACCGATATTTCATCATGATTATTCAGTCTGTTCAAAGCCTCTGACAGCGTGCCTTCACGGTCGCCCAAATTAGCCCCTAAAGCAATATAAGCCTCTGATTCTTCAGAGGTGGAATGTATATTCATGGACTTTGTTCTCACTTTCTAGTTCTGCGCAGCTCCACAGTCACTCCCTGAAAATGAATGTCGAATGGCGGATGCGGTTTAGTTACCTTTACCGTTACTGCATTGATAACAGTATAAGTGTCCAGTACGGAGGATGCAATATATTCTGCCAGAGCCTCAATTAACTTAAAGGACTTTATTTCGACAATGTTTTTGACCAGTTCATGCACTTCAGCATAGTTTACGGTTTGGTTCAAATCATCGTTCTGGCCCGCTCCCTGTAGATCAAGTTCCAGCTCCAAATCAATATAAAAACGTTGGCCCAGCTTACGCTCTTCTTCAAAAACACCATGATATCCGTAATATTCCATTCGATGCAGTGTCATTTTATCCATCTTTAAACCCGCCCTTTTTATAAAATATCTTTATTCACGCACCAATGGAGGTGCAGCATACAACATCGCATCACACATCTTGACCGTTCGTTTTATTAGGGACACATCATGCACTCGTACGATCTGGCAGCCCTGAGCAATACCAAAGGCTACTGTAGCTGCGGTACCTTCCACAACATCATCAGCGGGCAAATCAAGTACGGTCCGGATGAATTTTTTGCGTGAAGTCGCCAGTAACAGTGGATAGCCAAACTCAGTCAACCCGTCCAAAAGCATCATCGCCTGCAAATTTTCATTAAAATCCTTCGCAAAGCCGATCCCTGGATCCAAGATGATATTGGCTGACTTCACTCCTGCGGCTAAAGCAAGATCAATACTTTCCTTAAGGTCTGCCGACATATCCGCACCTAGATTCGTATAATCACGGTCCTGCCGGTTATGCATCAAAATAATGGGACAGTCTGCAGCTGCTGCCACTACCGCCATTTCCGGATCAGCCTTACAGCCCCATATATCATTAATGATATGGGCACCAGCAGCAATAGCTTGGCGTGCCACTTCAGCTTTGTACGTATCTATAGATAACGGAATATGCGGTGCCGCTCGATGAATACTCTCGATGACAGGCAATACACGAGCTAATTCCTCTTCAAGCCCCACTGGCTTATGACCAGGACGGGTAGATTCTCCACCAATATCTATAATATCAGCACCGTCTGCAGCCATTTGTAGCGCATGTTCTACTGCTTTGTCCGGATCATCCCAAAGTCCTCCATCTGAAAAAGAATCCGGGGTTACATTCAGGATGCCCATAATCAGCGTTCGCTTTCCCAATTCCAAATCAGTATTTCCACAGCGGTATGTCCGCTTGAATATGGCTGGTCTCATTTCGGTATTCCCGTCCTTTCTCTATAGAATGAAATCAAATCCGAAGTCATTCTGCCGCAAAGGCCATCGCCTACGGTAAATTTTTTATCTTTTTCCCAAAGCGTTGTGACCGGGACAATTTCTTGTACGGAATTAGTAAGAAATACTTCGTCGGCTATTTTTAACTGCTCCCAATGATATGCGCCCTCTTCTACCCTAATTCTAGCACTACGAGCCAGCTCCATTACCATTTCCCGGGTAATTCCCGGTAGAATCCCAGTTGAGATATCTGGAGTGTGGAGAACATTGTTTTTTATAAAAAAGATGTTGCTGACAATGCCCTCTGCTATGACCTCTTGTGCAGTTAACATCAATCCTTCAGCACCATTCGCCGCAGAGGCATAGCCCCTAAGCTCACGCTTTGCTAAAATATTATTCATATAATGCAGAGACTTGAATCGCACTGCTCCCTCCGGAGTGTTACGCCGTAAGGACAACAGTTGCAGGTCTTTGCCTTCGCTATATATCTTTTCGGATACTTTCGGCAGCGCTTTGATGTACAGCAAATGATTGGGTTCGCAATAGTCGCCCGCAGGTAACCCGAGAATATCCTCACCAGCGGTCACGGTATAGCGTATATAAGCTTCTTTTAATTCATTTCTGTCCATAACACGCTGGATCCACTCCTGGAGCTGTTCAACATCCTGCGCAAATGGAATACCAAGCTCCTTGCACCCCTCTGCCATACGCTTCAAATGACGCTCCAGCAGAAAAGGCACTCCCCCATACGTCCGAAAGGTCTCGAACAATCCTATGCCGTATAAAAAACCGTGATCCAGGGCGGAAACCACGGCTTGTCTTGCATCTATGACACCATTGTTAAATCCTATATATTTCATGCCGTTTCTCCGGCTCTCCGTTTCAAGAAATTACGCAGCATCGTATGACCATGATCCGTAATAATCGATTCCGGATGGAATTGCACACCTTCGATAGGGTATTCTTTATGGCGCAGTGCCATAATCTCCCCTTCTTCGGTCTCCGCTGTAATCTCCAGACAATCCGGCAGACTCTCGCGCTCTACAATCAAAGAATGATATCTTGTTGCCGTAAAAGGAGACTCCAGACCTTCAAAAACCGACGTGCCCTTATGATGAATCGGGGATGTCTTTCCATGCATCAAACGCTCTGCACGAATAACATTTCCACCAAATGCTTGGCCTATCGCCTGATGCCCAAGGCATACGCCGAAGATTGGAATAATACCTTTGAAATGATGTAACAATTCCAAACTGATCCCCGCTTCATTAGGTGTACATGGTCCTGGAGAAATTAAAATATGATCGGGAGCCATTTTTTCAATCTCTTCAATGGTAATTTCATCGTTGCGGTGTACTTTAACCTCTTCCCCAAGTTCACCCAAATACTGTACGAGGTTATACGTAAAGGAATCATAATTATCGATGACCAAGATCACAGTGTTTCTCCCCCTTCGGCGCCGCTGGTAGTTTGGGATTCCTGCTGTAACTCACTACAGAGTACTGCCTTCACTACCGCTTTGGCTTTATTATGGCATTCACGGTATTCACGGTAGGGATCAGAGTCGATCACGATGCCCGCACCTGTCTGAATATATCCGACTCCATCCTTTACAGCCAGTGTTCTAATAATAATATTTAATTCCATATTTCCGTTATAGTCAATAAAGCCCATGGATCCTGTGTACGGCCCACGCCGAACCGGCTCCAGCTCTTCAATGATTTCCATTGTTCTTACTTTGGGTGCGCCTGTAATCGTTCCCCCTGGGAACAATGCTGCGATTACAGCATAAGCATCCTTATCCGGTGCGACCTGGCCCTCTACCTGCGAAACGAGATGCATCACATGAGAGTAGCGCTCCACCGTCATCAGCTCAGGCACGCTGACGGATCCATATGCAGCGACACGCCCGATGTCGTTGCGCTCCAGATCGACAAGCATAATATGCTCGGCGATCTCTTTTTCGCTCCCGCGAAGCTCCGCCTCCATGGCGGCATCCTCCGCGGGAGTCAGGCCTCGGCGCCGGGTGCCGGCGATTGGCCGTGCGCTCACTTTGTCCCCGTGCAGCTTGACGAGCAGTTCCGGTGAAGCGCTGGATAGCGCGAAGCCGGGCGACCGCAAGAGCCCCATGTACGGGGACGGATTGAGCTTGCGCAGCCATTCGTAAACATCCTCCGGCGAGGACTTCAGCTGCGCCTCCTGGCGCAGCGAGAGGTTCACTTGAAATACATCGCCTTGGCGGATGTATTCCTGAACGTCCAGCACGGCCTGCTGGAACTTCTCAGGTGAGAAGGCCGAGGTCATACCCGGCCACTCCCCTGAGGAATCTGTGAGGGCCTCAATGCTACCTTTGACCTCTTCGTTCAATCCCGAAGCAGTGGATATCAACTGCCACTGCTCTACCATTCGCCCAGCCTGTTCTATAGCACCGAGATAAAGGTTCTGCAAATCCTCCATCCCACATTCTGCTGGAACCGGGACGTGAACAGCACAATAAAGCACATGCTCTTCGTGATCATAAATCCATACCTCATCCATCCTCATAAAGAGATAACCAGGAAAACCGGGATCATCTTGTGCGAGAGACGGTAAACGCTCCAATGAGCGAACCACATCGTACCCTAGAAATCCAATACATCCACCTGTAAATGGAGGAATGCCCTGAACGTTTAGACTTGGCGAGGTGAAGCCTAACATCCATTGCTGTAGCAGCTCTAGCGGCTGACCTATCAGCGTTGTAGTCTCATGTGAACCCTCATCGGCTGTATGACCCAATGATTCGGGAGAAAGGCTAAACACCTCAGCGCCTTCTCCCTTGCCTTTTAATATTGATAAAGGATTTAAACCCAAGTACGTATAGCGGCCACCCTTGCCACTCTCCAACACTACGGAGTATTCGGAAGCTAGTTCCCAGGCCTTCTTCCAGGATGCGGGCAATTCCCCCGAGCACTTGGGTGATTTTATAATCAAGGGGAACATGCTCCAGTCTTCAGCTGCCCATTGTTCCCACTCATTCCATGTCGTTATGATTTCCAAAGCCATCCTCCTAAAAGTTTTGTCTAGCATAATCCTACAGTTTAATCTTCGGGACAAAACTTACTTCGTAAGCATTTGCTTAGTTTTATGAAGCAATTACATCATAGACATCACTTCGCAATAAAACTTACTTCGTAAGCATTTGCTTAGTTTTATCTAGCAATTACTTATTATTAATCATCAGTAGTATATTGCCTGTCAGTATACTGTACTTAAGGCATTATTGAAAAGCCCCCAGCTATAGGAAATTATTATGGCTTTTAAGTCTTCAGTAAAAACCATAGCATTTTTCAAAAATAATAAATTACCACGTCTAGGTAGTCATATATCCATAGAGCCTTTTGCCCATATAATCAACGAAAAGAGTCTCCATCACCACCAGAAAAGTGGTATGAAGACTCTTATAAATTACGTTATTGCAAACAATTACGCTTCGAAATTGTAAAGTGGTGTACTCAGGTAACGTTCACCATTACTTGGGATGATGACAACTACCTTCTTGCCAGGACCGAGGTCTTTAGCAACCTTAAGTGCTGCAAATACTGCTGCACCGGAAGAAATGCCAGACAAGACGCCTTCTTCTTTAGCTACACGGCGTGCAGTTTCGAATGCTTCATCGTTCTCAACATGGATGATCTCATCATAAATGTCCTGGTTCAGGATTTCAGGAATGAAGTTTGCTCCGATACCCTGAATTTTGTGAGGGCCTGGTTTGCCTCCTGCCAAGATTGGAGAAGCAGCAGGTTCCACAGCATAGATCTTCACGTCAGGATATTTGCTCTTCAGCACTTCACCTGCACCCGTGATCGTTCCACCTGTTCCGATACCTGCAATAAAAGCATCCAGTGGGCCTCCGATGGACTCAATAGCTTCAACGATTTCAGGTCCAGTGGTCTCACGGTGGATCTTCACGTTCGCTTTATTCTTGAATTGCTCCGATGGGAAATAGCTTGGGTTCTCTTTCAGAATTTCTTCCGCTTTCTTAACCGCACCATTCATGCCTTCCGATCCTGGAGTCAGAACCAATTCTGCTCCGTATGCACGAAGTAGATTACGGCGTTCCAAGCTCATGGTTTCCGGCATTACGATAACTGCCTTATAACCTTTAGCCGCAGCCACAAGTGCCAAGCCAATACCAGTGTTACCACTAGTTGCTTCTACAATTGTACCTCCAGGCTTCAGTAGACCTTCACGTTCAGCTTCTTCAACGATGCTGATTGCGATACGGTCTTTTACGCTTGATCCCGGATTCTGATATTCCAATTTCAAATAAATATCTGCGGAGCCTTCCTGTGCCAGACGATTCAAACGAACGAGCGGAGTACCTCCGATCAATTCTGTTACGTTGTTAACGACTTTAGCCATGAGCAAAAACCTCCTTAGAATGATAAATGCGATATAAGAACGTAAATTGTGACTTTACTCTTCTGTATGTGTGTCCCTATTATGCAATAATAACTGCTATAAAGGGGTATAGATATTGGACCACCGTTAGTTATTTCCGACTAAAACGGTAGGTTTTACGTTAATATCATATTATCAATCTTGCAGGCTGTTGTCAATATTTATTGCCACATCATATTTCGTGCGCAAATCACTCTCCACTTGTTGTAAAGGGGGTGCTTGCTCCAACGCCAGCTCTTGACGTATCAGCGCTCGAATTTCCTTTTGATCAGGAATATTTTGTGTGTGAATACTCTCTAGTCGAATGATAGCGAAGTCGTCCTCCGCCTGAATCGGCCCCGCTATATCACCCTCATCCAAACTAGCAGCGGTCTTAAGCAGTCCCTCAGGCCAAAAAGGATCGTCTTCCTCTACTTTGCCCAAACGGCCTCCTTGCTGCCGACTCTCTGCATCAATGGAAACTTCCCTAGCTAAATCAGCAAAATTCTCACCCTGCTCCAAGCGATCCATTACTTGCTCGCCTTCATCATAAGATGAAACCTTAATCATGGAGAGTTCCAATTCCCTTTTGGGAGTGAAACGCTCCGTATTTTGGTCTAAATAAGTATCGATATCAGCTTCCTTAATCGTAATACCATCAGTGGCTATTGTTTGTAAGGTCAGACGATAAGCCGTTTCTGCGAACACTTCCTGACGAGATAACCCCAGCTGAGACTGCATTTGTGCATAATACTGTTCTTCCGATCCGTATCCAACCATAGTTCGTGCAAGTTCTTGCTCAACCTCATCGTCGGTCACGGTAATCCCCAGAGCCTTTGCTTCCTTCTCCACAACAATATGATTGATCATTCCAACCAGCACTTCGTGGCCATGCTTTTTTTTGAGCTCATCCATCCACTGCTTATCTGTTATCGGTAATCCGCCTGCAGTCGCTGCATCCGGTGTTTCGTTTTCTGTTGTATCCCCTTTTAGAAGAGCCATGGCGCGTAAGCTCCAGAACAATAGGCCCCCGAGCATTAAAGTTGCAACAGCCAGAATAACAACCGTATTGCGAAGTGCACGTTCCTGTCTCGTCATCATCCCATGCCCTACGATTTCGCTTGTTCTAAAATGACCTGTAATTCGTCCTTATTAAAAACATAAGCCTCGTTGCAAAAATGACATACAACTTCAGCCTGCTCATCTTCTGCAATTAATCTCTCCAGTTCATCTTGCCCTAAGCTAACCAATGTCTGCTCTACCCGCTCACGCGAACATTGACAAGCAAAGTTAATATCCAGTTCATCCATAACTACGGCATCCGGCAAAAGAAAACGCAGCATTTCTTCTGGCTCTAGACCCTGATCAAGAAGTGTTGTCACGGAAGGCATAGCCCCTAGAGCTTTTTCGATCTCCGTAATCTCCGCATCCGTCAGTCCTGGAAGAAGCTGCACGATAAACCCTCCGGCTACAATCACTGACTCATCGGTATCCACTAATACACCTAAGCCAACTGCAGCTGGGGTTTGTTCAGAAACAGCGAAATAATAAGTGAAATCTTCCGCAAGTTCTCCGGAGATGATAGGAATACTACCTCGATAAGGTTCCTTCAAACCTAAATCCTTTATAATATCAATGAACCCTTCAGTTCCTACGGCTCCAGCAACATCCAATTTGCCCATACTATTGCTAGGTAAGTGAATGTGAGGATGGTGTACATAACCGCACACTTCTCCCAACGCATTGGACTCCGCAACGATTTGCCCGATCGGTCCATCCCCTTTGACCATGATACATAGCTTCTCTCTTCCTTTGAGCATAGCGCCCATCATGGCTGCAGCGGTAACTGTACGTCCAAGTGCGGCTGTAGCCGTTGGATACGTATCATGTCTGCGCCGCAATTCCTCGACCAATTCTGTTGTGCGGACAGCAAACGCTCTCACTTTACCA
Source organism: Paenibacillus sp. FSL H7-0737 (assembly GCF_000758545.1). Lineage (NCBI taxonomy): Bacteria > Bacillati > Bacillota > Bacilli > Caryophanales > Paenibacillaceae > Paenibacillus > Paenibacillus sp. FSL H7-0737. Next base: position 79,435 of record NZ_CP009279.1, on the reverse strand, counting down.
TTCATAGCCGTTCCACGGATAAGTCGATCCTTCTTTTTTTCCATTGGGTGCATAGCCCTCCTATCTCTTCGCCCTTTAGGCTTCTTTATCTTTATTGGTTACGGTCATAAATAATTCGTAATCCTTCTAGTGTTAACATAGGATTTACTTCGTCGATACAATCCGTCTCCCCCGCAATTAGCGAAGCGAGGCCTCCAGTAGAAATAACCTTCAGTTCCGGAGCGTTCATCTCGATTTTGATACGCTTTACAATCCCCTCGACTTGGCCTGCATACCCAAAAATAATACCAGCCTGCATAGCGTGAACTGTATTACGTCCGATAACCTTTTTAGGCTTCTCCAACTCAATTCGTGGCAGTTTCGACGCCCGCTGGTATAAGGCCTCTGTAGAAATAACAAGACCCGGAACAATCGCTCCTCCAAGATAATTAGCCCCTGCATCGATACAGTCGAAGGTCGTAGCCGTACCAAAATCAACAACAACAAGCGGACATTTATATTGTTCAATCGCAGCCACAGCATTAACAATCCGGTCTGCGCCAATCTCACGCGGATTCTCATAGCGAAGATTAAGTCCCGTTTTTATCCCTGGTCCTACGAGTAACGGATCTTTGCCTATATACTTTATACACATATCCACGATAGTCTTAACCAGAGGTGGAACTACCGAGGATATAATTACACCTTCCACATCTTTGACAGAGATCCCTGACATCTGAAAAAGATTGTGTATCAGCACTCCATATTCGTCCACGGTGGATTGGCGGGCAGTACTTAGCCGAAAATGATGTAACAATTCGCGCTTTCTGTATACACCGAGAACAATATTGGTATTACCGACATCGACAGCAAGCATCATGATGAGGACCCTTCCTTCTTGGCATTAAGGTCTAGACTAATATCCAGACTGGAAAAGGAGTACGTAAGGCGTCCTACAGAAATCACATCCACACCTGTTTCTGCGATCCCACGAACCGTTTCTAACGATACATTGCCGGAGGCCTCTGTCTTGACATGTGGAGCTTTAGCTTTAATCCTAGCCACCGCTTGCTTCATCATCTCGTTAGACATATTATCAAGCATAATAATATCAGCACCTGCTGCCAGCGCCTCTTCGACTTGCTCTAAGTTCTCAGTCTCTACTTCAATGCTCATCGTATGTGGAATGTTCTTCCGCGCACGACCTACTGCCTGCCTAATACCACCTGCACCTTTGATATGATTGTCCTTGATCATAACCGCATCATATAGACCAAAACGATGATTAAAGCCTCCACCAACACGAACTGCATATTTTTCCAGCATACGATGTCCTGGTGTAGTCTTACGTGTATCTACTAGACGAGTCGGTAATCCATCGAGCACCTGTACGAAAGATGACGTACGTGATGCTACACCGGAAAGACGCTGCATCAAGTTGAGTGCAAGCCGTTCACCCGTAAGAATTGCATGTGTGCTTCCCTCTACCTCAATAATTACAGTCCCTTTTGTCACTGCTTGACCTTCTTCTACAAGGGCTGTAAAGCTAAGCGTAGGATCAACAATTTCAAAAACCAACTCTGCAATCGGGATACCACAAATTACGCCATCTTCTTTAGCATGAATAATCCCTTTAGATTCATGGCCAACAGGTATTGTCATTTGTGTTGTTACATCACCGGAACCAACATCTTCCCGCAGCCAAGCCTTAATGGATTGTACTAGTTCTTCATTGTAACCATTAAACATCATCGCTTAATTCCTCCACTATTCCCAGATCGCGAATTTGAAGCAGGTGCTTGCGCCACTGATCATCACTTCGCTGCGGGTAATCCTCACGGTAATGTGCCCCGCGACTCTCTTCCCGTGCTAGAGCAGACTCTGTCACGAGCAAACAGCAGGTCAGCATATTAGCGAACTCGTATTCCTCGCGTTTAGTCAATACGGATCCAAAGATGGGTAGCTGCCGTTTCAATTCTTCTATTCCCTTAGACAAGGTCTCTTCATTACGTCGTAATCCAGCATATCGAACCATTACCTTTTGTAGCTTCAAACGGCGTTCCACAATAGCTTGAGTTGGCGAATCAACACGCCCTTCGTTGCTACTAACTGATGTTACATCACATCCAAGCGGAGATAATTGGCGAATCCGCTCAATAATACGATGTCCAAAAACAACTGCTTCCGATAATGAATTGCTTGCTAATCGATTAGCCCCATGTACGCCTGTGGAAGAAACCTCCCCGCAAGCAAACAAGCGAGGAATCGTACTCTCCCCATTCAGATCGGTCTTAATGCCCCCCATCATATAATGCGCAGCTGGAGCCACTGGAATCCAATCACTTGTAATATCCAGTCCATAGCCCATACAGGTCTCATGTATTGTAGGGAAACGATGCTTCACCATTTCTGGGGATTCATGCGTAATATCCAAATAGACAAACGTTGACTTTGTAAGCTCCATTTCACTTACAATAGCCCGAGCTACAATATCTCGTGGGGCTAGCTCAAGCAACTCATGATATCGTTTCATGAACCGCTCTCCATTAATATTGCGCAATACTGCTCCTTCCCCACGAACTGCTTCGGAGATTAGGAATCTAGGAGCTCCAGGATAACTCAATGCTGTAGGATGAAATTGAATAAATTCCATATCTCGTATATGAGCCCCGGCACGATAAGCAATGGCTACCCCGTCGCCTGTAGCTACTTCAGGGTTGGTAGTGTATCTAAATAATTGTCCTGCACCGCCAGAGCACAAAATAGTCGCATCCCCTTGCAGGAATAACCGTCCGCCGCCGGGACGCTGCAACAATGCGCCTACACATTCTCCACCTTCAGTGATGAGATCAATGACATAATGATCATCCCACACCTCAATGTTCTCATGTTCAGCTACCTGTTCAGCCAAGGCACGAACGATCTCATACCCTGTAGCATCTCCATTAGCATGCAAAATACGACGGTGACTATGCGCTCCTTCCTGCGTCAAAGCCAGTACCCCATCTTCCTTATCAAAAAGAGTACCTAAACGAATTAGCTCATGAACTCTATCTGGTCCTTCATTAACAAGTGCATCGACAGCTGTGGATGAGCACAGACCTGCTCCCGCCATTAATGTATCCTGCCGGTGGTAAGCAGGGGAATCGTCCTCAGCGATTACAGCTGCGATCCCCCCCTGTGCATAGCGAGTATTACTCTCCATTACTGATTTCTTTGTGATCATAATGACACGCCGATCTTCACTAGCTTTAATAGCTGTGAACAATCCGGCAATCCCTGAACCGATAACAATACAATCTGTCTTTACTTTAGGAATATCCCGAAGATCAAAATCAACCAAATATTGTGGAATCATGACCGCGTTTCACCTGTTTCAACGAAAGAGTAGCGCATACTACCGGACTTGTAGCATGCGCTCTAGGGAAGTTCTGGCTTTGTCGGCGACAGCAGGCGGTACATAGATTTGTGGCTTCATCGTCTCCAGGCATTTCACCAGTTTTTTTAGATTGTTAACTTTCATATTAGGACAAACAAGAAATTTTGTAGCAAAATGGAATTCTTTATCCGGACTATCTTTACGAAGCTGATACCCTGTACCATCCTCAGTTCCAACGATAAATTGCTTACGGTCAGATTTCCGGCAATACTCGAGAATGGATGTAGTACTACCTACATAATCACCCATGGCCACTACTTCCGGACGACATTCTGGATGAACTACAAATTCTGCTTCTGGGTATTTCGCTCTCATTTCTACTACATCTTTAACAGTCAACATATCATGAGTGTTGCAATAGCCTTCCCAGATAATCAGTTTTTTGCCGGTCTGATCTTGTACGTATTGACCAAGATTCTTATCGGGTACCCAGATAATTTCTTCAGCATCGAGGGATTCGATTACTTTCACGGCATTGGCAGAGGTACAACAGATATCAGTTTCCGCTTTAATCTCTGCAGACGAGTTGATATAAGTCACCACTTTAGCATTTGGATGTTGCGCTTTAAGCTTACGCAAACCGTCTACATTGACCATATCAGCCATTGGGCAGCCTGCACGTTCATCAGGAATAAGGACGGTTTTGTTTGGAGCCAGAATTTTAGCACTTTCCCCCATGAAATGAACACCGCAGAATACAATAACCTCTGCATCAGTCTCTGCAGCCTTCTGAGCGAGTAAAAAAGAGTCTCCCCGGAAATCGGCAACCTCCTGAATTTCATCACGTTGATAATAATGAGCTAAAATGATTGCGTTTCTTTCCTTCTTAAGCTGTTCAAGACGTATACGAAGTTCTCGATTCTGTTCCTGCTTACGCTCAAGTGCCAGAGCTTCCACCGATTGTTCTCCCCCTTAAATCTTCGCGGCTTTACGCCGGTGCGATGTTATCAAATGGCATGAGCCATCATCCGAAAAAATGAATAAGCTGATGTTAATAGTAAGTAATATTAATCACTAATGTACACAACGTTCCAGCCCCTGTCAATGTGACTAGACAGGCTTCCAAGCATGAAATTACCTAAAAATTAAAATAAAAAATCCGGAGACAATTACGCTCTCCGGATTAATTTACATCTTATGAATAGTGATCCTGCTTAGGTAAGGCTAGTTCCGCCGCCTTTATTGTCATCATCAGATCCGTCATTACCCTCAGATTCAGGTTTGTTCGGGATTTCCTTTGATAGGTTCGGAGGCGTGGAATCAGTATCTTCAGACTTGCCTTGAATGCGGACACGCACATCACCGATATTATCAATGACAGGTTCGCCAACTTCAAGCGCAACGCCTTCGCCACCCTCAGCCTTACCATCTTCAGAAAGGAATCCTTGTTCAATCAGCTCTTTAATCTGATCAAGCTCAAGTGTTTCCTTCTCAAGTAACGTATTGGCAATCAGGTGCATTTCTTTAGAGTATTTGAGCAACAGTTCTTTACAACGTTCGTAGCTCGAAGTAATAAAGTTCTGCATTTCTTGATCAATCTCATAAGCGATGGAATCACTATAATTCTGTTCATGCCCAATATCACGACCCAAGAATACTTGGCCTTGAGACGAGCCGAACTGCATAGGTCCAAGCTTATCGCTCATACCGTACTCCATGATCATGGCACGCACGATGCGCGTAGCCTGTTGGAAGTCACTGTATGCGCCCGTACCGATCTCACCAATAAACAATTCTTCGGCAACACGTCCACCAAGTAATCCAGTAACCTTATCCAAAAGCTCCTGCTTGGTAACGATCATCCGATCTTCCTTCGGAAGCATAATAACATATCCGCCGGCACGTCCGCGTGGGATAATTGTAACTTTATGCACCATATCAGCATGCTCAAGGAAATAACCAGCTATAGTATGGCCTGCTTCATGGTAAGCAACAATGCGTTTCTCACGGTCACTGATAACCCGACTACGTTTCTCAGTACCCACGATAACACGGTCAATGGCTTCATCCACTTCAATCATGGAAATATCTTTGCGGTTACGACGTGCAGCTAGCAATGCTGCTTCATTTAGCAGATTCTCTAGATCAGCACCCGTGAATCCAGTTGTGCGTTTAGCGACAACATCCAGTCTTACATCTTTCGTAAGCGGCTTGTTACGAGCGTGAACCTTAAGTACAGCTTCACGGCCTTTTACGTCAGGGCGGTCAACCGTAATTTGACGGTCAAAACGTCCTGGACGAAGTAATGCAGGATCAAGTATATCAGCGCGGTTAGTTGCCGCAACAATAATAATGCCTTCGTTACCACCGAATCCATCCATCTCAACCAGCAATTGGTTAAGTGTTTGCTCGCGCTCGTCATGTCCGCCGCCGAGTCCGGCGCCGCGTTGACGACCCACAGCATCAATTTCATCAATGAAGATAATACATGGCGCGTTCTTCTTAGCGTTCTCGAACAAATCACGTACCCGAGAAGCACCGACACCCACGAACATTTCTACAAAATCGGAACCGGAAATACTAAAGAAAGGAACACCGGCTTCACCTGCTACTGCACGTGCAAGCAATGTTTTACCTGTTCCCGGAGGGCCTACAAGCAGTACGCCTTTAGGGATACGTGCACCGACAGCTGCAAATTTGCGCGGATCTTTCAGGAACTCAACGACTTCGACAAGCTCTTGCTTCTCTTCGTCCGCCCCTGCAACATCCTCGAAGCTGATTTTCTTCTTCTCTTCATTATATAACCGAGCCTTGCTCTTGCCGAAATTCATGACTTTACCGCCGCCACCTTGCGCCTGGTTAAACAGGAAGAAGAACAAGATGAACATAATGACTAGCGGGATAATAGAAGAAAGGAATGTCAGCCAAATGCTGGTGCCTTCCATTTTCTTCTGAGTTAATTCAATCCCATTAACATCACTGGCTTGAATCAGTTCATTAATAGCAGCATCTGTTGGAGGAATATATGTGGAGAAGCTTTTCGATTTAGTATCGGCAGGCAACTCTCTATATTCGCCTGTAACTAAAAAGGCATTACCCTCAAACTGAACCGTCAAATCCTTCACATTGTTGCTCTTGATCTCCTGCCGTAACTCGTCGTATCTAGGGAAATCGGCGGCTTCATTTCCATTGCTCACAAACTGGACAATACCCACCACGACTAAAAATAAAATCAAATAAAAACCAGAATTCCGGATGAACCGATTCATCCCCTACCTCCTCTCGCAACACTCAAGTTATTGTACCATAGCCTCTTGGGACACCTCAAATAAAGGAAGCCAAGGGTGCCCGATCCGTATGATCAAGGCAATCAATAGTTCAATTGGAATAAATCTCAGGCTTCAGTACTCCAACATATGGGAGGTTCCGATACCGCTCGGCATAATCCAATCCGTAGCCTACTACAAATTCGTCTGGCAACACGAAGCCTGTATAGCTGGCTTCTAGATTAACCGTACGACCTGAGGGCTTATCAAACAAGGTAACCACATTGATAGAAGCAGCATTGCGGTTGCGGAGTAGCTCAATCAAATAGCTGAGCGTAAGGCCACTGTCAATAATATCTTCAACGATCAAGATATCGCGGCCTTCTACCGATACATCTAAATCCTTAATAATTTTGACAACACCAGAGGACTTGGTGGATGCTCCATAGCTAGATACTGCCATGAAATCCATCTCAACAGGTACTGTAATGGCTTTAACCAGATCTGCCATAAATATAAACGCGCCTTTTAGTACACAAATGACTAAAGGGGTACGTCCTGCGTATTCTTCGCTCAGTGTTCGACCGAGCTCCTTAATTTTCTGCTGAAGTTCCTCTTCGGTGATCAAGACTTCTTGAATATCATTTTGCAACTTGCGAAACCTCCTAAGTTATACTATGAAAGACTTACATCGACCATTACGTTTCTTCACGGTCATCCAGCTCTGCTAGAGACAATAGAAGTACCGAGGTCGTTTGCCGCCCTACTGCGGCATGCATCGAGCGTCTTACGCCCGGAATCCAGACGATATTGCCCAAACCATCACAAACGAGGGGGATCATTGAGCGTTCAGCAGCAGGTATTTTATCATCAATATAAATATCTTTTACCTTTTTGCTTCCGTTTAATCCCATGACTCTTATGGTATCTCCAGGCAATCGGGAACGAATCGTTAGTGGAAAGACCAGTTCATCACGGTCAAACCAAGCCGACATCTTCCCATAATCCTCCCCCTGTACAAAAAAGTTTTCTCTCTCCAGCACCGCCATCGACATCACCTTACCTATTTCCTCCAGCTTAAGCTCGGAATCCGGTAAAAACAGACGATATGTATAGCTTGCCTGTTGCTGCGCGGGCTTGGACGAGAACAAGATGATATCATATTGCCGCACACAAGTCAGGCCTCCACCTAAATCCAAACTCCAGGTGGTGGGATAGCTCTGCAGCGTTCCCCGACGTACAGATTCAATCTTGGAGAAATCAAGGGCAGATAGATCCGCCGACAGATAATTTAATATTAGTTTAATCAAACGCCGTTGTAAAGCGGAGGGTATGGCCGCAAATGAAGCTCTGTTAAAGGTATATTTCCCTTCCCCTTCCGAAACCAGCTCCTCAAAGCATTTTACCGCAGATGCTTCCATATATTCATCCTCAGCTCCTGCAATTTCCGCAAGCTGCACAAGTGACTGCCTTACTCTGCCGTTATACCTTTCCAGAAAAGGAAGAACTTCCAATCGAACAGCATTCCGCTTGTATTTCGTCAGCAGATTAGTCGCATCCTCGGCATAGGTGAAACCTTCATTCTGACATAACCCAAGAAGAGCCGTTTTGTTAATACGTAGGAATGGACGAATGAGTTCCACCTTTTTTTCTGTTCTTTTCCACTTGATACCGGACAGCCCCGATAAACCGCTTCCTCGCAATAGACGCATAATCACCGTTTCTGCCTGATCATCCGCATGATGAGCCAGAGCAACGGAGCGCGCCCCATAACGGTGTGCGGTATCAATCAGGAATTCGTATCGCTTCTCGCGCGCTGTCCCCTCAGGGCCGAGTCCACTCTCTTTAGCCAAAGAGGGAATATCGAATTCTGCCAACTCAAAGGGCAGTCCCAATTGTTCAGCCATACCACGTACTAGCTCTGCCTCTTCCTTAGACTCCGCTCTAAATCCGTGATTCACATGAGCGCATATTAAGGTAAGTGGCATAACGTTTAAAGCTATTTCATGCAAAACATGCAAAAGAGCCACAGAATCCGGGCCGCCGGAAACTGCGACTACAATGGTGTCATGGGGCGCCCACAGCTCGTGCTCGGCTGCTGACTCCAATACTGACTCCACCAGTCCATTCATTTGCTCCATATGCGGCCCCCCTTTTCTCTAACTATATGTATAAGTTCAAAACCGAAATACCCAATAAATTGTAAAGGCAAGCACAAACAAGGATAACCCAAAAGCATTTTTGAGCCAGCGAGGTGTGTCCATACTATCAGGACGCTTTCTACGCGAATTGTAAATATGGCTTCGCCAGAGCTCTGTAGCATCTGCGGAACCGGTGAAACCTCCTTTTAATGCCAAACAAATCCAAGAGGATAGTTTCTTGTCGGGTAGATTTCTAGCCAGCTTAAACAGCTCATCTACACTTCTTGTCTGCGGCAGCTGTAGCGCAGCTTTCTTGAGCCCCTCTTCATTCAAAAGACGGAGGCACAGTACAGCAAAAGCGAATAGATCATAACCCTCATCACTCGTGCGGCTGCCTGCATTCCAAAAGCCACGGTCATGCCATTCGGTAAACTGCTTCACACTGCGACCAATAGGACTTGTGCCCCCAAAGTCGATCAGCTCCACTTCGCCGTACTTTGATACCATGACGTTCTCCGGCTTCAAATCCCCGAACACAAAACCGCATTCATGCAGTGTGCGCAGCTTATCAAGCAGACCAAGCCCTACCAGGCCTAACCAGTCGGGACCGTTTTTCGATAAAAAGTGATGCAGAGGTTTGCCTTCAACATACCTCATTACATAGAAGGGGACATTATCCCCATTCGCAAAATCATCCGCTTCCAAAAAATAAGAAGACAATGGATTCTCACGACGAGCACGATGCTCATTCCGCTTTCGCCGTGATTGCAGCGAGGTTAGTACATTGATCTCCGATTGAAGTTCAAGTGTATCGTATCCGATTTTTAGCGCGTACCTTTCCCGTCTGCCTTCTCTTTGCACAAGATATACGGTTCCGTTCGCGCCCCTTCCCAGCATCCGCTCAACGACATAACGGTTACCCCGCCATTTGCCGTTAATTAAGGTACCAGTAGGATAGGACGGATTAGACGACATACCCACCAATCATCCCTTCTCTTTCGTCGTGGTCATCACTTAGTCGGCGTCCACGATGTTCATCCAGTGTATCATAACGATAATGTTCAAGCACCTTGAAAATAGCTGGACCCGTCGGTGTCGCGCCTCTCATGTGTAATTTAGAGAATAACGTACGAATACCTGACATGTCATGGGTCCAATCTAGATCAAGCTTGGCATCTTCGCTGCTGTTATTTCCAGGATAATGGAATACAGCAATCTCACTCTTACCTTCCCGTGCTTCCAAACTGAGCGCCAAATCGCGGATAGCATCTTCCACAGCACCCAGTTTAGGTTTCATACTAGCACTGGCATCGATAAGAAGTGCAATGCGCAGCGGTGTTGTTTCTGTCAGTTCATCTACAACTGTAACAACCTGTGAACGTTGAACAGGAGGTAACTGATCCAATGAGCCATCGCCTAGTATCTTTTTTACCTCTTTATTAACCGCCTGCTGGATCGTCTGAACCACGGTCTTGCGTGTCATCATCTGAATCGTCTGCGCCAGTTGTGGCGTTCCGACTATTCGGCTAAGGCCTCCCCCGGCCTTGGCAATGTCGGCAATCTCCCGGCTTCCGAGCTCGCCGATCGTACCATAATCAACTACACCAACCACATTTACGGTGATTCCCTCCTGCAGGGCATGCGCCGCTGCCAACACCGGACTTTCTCCTACATTCGAACAACCGTCAGTAATGAGCATAATTTGCTTCATAACCCTCAACTCCCCCTTTGTTTGAACCTCTGTTTCTAGCATATCCAGAAATGAGAGATTTCAAACGGTCGCTTTTGTTGGGGAAATTTGTGATCTGAACTTAGGGGATAGTGAATAGGGGAACTGCGAGAAATGTTTGGGCTTTCGATCGCTGTTATTATTTGATTTCTCTATTAAAACCGCCCTCTGCGGTTGAAATCAAATAATAAAGGCGAACGCTCCGCTTCTACAGCTCCAAACTTTCTCTCCGTTCCGTACCTTCACTAGTAAACAGTTTAGATCTAAAAAATTACGCGCCAAAGTCAGCGAAACTTTGAAACGTAAATAGTAGAGACCGGCGAGTTTCACATCACAGACTCGCCTCGACTACCATTCAAGCACGGCACTATGCCCGTGCTTCAAACCTTTAACAATCAGCACGACGCCTTGCGCGTACTAAAACATACAAGCAACACGACGCTTCGCGCGTGCTAAAACATACAGGCAATACGACACTTCGCGCGTGCCCAACCATCTAACTCACCGTACGCGGACGCTCCATTCGGCCAACACCAGGCATATGCAGGCTGGACCATTCCGGATGGAAATGATCTACACGACTGATGACAATTGTCATGTCATCATGGATCTCATTGCCCTGATAACGGATTACCTTATCTAACAGGCTATCCGCCAAATCTTGAGGATCATCCCCCTCAAGCTCTTGGATCAACCGTTTCATCCATATCTCCTTATTAACGGCATATCCTGGCGCATCATAAATACCATCCGTCATCATAATCAAAATATCACCGGCCCGAAGCTGCATGCTAATCAGATCCACATCGATATCTTTAATGATTCCTATAGGCAGATTGCTAGAGGTTATTGGAATGACCTCACTACCCCTCCGGATAAAGCTCGGTGCAGAAGCAATCTTCATAAAAGTTGTCTGTGCGGAATACTGATCGATCAAAGCCATGTCAACGGTAGCGTAGAACTCGTCAGGAGAACGTAATAAGAGAATAGAGTTTACCGACTTTACAGCCAGCTTCTCATCCATACCGGATTGCAGTAGCTTTTCTAACATACCGAGGGCGGCACTACTCTCCATTCTCGCCCGCTCACCATTTCCCATTCCATCGCTAATGGATACTGCAAAGGTGCCGTTTCCAAGCTCTACGGTACTGAAGCTATCGCCAGATAACATATCTCCTCCTTTAGAAACAACGGCCACTCCTGTGTTTATCTCAAAGGCTTTGGCTGAACCGAAGGTAACCATCGACAATCCTTCCCGAGGATGGACTGCTGTCTCGCTCATGACAGCAATATTCTCATCTAGTATGTCGGAAAGGAGCGGAGCGATCATTTTACGGCATTCATCAAAACCACGAGTATAGGCATGCACCACCTCTATTTCTACACGCCCAGGATCTAAACTTAGGATTTCGATACTATGAATAGACAGCCCTAATTTCTCCAATGTCTCACGGATTTGAGCTTCCTGACGATACATAGCCTGTCCCTCACGTTTTATTTCACGCGCTAGGTCCTCCATAACCTGTGACACGCCCGATAACTGCTCGGCAACAAATTGGCGACTATCGTATATTTGTCTTTTCCATCGCATATCATGTTGGTAAAGATCATATTGTCCTTTCATGACTTCAAGCACTTCACCAGTTTTACCGCAAATCCGGCTCCATTCCGGAGGCAGCTGAGCTGCCGTAATATCAGGGCATTCCTCAACAGTAGTCATCATATCTGTCATATATCTATACGTCTGATAGAATTTTGCATCCCAGCAGTGGGAACGCCGAATGCATCCTGCACAGGCCCCCTCTGTCACCGTACTCATGAAATCCTCCATCTCACGGTCTGACTTCCCTACTTCTCCGGCACGTGGAATCTGCCCAAAGCTGCTCGACAGCTGCTGGAATACCTGTGAGAATTGCGTCACCCGTTCTGCCGTTAAATCCCTGACCCTTCGCGCATATTCGTGTTGAGATCGGCTATGATCTGACGTGCCAGGAACATATTTAGCAATGGCAGATATCATCGCCTTAGGCGTTATAAGAAATAGCACTACCGCTACGCAGGTTTCCCATGTTGAGGCCATCATATCACCCGGACCCGTAAAATAGACGGAAAGGATCGTGGATCCTAGCAACATCCCGATAGATACTGCACCTTTTCGACCACCCTGCATCATTCCCGCTAGCATTCCAGAAAAAGCAAGCAGGCTCATCTGATAGATAGCACTAATATCCGCCAAACTGAGAATCAATCCGGTCACCACTCCAACAGCAGCCCCAAGAGGAGCCCCCCCTGCCATGGCGAAGAGTAGAATCAAATATCGTGACAATATATGCTCCAAAGACAAACCATTAAGGGTCCAGCCCACAAGGCCCGTCATTACTGAGGCAAGTAAGATAATAAGGCACAGAATCTCCTCGTTCCTGAGCGCTCTACTCTTTTGCTTATAGGTTAGTAAAGGCAGCGCTTGAATGAACACAAGTGTAAGCACAAAACCTAGTAAAGCATCTAGTGTTGTCATCATAAGCGGATACCAAGAAAGAGAAGGTCCAATAACAATCTGGAACAAGCCAACCATAAACGAAGACACGAACACCATTAGTGGTGCATAAGATAAATCTATTCGTTCATAACTTTCCAAGCCTTTATAAACTAAAAAGAAAATAATCAGCTCAGCAGTAGTAACCAAAGCTCCAGGGAATGGAGTAAAGAGACTTCCAGCTATAATGGCTGCAGCTACAGGTAGAATAGAGTCGCGACGCATAAACACAATGACGGCAAAGTATGCGACAGCAAAAGGGGATAGTTCGTCCAGAATCATGGCTCTACCCAGCAGAAACCCCATGAAACTAAGCAATAGCATCCATTTCTTCGCTGCTATTAGCTGAATATACCGCTGCTTCTGACCCCAAGCTGTAATACGCGTGCGCAATGCTTGTCTCTGCTTCTTATCTTCACTTCCTACTCTTGTCCACTCTGGCAAATTTACCACGTTGCTTTTACTCATTCCCCTACACCACCCGTTTAAGAATTTATGGTACTCATTATATAACCGGGGAATTGAGAAAGTTTGTCAGAAATGGAGGGACACACACAAGAAATTTCCGACAAAAAAGCCTTCATTCATGATCTGTAAAAAAGCGGTTCTATCCCTTGCGGGACGGTAGGTTGATTGGTTTCAAGATTGTTTACAACGTAATTTCACGCGCTGACGCGGCGGTTATTCGTCAGCGATTGCCCTAGAGTTATGTGAGAATGACATGGATGCTGTCGGCAATTTTATATGACATGACAAAAAAACCGCAAGGGCGAAATGCCCCTGCGGTTATTTATGATGTACAGGTATTGGATTATACGCGTTTAGCTCCACGGCCTCCGCGCTTTCCTTCTGTGTTCTTCTTAATCGAAGATATCCGTTCTTCGCTGTCTTTCAGGAATCGCGACATTTTATCCTCGAATGAAGGTTTACCGGCTGCAGGCTTAAATGGACGCCCACCCCGTTCACGATTGAATCCACCGCCGCCTCCACCACTGCCGCCTCCACCGCCGAAACGGTCTCCGCCGCTAGGACGTTCTGGTCTTGGAGCTCTAGGCGGACGTACTTCCGATGCTGGCTTGTCAACAGCCTGCTTAATGGAAAGTCCGATCTTGCCGTCCTTATCGACGTTGATCACCTTGACTGTTACTACATCACTAATCTTCAGATGATCGTTAACATCCTTGACATAATTATCGGCGATTTCCGAGATGTGAACGAGACCTGTGACACCTCCTGACAGATCCACAAATGCTCCGAAATGCGTGATGCCTGTCACTTTGCCTTCTAACTTGGTGCCCACTTCAATTGCCATAGAATAAAATGATCCTCCCTTAAAAATATACAGACGAATATTAAGGTCATCCTGTCTGCGGTGATTTGATTATACAGTAAAGAGCAAAGCAAGGCAACAGAGTAAAAGCCTCTTTTCGCCGCTATTATTGCTCTGATTGCTCTGTTCGAATAGGAGTTTCCCCTTGAGGATAGATATTGTACCATTTACGTGCTAATTGGCCAATATACTCGTCATCATTAAGTCTGGATAATTCATATTTTAATTGAGTTAAAGATGCCATGACATCCTCACTAGTCTCCTGTTTCTTTGCAAGTTCCTCACCCTTGTCCGCAATGACCGCACTTTGAGCGAAGTAAGTATAACCCGCCCAACCAAAAAATACTGCCACAAAGACAATCCACATAAATCTTCTTCTCTTCGCGCCTGCGGCCGAATTTTTGCTATGATTACTTTTCTCTTCCGCAGTAAATCTGTTCATGCAACGTACCCCCTAATTCAAGGTCAGCGTTTCCGCCATTTGGTAATCCATTCAGTGATCCTCACAATCCAGGCGCTATGTGTCAGCCGCGATAACTGTGGAGAGATCCACCTAACAGGTAATACCCAAATTGGTTTGGTCAGACGCAGCAGAAGCTTAAAGATGAACCGCAGAATACGACCTAGTAGCTTTAGCAGCCCTAAAATAAATCGCCAAAGCCAGAGAAGAGGTGTACCTATCAGGATCTCCACAAGTCTCCACAGCAACCTGCACATATACTGAACCGATTGAATTAACCTTAACACAAAACGCCGCACCGTAACACTGAAGATTAAAAAATAGATCCATACTCCTAGAAACAAACCTAGAAAGACATAAAACCGCAATTGTCCTTGATTTCCGGCATACAGCATACGAAAAACGAGCAAGGCGGCCCAAAGCCAATACAGTAGATCTAGCATGGCATTCAGCCATTTGGGAAAATTGAACTTCAGCGACAGCACCCGGTAGCTGTCATAGGCCAGTCCCATTGCCAGCCCGGCCATGATCATGTAGAACAGCGTCACCCACTGGACTGCAGGATTCATTTAAATAGCTTACCGAGCAGACCTTTATTTTTGCCCTGCGATCCGGGATCGAGATAAATCAGGGAATGTACATTGCCCTCTAGGGACAACATTCCGTTCTCCAGACTTAAATTTTTGATATGTAAATGATTCCCGCGAATGGTGAGATGGCCGAGTTCTGTACGAAGCAAAAATTCCTCGCTGTCGAAGCTCTCCACATTTTGCACGCCCGTCAACTCCAGCTGCTTCCGACTGCGCATGTGCAGATCATGCTGTTTGTTTACCTTTCCTGGCTCGATCATAGCATGTACCCCTCCTTCTTACCTCTAATCTATGGCAGAGGCAGAAGTTATAGAACATCCCGTCCCACTAAAAATAATAGAAACAAAAAGAAGGCACAACTCTACAAAATGTAAAGTTATGCCTTCTTCTATTACTCTTACCAGTCCAGTCCGCTGCTTTTGGCAACAGGCTCTTCCCGAACTAGAGTATACATACCAGCGGCCTCGTCCTTGCGAGTCGTTTCGACCAGCTTTTCTACTTTGACCGTTACAAGCTTTTGTCCAAATTGTACAGTAATCTCGTCACCGATCTTAACTGCACTACTAGGTTTAGATTCCCGCCCGTTAATCAGTACCCGGCCTTGTTCGGACACATCCTTGGCCACTGTTCGGCGCTTAATTAAACGGGACACTTTCAGGAATTTGTCAAGACGCATTAGTTAACGGCTTCTTTAAGCTTGTTACCAGCTTTGAAAGCCGGTACAGTCGATTCTGGAATTTCAATCGTAGTGCCCGTTTGCGGGTTGCGACCAGTGCGTCCTGCACGTTTGCGAGTTTCAAAAGTTCCGAAACCGATCAGTTGGACTTTATCACCTTTTGCCAAAGCTTCTGTAATCTCACCCAAGAATCCGTTCAATACTGCTTCTACATCTTTTTTTGCCAATCCGTTTTTCTCGGAAATGTTGTTTACCAAATCTGTCTTGTTCATAATTTAAAGTTCCTCCTAGGATACGAAAAAATAAATGAAACGAGAATCACCACCATAATATGGGGCGAATCGCATTTCGTCTTTATGTTATTCTTGATGTCACCTTAAAATCCTGCCACGATTCGTCGTTTTTTTAAAAAAGAAGCAGTTATTTCTCAGAAATCGTCGCAGAATCTATTCTATAGCACTATTAAACTACTGGCCACATTCTAAATCAGAAAATAAAAGCTACATCCACAGCATTGCCCCATTTTGGAGTCCATATACCGTAAAGGGGCTGTGAATTACTAGACTTTTCGCTCCTCAGCCTTAGCCTCTTGCCATAGTTCTTCCATCTCTTCCAAACTACTATCCTTTACGCTCGTTCCCTTGCGCTGCAAGCTTTGCTCAATATATTGAAACCGGCGCACAAATTTACGGTTAGTCCGGGTTAATGCCTCTTCCGGATCTGCACCGATAAAACGAGCGACATTCGTAACTGCAAACAACAAATCCCCAAGTTCCAGAATTTGATCATCTGTCGCCGCATCTGTGTCAATCGCCTCCTGCAGCTCATCAATCTCCTCACGAATCTTGGCTATGCAATCCGTAGCGTTGTCCCAGTCAAACCCCACCTTGGATGCTTTTTTCTGAAGCTTGTATGCCTTCATAAGAGCAGGTAGGTCACGCGGAACACCACTAAGAACGGATAATTCCTCTGGCTTCACACCTTTACGCCGCTTCTCTTCTGCCTTCATGCCCTCCCAGTTCTTCAGCGCTTCTTCGGCATCATTCGCATTGGTATCCCCAAATACGTGAGGGTGACGGAAGATAAGCTTATCATTCAGCCCTTCAATGACGTCATACACGTTAAACGTGCCAAGCTCCTCCTCCATTTGAGAGTGAAGCATAATTTGCAGCAAAAGGTCGCCCAGCTCCTCTTTCATATGATCGGGGTCATCCTCATCAATCGTTTCAAGGACTTCATAGGTTTCTTCGATTAAATTTTTGCGCAGGGATTCATGTGTCTGCTCCCGATCCCATGGACAACCTTCCGGGCTTCGAAGAATATCGACAATCTCATGCAGACGGGCAAAGGTACGATTTCTTAGATTCTCGTCACGATTGGCAGGTACATAAACTAACGACAGGTTGCCATAACCGTCGAGTCGATCCAGTTCGTACAGTGGGACTCTTACAATACTTTCTTCGTTCTCGACACCGAGTGCATGCCCCACAACAACTTCATATTCAGGCGGGTACAGCTCCATCAAACATAATTTTGTCTCCGAGGCTGTAAAGCTATCGTACACCTGACCAATCAGAGTATGTAGTTCAGGCTGAAGCTGAGCAC
This sequence comes from Paenibacillus sp. FSL H7-0737, assembly GCF_000758545.1. NCBI lineage: Bacteria > Bacillati > Bacillota > Bacilli > Caryophanales > Paenibacillaceae > Paenibacillus > Paenibacillus sp. FSL H7-0737. Next base: position 61,744 of record NZ_CP009279.1, on the reverse strand, counting down.
TGCGAATGCCTGAAGCATCTAGTAACTGAAACCCTTCAATGGGGTCAAACCCCAGTCGAACAAACGCCTCGTCGAGAAAGCTCTCCCCACCCAATATTTGCAGTTCAATGCCTTCCTCAGGACACCGCTCGCGCAGCTGCGAAACCGCTGATTCCGCAACCATAGGATGACCCGGAACCGCGTAAACAATATCTGTACCGTCTGCTGCTGCTTGTGCCTCTTCAATCAGTTTTGAAGTAATCGCTGCATACACCTCTGGAAACGAGGATAAAGATTCATACAATCCATCAAAGGACTGTGAAGTTATTTCAAGCTCGGAGAGGGCAGCCATGACTGGATGCTCTTTTGTGCGGACATAGACAACGGATGCTGCCTTCAGCTTCTTTATAATTCCTAGCGTCAATCGATCAGGGTTGCCTGAACCCAGACCGACGACCGTTAATGTTGCACTCATGTCTGTTCCTCCTCTTAAGCGGCTGTCTCAGCAGACCGCATTTTTATATTGTGATGTAAACGTTGATTAAGGGAATAAGCGCAGCTTCTTCAGCTTGTCCGCCAGAGACGGGCCGAAGCCTGGAAGCTGGCGAAGCTCGCTCTCGCTAAGGAGCCGAAGGACTATAGCCCCTACGGCAAAGACAGCACAGCCTGCGAGCACCCCGAGCAGGCTCTGCGCCAAGCTGGCAGTGCGCCCGCCGCCGATGCCAGCGGCCGTAGCCGCAGCGTCCACGCCCCAGCTGGTGGCTGCGGCGGCAAGAGCCAGGCCCGCTGTGAGCAGCGCGGGCCGTGCCAGGGCATCTGCGAGGCGAAGCCGCAGATGGCCCTGGCGGTACAGCAGCAGCACGTTGAGCGCTGCTGCGAACGAATGCGCAGCCACGCCAGCGATGGCTGCGCCGGTAATGCCCTGCTGCGGAACCAGCAGCAGGTTCAGGGCCGCCTTGAGCAGCGCGGCGGCCAAAAGGTGCAGGGCCGGGGCGCGCACGTAGCCGAGGCCCTGCAGGAGTGCAGCCGAGATGATGCTGACCGTACCGCCAACAGCGGTTAAGGCCAGCCAAGTCATAGTGCTGCTGCCGGCGGTGTCGCCATAAAGAGCCATATTAATCGGCTCAGCAAGCACTGCAAGGCCCGCTGACGCTGCCAGCCCTAGCAGCCAGAACCAACGCAGCGACAAGCTGCAACGGTTCTCGATCAGCTTCATATCTCCCTTATACTTCGCCTCTGCTAAGGCTGGTATGAACACAACAGACAAAGAAGTGGCAATCATCGTTACAATCTGCACTAGTGGCAAACCACGATTGTATACACCAAACTGTGTCATTGCCTCCACTTCGCTTCCTACAGAGGATAGCAAGCGAGGTACAGTGAATACATCTACAAGACCGATAAGAGGCATTGCCAGCGCACCAAGCATCACGGGAATTCCATAAGCCAGCAAGGCCCCTGCTTTAACGCCCATAATCCGTTGATTCGAACGCCCCTCATTATCTGCATTGGGCAGCTTTAAACCCTGACTTTCGACAGAAGCGGCAGCATCTAAAGGGGACCCTTGTCTTAACACCCGCCGATGACGTCGCAAAAATAGCAGCATAATCACAAGCCCTGCTGCCCCTCCCCCGGCTGAACCAAGCAATGCGCCAGCAGCAATGCTCTCAGCTCCTGCACCCAGTGAGGTCAGATATAAGAGCAGTACAATCATTACTGTAACACGTACAGACTGCTCTACAATTTGTGACACAGCCGTCGGAACCATATTATGAAGACCCTGAAAGTAACCCCGAAGAGCTGACATGATTGGAACAACCGCAAGTCCCCACGCACTTGCCCGCAAAGCGGGCATCACATGCGAGTTGCCGACCCACCCAGCTATAATCGGCGCACCTGCATAGGTGATTGCTCCGATAACCAAACCGCTTATGGCTGTTATAACCGCAGATAACCGCAGAATCCGCCGACCCTCGTCATCCCGCCTTCCTGCAGAGGCTTCAGCGACAAATTTGGATATGGCCGCTGGCAGACCCAGCATCGCTACCGTCAACAACATCGTGTACAAAGGATAAACCGTGTTGTATATACCAAATACCGCATCTCCGCCTAGATTTTGCAGCGGGATTTTTTGGAGTGTACCTATAAGCTTTGAAATAATCGCTGCTGCACTTAGAATAAATGCCCCTTGCAGCAATCGTGATGTTTGTGAGTTCGATTTCATAAAGTACCTGCTTCTACAACTTTAATGGGATGAATTTCTATATTATAACGTATGTATACCCACAAGTAGAAACGGTTTTGTAAGAACGACAAAACCCCGTTTGCCCTTTGTATATCTTACCAAAAGGAAAGCGGGGTCTACATTACGGCTATTGCTCCATTTGCTTGCCAAGGAATGCGGCGGCGGTTTCGGCCATTTTCACTTCCATTGACGACATTTTCGCTGAATCATCCTTACTTACCATCACTACACAACCAATAGGATCTCCACCGGAAATGATCGGTGAGGCTACATATGAGGACACCAAATCCGGATGATCTTTAGCGATTTCATAACTGCCTTCGTTGGTTTCCAGTACAGTCTTACGACTATCCATGACCTTCTCCAAAAGAATTCCTACTTGTTTTTCCAAATAGTCTTTCTTGGAGCCACCAGCCAGTGCAATAAAGGTATCACGATCAGCAATCATCGTAATATGCCCAGTACCTTCGAACAAGGACTCCGCGTACTCTTTTGCAAAGTCACCAAGCTCGCCAATCGGGGAATATTTCTTGAGTATGACTTCACCGTCCCGATCGACGAAAATTTCCAGTGGGTCGCCTTCTCTAATCCGTAGAGTACGTCTAATTTCTTTGGGAATAACCACTCGTCCGAGATCATCAATACGCCGAACAATTCCAGTAGCTTTCATTTCACATGTGCCCCGCTTTCTTAAGAAGTATGGTCTTACTACTGTCCATTATGGGAAAGGATAATCCCAGTGATTTATCGTAATATCTGACCATAGTATTCATCTCTTCCCAGATCCTTATACATAAGCTGACATGTATTAATATCTGCATCAAGATAAAGGCCGTTCTGAAGATGTTTCTTCGAAATAAAAAGCCATCTTCACATTAAGTGAGGATGGCTTTTCTAAGGTAAGCTTGTCCATTTTTACCGATGTTTATTCAGCAGCTTTTGTAGCACTTGGGGATGCGCTTGGCGCTGTAGTGGCTTCTGTTCCGCTATTTTTTGTTCCGGATTCATCTGCGGCAGCAGAGCTCTTCGGCAGATTGATGCTCTCAATAATGCCTTCCAGATCTTTCTCCATGAACGCTTCTAGGTTCTTGGACACAATGGAGCTCTTAATGCCTTCTTTTTGTTCATCCGTTAACTGATCAAAGGTTTTGTCGGTACGGGACTCCACTTTGATAATGTGGTAACCATAAGAAGTCTCTACAGGATCACTAATGGTATTCAAAGGCAAGGTTTGAGCAGCCTTCTTAAACTCGTCTACATACGTTCCTACAGCTTTATCTTTATATTCTCCGCCTGTTTCCTTAGAGCTTGTATCGTCAGTGTATTCCTTAGCGATTGCTGCAAAATCAGCTCCGCCGTCCAGCTTTGCCTTAACTTCCTTCGCGATTTTCAGTGCTTCTTCGCTAGTGCGCTCTTTGTTGTTAGCATCTGTCAGACCGATTAGCACATGGCGCAAAGTCGCTACCGTAAAGTCACCTTTTGTAGCTTCAAATTCTTTGACAACCTGATCATCTGTCACTTTAAGCAGCATATCCTGATAAACCGTCAGCACACGCTCCATATAACTATGGATATCGCCCTCTGTAACGTCTGCGTCTTTAAGTGTTTTCTTATAAGTGTCGCCCAGAGCTTTCTTCAAGTCAGCGATTTGGCTATCAGCCTCTTTCTTCGCCTGCTTCTTCGCTTCATCCGTTGCTTTGGAAGCCAAATATTCAAAGCCCACTTCCTGCTTCAAAATAGATTCCTTAAACGCCTCAATCTCTAAATATTGCGCTTGCTGTGGGGAGAGGAATTTCATGATTTTTTGATCCATAGCAAATTCCTTCTCTGTGATTGTTCCACCTTTATAAGTCGCAACTGCCTTGCTATCATCAGCACTACTACCGCATGCTGCTAGCATAGAAAAGGAAACCGCTGCTACCAATGAAACGAGCAGTACTTTCCATGATTTTTTTTTATTTAACGACATTGTGTAGTTCTCCCTTCGATTTAAAAGACTGTTTAGCTTCCTTAAGAAACTGTTCAAGCAAGTCAAGCAGCTGTTTATCACTTAAGTCTTTCGACTTTACTCGGATACTGGCTTTAGCATCTCTATCGAATTGTACACGTCTTTCGAAGCTATTTCCAACTTTGGCGAGTTTGGCCGTATCCAGAGCGCCAAGACTTCCCTCATAGAAATTCAGGGTAACATCATCACCACGTCTGATCATGGAGTCAATACCATACATTTTTCCATACACTTTTAGACGAGCCACAGTTAATAGATTAACAACTGCTTCAGGCAGTTCTCCGAACCGATCCAAGAGCTCATCCTCAAGCTCAGAAGCATCATCGAAGGATGTTACTGCCGCAACTTTTTTGTAGATTTCAATTTTCTGGATACTGTCGTAAATATACTCGGACGGCAGATATGCGTCAATCGACAAATCAATGACGGTATTGCCCTCTTTGAGCGAGGTGTCTTCCTCTCCAAGCACAGTAACCTTACGCTTGCGGATCTCCTCCGCCAGCATTTGTGAGTATAGATCAAATCCCACGGATGCAATAAAGCCATGCTGTTCTGCACCAAGTAAGTTACCGGCACCACGAATAGATAAATCCCGCATCGCTATTTTGAAACCAGAACCCAGTTCCGTAAATTCCTTAATAGATTGCAGCCGCTTCTCTGCCACTTCAGTCAGAACCTTGTCCCGCTGGTAGGTAAAATAGGCGTACGCAATCCGGTTGGACCGGCCTACACGTCCACGTAATTGATAGAGCTGAGACAAGCCCATCTTATCGGCATCATGCACAATAAGTGTATTTACGTTAGGAATATCTACACCCGTCTCAATAATACTTGTGCTGACCAGCACATCGTATTCTCCATCAAGAAAATCAAGGATCGTCTTCTCCAGCTCTGCTTCCGACATTTGGCCATGTCCGATGCCTACCCTAGCCTCAGGAACAAGCATAGAAATTTGAGCGGCCATTTCTTGAATGCCCTGCACACGATTATAGAGATAGTAGACTTGACCGCCACGAGCCAATTCACGCTCTACAGCTTCCCGCGTAAGCGTCTGACTATGCTCAACAACATAAGTCTGGACGGGGAAACGGTTCTCCGGCGGCGTCTCAATGACAGACAAATCACGCACTCCCAGCATCGACATATGCAATGTACGAGGAATTGGAGTTGCTGTCAGGGTAAGAACATCTACATTCGTTTTTAACTTCTTCAGCTTCTCTTTATGAGTCACGCCAAATCGCTGTTCCTCATCCACGATCAATAAACCTAAGTCCTTAAATACAAGGTCCTGAGACAACAAACGGTGGGTACCAATAACCACGTCAACCGTTCCTGCCCGAACGCCTTTAATCGTCTCATTCTGCTCCTTACGGCTGCGGAAACGACTTAGGACTTGAATATTTAGCGGATAATTTGCGAAGCGTTCCCGAAAGGTCTCATAATGCTGCTGAGCTAGAATCGTTGTCGGTACCAGCACAGCCACCTGTTTACCTTCAATCGCTGATTTAAAGGCTGCTCGTATAGCTACCTCCGTCTTACCATATCCAACGTCTCCACAAAGGAGCCGATCCATTGGACGATTCTGTTCCATATCCTTCTTAATCTCTTCAATCGCTCGAAGCTGATCCCGAGTCTCCTCGTAAGGGAACATTTCTTCAAATTCACGCTGTTCCTGTGTGTCCTTCTCAAAACCATACCCTGCTGCACTTTGGCGTTCAGCGTACAGTTTGATTAGATCATCAGCAATATCCTGAACGGAAGAGCGAACCTTATTGGTCACCCGCGTCCATTCATTACCGCCTAATTTATATACTTTCGGCTCTTTATCTTCTGAACCGACATATTTCTGAATCAAGTCAATTTGCTCAATTGGAACCGAGAGCTTATCGCCACCCGCATATAAAATATGCATATAGTCGCGATGAATACCGCTGACCTCCAGCGTGCCGATCCCCATATACTTACCGATACCATGGTTCTGGTGAACAACATAATCACCAATTTTCAGCTCAGTATAACTCTTGATCCGTTCAGCATTATCTATCCCTTTGGAGATCTTCCGTGCCTTCCGCTGCTTCTGAGAGAACATCTCTCCTTCAGTGATAACGGCTAAATGAATAGAAGGCAGCTCAAAGCCTGAACCCAGGTTTCCTTGTACGATCGTTGGCTCATCAATGCCGTAGTCATAAAGGACTCTGCGCACACGTTCAATCCGTTCTTCACTGCTCGCAAGCATCATTACCTTTACACCAGACTTCTGCCAACGCTCCATTTCCGATTTAAGCACATTCATCTGACCATGGAAATCCTGCATCCCACGACTAATAAACCCAAGAATGTTCTGTGGTTGAATGTGTGGGACCTGGCGCAAAAAGATCGACATAAACAGGCTTTGGAACGGACGTTTGTACATCACAACATCTGTCTCGACAGAGAGATCCAGATCCGGCAATGTTTTGCCGTTTTGCATCAGATGGAGGTTCCATTCCGATTCATCTCTTTCGAGCTGTTTCGCCGTTTCAAGCAGTCTTGTCGGCTCATCGAGAATAAGGATCGTATCCTGGGCCATGTAATCAAATAAATGAGAGCGTTCAGGGTATAAAAGACTGATATATTTATAGATTTCAGGAAAATAGGTTCCTTCGCGCAGCATTTCTAGCTCGCGTCCAATTTCTTCTTTTAGACGCAACTTAGCCTGCCGATCCGCCATTTTCTCAAGCTGTCGTTCCAGCATAACAGATGCTTCAGCAGAAGCAGATTCCTGGCGAAACCTGCTCGCTATAATCTCTTTAGCCGGTGTAATCTTCACACTTCGTACTTTATCAATAGAACGCTGATCGACTGGATCAAAAGTTCTGATGGAATCAACCTCATCATCAAATAACTCAACACGATATGCCAAAGGAGAAGTCATTGGATAAAAATCAATAATTCCACCTCTTACACTCAGTTCACCGCGATTCTCAACCCGCTCTACTCTTTCATAACCCATTTCGATCATGGACATCAAGAATTCATCCAGAGCAAGCGTTCCATCCTGAGAAACCGTAACCTGTGCCTCTGCCATAACCTCTGGTGCAGGGAGCAGTCTGCGCACTCCCGAGTAGGGAACTACAACAATACCACGGAAGCCCTGGGCACATTTGGTCAGTACATCAATACGCTGGGCTAATGTCTCTGGACTTGAGACAGCCGCTTCCGCAGCAACAAGTTCATTAGCAGGATAGAGCAATACTCGTTCCGGGGAAAGCGCTTCCTGTAAATCATCGGCCATTTTCTGAGCCGAAAACATATTATGAGTCACCACAAGCAAGGGACGAGCTGTCTCTTCATGCAGTGCTGCAAGCATGATCTGTCTAGCTGAACCTGTAAGCCCCGATATGAGCTGCTCTTTCATACCTGCAGCTACACCCTGGGTGATAGACTGGAAATCGGGATCCTTGGAAAAAGCTTCTATAATACCTTGTAACAACAGGCGCACCTCTCTTACTAAACAGGCTAACGGAAGCCAAAGCCACCGTCACCTATTATGATTGGAATCGAAAAGAAGCCTCAGCTGTAACGCCAAGGCTTGCGGATGACGATAGAGACAGGCGCTATCACCTACTGAAGCGGACTCGTCAGCAGGCTAAGCTCCGGATTATGCTCTAAAGCCTCCTTGCAATAGTCGCAAGTCACCTTTACCGTGATCTCACCTTCTGAATTATACGCTATTATATCTCTGCGCTCCGCAGGGGTCAAGGAATGAAGGCCCAACTGCATTTCTGTTACATCACTTCTATTAATGCTGCCTAGAGATGTCTTGCAGTGCCTACATACATAGTTTATTGCCATCTATATGCCTCCTGAAGGTACTATATACCTTCAGTATGTCCGGGGAGCATCATCTTTAGCCTCATAACCAACAGAGTTTACAGATCAACCATTGAATTTAGCCATCGTCTGTTCGAATGAATTCTGTAAGCTGAACTCCAGTGCATCACAAGTATTAAGGATCATCTGCTTCAGAGGATCGCCTTCCTTTTTAGGAAAAGAAGAGAGAACATAATCCACTATTGCAAAACCCGGTTCAGGGCGAGAAATACCCATTCGTACCCGATTAAAGCTTTGTGTACCTACATGCTGAATGATCGATTTAATTCCGTTATGCCCACCAGCACTACCTTGATAACGCAAGCGAATTTTTCCGATTTCGGTATCTAGATCATCGTAGACGACGATCATATCTTCTAGTTTAACTTTGTAATAATCCATATAAGCGCGAACGGCCTCACCGGACAAATTCATAAAGGTCATCGGTTTAATCAATACGGTTTTGACTCCCCCGATAACCCCTTCACCGATCACGGATTTACATTTGCTTTGGTTGAAGGAAATCCCGTTCTGAGCCGCAAGCTCATCCAATGCCATAAAACCAACATTATGCCTTGTTTTCGCATATTGTGTTCCCGGATTTCCCAATCCGACAATCCATTTCATTATCGAACCTTTCCTTTCCATCGGGCTCTCCGGCAAGAGAAGTCCGTTTTTGGTACAATAGATCTTATCTACATATCTCTGTGCAACCAGAGCGAAATTATACTCCGAAGACAGGTGATAACCTATGCTACATCAAAGTGGAATCTTAACACATCAGCGCGATTTTCAGTACCATATCCAATATGCTGTGCCTGTGGAAATATACAGAGGCGACGTGCACATTGACATTGGTGTATTGACAGCAGTGGACGAAGGATTCGTGGAGCTGCAAGGGACACTCTATAACCGCAGCATATTCACCTTCGTCTCCCGCGCCGGGTATTGAAGCCAGCGCTTCTACCTGCATCACGCCGATAAGGGTTACATCTCCGAGAGCGGAGGTGTAACCCTTTTGTACAATATAAGAATGTATAAGTTTCACGCTATACATCAACCTTATATTTCTCGCATAAACGCTTACCGTCCTTTTGGGACGCCGAAGGCGTTTTTGCTTGCTATTATTGATTATATTTATTCAATTTCAAACAATTTACTAATCGACAACTCTTCATGAACGCGGATAATTGCCTCACCCATAAGTGGAGCCACGGACAACACTTTGAGTTTAGAAGTTGGGTTCGCGCTGCGAATTGGAATCGTATCTGTCACGATAATCTCTTTAATTGGAGAATTCTCCAGACGTTCATGTGCAGGACCAGACAATACTGGGTGTGTACAGCAAGCGTATACTTCCTTCACGCCGCCTTCCATCAAAGCATTAGCACCAAGTACAATGGTTCCAGCAGTATCGATAATATCATCGATCAGAATGGCTGTTTTACCTTCAATATTACCGATAATGTTCATGACTTCGCTGACATTCGGCTCTGGACGACGCTTGTCTATAATTGCAAGCGGAGCGTTCAGGAAATCAGCAAGCTTTCTTGCACGTACTACACCGCCGTGATCTGGCGATACGACAACTGGGTTCTCGATTTGTTTGGAACGGAAATACTGAGCCAGGATAGGAACTCCCAGCAAGTGATCCACTGGAATATCAAAGAATCCCTGAATCTGCATAGCATGGAGGTCCATCGTAATTACACGGTGGGCGCCGGCTTTTTCAATCAAATTTGCTACCAGCTTGGCCGTAATAGGGTCACGGGAACGAGCTTTCCGATCTTGACGAGCGTAACCATAGTAAGGGATAACCACATTGATGCTTTTTGCGGAGGCGCGTTTGAGTGCATCCACCATAACTAAAAGCTCCATTAGGTTGTCATTAACCGGGCCGCAGGTGGATTGAACAATATACACATGACAACCCCGAACGCTCTCTGACAGCTTGACCTGAATTTCTCCATCGCTAAAACTTGTAGTATGCGATTCACCCATCGGAATTCCGATGTAATCAGCGATTTGACTAGCAAGCTTTGGGTTGGAGTTACAGGTGAAAATCTTTAATTTGGAATCACAATAAGTCATAAAATTTAAACCCTCCGTGACGGAATTTAGCTTTCCAAAGGCGCCGGCGCGGAAATATAAGTCCGTCCGGCGCTTCTTAGCAACGCTTTACGATGGACTCGAGTGGTCTTTCTTCGCTTTTGCACGGGAACGGATCTTCTCTGCATATCCCGGTTTATTCTCCTGCCGTACTCTGGCAACAGCCAGATCGTTCTCTGAAACGGAACGCGTAATTGTCGAACCAGCTACAACAAAAGCCCCCTTGCCCACAGAAACCGGTGCAATAAGGTTAACGTTACTGCCGATAAAGGCATCGTCTTCAATTGTTGTCGTAAATTTATTATACCCGTCGTAGTTAACAGTAATCGCACCGCAACCGACGTTTACATTCTTACCCACAGATGCGTCGCCAATATAGCTAAGATGCGACACCTTAGAACCGTCACCAATCGTAGCATTCTTGATCTCGACGAAATCTCCAACCTTCACTTCTTCTCCAAGTATAGAACCTGGACGCAAATAGGCAAAAGGCCCAACGGTAGTCCGTGCGCCAACTTGTGCTTGATTCAATACGGATTGCTTAATCGTCGCGTCGTCCATGATCTGACAATCTTCGATTTCACTTGCCGGTCCGATCACACAGTTCTCACCGATTACAGTTTTACCCTTCAAGATGGTTCCTGGATAGATCGTTGTATCCGACCCAATGACTACATCTGCTCCGATATATGTGGAGGCAGGATCGATTATGGTTACGCCACCCAGCATATGTTTGCGGTTGATACGTTGACGCATAATACCTTCCGCATCAGATAAAGCTAAACGGTCATTAACACCAATAGACTCGTTAGCATCCTCAGTCTGGAATGCTAAAACAAGATCACCTTGCTCACGCAAAATACTGATAACATCTGTCAAATAATATTCCTGTTGATTATTGCTGTTAGTAACCTTCTCTAAAGCCGAAAATAACTTAATGTTATCAAAGCAATAAATTCCTGTGTTGATTTCATGAATAGCTGCCTGTTCGGCATTACAATCTTTCTGTTCTACGATCTTCATTAAGCCGCCATCTTCACTACGTATAATCCGTCCTAATCCAGATGGATCATCCATTACTGCGGTTAATACAGTCGCTGCCGCCTGACGCTCCTCATGCAGAGCCATCAATCCTATCAGCGTCTCCGATGTAATAAGCGGAGTGTCACCATAAGCAACAATCGTCGTTCCTTCTTCACCACCGAGCAAATCCTTAGCTTGTTTGACAGCGTGACCAGTACCGAGCTGAGTTTCCTGCAGCACGTATTCCGCACTTTGCCCTACATAGGCCTTAACCTTCTCTGCGCCATGCCCAACAACAACAACGGTGCGCTGGCATCCGGTCGCTTCTACTGTATCAAGCACGTGCCCTACCATTGGCTTACCGCAAACGGGGTGCAGCACCTTATATAATTTAGATTTCATTCGCTTGCCTTGACCTGCGGCAAGAACTACAGCCATTCTTTTCAAGAATGCCAACCTCCTACTCTTGAACTCACTACTGAATATATCTCATTCCGGGCAAAAAGAAAAGAGAACCATGAAGTCATGGTTCTCTTTTCTATAAACCCCATGTTAGAAAAGCATTTATCGCTGCCTTTCGAAGATGTCGTCAAATCCTTCACTAGCGCTAGCTTTTCTTGCAAGATCAAGCTGCTTAAGTCATGAAGTATATTCGGTATGATCTTATCAAAAACGGCGGATCCTACGCCACCCAAAAGGTAGCCGTCTTCCGAGGCAGCCTAAGCTCCCTCTTCAATAACTTCTTCTTCTTCAGTAGCGGCGCGATCGTACTCGGCCAGAACCGCGGATTGAATCTTCTCGCGTGTTCCCGAAGAGATCGGGTGAGCGATATCGCGGAATTCGCCATCCGGTGTACGCTTGCTGGGCATTGCAACAAACATCCCGTTATTACCATCGATGACGCGAATGTCATGAACAACAAACTCGTTATCGATTGTAATGGATGCGATTGCTTTCATTCTCCCCTCAGAGTTAACGCGGCGGAGTCTGACATCCGTAATTTGCATGTGTGTGTTCACCACCTTTTTCCATCAGAGACTTGGTGTATAATTCCACACAGCAAAGCGAATTCCTTCTTTTTGATTCCATAAAATACCTAAAAAAGAAATATATTTTTTAGGATCTGTTGTTTTCGACACGCATCGGGTGATTTTCTTAATATCCCTTACGTTTTCGACAATTTCCACGCTTTTTGAAAACAAAGAAACGTCAATCTATCAAGAGGAAAAGTAGTTACCCGGATGCGCGGAAATCCGCCGCTCTTTCGAGTCTACCTCGCTTAGTTTCACTAAAGAAACATAGTCATGCAACAGACGCTCTTCCGTCTCTACTGCACCTGATTCGACCAACACACCCACTCCAGCAACTTCGGCATTGAACTCACCGAGTAAATCAACCATCCCTCGAACGGTCCCGCCTGCCTTCATAAAGTCATCTACAATGAGTACCCGTGATTTCTCCTTGAGTGCTCGTCTAGAAAGAGACATGGTATGTATGCTCTTATGTGATCCAGATACATAATTAATGCTTACTGCTGAGCCTTCTGTAACCTGATGATCACGTCGTACCAGCACCACTGGCAAGCCGAGCTGTGCTGCCGTTGCATAGGCTAGCGGAATCCCTTTAGTTTCTACTGTCATCACCACATCGATTTCCGATCCATAAAAGGCCGTTGCGATGATCTTCCCAGCTTGCTCCATCAAAGATGGCAGTCCAAGCAGGTCCGACATATACAAATAACCACCAGGCAATATCCGATCTGTCTGTTCCAGCTGCACACATAAACGTTTAACAAAAGAGAGCGCCATTTCTTTAGGCATCACAGGAATATAACGTACTCCACCTGCTGCACCGGCTAAGGTCTGAAGCTCTCCAATGCCCTCACCTTCAAATACTTCTTTTATGATTGCCAAATCTTCACTGATGGAGGACTTAGCCGCTCCATACCGATCGGCAAATATAGACAGCGGCAGTAGGTCATGTGGCCGCTCAAGTAAAAACTGAGTCATGTCTACCAAACGTTGGCTTCTTTTTAATTTCTTCACGGAATGCTCCTCGCCAAAACCGAATATTTTATGAAAAATATATCACTTTTGTACGGGTTTACACAAGAGAAGCATACTAATTGAGTGATCTCACTGCATAGACTTCCTTGCAGAACCCTCGCAGTCCATTATAAATTCTTGCTACTTTAGACTGCTTGGACACTAAACCGAACACTGTAGGACCGCTGCCGGACATTAACACTCCGTCTGCTCCGAGCTTAACCATCGCCTCTTTGAGCTGCTGGACCTCTGGATGTAGCTTTAGGGTAACATCCTCAAGCACATTGCCCAGATGATTACACACGCCCCCAAAATCTCCAGCTTCGATCGCGTCCTGCATCTTTCGAGCCGAAGGATGAACAGCTATATTATTGCTCCGCACACGTCCGTATACTTCCGCAGTCGATACATTGATAGGTGGCTTAGCCAATACTACCCAGCATTGCGGAGGATTCTTAATCGGCGTCAGCTTCTCGCCACGACCTGTTGCCAAGGCAGTGCCACCTGTAACGCAGAAAGGCACATCTGAGCCAAGCTCAGCGCCAAGCTCCTGCAGCTCCTGCGCAGGTATACCTAGGCGCCACAGTCGGTTCAGACCACGTAGGGTAGCCGCTGCATCACTGCTGCCGCCAGCCAGGCCAGCTGCCACCGGTATTCTTTTATCCAGATGGATATGTACACCACTCTTCACGTTATAACGCTCTTTAATAAGCCTAGCCGCTTGAAAGGCCAGGTTCTTCTCATCTAGGGGAATATAACCCGCTTGACTTGATATTATAATAGTATCCCTTGGCAGCTCAGACAGCTCTAAACGGTCTGCTAGATCTACCATGGTCATAATCATTTCCACCTCATGAAAACCGTCAGCACGCTTGTGCAGCACATCCAGCATCAAATTAATTTTAGCTGGTGCCTTCTCATACATTTTCAAGGCGTTCACCCACCTTCAGCTTTTCCCGTAAAAACAACTTAACATATTATATGAAAAACTTCTAATGAAGTCCAATAATAAAAGGGTGTCGCCAGTTAGACGCACCCTTTTTCGTTAAATAATTGTTCACACGCTAAAGATTAAGATTTCCGGGCAGCCTCTTCAGCGAGCTGAATCGCTCTTTTCACCATATTACCTGCATCCTTCGCCCGTATTCCTCCCCAGCCTTCACGTTCCACAGTTTCGTAAAAACCAAGCTCCTTGGCTAACTCTGTCTTTAGTTCTTCCGACATCATGCCTCGTTTTCTGCGGCTCATTACGGAATTCCTCCCTTATGAAAGAAAATGATAAACCGATTGCTCAATTAGTATGCTTGCTTAGAACAAGGATCATTCACTGAATATTCACGCAAAAAAAAGAAACAGTCGTCCTTTATGAAGGACAACCGTTTCTGATACAAATAAAAAACAGCCTCCAAAGGAAGCTGCCCGTGAAACATTAAGCTTTAATATACATAATCCGCATCTGCCCATCGTCTTCACATACTGTGATTTCCACAGATTCAGTAAGGATATCGGCATAGCTATAGGAGACTCGCTTGAATGTTTGCTGCTCCTGATCCAGTTTGACAATAAATACAGAAGGGTACGTTTCTTCCAGGACACCGGTGCGTTCTACGGTTTTACGACGACCTCCGTTTGCACGCAACGTGATCTTATGACCGACGTGAGCTTCGAGACTGCGTTTGATTTCCAACAGCGCGTTATTAGCCATTGCCTGACGACCACCTCTTTTCTTGTCCATTATACAACTTCCCCAGGTGTTTGTCAAAGCAAATAAATAATTATAGATGATGAATATTTGGTTGTCAACGGAATTTTTTTGCGGAGAATCAGAGGCGAACTAATAGCCTTGTTATCTGTAATAGGTTTACCACAAAGCAAGAAAAATAACATTGTCGATCTTTAAAGATAACTACCATTTCACACAAGCATAATCGCCTTTGGCGTCGTCCCTACAAGGACGGTTAGCGTTTATGCGGGAAATATAAGGATAATGTATAGCGTGAAACTTATACTTTCTTATATAAAAAAAGGGTTAAGCTCATCGCTCACCCTTTCTTCGCGTTACTCTATTCGGCCACTCCAAATTACATATTAGCTTTGAAAATAGACCAGTACCTGTCGATTAAATTGCGGAAGGTGTCACTTTTAGTGCTGACAGGTTCTGCAGACGCGGCATCCCAATACGGAAGCTGCCACGGGTCTCAATACCGCCGATTCCCTGATTACCACTAATGGTGTTGTTCAAAACCTCACTCAGATTCACCGTATCCCTAATGGGCGTGAACGACGATTTTGCCGCTACATAAACTGGGTCTAGGGCATGGATCAATATCCGTCCAGGAGAACTGGCGAAATTCGCCCCTGCCCCCAGCAGTGCTTCAAAATGTGACTGACAAGCACCTGCAACAATCGTCAACGCATCAAAATTTCGCTCATAATCCCTAGCTACCCTAATAGCAGCTACGAAGTTTTGCGAATTTTTATAGCTGCTCAGACTGTGAAGATCGTAAGTATGCTGTTGCTTCAGCACCCCGTCATGACCGGTAATCACCACAATATCTGGACGCACGCGGGGCAGCAGCCGGTATAAAGTGTCAGCCATTGCGGACTCATGAACATGATGGCCTTCAGCAGGGATCCGCAATTGCTCGTATAAGCTAAGGCTCTTATTCAAATACGCTGGATCGCCATCCAGATGCAGTACTTTTCCCGGCACTTCAAAATAAGCAGCTTCCTTGGGCGATGGAGCCCATGCTCCTTCTGATAGAGCGCTCCCGCTCCTCTGACTTTGCTCCTGTCGGTCTTTCCGCAGCTGTGTCAGTGATTCATTCGCTTTAATCTGTGCCTGCTGTCCTCGTTCCGTAATTCGGGTAGGAGGCACTTGAACCAAGTCATTCAGAGGAGAATCCGCCAACAGACGGAAATCTGTGCCTTTAATGACGGCTCTGTCCTGCACAATATGATCTACACGAAAAGTCAAATCTCCGCCATAAGATTTACGAACGACCAAGTCTCCTAAATTCATTACAACCACCACCTCTACCCCATCGTATGGGCAAAGGCCTCAGTTGGTTCATAACTAGCTATGTTTTTAGCTTATTCAATTCCAGCAGCCAACAGAACACCGCTTAATCGGGCGTATTCTTCTAGACTTAACGTTTCTCCACGACGTGTTGGTTCAATACCAGCTTCTGCGAGTAAAGCCTCCAGACGCTCACGTCCCTCTTCAGGGAAGTAACGAGCCTTGAGATTGTTAGCAATCGTCTTGCGACGCTGTGTGAAAGAAGCTTGGACGACCTCAAAGAAGTGCTTCTCACTCTCAACTTCTACCGGTGGACGCTCTCTTACCTTTAGACGGATTACAGCGGACTCCACATTAGGTTGAGGAATGAACACCGTACGCGGCACAATGCAGACGAGCTCAGGCTCGCTGTAGTACTGCACGGCAATGCTAAGACTCCCGTATTCCTTTCCTCCCGGAGAAGCGGCCATACGCTCCGCAACCTCTTTCTGAATCATTACAACAATGTTATCAAGCGGAAGCTTCTCTTCGAGCAGCTTCATCAGAATCGGAGTAGTTACATAATACGGCAGATTGGCAACTACGCTTACCTTGTTCACGGATGCAAAATCTTCTTTGAACAGCTCCTGCAGATTTACATTCAGAACATCATCATTACGAACCTTAACATGCGGATAAGGGGAAAGTACGTCCCTTAAAATAGGAATCAGCCTACGGTCGATCTCCACAGCGGTCACCGCACCAGCGGTTAGCGCCAAACGCTCCGTCAGGGCACCAATCCCAGGACCGATTTCCAATGCCCCTGATTCGCTATCTAGCCCAGCAGCGTCAACAATCTTGTCCAATATATTTTGATCAATCAAAAAATTCTGTCCTAAGCTCTTCTTGAACTTGAATCCATAACGTTGAATAATTTCTTTCGTCCGTTTTGGAGTCGAAATTTCCTCTCTACCACTCATGAAGTAATGCCCCCCTGATCAATTTGGGCGAGAGCTCCGGCAAATTCCTCCCGCGTAATTCCAAACATCGCCAGCCGCTTGTACAGCTGCTTGCCATTACAATATCCGATTCCAAGCAAATTACCAAGTGCCATACGTCTTTCAGCTGCTCGAGGGTGTACAAGCATTCCAGCGGCCATTAAATCATCAAGTCCAATTAAAGCAGGTGCACCTTCAAAAGAGGTATGTACATTCCGCAGCGCATGACGAATCGCCTCTGGTGAAGCGTTCTCCACACCGATATCTCCCTTGCGGGTTGCGTCCTTCTCAGGAATGAAGGCATGCTTACAGCCCGGCACCTTAGCGGACACAATCTTACGAATTCGTTCACCCGCATGATCCGGGTCAGTAAGGATAATCACTCCTCTACGCTCCATAGCAAGCGCGATCTTCGCAATTACGGTCCGGTCTACAGCCGAGCCCCCTGTTTCGATCGTATCTGCTTCTACAGCGCGTTTAACAGCGACGGTATCACTCTTACCTTCAACGACAATTAATTCCTTAATCATATCTCTTGACTCCTTCCAAAAAAAGCAAAAAAGAAGAGGTTTCGCTCCTCTTCTTTTGGTTAAAGAATGTATAAGTGATGAGCGGTTGCTCTGCGATCAACGAAATGATCATCTGGCGTTCCTTAACGGTTATCATCACTATAGCTTATCAAAGAATAATTTGCAAAAGCTTCAGCC
Source organism: Paenibacillus sp. FSL H7-0737 (assembly GCF_000758545.1). Lineage (NCBI taxonomy): Bacteria > Bacillati > Bacillota > Bacilli > Caryophanales > Paenibacillaceae > Paenibacillus > Paenibacillus sp. FSL H7-0737. The sequence goes on along the minus strand of NZ_CP009279.1, from coordinate 43,780 downwards.
TAGTTTAACTCCGGCTTCACAGGTCCAATCACATAAACGGTACGTGATTTACGACCGAAATTACGCACATGGCTCAGTGAATCGTAATAGACATCTACTTTATTGCCTTTAATGGCACCGCCAGTATCTTCTGCTCGGCGGAATCCAAGCCCCTCGATATATACCCACCAGCCAATAGGAATTACATTCGGGTCTACCGCAATTGTACGACCTTCCGTTACGCGTGTTCCGGAAGCAGTTTTGTTACCAATACCTGGCTCTTCTGATGAATAAGCTGTCATGGAGACGTTCTTAATCATCTTCTTGTACTCAAAGTCTACGCCAGCCTTGCTTGTGACATTATTAGTCTTAGCGCTAACCTTAGCCGTTTTTGAAGTGGTGTTTGATTTGGAAGTTGTTGTAGTCTTAGCTACAGCCGGCTTAGGAAGTGCTTTGGTACCAACGGCAATAATCTTATCTTTCGTTACCGTTTGTACTTCCTTACCAATCATGCGCATAGAGGCCAGTTCTCCGTCTTGGTAGATCTTCTCAATATGCTGAATCATGACGCCTGGTTTGCCTGCCTGTGCCACTCTAACTGTTCCCACAGTAAGGGAGGGGTCTGCTGTCTTGATGACTCTGAAGGGTAAGTTAGTTGTTCGCTGTACGGTCTGTTTGTTGATGCGAACAATCTTAACCTCCATGTTTGCAGAAATGGTGGTGTCTAACGAAGGGAAAATCTTATCATGACCTTCTAGGGTAATGCCCATTTTCTCAATTGCTTTACCAATTGTGTCCTCGGTCGTATATAACGTTTTTGTTGCTCCATCCGCAGTAAGACTAATTTTCTGCGCACGATTGATAACGACACGGTCACCGTCTTTTATTTCATCACTCAGACCTAAAGATAGTTCATCATGCGGCTGCAGCGAAATTTGCTCTTTCTCCAACACATCACCAAGAAGCGCTTCCCGCGTTTCAAGCGTCTGTGTTTGCCCGTCTATTACTAAAAATAATTGTTTGTTACTTTGACCGTGTACGTACAGCAGAATAAGTAGCGCGATAGCGACTGAAATCACGCCTGCAAGTAAAAGTACGCGAGTATTTACTTGCTCCCACCGTAATGCGAAAGACCTGCTGGATGACTGCGAATCATGGGATACTTCTGGTTGGAATACGCCCATTCTCTCCATCCTCCTTACATAGCCCCGTCGTCAATTGTATATCATGAGGACTGAATTCCTTTGACGAAACTATTTGAGATTGTCACAGGACACGCACGTAATAACTTAGCGTCTCCTGCTCATGGATCGCCTGCTCGGCACAGCTACTCCCACCCCTGTTATATAACAGTATGTGGGCAACATTCTATTTATTCAAAAATAAAAAAGCCTAAAAAGAGTTCAACTGAGGACTCTTTCGTGGCTTCTCCAATATCAGAATAGAGAATGCTTGTGCACGAGGTTGCCTCTCTTACTTGCGCTTACGGGGTTAGCTGTCGGGTTCGGACGAAAGAGAGACGCCCTATTTCAGGTCACCCGCTCATGGCGGTTGCCCTTAAATTCACCCCAAAGACCACGTGAAGAAATCAAATACTGTCCTACGGCACGTCTAAACCGTATTTAAAATACAGGCATGCGGTAGGTCAATATTGGTTCCCCCGTTCTCCATACGGAGACTCAGCGAGACGATCCATGAATCAATGGCTGTCACTATAACACAGCTCACATCACTGAAAAGATGATATCCTGTTTTGATGCATGTTGTAAAGGACGATTCAACCACGTTTACGCAAAAATATGGTTAAAATATTGTAATATTCAGCCGTTTTTATATTAAAAAAGTTTAATATATCGGCCATTCTCTATTTTTCACCTGTTTTGCTCCCGTTTTCACTCAATCCCAAATCGTTCCAGTGCGTTCGCATACGTTATTTTAGCCAATTCTTCCCATGTTAACCCTTTAATTTCAGCTGCTGCCTCTGCTACAAGCTTCACATGAGCGCTCTCATTTCGCTTCCCGCGGAAGGGGTGTGGAGTCAAATATGGAGCATCGGTTTCGATCAATAATCGGTCTAGTGGTGTCTGCGCAAGCACTTCTTTTGGCACTCTTGCATTTTTGAACGTAATGGGTCCTCCAAAGGATAAATGAAAACCAAGATTCAAGCACATTTTAGCTGTTTCCCAGCTTCCTGAGAACGAGTGCATCACGCCTCCAACCTCATTTGCTTTTTCCTCCCGTAAAATCCGTACAACATCCTCATGTGCATCACGATCATGAATACAAATCGGCATATTTAATTCACGGGCTAGTCCAATTTGCTTGCGAAAAACTTCATGTTGCACATCCTTGGGAGAAGTATCCCAGTAATAATCCAGTCCGATTTCACCAATAGCCACTACTTTTTTATGACTGCATAGAGAAGCGATCCAATCGAGATCTCCTTCTTTCATATCAATCGCATCCTGAGGATGCCAACCCACTGCCGCATAAATATAATCATAAGATTCCGCCAGCTTCATCGTTGAGGGAATCGTCTCCCGATTAAATCCGATATTAATCATCTTGCTAACTCCTGCTTCTACAGCACGAGCGATAACTTCTTCGCGATCCTCGTCGAATTGAGGTGCATCCAGATGCGTATGTGTGTCAAACAGAAACATTTTAACCCTCACTCCTTGTTCTTTTTTAGATATATAACAATATAAGTTTCACGCTATCCGTGATATCTTATTTTTCTACTCTTCTTGTCAAAAATCCCATATTTTCTTGTATTATTTTGCAAAAATCTCTGCAATAGAAGCAGGCAATCGCGTAAGCGCATTTCTTAACTTATCCTGAGGAAAATAAAGATGATATCTTCCACGGTGAATGCCGCTAATAGAACGCACAATATCCGACACCTCTGAAATTTCCCGCAGATGATCATGCCGATCAAGCAGCAGAATTTGTTTATTGTCAAAAGCTTCTCCCGGACGGAACACATCATAGGGCAGATCTGTCGGAAAATCAATCTCCAAATCATATTCTGGGTGAAGTCCCGCTGCCGCAAAACTGCTGCGAATTTCAGTAATCATATCTGTATCGAGATTCTCCACCTCAACATATTTATAAAGTTTACGATGAATAAAACGGGTACACAAGTCGCTTAGTAGCTCATCTTTCTCAAGCGTCCACTGCATAAAAGCCGTCTGTACCAGTGCTTCATCCAGCATTAAATACTGCTTCACTGTCACCTCACCACGGAACAAATCCTCCAGTGGATTAATCATGAAACTAAAATTGTACCCCTCTTGGAAAAGCTCCTTGGCTCTACGAAAAATTTGTCGCAAAATAATCTCTGAGCTGCGTGTCACCGGATGAAAATAGACTTGCCAGTACATTTGATAACGCGACATTAAATAATCTTCAATGGCATGCATTCCCGATTCTTTTACAACAATTCGACCATTATAAGGACGCAGCATTCTTAAAATCCGATCAATGTCGATCGTTCCATAGTTTACACCTGTATAGTACGCATCACGCAGCAAATAATCCATGCGATCAGCATCTAGCGGACTCGAAACCAGATTTACAACAATTTCATGCTCATAAGTTTTAGCGATTACAGAGGCTACTTTACGAGGAAAATCCTCCTCCACATCACGCAAGATCTCAGTAATCTCTGTGTCCTCCAGAATAATTCGACAAGTCCAATCCTCATGATTCATTTCAAAAGCTTCTTCTATAGAATGGGAAAATGGACCGTGTCCCAGATCATGCAGCAAGGCCGCACACAAGGTGAGCAGACTTTCTTCAGGAATCCAATCCTTATACCCGCTTCGTTCAAATTGCGAAATAATTCTACGTGTAATTTCGTACACCCCTAGGGAATGAGAAAACCGACTATGCTCTGCGCCATGAAAAGTAAGATACGAGGTACCCAGCTGGCGAATACGACGTAAACGCTGAAATTCCTTTGTATTTATTAGTCGCCAAATAATAGTATCCTGCACATGGATATAATTGTGAACCGGATCTTTGAAAACCTTTTCTTCTGTGAGCGGCTGCTTCATGAGATCAACTCCTTTATTAAATTTAGTATGATTTTAACCAATATAAGTATATAATAAGTAATTATGTCGTACTTTGTCGAATAGTGACGTTTTTAGTCTTGGTAAATCGACAAAGTTTATTTTTTCACTTTTTTTAGAATTCGTGATTGTTATAGGGAATTCAAAGTTTTCGTGAAAAAGCACTTATTCAACAGATGAAAAAAGGTTGACTGTTTTGGGAATCGTTGGTATTATAAATATCATAAAACAGTGAACAATGTCGAATAATGACGTTTTTGGAACATTGAGAGGAGTAACGATTGTTATGATGAAATCAACAGGAATTGTAAGAAAAGTAGACGAACTTGGACGGGTAGTTATTCCCATTGAATTGCGCCGTACTCTTGGCATTGGTGAAAAAGACGCACTTGAAATTTACGTTGATGGTGAGCGCATTATGCTTAAGAAATATGAGCCTGCCTGCATTTTCTGCGGCAACGCTGAGAACGTAACTTACTTCAAAGGAAAAATAGTTTGTCATGAATGCATTTCTACTATCCCTACCCCTGTGACAAACTAAAATAAATAGTATATAATAGAACTAATCAAATTGTTAATTCTAACCTTTTCATATCTCCTTGACCTCCCGTGACCGCGGGAGGTATTTTTTTTCTGCAATCACCTGTGTTTCCTGCCCAAAAGGTGTTTACAAGTATTAACTCCCCTCATGACACCTAATAATGATGGGGAATGCGGTGAGAGCATGAAGCAAATCGAGTTTTTACCATGATCTGGTCTATCTTGGGCTTCCTTTTGGGAACCACCTTCAGGCTAGAATCTCGTCAGCTTCGTAATACCCCTCCGCACCTTATTAGCCTCTTAGAATTAGAATCCGTCAATAACACTTACTGCTGCTCCGTTTTATCCAGAAGTGCGTTATAAATATCCCGCTTTGACACACCACGATCAGAGGCTGCTTTTTTCATAGCTTCTTTACGCGGCATATCTGCTGCTTCGTAATGAGCAACATGCTCTTCAATATTTAACTGGCGCCACCAAGCCGATTCCGCCATTTCAGCATCTTCCTTGCTCTCGCCTTCAACGACGATAACATACTCACCAAGCGGTGGATGTTCAGCGAGCCAATCCGTACATTCCTCGATCGTCCCACGCAGAAACTCCTCATATCTCTTCGTCAGTTCACGAGCAAGCACAATTCGCCGATTGCCAAATGCTTCATGGAGATGAGCCAGTGTCTTCACCACGCGATGTGGAGATTCGTAGAACAGTATAGTCCCTTGCGCCGAACGAAGTGGACTTAATACCGCACGGATATCTTTACGTTCTCGAGGTAAGAAGCCGATAAAAGTGAAAGTAGTCGTAGGCAGACCAGAGGCAATTAATGCTGACAAAGCTGCGTTAGCTCCGGGTATAGGAATTACTGGTATACCATGACTTATGGCAAGGGCTACAAGGTCTGCACCAGGGTCGGAAATGGCTGGTAAACCGGCATCGCTGACGAGTGCCAAATTTTTTCCTTCTATTATATAGCGGATAAGTTCAGGTCCACTGGCAGCCTTATTATGCTCATGATAACTGAACAACATAGAGGGTGTAATTTCAAAATGGCTCAACAATTTCCGAGTTTGTCTTGTATCCTCAGCTGCAATAATATCGCATTCCTGCAAAGTGCGGACAGCACGATAAGTCATATCCTCTAAATTACCGATGGGTGTTGCCACCAAAAAAAGTGAACCGGTTGATTCCTGCTTATGTGTATTGTTATTGTTCTGAAAACTGCTTTGGCATGATATCGTCATGATTTACCCTCTTTAGCACCATAGTAGATGTCCATAATTTCTGGACAGTATTGATTGTCCTCATTATATACAATGAGTGGTGGATGTAAACGAACCTCCGGCTTACCATCACGTATCGCTTCAATTAATACCATATTAGCTTCCAGATGCGCACGTGGATGTACAAAGCGAATAATCTTAGGCTCGAGCCTATATTTTCTCATAAGACTAATAATATCGACCAATCGTTGTGGCTTGTGAACCATACTTACCTTTCCACCGGTGCGAACCAGTCTCACACAGGCTTGAATGACCTCCTCCAGCGTACACCCGATTTCATGACGAGCCATAGCCTGATGAGTGTTCAGCTTGAGGTCACTGCCGTTAAGCGGCATATAAGGAGGATTGACTGTTATTGCATCATATACGCCATGCCCTGCAACTTTATATAACTCACGTAAATCGCCTTCATGGATCACAACCTGATCCTGTAGCCCATTTAGAGCCACGCTACGCCGAGCCATATCCGCTAAACGGGGCTGAATTTCAATCCCTTCTATAGAAGCTTTAGTTCGGGTCGTCATCAAAATAGGAATTACACCATTTCCAGTACAAAGATCCAGGACTCTCCCACGAGGCGGAACGCTGGCGAAACGCGCAAGCAGTACAGCATCCATAGAAAAGCTAAATACTTCGTCACTTTGAATAATTCGCAAGTCATGCGTTAATAAATCATCCACCCGCTCCGTCGGCAACAAAGGAACAGATATATCGTTAAAAGAATTTGTCATGTAGTAATCTCCTAAATGTTTTGTTGAGCTAAAATTCAAAAAAAACCGTAGGATCAATCTCCTACGGCTGGATATCCTCATTTATTAAGAAAAGAAAGACAGAACAGACAATCACCTTCCGTGCGTAAATGTCCAAAATAAACATTACAGATGTGAAAGCCTTCATGGTAAAGCCGGGCCAAGTTGTCATAACCTTCCCCGACAACCTCTTCTGTTCCCTCTCCGGCAGCTAAAAGAGCTTCCGCCTCCGCAGAATCTACGGTAGGATCCAAAGGTGCATCCCGCTTTAAAATTTTGCGAAGCTGTTCATTCTCCAGAGTTAACCTCTGATTAGCTTCCATCAGTTCTTTTACCGTCTGTTTCCATTCTCCAAGATTGGCGCGCATCGTTTCCATCTGTGCTTCCATATCCTGCATGTGTGCAAATATATTTTTCTTCTCCAAGTTTCCACCCCGAAAGTAACCTTATAATGGTTTACTTGACGACAACATCATCCATTGGAAGTTCCTTAACTTTGCCCACTTCAAACAACTGTACATGAACCGTACGGCTTCCGGCATTAAGTCCTACTACTTTGCCATCACCCAATGAGGTCACGACAATCTTGCCGACCGCTGGCATTTCTTCCTTTACACTCTCATAATTGTCATGCTCAAATTTCAAACAACACATCAGACGTCCACAAAGTCCTGAAATCTTCGTCGGATTAAGTGACAGGTTCTGATCCTTCGCCATTTTAATGGATACGGGTTCAAAATCCCCTAACCAAGATGAACAACAAAGTACTCGCCCACAAGGTCCAAGTCCACCTAGCATTTTAGCCTCATCACGCACCCCAATTTGCCGTAGCTCAATGCGGGTCCGGAAGATACTTGCTAGATCTTTAACCAATTCTCTAAAGTCGACCCGTCCTTCGGCCGTAAAGTAAAATATAATCTTATTACGGTCAAAAGTAAACTCTACATCGACGAGCTTCATTTTGAGACCATGGTCGCGTATTTTATTTAAACAGGTGGTAAAAGCCTCTCTAGCGGCCCCTTTGTTCTCTTCAACTACGCGTGCGTCGGTTTCTCCGGCAATACGCATCACTTTTTTGAGGGGCAAAACTACGTCGGATTCTTCCACCTCTTTTTTGCCTACGACAACTTTACCGTATTCAACCCCACGTGCTGTCTCCACAATAACATGTTGATCCCGTTCAATCGGAAAATCAAGTGGATCGAAATAATATATTTTACCCGCTTTTTTAAAACGGACACCTACTACGCTGTACAAAAATTAACCCCCTTGTTTGCCGGTAAAAGGAATCTATGGGCATGTCCGCTCCCTGATGATCCATGCTTCCTTCCTCGTCTGTTAAAACGATATTTCCAGGTAAAGCGACATCCGGAGGATATATCATAACTAATCCTTTAACTTTCCAGTCGGATTAAAAACTGCTCCAGACACAATTGGGCATTGGCATTGGATCGCAGCTTCTTAGTGCTCTCTGCAGCAAATCCCATATAAGCCACCCATTGTTCCGCACTCCGCTCACGGGCATGCCTGGAAATAAAGTCTAACTGATCTATGAAAACGATACTCTCATGCTTACGATACAGGAAGTAAAGCATATCTTTAAACCACAGATGGAACATGCTGAAGAAGATATCCAAATGTTCAGCGAGTCCGGTCTTGAACAGCTTCTGCCCAGCAGTTGCTACAGCGGAGCTGCCCTTGCCTAAGGACTCCTTAGCTAATTGTAACATTACATTTCTCATTTCTGCAAACCAATTCTGTTCCAAAAGTTTCCTGCAACCATCAAGTCCTGAACTAAGTGATACTGCACATCGAGCTAAGGGTATGGGAACGCCCTCACTTGCCAGAGCTTGGAGCATAATATCCGGGTTTAACGGACTAAATGGAATCCGCTGAGTCCGCGACTGAATGGTTGGCAATAAGGAACGGCTATTATCAGAAATTAAGATTCCAACAGCCGGAGCTGGTGGTTCCTCCAGAAATTTCAGCAGACTATTGGCAGCTTGTACCGTCATTTTGTCTGCTCCATCTATAATATAAACTTTCGGATTCACACCCTCTGACCGATAGGAAAAGACGCGCTGCAGCTCACGGATTTGATCTATTTTAATACTTGCTCCATCTGGCTGCAGCAGTGACAAATCAGGGTGGTTTCCATGTTCTACTTTGCGGCACTCCAGGCATTCCCCACAGGCATCGTCCTTGCTCTGGGTACAAAATATAGCTTGGGCAAACATCAGCGCCGTTTTCATTTGTCCACTGCCTGCCGGCCCTGTAAATAAATAAGCATGACTCACAGCTTCTTTGCGCAAGGCGTTTTGGAGTAGCCGCTTGGCGTTCTCCTGGCCTACTATATCATGAAAAGGCATAATTTCCTCCCAAAACTTTCAAACATAAACGCCTTTATCGTCCTTATAAGGACGATAAGTGTTTAATCGAGAAATATAAGGCTAAAGTATAGTGTAAAGCATATACTTTCTTATATTTTAAAAAGAAAGGTTGATTAACAACCCACGGATTTCTCCAACGCGTCCTAACAGATCGATCCGGCCTTGCTCACTATTCAGCAAATCATCTGCCATTGATAGCAAAGCCGAATCAATTTCCTCAAGCAGCTTGTAACGCTTGCCACGTCCACGTCGATCCCATCCGCGTGTTTCCTTCAGAATGACGCCTCTTCGAGCCGTTTCCTCCAGAAATCTTTTGATCATCATCCGGTAGATGGTAAGCTCACGAATCGTCATAGACTTAGATAAACGATCGCCTTGAGACTGTATTTCTTTGATCTGGCGATTCAGTTCATCTTTGGTTTTCTGCTCACTTTGCTGCTGAAAAACATCAGAGAACGTTTTTTGCTGAACGGGTTTGTTAGCCCCTTCTGCATTTGGCATCTCACTCTTCAAGGGCCTATACCCCGGATTGATCTTCAAAGGTTATCTACCGCCCTTTTTATAAATGGCTTGCTAATCTATATTATACTTAATAATGTTCAAAACGATCTACAGGAAGTACGAATACAGTAGCTCCACCGACTTGTACCTCAACAGGAAGCGGCAAATACGAATCCGTTGTTCCACTCATCGGTGTTACAGGAGTGACTAGCTGTTCACGCACTTTACAGCTGTTACGGATCACGGTCAATACGGATTCAATCTGACTGTCTTCTACCCCGATCATAAATGTCGTATTCCCTGCCCGTAGAAATCCACCTGTACTTGCAAGTTTAGTAGCACGGAAATTGGCTTTGACTAGCTCACTGGACAACCGGTTACTGTCTTTATCCTGGATAATTGCAATGATCAACTTCATCTTCGCATTCCCTCCCAATATTTTTATGGTGTATTACTACTTAGAGTTACTCGTAGTAACCCTTACTTCATAAGCACACGCCTAGTTATATGTTACTTCTCTTAGTATATTAGACAAAACACCTTAAAAACCCTTTAATACTCTCTCTTCAAGAGTTCTCACGATATCTTGTTCTACCATATGAATGGGGCGATTAGCATCCAGAACTACTATTCTGTCCGGATTGGCCTGGGCTAATAATTGATAGCCTTCACGAACCTTCTTATGAAAAGAAAGGCTCTCCAGATCCAGACGATTCACTTCCCGTTCTTGATTCGCTGCAATCCGTGACAACCCTATCTCTGGGTCTACATCCAGATAAAAGGTTAGATCCGGCATACGGTTCCCTATCGCAAAACGATTAATACTCCATACCTCTTCTATTCCGAGTCCTCTCGCATGTCCTTGATAAACGAGGCTGCTGTCTACAAAGCGGTCACAGAGTACAGTAAGCCCTTCTCTAAGAGCCGGTTCAACGACTTCGGCGAGATGTTGGCTTCTTGATGCAGCATATAGTAATGCCTCTGTACGCGCATCCATAGCTGTATGGGCAGGATCTAGAATAATGGAACGAATCTTCTCAGCAATCTCAACGCCACCCGGTTCACGAGTAATTCGATAAGGCATGGACCGGTTCTGTAAATAGGCCGTTACTCTACCTAGTACCGTTGTTTTTCCGGAGCCTTCGCCTCCTTCTAATGTTATGAAGAAACCTTCTTTTCCCACTTATGCTTCTCCGCCTTTCTGAATGTTGTATACCTCAATACGCTGCAAGACCGGATCAGCACAAGCCTGGAATTTGGCGCCTCCTTTGGCTAAACCAGCCAGCCTTCTTTGGATCTGATCTGTGATCACTTCACCCGGATATAATACCGGGATGCCTGGTGGATAGGGAATAACCATCTCTGCCGCCACTCTACCCACGCAATGTTCAAGATCAATGCTTTCAATTTCATTTGCTGACACCGGCTTCAATGAGAAGGGGACAGGATCTGAGATTTGTAAAAAATGGAAATTGTTCCACGTGGAAATATTGCGAGCGCCTGATAAGTCGGGGGCGTTCTGTGATTCGGAAGGTTCCTCCGAATCTATTTCCCGCAGCGCCTGCAGCAAATGATCTGCATCTTCAGCCTTCGATCCAAGGCTGAACAGCAGCACTACGTGCCGGTCATCGCTCATCTCCGGCACGCAGCCCTTTATTTCGAGCTTGCGCTGCAGCTCGAAGCCGCTCAGGACCCCGGTGGCGTCATAAATGACGACTTTAAAGGGGTCCTGTGTCACATACGCCGCCAAAGAATCAGGCGGCGTATTCGGGTGCAGCGGCTCTGCCGGCTGCACTAGTCCGTAGCGCGGCAGCTCCGCGAGCCCGCGCCGTAGAACGTCCACGGCGGCCAGCCCCGCCGAGAAGGCACCCTTGCCCCGGCTGTGCAGCAGCCGCCGGGCAAGATCCAGCGACGCCATCATAGGATATGATGGGCTGGAGCTCTGCACCATGGCGAGCCGCTGCCGGAGCAGGGCGCGGTTGAGCCGCGGCCCTTGGACATGCAGCATAGCGCCCATGGTCATCGCTGTGAGCATCTTGTGCGTGGACTGCACGACGCCGTCCGCGCCACAAGCAAGTGCCCCGGCTGGCAGCGCCGGGTGCTGCCCGTAATGCGCCCCATGCGCCTCATCCACAAGCAGCGGTACACCGCTGTCGTGACAAATACTCGCGAGGGGCGCAAAATCACTACCCATGCCGTAATAATTCGGCATAGTAACAAGTACAGCTGCGGCTTCAGGATAGGCTGCAAGTGCAGCCTTAACAGCTTTGGCCGCCGGCGCCACTGCCAAGCCGCTAAGTGGATCAATCAGAGGCTCCAGAAAAACAGCACGTACTCCAGCCAACATCAGTCCATGAATGACTGACTTATGCACATTGCGTTGAACAATCATAATCATTCCAGGCTCGGGACAAGCGGTTAGAATAAGAGCCAGATTGCCGGCTGTGCTCCCTCCAACCAGAAAAAAGCTTTCCTCTGCTCCAAAGCAGTCTGCTGCCAACTCTTGCGCTTCCTTGATAACTCCCTCAGGATGATGAAGATCATCCGTTCCAGAAATTTCCGTAACATCATACTTCATTACCTCATCTAAAAAGCCAGCGCCTTCAACGCCCTCATATGCCTCTCCATTCTTATGACCTGGCACATGATATGATCTATTACCCATAATTCTATATTGTTCCAGCATTTCGTATATAGGCGCCCTACAACGTTGTAATTTATTCATATTAAATTCCTTCCCATAGGGTTCCTTCTATTTTAACGTAAATATTCGCAAACGCCTACGCTTCAGTGTAAAAGCAGCCCTATGGACAAGAAAACGGCTCCTCCCGCCTGAAGAACGAGGAAGCCGTGTATTGAATATCACTAATGCAGCCTTCGTATCTTTCATCCAGACCGCTCTCTTAATTGCATCATTTAACAGAGTTACTCTACTTAGGCGTTCTTTTGCAATCCAATCTTCTTCATCCGGCCGATAAAAAAACGGTACTTGGCATCTTCAGCCTCGGTACGTATCATCTCAGCCTCACATTCCTCACAAATAAAATGCGAGACAATCACAATACCTTCCTCTTTTACCTGTCCACAAATGATACAAGCTTGCCCGGTTTGCTGTTCCATAACCATCCCACCTTGACTCTTTTAAGAACAGTATGATACACCTTCTATCATTTTAAACCTTTTCATAGTTTTTTCATATCCTTCGTATCGTGCATTATATATATTCCGTTGCCGTTATATCGGTGAATTTTCGCCGCAGTTTAATAAAATACATCCAATCGCCGATATTAAGAACATACGAATTCACGAGGAGGTTAGACTATAATCTATGGAACCCACTACCAAAGGTGCAGCTACATTCTATCAATATAAACTAATTAAAAAAGTCAATCTAACGGCACGCCTGCTGCCTATTTATATTATGCTTCCCTTATTAGTCCTTGTGCTCGAAACCGTATTTCTTTCCTGGTGGAGCATTCTTTACATAATCATAGCAGCGCCTGTAGCCTTCTGGGTTCAATATGTCATTTCACGCTCAGTTCTTTTAATCTCAGGACACCCCATTTCAAAAAGATGGTCTGTCTCATTTAAACTGCCTTGGTTAGGATTTATGCCTGATCAACATATTAGTTACCGTATATTCCGTAAAGTACAACTACATAATTTCTATATCGGTCTTTGTATTGCAGCACTCTTTATTTTCTGGTCACCGCCAGCATTTACAGTATCACTGATCACTTGTCACTTATGGCTCCTACTGCCTCGTCTTTATACTCTGTTCAGACTGAATCGACAGGATCAGGGAGGCATGCTGAAATTCAATCCGACCGATGTATCCTATTACTCTCAATAAAGTGCAGCAGTATAGCTCATATTATTTTCATGTATTAAAAAACAAACCGCCATCCTTAGGGATGGCGATTCTTTATTTCGTCTTAAGGCCTTTAATGGAGGTCTTCTTTTCTTTAGGAATCATTACTACAAAATAATCATCGTGCACTGTTAAATGAACCGTTAACCCATCCTTCAGAAAAACGCCCGAAGAATCACTATCATCATCTTCCTGTTCTGTCCATCCCCAGGCTTTAATAGCCTCCAAATAAGGATCCGGAATACCATTCTTCTCCTTTAATCCAGGTAAAGAATAACGTACATAATCCATAGCAACGTTAGTAGTGGTCTGATCTGGTGAGTTTGCCTCATGAGGGACAGGGAAGCTTTTCTCATTCAGTGCACCCTCGAAAGTATCCCACTTAGGTTCTTTAGCCCCGCAACTTGCCAGTATTAAAGTTAAAATACAAGAAATCATTATTAACTTGAATATTTTTAATTGTTTCATGCCTTAAATCCTCCCTACCTCTACAATGCATCTAAAGACACAAGAAAATTCAAAGTTAGAATTTATGAGTAGTTCCTTCGTATTAAAGATCTGCTAACTATTAGCACTTTTCTATTATACTTGTATCCACCGCAGCGTCGGTAACAAAAATGTCATTCCACAGTAACCTATTCTACTGTTATTACTAGCCTTAAATACTTGCATAATAAAAAAAGAAAAAAAGCCACTGCTGATATTATCAACAATGGCTTAATCTGCTTGGCAACGTCCTACTCTCCCAGGACCCTTCGGTCCAAGTACCATCGGCGCTGGAGGGCTTAACGGTCGTGTTCGGGATGGGTACGCGTGGAACCCCTCCGCTATCGCCACCAAACGGGCATTTACAGCGTAAATGCTCAGGCTTAATCGCCTGAAAACTGAATCCGAATTGAATTTGCGTCTTAAGTATAGGATAAGCCCTCGACCGATTAGTATTGGTCAGCTCCATGCATTACTGCACTTCCACCTCCAACCTATCTACCTCGTCGTCTTCAAGGGGTCTTACTAATTGGGAAATCTCATCTTGAGGGGGGCTTCACGCTTAGATGCTTTCAGCGCTTATCCCGTCCGTACGTAGCTACCCAGCCATGCTTCTGGCGAAACAACTGGTGCACCAGCGGTACGTCCATCCCGGTCCTCTCGTACTAAGGACAGCTCCTCTCAAATTTCCTGCGCCCACGACAGATAGGGACCGAACTGTCTCACGACGTTCTGAACCCAGCTCGCGTACCGCTTTAATGGGCGAACAGCCCAACCCTTGGGACCTACTTCAGCCCCAGGATGCGATGAGCCGACATCGAGGTGCCAAACCTCCCCGTCGATGTGGACTCTTGGGGGAGATAAGCCTGTTATCCCCAGGGTAGCTTTTATCCGTTGAGCGATGGCCCTTCCATGCGGTACCACCGGATCACTAAGTCCGACTTTCGTCCCTGCTCGACTTGTAGGTCTCGCAGTCAAGCTCCCTTATGCCTTTGCACTCTTCGAATGATTTCCAACCATTCTGAGGGAACCTTGGAACGCCTCCGTTACTCTTTAGGAGGCGACCGCCCCAGTCAAACTGCCCGCCTGACACGGTCCCCGTACCCGATTAGGGTACTAGGTTAGAACCTAGATACGATCAGGGTGGTATCCCAACGGCGCCTCCACCGAAGCTTGCGCTCCGATTTCTACGGCTCCCACCTATCCTGTACAGATCGTACCCAAATTCAATATCAAGCTGCAGTAAAGCTCCATGGGGTCTTTCCGTCTTGTCGCGGGTAACCTGCATCTTCACAGGTATTAAAATTTCACCGGATCTCTCGTTGAGACAGCGCCCAAGTCGTTACGCCATTCGTGCGGGTCAGAATTTACCTGACAAGGAATTTCGCTACCTTAGGACCGTTATAGTTACGGCCGCCGTTTACTGGGGCTTCGGTTCATAGCTTCGGGTTACCCCTAACCACTCCCCTTAACCTTCCAGCACCGGGCAGGCGTCAGCCCGTATACTTCGCCTTGCGGCTTCGCACAGACCTGTGTTTTTGCTAAACAGTCGCTTGGGCCTTTTCACTGCGGCCCCCTCGTGCTATTCACACTACCGGGGCACCCCTTCTCCCGAAGTTACGGGGTCATTTTGCCGAGTTCCTTAACGAGAGTTCTTCCGCGCGCCTTAGAATTCTCTTCTCGCCTACCTGTGTCGGTTTGCGGTACGGGCACCTTCTCCTGGCTAGAGGCTTTTCTTGGCAGTGTGAGATCATGACCTTCGCTACTACAATTTTCGCTCCCCATCACAGCCCAGCCTTAATGATGTGCGGATTTGCCTACACATCAGCCTCACTGCTTAGACGGACATATCCATCAGTCCGCGTCACTACCCTCCTGCGTCACCCCATCGCTCATAGCGGATTACGGTGGTACAGTAATTTCAAACTGTTGTCCTTCGACTACGCCTTTCGGCCTCGCCTTAGGTCCCGACTTACCCTGAGCGGACGAGCCTTCCTCAGGAAACCTTGGGCTTTCGGCGGATCAGATTCTCACTGATCTTTTCGTTACTCATACCGGCATTCTCACTTGTATGCTGTCCAGCGCTCCTTACGGTACACCTTCAACCCACATACAACGCTCCCCTACCCCAGATACATACGTATCTAGCCATAGCTTCGGTGGTGTGTTTAGCCCCGTTACATTTTCGGCGCAGAGTCACTCGACCAGTGAGCTATTACGCACTCTTTCAATGGTGGCTGCTTCTAAGCCAACATCCTGGTTGTCTGTGCAACTCCACATCCTTTCCCACTTAACACACACTTGGGGACCTTAGCTGATGGTCTGGGCTGTTTCCCTTTTGACAATGGATCTTAGCACTCACTGTCTGACTCCCGGCAATAAGTATATGGCATTCGGAGTTTGACTGAGCTTGGTAATCCTTGCGGACCCCGCACCCAATCAGTGCTCTACCTCCACTACTCTTATACCGAGGCTAGCCCTAAAGCTATTTCGGGGAGAACCAGCTATCTCCGAGTTCGATTGGAATTTCTCCGCTACCCCCACCTCATCCCCGCATTTTTCAACATGCGTGGGTTCGGGCCTCCAGTGCGTGTTACCGCACCTTCACCCTGGACAGGGGTAGATCACACGGTTTCGGGTCTACGTCCACATACTCAATCGCCCTATTCAGACTCGCTTTCGCTGCGGCTCCGTCTTCTCGACTTAACCTTGCATGTTAAACGTAACTCGCCGGTTCATTCTACAAAAGGCACGCCATCACCCATAAATAGGGCTCTGACTTTTTGTAAGCACACGGTTTCAGGTTCTATTTCACTCCCCTTCCGGGGTGCTTTTCACCTTTCCCTCACGGTACTGTTTCACTATCGGTCGCCAGGTAGTATTTAGCCTTAGCAGATGGTCCTGCTGGATTCATACGGGGTTTCACGTGCCCCGCACTACTCGGGATCCGTCTCGGAGAGAACACAGTTTAGGTTACAGGGCTTTTACCTCTATCGCGGGCCTTTCCAGACCTCTTCACCTACCATATTCCTTTGTAACTCCATGTGAGACGTCCCACAACCCCTAAGAGCAAGCTCTTAGGTTTAGGCTGTTCCGCGTTCGCTCGCCGCTACTAACGGAATCACTATTGTTTTCTCTTCCTCAGGGTACTTAGATGTTTCAGTTCTCCTGGTCTGCCTCTACATCTCCTATGTGTTCAGAGATGAGTAACTGCGAATTACCACAGCTGGGTTTCCCCATTCGGACACCCCCGGATCAAAGCTTGCTTACAGCTCCCCGAGGCAGTTTCGTTGTTCGCCACGTCCTTCGTCGGCTCCTGGCGCCTAGGCATCCTCCGTGTGCTCTTATTAGCTTAACCTTGATTTTTCCTAAGAAAAATCTCACTAATAACATTTACTTGTTTGCACAAGTTGCTAAAAGATGTTCTAAAACGCAAATTCGTTTCGGTATCCAGTTTTCAAGGATCAAGTTTTACTTGAGAGCTTAAACTCTCAAAACTGAGCAACGAGTGAGTAACAGGCCTAAACCTGAGATTTGGAAGTTTAACTTCCGATTTGAATGTCTTCATTGCAGAAGACGATTCTCCATAGAAAGGAGGTGATCCAGCCGCACCTTCCGATACGGCTACCTTGTTACGACTTCACCCCAATCATCTACCCCACCTTCGGCGGCTGGCTCCCTTGCGGGTTACCCCACCGACTTCGGGTGTTGTAAACTCTCGTGGTGTGACGGGCGGTGTGTACAAGACCCGGGAACGTATTCACCGCGGCATGCTGATCCGCGATTACTAGCAATTCCGACTTCATGCAGGCGAGTTGCAGCCTGCAATCCGAACTGAGACCGGCTTTGATGGGATTGGCTTCACCTCGCGGCTTCGCTTCCCGTTGTACCGGCCATTGTAGTACGTGTGTAGCCCAGGTCATAAGGGGCATGATGATTTGACGTCATCCCCACCTTCCTCCGGTTTGTCACCGGCAGTCACTCTAGAGTGCCCAGCTTAACCTGCTGGCAACTAAAGTTAAGGGTTGCGCTCGTTGCGGGACTTAACCCAACATCTCACGACACGAGCTGACGACAACCATGCACCACCTGTCTCCTCTGTCCCGAAGGCCGCCACTATCTCTAGTGGATTCAGAGGGATGTCAAGACCTGGTAAGGTTCTTCGCGTTGCTTCGAATTAAACCACATACTCCACTGCTTGTGCGGGTCCCCGTCAATTCCTTTGAGTTTCAGTCTTGCGACCGTACTCCCCAGGCGGAGTGCTTACTGTGTTAACTTCGGCACCAAGGGTATCGAAACCCCTAACACCTAGCACTCATCGTTTACGGCGTGGACTACCAGGGTATCTAATCCTGTTTGCTCCCCACGCTTTCGCGCCTCAGCGTCAGTTACAGCCCAGAAAGTCGCCTTCGCCACTGGTGTTCCTCCACATATCTACGCATTTCACCGCTACACGTGGAATTCCACTTTCCTCTTCTGTACTCAAGTCACCCAGTTTCCAGTGCGACCTCAGGTTGAGCCCAAGGTTTAAACACCAGACTTAAATGACCGCCTGCGCGCGCTTTACGCCCAATAATTCCGGACAACGCTTGCCCCCTACGTATTACCGCGGCTGCTGGCACGTAGTTAGCCGGGGCTTTCTTCTCAGGTACCGTCACTCCGATAGCAGTTACTCTACCGGACGTTCTTCCCTGGCAACAGAGCTTTACGATCCGAAAACCTTCATCACTCACGCGGCGTTGCTCCGTCAGACTTTCGTCCATTGCGGAAGATTCCCTACTGCTGCCTCCCGTAGGAGTCTGGGCCGTGTCTCAGTCCCAGTGTGGCCGTTCACCCTCTCAGGTCGGCTACGCATCGTCGCCTTGGTGGGCCGTTACCCCACCAACTAGCTAATGCGCCGCAGGCCCATCCCTCAGTGACAGATTGCTCCGTCTTTCATTCTTTCTTCAGGAGAAAAAAGAAATTATCCGGTATTAGCTACCGTTTCCGGTAGTTATCCCAGTCTAAGGGGCAGGTTGCCTACGTGTTACTCACCCGTCCGCCGCTAAGTCACTTTGAAAGCAAGCTTTCAAAGTGACTCCGCTCGACTTGCATGTATTAGGCACGCCGCCAGCGTTCGTCCTGAGCCAGGATCAAACTCTCCAATTAGTATTGAAAAGAGCGATATGCTCATTTTGAAACATCTGACGAGAAAATTAATTCTCTAATTTTGGATTTCACTTTCGTGATTTCCTACTCACTCGTTGTTCAGTTTTCAAAGATCAAGTTCTCGTTGGCGCCGTTTAATGTCTCAGCAGCAACTCTTATACTATATCATGTTCGGCCGTTTAATGTCAAGCTCTTTTTTTAACTTCTTTTTCGAGCTCGGCATGTGTGTTTCTCGGCCAGAAATAGAATATATCATGTATAGAGATTCATTGCAACACTTTTTTTTGAATGATTTAAAAACCATAAATCATGTATTAATGAATATACTCTATCTTTATATACTGTTGCCTTATATACATTCCATAATATAAAAGAAAAACAACTGAAAAAGATATCAGTTGTTTTCAGAAGATAGCTTAGACGAATCTAAATTAATTCCGCTTCCTTCGCTCCAGTAATTACGGAAACGATACTGTTTCGAAGTATCTCTGCATTATACGCCTGGTATGGATCGACATTGAAAACAACAGCATCTGCAATAAAACCTTCTGCAATCTGCCCCAGCTCGTTACCGCTCCCTAGAATGTCAGCAGCGCTTTTAGTAGCTGACTGCCACGCTTCTCTGCGAGTTAAGCCATAATCAATCAACGTATCCAGTTCTTGAAGGTTGTAACCATGTAATGAGGGTGTAGCATAATCTGTACCGAATCCAATACGAACGCCCTCTCTTTTTGCATAATTAATGGCTTTGGAATGTGATTCAGCAGCACGGGCAGCTCGTTCACAAATGATTGGATTCAACGCAAGAACACCTTTCGGATCTGCAGCAATGCGATAGATGGATGTAGTAGGTACAAAAGCTACTCCCGAATTAGCAAGCCTTCCCGCCTGATCTTCAGTTAGAAACATCCCATGCTCTATAGATTCCACACCGGCCTGGATGGACCAGTCTATCGTCACTCCACCCCAGGTGTGAACCAGCACCTTCTTATCGTGGGCATGTGCATTACGAACAATGAACGCGAATTCTTCTTCGGAAAAGATCGGATCAACCACTTTCTCGGTAGGTGCTCCAAGACCACCTGTGGCCATGATTTTTATCCAACCCGCTCCTGTAGCAAAGATTTCTGCCATCCGTTGTTCCAAATGCTTAAGTCCACGGGCATCTGCTGCTCCAAGCATATCGCTGCTGGTATGCACTCTTAAAGGCTGCTGATATTGCTGAACAAGATGCTGCACTGTGCTGGGCAGAATTCCGCCTGCATCACGTACAGTCGTTACACCTGTCCTTAAAGTAGCCTCAAAGGCTTGTGCCTGCATGGCTTCGATCTGCTGGGAGTCGCGCTTTAATTGATCTGCATGGTCAAAGTCTGTCCAAGCCATATGCGTATGAAGATCTATAATACCTGGACTAATCCATAGATCTGTCCCTGTAAGTGTTGAATTATTTTGTTGCGGCTCTATTTCAGTTATAGATAAAAAATAACCATCCTTAATCACAACATCAAAACGTTTACCTTCGATACCTGCTATATAAATATTCTTGAATGTATGCAGTTCTGGATGCTTGTCAATCATCTTCATTCCCCCCAAGCCAGCCGAACAGCATGTAATGCCTGATCAGGGTCTTGTTTCAATAACTCAGCAAGTGTTGATATGGCTTCCTCCACACTTTTCCGAGCAGCATTTGTTCCGAAATGATTGATCCGCAAAAGATGGCCAAATAATTCTCCGTCTCCTGGAGCCACAATGCCTATAGGTTTTTCGATCTGCAAATCTTGCTTTCCAGCAATCCGAACCGTTGTAGTCAGTGTAGAATAATGTCTGCTGTCCTTTTGCCAAGGCTCAAGCCCCAAGGATTCTATACCAGCTAATGTAGCAGCTGCAGCCCTTTCATGACGCTGAATGATTTGCTCCAATCCCTCTTCTTCAATTCGTGTCAAGGCCAGGATCAGAGCTCGAGCCTCTAAAGTAGGGATATTTGGAGCAACCCGTAGCGGCGCAGTGCCATCCAGCGAAGGTTTGAGATCCAGCAAGGACAGAATGGAGTTACGCGGTGCATTTTTATTAGACTCAAGAAATTGCCAGCCACGTGGTGAAATACTGACGGCGCTAACACCGTTAGGTCCAGCCAAGGCTTTTTGTGCGCCTATCACAGCAAAATCAACTCCCCATTCATCGACCAGTAACGCCTCTCCCCCAACCGCAGAAACTGAGTCCGTCACAGTAATGAGATTGAACTCCTTTGCAATCTTAAATATTTCTTTAGCCGGATTAGAACCACCTGTAACTACTTCAGCCTGAACAAAGGAAAGGGCACAAGGGCTAAACTCTTTAATTGCGGAAGCAACTTGGTCGCTAGTGACCACTTCATCAAAAGGAACCTTTACTTCAATAACCGTTGCACCTCCCCGTTCAAGCCACTTTCCAAATAGACTTCCATAGGGACCTGTTACTATATTTACAATGGTTCGACCAGGCGCGGCTATTCCTGCAGCCACTGCCTCGATCCCCAGAATTGCCTCAGCTGGGATGATAACTGGTGGGTGCTCAGTAAACAAGATAGTAGAAATCAATTGTGTAAGCTTATTGTACTCATCCACTGAAAGTGGCACATGTACATTATATTCTGGGCTCATAAGAAACCTCCTGATGTACTTGATTTTGGCATTTTAGGAACTGCCGACAACAGCTCGTAACTGTATTCATGTTTAGGCCGGATGAAGAATTGATCCTTCGGACTCTGCTCCACGAGCTTTCCTTGCCGCATAACTGCTACCGTATCGCTAATTGCATTAATTACTCCTAGATCATGGGAAATAAAAAGCATGGTGAGATTAAGCTCAGCTTTCAGCGTATTGAACAGTTCGAGCACACTAAGCTGCACAGATACATCCAGCGCGCTGGTTGGTTCATCGGCGATCAGGATATTTGGTTCAACGCTTAATGCACGAGCGATCGCTATCCGTTGCCGTTGACCACCTGAAAATTCATGCGGGAATTTATCTAAAGCCTTTTGCTCCAAATGAACCTGGTTCAAAAGCTCTTTACATCTTTGCTCAACGTCCGTACGTCCCACAATTTTATGAAACAATAAGGGCTCGGAAAGAATTTGCCTAATCGAATGCTTTGGATTCAGCGATGCATCAGGATTTTGGAAGATCATCTGGATTGTTTTACGCTGCTCACGGCTCCTTTTCTTTTTTAACTCTTGGGTACCTAACAGAATCTTCCCCTCATGCGGGGCAATCAGTCCAGCAATTACTCGCGCCAGCGTAGATTTCCCTGAACCGGATTCTCCAACAAGTCCAAGAGTGGTGTGCTGCTCAAGATTCAAATTGATACAATCCAGTGCAGTAAATCCGCCGTAGTGAACAGTTAAATCTTTTATTTGTAAGGCTAGTTCCATGAGTCTCTACTCCCTTCAAGCTCTGGCAAAGGAAGCACCGAATCAATCAGCATCTGTGTGTAAGGGTCGGATGGATTTTGCAAAATATCAAGGGTAGCGCCATGCTCCACAATCTGCCCTTGTTTCATTACACATAGGCGTGAGCACAAGTTGGCTGCAATCGCGAGATTATGCGTTACAAAAACCATAGCAAATCCCAACTCCTGCTGGAGGTTCGTGATCGTTTCAATAATTTGTCGTTGAACCGTGACATCCAGCGCCGTTGTCGGCTCATCACAGAGAAGAATACCTGGCTTGCACGCCAGTGCCAAAGCGATGACTACCCGTTGACATTGACCGCCTGACAGCTGACTCGGATATCGATCCTTTTTCTTTAAAGAATCAGGGAGACCAAGCCTTTCGAGTAGCTCCAGCGCAATCATTCGCGAAGCCTTTCGACTAACTTTCTGTCTGTAATACACGACTTCAGCCAGCTGATTGACAACCATACAGAGTGGATCAAGCGCACCTCTTGGGTCTTGAAACACCATCGCACTGCTTACGTCACTCTTAATGGTGCCACCTGTCTGTTCAACACCATTTGGAAGTAGTCCCAGAATTGCACGCAGCGTAAGCGATTTTCCTGAACCCGACTCACCTACTAATCCTAGACTCTCCCCTTTGCTCAGCGAAAAGCTAACATTGTTGACTAATCTCTCTTTTGACTTCGCTGCCAGCGATAGTGCGTTTATTTCTAAAATGGGTTGTATAGACATCATTTTTTCCTCCATATGTCTGCCAAACCATCACCTAGGAGCGACAAAGCTATTCCGGTATACACCACTGCAAATCCTGGGACAGCTGAGAGCCACCAAGCTGTAGTGATGAAGGGCTGTCCATCTGAGATCATAGTTCCCCAGTCTGGAGTTGGCGGTGTAATACCGATCCCAAGATACCCCAGTGTAACAATGGCAACAAGCAATCCAATCATGTCTGTCATAAGAACGACAACGGCTTGCGGAAGTACATTGGGCAGCAGATGACGCAAAATAATTTTTACTCCGGGTAGCCCTAAGGTTTGAGCGGATGCCACCCATTCCTGATTGCGAAAAGATGCGCTAAGACCTCTCACTACACGGGCAAAGACAATCCAACCTACAAGGATAAACGTAATATAAATGCCTCGTTCTCCTGCTCCACTGGCAAAAGCAACGATAATGACGATTAGATAAAAAGGAAAAGCGATCAACGTATCTGACAGCAGCGTAATAACTGTATCAATCCATTTGCCGTAATATCCTGCTAGCATTCCTAGGAACACACCTATGCAAAAGGGAATGATTTCTGCCAAGACCATGATTTTTAAATCAGTCCTCGCTGCATAAATCAATCTAGTAAACAGATCACGTCCCAGCTGATCGGTTCCTAGCCAGTGTTCAGCCGACGGAGGCTGCAGAAAGGCGCTCAAATTTTGCTCGGAGGGATCATAGGGACTTATATACGGTATGAACACAGTCAAGAGAATAAGAGCAGCAAACATAATCAATCCCACTAGAAGTGAAGGGGTATTCCATATTCGTTTTAAGCCGCTAGTCATTTTGCCAGCCTCATACAATCGTGGTTCTAGTCTTATCGTTTTCATTGTTTTCCCTTCGTTCTGGGATCAAGCCACCAAGAAATGATTTCAATCAAGAGACTGATGATCACAACAGCTAGCGCACAGTAAAGTGCTATTCCTTGAATAACTGGAAAGTCCCGTTTCGAAATTGAAGTGAATAACAAACTGCCAATTCCCTTTATTCCAAACACCTGTTCAACGACCAATGTACCGCCGATTAGATATGAAATATTCACACCCATCAGCATCAGTGTTGGTAGAGCCGAATTGCGCAGCACATGTTTAAATAAAATAACCCTGCTTGGTATTCCGGCAGCCTTAAGTGTAACTACAAAATCCGATTCTAACACTTCAAGCATCTGTGCTCTTAACGAACGGACCAGCGTAGGGATCTGTGAGAAAGCAACGGTGATTGCCGGAAGTGCAAGACTGTGCAAAGTTCCAATCCACCCTTCACTTACTCCCCCAACGGGGAACCAGCCAAGCCGGACACTAAAGAGCAAAATTAAAAGTAAGCCAACCCAGAAGATTGGCATACCCAAAGTTATTGTAGGAAAAATACGTATTAAATGATCCAGCAGTTTATCCTTATGCGTAGCTGCTACTGTAGCAAGCAGAAGTGATACGAAAATCGCCAACACACACGCCATTACTATGAGCAACAAAGTGACAGGGGCACGCTGCATAATCAACTCTCTTGTTGATGTACCCATAACAATGGAGTTTCCAGTATCCCCCTGAGTAAATAGCGTCTTCAGAAATCGCATGAACTGCTCCCATAAAGGAAGGTCCAGCCCAAGAGTATGATGCATACTCTTGAGCGCCTCAGGGGTACTGTATTCTCCCAATATCATTTTAGCTGGATCTCCAGGCACAATTCGGATGATGAAAAAGACTGCTATCATTACGCAGCAGATCACTGCCAGCGCCTTTATAAGTGATATCACAAGCCAGTTGTAAGAGTCCTTGCTTCCTCTAGGTTGATTTAACACCTGCTTAAGATTCGTCATTGGCTGATGTGGACATCTTCGAAACGGGCGCTGCCGTTAGGTAGAACAACAAGACCATCAACAGAAGAACGAATACCTTTCAAGACATCTGGATAATAAAGCGGAATATAAGGTACTTCATCAGCAAGTGTCTGCAGCAGTTTAGTATAGATTTGCGCACGAGCATCGCCATCTGCAGTTTTTTGGCCCTCATATAGAAGCTTCGTTACTTCATCATTCGTATAATGCGTCCAATACGATTTGCTGAAGCCTTCCGGATCAGTTTGAAAAGCAATGATCGAGTTCGCTTCCGGGGAATCCGCTTGACCGCTATTAAGCATTGCCGCAAAATCATATGCAAAGAAACGTTCACGGAAAGTAGCAAGCTCAATCGATTCAATCTCAATCTTAATCCCGATTGTTTGACCCGCTGCCTGGATAATTTGTGCTTCTTGTGCTCTTGTACTGTTGCCGGAGGCTACAAGTAATTTGGTAGTGAATCCATTAGGGAAGGCAGATTTAGCAAGCTCCTCCTTGGCTGCCTCAACATTGAAGTTCAGAGCCTTGATTGTATCATTGGAGTTATAAGGAATCGTTGTTGGCAGTAATGAGTTTGCCGTTTGTGCATAACCAAACGTTAATGCTTTGGTCAAGCCTTCACGATCAAGTGCCAGAGCCAGCGCGCGGCGAACATGCACATCCGAGAAATGCTCATCCAGCGTATTAAAGAACAATTGCTCTGTCACCCAACTGCCGTTAGTAATTACTTTAGTGTCAGCTCCATCTTTGATCTCATTGGCATTTTGCAGCGCTAAAGATTCAATAGCATTAACTTCCCCAGCCTTCAGCTGGTTGATCGCTTGGCTATCATCCTCAATCAACTTATAAACAAGCTTATCAATATATGGTTTACCTTCTTGCCAGTAGAATTTGTTCTTAGTGAAGGTCAGATCCCCCGCTGTATCCCATGATTCAACCACAAAGGGTCCCGTTCCAATTGGCTTCTTAAAGAATTCTTCTTCGGAAACTCCACCAAAATTGTTAGGCAAGATGCCATTTGAGAAATTGGATAGCTCTGAGATAAATGGTGTATAAGGCTCTTTAAGTGTAATAACAAGCGTTTTGTTATCCTGCGCCTTAATTGTGCCGACCTTTGCCGATATTGCCAGCGGGCCGCCAACCTTCAAGTGCCGCTCAAGGGAGAATACAGCATCTTCTGCAGTCACATCCGTACCATTTGAAAACTTTACGCCGTCGCGAAGTTCAAAAGTATACGTCAGGCCATCCTCACTGATACTATGTGACTTCGCAAGCCAATCTACAATTTCGCCCTTGCTGTCAAAAGCAACTAACGATTCAAATACTTTGTCGATTGCAAAAGCATTGTTGGACGTAATCTGGTTATGCAAATCCAACGAGGTTACAGATGCAGGCCGACCATAGATGAAGGTTCCTCCTACTGCCGGCTCTGCCGCTTGAGGAGTCTGAGTTGCTGTTGCTGGACTCGCACTTTCCTGCGCATCTTTATTTGAAGCAGCCTTATTATTAGATCCCGAGCATCCTGCAATTACCATCAATAGCAAAACTGCTATCGCCCCCAACAGAACCGGTTTCTTAACAGATACATTAAAATATGACATAATCCGCTCCCCCTATAATTCTTATATGTTTAGTATGAATTGTATTATGGATTAATCAATGTGGTCTGTCAAACAAAATTTAAATCTTAACAATCCGTTAAGTAAATAGATATAAAAAAAAGACCACTGTCGATTACTCAACAGTGGTCTTGCGTGCTTGGCAACGTCCTACTCTCCCAGGACCCTTCGGTCCAAGTACCATCGGCGCTGGAGGGCTTAACGGTCGTGTTCGGGATGGGTACGCGTGGAACCCCTCCGCTATCGCCACCAAACGGGCATTTACAGCGTAAATGCTCAGGCTTAATCGCCTGAAAACTGAATCCGAATTGAATTTGCGTTTTAAGTATAGGATAAGCCCTCGACCGATTAGTATTGGTCAGCTCCATGCATTACTGCACTTCCACCTCCAACCTATCTACCTCGTCGTCTTCAAGGGGTCTTACTAATTGGGAAATCTCATCTTGAGGGGGGCTTCACGCTTAGATGCTTTCAGCGCTTATCCCGTCCGTACGTAGCTACCCAGCCATGCTTCTGGCGAAACAACTGGTGCACCAGCGGTACGTCCATCCCGGTCCTCTCGTACTAAGGACAGCTCCTCTCAAATTTCCTGCGCCCACGACAGATAGGGACCGAACTGTCTCACGACGTTCTGAACCCAGCTCGCGTACCGCTTTAATGGGCGAACAGCCCAACCCTTGGGACCTACTTCAGCCCCAGGATGCGATGAGCCGACATCGAGGTGCCAAACCTCCCCGTCGATGTGGACTCTTGGGGGAGATAAGCCTGTTATCCCCAGGGTAGCTTTTATCCGTTGAGCGATGGCCCTTCCATGCGGTACCACCGGATCACTAAGTCCGACTTTCGTCCCTGCTCGACTTGTAGGTCTCGCAGTCAAGCTCCCTTATGCCTTTGCACTCTTCGAATGATTTCCAACCATTCTGAGGGAACCTTGGAACGCCTCCGTTACTCTTTAGGAGGCGACCGCCCCAGTCAAACTGCCCGCCTGACACGGTCCCCGTACCCGGTAAGGGTACTAGGTTAGAACCTAGATACGATCAGGGTGGTATCCCAACGGCGCCTCCACCGAAGCTTGCGCTCCGATTTCTACGGCTCCCACCTATCCTGTACAGATCGTACCCAAATTCAATATCAAGCTGCAGTAAAGCTCCATGGGGTCTTTCCGTCTTGTCGCGGGTAACCTGCATCTTCACAGGTATTAAAATTTCACCGGATCTCTCGTTGAGACAGCGCCCAAGTCGTTACGCCATTCGTGCGGGTCAGAATTTACCTGACAAGGAATTTCGCTACCTTAGGACCGTTATAGTTACGGCCGCCGTTTACTGGGGCTTCGGTTCATAGCTTCGGGTTACCCCTAACCACTCCCCTTAACCTTCCAGCACCGGGCAGGCGTCAGCCCGTATACT
The DNA here is from genome assembly GCF_000758545.1 of Paenibacillus sp. FSL H7-0737. Taxonomy (NCBI): domain Bacteria; kingdom Bacillati; phylum Bacillota; class Bacilli; order Caryophanales; family Paenibacillaceae; genus Paenibacillus; species Paenibacillus sp. FSL H7-0737. The sequence continues at coordinate 15,701 of NZ_CP009279.1, read as the reverse complement.
TCGCCTTGCGGCTTCGCACAGACCTGTGTTTTTGCTAAACAGTCGCTTGGGCCTTTTCACTGCGGCCCCCTCGTGCTATTCACACTACCGGGGCACCCCTTCTCCCGAAGTTACGGGGTCATTTTGCCGAGTTCCTTAACGAGAGTTCTTCCGCGCGCCTTAGAATTCTCTTCTCGCCTACCTGTGTCGGTTTGCGGTACGGGCACCTTCTCCTGGCTAGAGGCTTTTCTTGGCAGTGTGAGATCATGACCTTCGCTACTACAATTTTCGCTCCCCATCACAGCCCAGCCTTAATGATGTGCGGATTTGCCTACACATCAGCCTCACTGCTTAGACGGACATATCCATCAGTCCGCGTCACTACCCTCCTGCGTCACCCCATCGCTCATAGCGGATTACGGTGGTACAGTAATTTCAAACTGTTGTCCTTCGACTACGCCTTTCGGCCTCGCCTTAGGTCCCGACTTACCCTGAGCGGACGAGCCTTCCTCAGGAAACCTTGGGCTTTCGGCGGATCAGATTCTCACTGATCTTTTCGTTACTCATACCGGCATTCTCACTTGTATGCTGTCCAGCGCTCCTTACGGTACACCTTCAACCCACATACAACGCTCCCCTACCCCAGATACATACGTATCTAGCCATAGCTTCGGTGGTGTGTTTAGCCCCGTTACATTTTCGGCGCAGAGTCACTCGACCAGTGAGCTATTACGCACTCTTTCAATGGTGGCTGCTTCTAAGCCAACATCCTGGTTGTCTGTGCAACTCCACATCCTTTCCCACTTAACACACACTTGGGGACCTTAGCTGATGGTCTGGGCTGTTTCCCTTTTGACAATGGATCTTAGCACTCACTGTCTGACTCCCGGCAATAAGTATATGGCATTCGGAGTTTGACTGAGCTTGGTAATCCTTGCGGACCCCGCACCCAATCAGTGCTCTACCTCCACTACTCTTATACCGAGGCTAGCCCTAAAGCTATTTCGGGGAGAACCAGCTATCTCCGAGTTCGATTGGAATTTCTCCGCTACCCCCACCTCATCCCCGCATTTTTCAACATGCGTGGGTTCGGGCCTCCAGTGCGTGTTACCGCACCTTCACCCTGGACAGGGGTAGATCACACGGTTTCGGGTCTACGTCCACATACTCAATCGCCCTATTCAGACTCGCTTTCGCTGCGGCTCCGTCTTCTCGACTTAACCTTGCATGTTAAACGTAACTCGCCGGTTCATTCTACAAAAGGCACGCCATCACCCATAAATAGGGCTCTGACTTTTTGTAAGCACACGGTTTCAGGTTCTATTTCACTCCCCTTCCGGGGTGCTTTTCACCTTTCCCTCACGGTACTGTTTCACTATCGGTCGCCAGGTAGTATTTAGCCTTAGCAGATGGTCCTGCTGGATTCATACGGGGTTTCACGTGCCCCGCACTACTCGGGATCCGTCTCGGAGAGAACACAGTTTAGGTTACAGGGCTTTTACCTCTATCGCGGGCCTTTCCAGACCTCTTCACCTACCATATTCCTTTGTAACTCCATGTGAGACGTCCCACAACCCCTAAGAGCAAGCTCTTAGGTTTAGGCTGTTCCGCGTTCGCTCGCCGCTACTGACGGAATCACTATTGTTTTCTCTTCCTCAGGGTACTTAGATGTTTCAGTTCCCCTGGTCTGCCTCTACACACCCTATGTATTCAGATGTGAGTAACTGCGAATTACCACAGCTGGGTTTCCCCATTCGGACACCCCCGGATCAAAGCTTGCTTACAGCTCCCCGAGGCAGTTTCGTTGTTCGCCACGTCCTTCGTCGGCTCCTGGCGCCTAGGCATCCTCCGTGTGCTCTTATTAGCTTAACCTTGATTTTTCCGCAGGAAAATATCATACAATGACATTCTCTTTGGAATCATCTCACTAATAACATTTACTTGTTTACACAAGTTGCTAAAAGATGTTCTAAAACGCAAATTCGTTTCGGTATCCAGTTTTCAAGGATCAAGTTTAAAGATGAGAGCTTAAACTCTCAAAACTGAGCAACGAGTGAGTAACAGGCCTAAACCTGAGATTTGGAAGTTTAACTTCCGATTTGAATGTCTTCATCGCAGAAGACGATTCTCCATAGAAAGGAGGTGATCCAGCCGCACCTTCCGATACGGCTACCTTGTTACGACTTCACCCCAATCATCTACCCCACCTTCGGCGGCTGGCTCCCTTGCGGGTTACCCCACCGACTTCGGGTGTTGTAAACTCTCGTGGTGTGACGGGCGGTGTGTACAAGACCCGGGAACGTATTCACCGCGGCATGCTGATCCGCGATTACTAGCAATTCCGACTTCATGCAGGCGAGTTGCAGCCTGCAATCCGAACTGAGACCGGCTTTGATGGGATTGGCTTCACCTCGCGGCTTCGCTTCCCGTTGTACCGGCCATTGTAGTACGTGTGTAGCCCAGGTCATAAGGGGCATGATGATTTGACGTCATCCCCACCTTCCTCCGGTTTGTCACCGGCAGTCACTCTAGAGTGCCCAACATTACTTGCTGGCAACTAAAGTTAAGGGTTGCGCTCGTTGCGGGACTTAACCCAACATCTCACGACACGAGCTGACGACAACCATGCACCACCTGTCTCCTCTGTCCCGAAGGCCGCCACTATCTCTAGTGGATTCAGAGGGATGTCAAGACCTGGTAAGGTTCTTCGCGTTGCTTCGAATTAAACCACATACTCCACTGCTTGTGCGGGTCCCCGTCAATTCCTTTGAGTTTCAGTCTTGCGACCGTACTCCCCAGGCGGAGTGCTTACTGTGTTAACTTCGGCACCAAGGGTATCGAAACCCCTAACACCTAGCACTCATCGTTTACGGCGTGGACTACCAGGGTATCTAATCCTGTTTGCTCCCCACGCTTTCGCGCCTCAGCGTCAGTTACAGCCCAGAAAGTCGCCTTCGCCACTGGTGTTCCTCCACATATCTACGCATTTCACCGCTACACGTGGAATTCCACTTTCCTCTTCTGTACTCAAGTCACCCAGTTTCCAGTGCGACCTCAGGTTGAGCCCAAGGTTTAAACACCAGACTTAAATGACCGCCTGCGCGCGCTTTACGCCCAATAATTCCGGACAACGCTTGCCCCCTACGTATTACCGCGGCTGCTGGCACGTAGTTAGCCGGGGCTTTCTTCTCAGGTACCGTCACTCCGATAGCAGTTACTCTACCGGACGTTCTTCCCTGGCAACAGAGCTTTACGATCCGAAAACCTTCATCACTCACGCGGCGTTGCTCCGTCAGACTTTCGTCCATTGCGGAAGATTCCCTACTGCTGCCTCCCGTAGGAGTCTGGGCCGTGTCTCAGTCCCAGTGTGGCCGTTCACCCTCTCAGGTCGGCTACGCATCGTCGCCTTGGTGGGCCGTTACCCCACCAACTAGCTAATGCGCCGCAGGCCCATCCCTCAGTGACAGATTGCTCCGTCTTTCATTCTTTCTTCAGGAGAAAAAAGAAATTATCCGGTATTAGCTACCGTTTCCGGTAGTTATCCCAGTCTAAGGGGCAGGTTGCCTACGTGTTACTCACCCGTCCGCCGCTAAGTTACTTTGAAAGCAAGCTTTCAAAGTAACTCCGCTCGACTTGCATGTATTAGGCACGCCGCCAGCGTTCGTCCTGAGCCAGGATCAAACTCTCCAATTAGTATTGAAAAGAGCGATATGCTCATTTTGAAACATCTGACGAGAAAATTAATTCTCTAATTTTGGATTTCACTTTCGTGATTTCCTACTCACTCGTTGTTCAGTTTTCAAAGATCAAGTTCTCGTTGGCGCCGTTTAATGTCTCAGCAGCAACTCTTATACTATATCATGTTCGGCCGTTTAATGTCAAGCTCTTTTTTTAACTTCTTTTTCGAGCTCGGCATGTGTGTTTCTCGGCCAGAAATAGAATATATCATGTATAGAGATTCATTGCAACACTTTTTTTAATATAATCTATAAATAAGAGACTGTGCTATTAATCTCCCTTTATATATTGGTATATACCTTTTAGCACAGTCTCATTTATACAGTCTCTTAATACTTTCTTCTCTAAGCAATGATCTCCTGAATATACAATTCTCGCTCCAACATTAGGTTCACAATCGTACCCTCTACCTTAATCATAGGACGTGTTGGATTAGCACGGTCAGTAAATATGATCTCTCCATGACGTCCATCGCTCAGACGTATTCTGGTTCCATTAAACAAATCGGTACTCTTCTGTATAAAGGTCTGTACAACGACTGGGTCGAGCTTACCGAAGCTTTCTGTCATTATCTGCTCTAACACTAGATAAGGAGACTGTGCTTTTCTATAGGCCCTTTCTAGGGTCATAGCATGGAATATATCTGCTACCGCAACTACTTTAGCGTAAAAGTGAATCTGGCTACCTTCTAGCTTAAGTGGGTATCCAGACCCGTCAACCTTCTCATGATGCTGCAATGCTGTTAGTCTTACCCCTTCATTAATCGCTGTAACATTACGCAACAATTGATAGCCATATGTAGTATGTCTGCGAACCTCTTCTATTTCAGCACTATTAAGTGACTCCGGCTTATGTAAAAGAGAACTATCTACTTTTGCGTTTCCGATGTCATGTAGCAATCCGGCAAAAGCGATCTGCATCCAATCCTTTTGCGGATACCCGCACCACTGAGCGATCTTATATGATGTTAACGCGGACAGTACGGCATTGTGATAGTTGTAATCCTCGTCTTTTAGCGTACGTGGAGAAAACTTCAACACATGATAATCCTTCAAATGACTAATTAGTAACTCTAATTGACTCCGCAACTCAAAAATAGGAAGTGAGGCTGCCGTTACCGAACGATAGCTGTTCCTAATAAGTGCGATCATTTTTTCATATTCATCATGTAGTGGGGAATTGTTCTTGATCAGCATCGATTCATTTATAATCGCTCCAGCTTTAAGTGCTGTCTGCTTGGCGTTTTTTTTGACAGCATCAGAGTTGGCCTCTCCCTGAACACCTTCGATCTCCACTTGCCCAACCAAAAAAGCTTCTAAAATTTCTAGATCACGGGGGAGTAGTATCTTTCCCTTGGTGAACAAAATTCCCCCCAAAGGTGTAATTACATCTTTGGTTATCTTTGAGCCCGCTTTAACTTCTCCAGCCAATACACTTGGCATATACTCAGCCCCTTAATTTCTATAACAATAAGCTCAGGATTACCGAAATCTAATATGACAGATAATTTCTGAGAAAATAGTACTTTATATACTGATTTATACTCTATCGGCTAATTATAGTACGGATAAAAGGAAGCGACTAGTGAAATGAAAACTATTCTTATAAAAATCCTCATTAAATTTCATTAAATAACTAGCTATTAATTAATCACAGCAAAAAGAGCAAGGGTCTCTGTAATAGAAGCCCTTGCTCTTTATTGAATAAAACCTACTCTAAATTATCTTCTTGATCCTCAGCGATTGTTTCCGGTTGATCAATATCACCAGATTCATCTACTGTTACTTGTTCCTCGAGGCCTTCCATATCTTCAGACAATTCGTCTTCTTCGTTCTTATCTGCTCTGCACAGAGTAGCCACTGCATCATCCTCGCGGATGTTAATTAGCTTAACCCCTTGCGCATAACGACCCATAGTAGAGATTCCATCCATGCTGGTACGAATCAAGGTACCGCTTGTAGTAATGATCATTAAGTCTTCATCGTTCTTAACCACTTTTAGACCAACTACAGGGCCATTCTTCTCCGTGAGATTAATGGTCTTGATTCCTTTACCACCACGAGTCTGGGAACGATAGTCACCGGCTGGTGTCCGTTTACCATAACCCTTGCTAGTAACAATCAGAACCTCAAGCTCCTTATCGACACAATCCATACCGATGACATGGTCATTACTATCAAGCGTAATGCCCTTCACGCCTGTCGCGCTACGACCCATAGAACGAACATCATTCTCTGAGAACGTAATCGACATTCCGCGAGCTGTACCGATAATAAGATTTTGCTGTCCATCTGTCAGCTTAACCTCAATTAGAGAATCCTCTTCACGAAGGTTAATAGCGATAAGTCCGCCTTTGCGGATGTTATTGTAATCCTCAAGCGGCGTCTTCTTCACGATACCTTCGCGGGTAGCAAAGAACAAGTACTTGTCACTATCGGTTTCTTCCACTTGGATTACGGCACTAATCTTCTCACCTTGTTCAATTTGAATCAGGTTGATGATTGGTGTCCCACGTGCTGTACGTCCCAGCTCTGGGATCTCATAAGCTTTAATCCGGTATACCTTACCCTTATCGGTAAAGAACATCAGATAGTTATGAGAGTTACTCACGAAGAGATGCTCCACAAAGTCCTGATCCTTGGTGTCCATCCCCATGACTCCGCGCCCTCCACGCTTCTGACTGCGGTAGGTGCTGACAGGTAGACGTTTGATGTATCCCGTATGTGTAATAGTGATAACAACCTCTTCACGCGGAATAAGGTCTTCATCCAGGATACTTTCTTCACCAACGGTAATCTCTGTCCGGCGTTCATCAGAATATCTATCACGAATATCCTGCAGCTCGTTACTGATGATTTCCAGTACAAGATGCTCATTCGCCAAAATTTCACGGTACTCTGCAATTTTAGCTAGCAATTCGTTATATTCATTCTCGATCTTTTCTCTTTCCAGACCGGTCAGACGCTGCATCCGCATATCGAGGATCGCTTGAGCCTGCTCTACACTAAGGCTAAAGGTGCTCATTAATCCCTCACGGGCTATGTCCGTTGTCCGAGAAGCACGAATTAACGCAATCACTTCATCCAGATGATCCAGCGCAATACGCAGACCTTCTAAAATATGAGCGCGTGCTTCGGCTTTTTTAAGATCAAATATTGTACGACGACGAATAACTTCAATCTGGTGCTGCAAATAATGATAGAGCACATCACGCAGATTAAGAATTTTCGGCTCGTTGTTTACGATGGCCAGCATGTTGATACCAAATGTAGATTGCATAGAAGTATGTTTATATAGATTGTTCAACACAACATTTGGATTCACATCACGTCTCATCTCGACAACTACACGCATACCGTTACGGTCAGACTCATCTCGAAGATCCGTTATACCCTCGATCCGTTTCTCACGTACTAATTCTGCGATTTTCTCAACCAGTCTCGCCTTATTCACCTGATACGGCAGCTCATGTACAATGATGCGAGCCTTACCGTTATTCTCTTCAATCGTTGCCTTTGCACGCATGGTCACTGAACCACGCCCCGTACGATAAGCCTGACGAATACCCTCACGACCCAAAATATATCCAGCCGTTGGGAAATCTGGGCCTTGGATATACTCCATCAATTCCATAGGTGTGATATCAGGATTCTTAATCATCGCCTGCACACCATCGATAACTTCACCTAGGTTATGCGGTGGAATATTAGTAGCCATACCTACAGCTATACCAGATACCCCATTAACGAGCAGGTTCGGATAGCGAGCTGGTAATACAACTGGCTCATTCTCTTCACCATCATAGTTGGGTGCGAAATCAACTGTTTCTTTGTTCAAATCTCGAAGCATTTCGCCTGCAATCTTGGAAAGACGGGCTTCTGTATAACGCATCGCTGCAGCCATATCACCATCAATCGAACCAAAGTTCCCGTGACCGTCCACAAGCATATAGCGCATAGAGAAATCCTGAGCCATCCGTACCATTGTTTCATAGACGGCTGAGTCACCGTGAGGGTGGTACTTACCGATAACCTCACCGACGATTCTTGCCGATTTCTTATGAGGCTTATCCGCAGACATTCCAAGTTCCGACATCGCAAACAAAATGCGTCGGTGAACCGGCTTGAGTCCGTCCCGCACATCTGGCAAAGCCCGGCTAACAATGATGCTCATTGCGTAATCCATAAAGGATTCACGCATTTCCACGCCAATGTCCCGATCTTTGACTTGTGGGTTATTTTGTTCAGCCATGAGTTGCTGGACCTCCTTCAGTTAAAAAACCGCTACCCTTAATTATATTACTTTCACAAAAGTAGCACAATTAAACATGATAGCCTTTTATCTTCTAATATTGATTTCTTTTGCGCTGATTAGGGTATTCGCCCTTTCCGCAAATGTCTTTAGTACATAGACTGTAAAGACAAGAAACACGGTTTTATTATCCTAGTATCGTTCGATAAGGCATAACCCCATATCCTTATATTATACCATTGTTTAGGTAGCTTGTCCTGATTTTCAGCTGCCAAAGATTATGCTTCCACAGCAAGTTTTGTACAAGGGAATTCAAAAGAGCAAATGCTGCACAAAATTGTTAAGGAGGAAGATAATGAAGATTCAACGAGTCCCAAGTAAATGGGCTAAAACAAAAGTTATCCTTCAAAATCAATCTCTATCTCTATATGTGCCTGATACTCGTAAATATGATTTAAATGTTCTTAAAGAAATGCTTGCGTTATATGCCATGGTCTATATAAAACCTGATCGCGGAAGCTTTGGTATTGGTGTAATGAGAGCTGAGCAGCGTACGGTGATGTTAAGCCCTAGCCAGCAGAAGACTGAAATGACTGTCACCGCCAATAACGAGGAGAGAGAACAGCAAGAAGCACAGGTCCTATATATTTTAAGATATGCAAAGACGGCAGAAGTTTTCTTCTCCCCCGAAGAGCTGCATGAGGCCTTACAGAAACGAATTCAGAACCGTACCTACCTCGTCCAAAAAGGAATTGATCTCCTGCGTCACCAAGATCGTCCCTTCGACCTTCGAGTTCTTGCCCAAAAGACTCCATCAGGTGCATGGGAAACAACAGGAATGCTCGGAAGAGTAGCTGCCCCTCAGAAAATCGTCACCAATTATCATAGTGGAGGCAGTATTCTGTCAGTAAATACATTATTAAAAAATCATATGAACCCTTCTGAAACACTCTCCACGATTAATCAATTAAAATCTTTAGGGGTACAAATTGCAGGCCAATTGGAAACCACCTATCCAGGAATTAAAGAAATTGGTCTGGATATTGCCATGGATCAACATATGGATATGTGGCTGCTTGAGGTCAACACGCTTCCATCCATTGTTGTATTCAAGTTATTTCCTGATAAATCTATCTATCGTAGAATACACCGCTATGCTGTAGCATACGGACGTGTAAAAGCTAGAAAATCCCCATATACTACCCGCAATAGGCATTATACTAAAGCCTAAAAAATCAGCTCTGAAACCAAAAAAACCTCCAGCATTCTCATTCCGTTAGGAACAGAAGCCGGAGGTTTTTATGCTTGAATGTAATTGTTACACATCAAGGTATCTGACGCTCTTCGCATGCTCATGGATAAAGTCACGTCTTGGTTCAACATTATCGCCCATCAGCGTATCAAAGATACTATCAGCGAGCATCGCATCTTCAATCGTTACTTGTAGCATCATACGAGCCTCAGGATCCATCGTCGTGTCCCACAGCTGGGTAGCATTCATTTCACCCAAACCTTTGTAGCGCTGAACATTGACCTTAACATTCTCACCAAAAGAGGCGATAATCTCATCGCGTTCCTTCTCGCTACCTGCATAACGGATCACTTTGTTGCGTTCTATCTTAAACAATGGCGGTTGTGCGATATAGATATAACCTGCATCTACTAGCTTCCGCATGTAACGGTAGAAGAATGTTAACAACAGAGTTCTAATATGAGCTCCATCGACGTCGGCATCCGTCATAATAACGACTTTATGGTAACGAGCCTTCGATAGGTCAAAATCATCACTGATTCCTGTACCAAGAGCAGTAATAATAGCCCGGATCTCGGCGTTGGATAAAATACGGTCTAAGCGTGCCTTTTCTACGTTTAGAATCTTACCACGCAGCGGTAGAATCGCTTGGAAATGACGATCCCGGCCCTGCTTGGCCGATCCACCCGCAGAGTCACCTTCGACGATATACAGTTCGCTGATAGACGCATCCTTGGATGAACAGTCCGCAAGTTTACCAGGTAGTGCACTGACTTCAAGCGCACTCTTACGGCGGGTTAACTCACGAGCCTTACGAGCGGCTTCTCGTGCACGTGAAGCTGAAAGCGACTTCTCAAGGACACGGCGTGATACTGCCGGATTCTCTTCCAGGAATTCCTGCAATTTCTCTCCGAACAGTGATTCTACTATTCCACGGACTTCACTATTTCCGAGCTTAGTCTTCGTTTGACCTTCGAACTGAGGCTCTGGAATTTTGACAGAAATAATGGCTGTCAATCCTTCACGCACGTCGTCGCCAGTCAGATTTGAATTACCATCCTTCAGCACACCCGCTTTACGGGCGTAATCGTTGATAATACGTGTTAGAGCACTTTTGAAGCCGGATTCATGCGTTCCGCCCTCATGGGTATTAATATTATTCGCAAAAGAGTAGATGTTCTCTGTATACGAATCATTATATTGGAGAGCTACTTCAACCTGAATCATATCCCGTGAGCCTTCCACGTAGATTGGTTCCTCGTGCAGCGCTTCTTTTTTCTCATTCAGATATTTCACATATTCAACGATACCACCCTCATATTTGAACACGTTGGTGACATCGGTCCGCTCATCATGCAGTGAAAGCTCAATTCCTTTGTTAAGAAAAGCTAGCTCCCGAATACGAGTAAGCAGTGTCGCATATTCAAAGACCGTGGTTTCAGTAAAGATTTCAGGGTCCGGATGAAAAGTTGTAGTCGTACCTGTCTCTTCCGTATCTCCAACAACTTTGATCTCATACTGTGGTGCACCACGTCTGTATTCCTGCTGATAAATATGCCCATCACGCTTAACATTAACAACAACCTTCTCAGACAAGGCATTTACTACGGAGATACCCACACCGTGTAAGCCGCCTGATACTTTATATCCGCCGCCGCCGAATTTACCGCCTGCATGCAGTACTGTCATTACAACTTCAAGCGTCGACTTTTTAAGTTTTTCATTTTCACCTACAGGTATGCCACGTCCATTATCGATAACAGTAATCCCGTTATCCTCATGAATAATCACTTGAATCCGGTCACAATAACCTGCTAGGGCTTCATCGATACTATTATCTACGACCTCCCACACCAAGTGATGGAGACCTTTAGAACTAGTGGAACCAATATACATGCCCGGACGTTTCCGGACAGCTTCTAGCCCTTCCAGTACCTGAATCTGGCTCTCATCATATGTCGGTTGATTCATTGACATGCCTTCACCTACTTCTTTCAGATTATCTCTTTGTTACTAAACGCAAGTTATATTTCGAGCAAAATTTTGGCTCTTTTTTTGAGAGTGGAGGAGGAAATGGGGGAGTAATACACGATATTTTTAGTTACGACAATAGATTTTGCTTCCTCTTCACCAATCCGCTCAAGCTTCTTGTCCTGCTCAGAGTGAATGACGAATTGCTTAGACACCTTGGAAGATTTCTCAATCGAAATATCAAATATTGCAATTAACTCCGAAGAGCGAATAATCTTCTCCCCGCCCAAATGAATATACATGATCTTCCTCCGCTCTTTATAACTCCACTTTTCCATCATGAACATGATATAGGCTGGCGCCCTTTAATTTATCGGCATTCAGACCCTCAATCCCGGTAGCGGTAATGAATGTCTGTACCTTGCTTTGAAAGGTTTCAATAAGCTGGGTCTGTCGGTAAGGATCAAGTTCGGATAAAACATCATCAAGAAGCAGCACAGGATATTCTCCGATTTCTTCATGGATCAGCTCGATTTCCGCCAGCTTGAGCGATAAAGCCGTTGTACGCTGCTGTCCCTGAGAACCGTAGACCTGGGCTTCCCTTCCGTTGATAAAAAAGGACAGGTCATCCCGATGGGGACCCGTCAGCGTCATGCCGCGCCTGATTTCTTGTTCTCTCGTTTGTGATAACTTTAACATAAAATTGTCTAATAAGACAGCTTCATCTTCCTCATCCCGATCGCCGAAAGAGGGGACATAGAGCAATTTCAGTTCTTCTCCGCCGTTCGTAATCCCCCGGTGTATGCTTTCAGCCCATATTTGCAGCTTCTTTATGAATTGTTTCCTTTTTTTGACGATTTTAACACCATGCTCCACAAGTTGAGCATCCCAAATTTCCAAAAGGTCTTTTCCCGCTGCCTCTTTCCCCCACAACTGCTTCAGCAAATTGCCTCTTTGTAAGAGAATTTTTTGATACTGCTGGAGGTGAAATAGATAACTGGGCTGGACTTGGCCAATCTCCATATCGAGAAAACGCCGTCTGATGCCAGGTGTGCCTTTGACTATCTCTAAATCTTCCGGTGCAAACATGACCACATTGAGTGATCCCACAAACTCACTAAGACGTCGCTGTTCTAAACCGTTAATCTTAGCTTTTTTACCTTTGGCAGATAGGGTGAGCTCTAGCTTGAGATCGCCGTACTTACGTTCTACCTCGGCAATGATCTGAGCAGCGTCTCCAGGGGCATCAAATGAGATAAGTTCGCGATCCTTCGAGGTGCGGTGGCTTTTGGTCATCGCCAGGACGAACAATGCCTCCATGAGGTTTGTTTTGCCTTGGGCGTTCTGACCCAGAATCAGATTCACATCGCCCAAGCTCTCCAGACGCAGCAGCCCGTAATTCCGATAATGCTGCAGACCGATATTTTTAACAAACACGAAATGGTTCCTCCCCTAGCCTACTCCTCTTTGACTCCTCCGCCTTCAACCTGAAATGTGCCGTTATCCTGCACTTCAATTTGATCACCCGGATAAAGTTTTCTTCCGCGCCGTTCCTCTACTTCTCCGTTAACAAGTACATGTCCTTCTTGCAGCAAAGCTTTAGCCATTCCACCTGTGGATACACAATCAGAAAGTTTCAGGAATTGATCCAGCTTAATATATCCACTGTGGATAAGTATTTTTTTCATGGTTTTTATCCTTTCAGCCACTTATCCACATGTTCATGAATGTTGGCATTAATTTGTTGTACGGTAAGGCAAAATAATATACAAGCTATTGGTTTGATCGAGTGGCTTCAAAATGATCGGACTCATCATTCCTGTAAATGCTATTACAAGCTGCTCACTCTCAATAACTTTTAAGACATCGAGCATATATTTGGAGTTGAAAGATATTTTGAGCGGTTCACCTTTGAAATCAATGACTTCAAGTTCTTCGCGAACTTTACCAAGCTCAGAAGAGCTAGATGAAATTTCAATACCACCTTGCTCAAGCGTCTGCATGCGCACAATATTGGTTTTTTCTTCACGGGACAGCAAATAAGCACGATCAATCGATTCGCTTAATTTTTTTGTGTCCAAAGTTAGTTCTGTTTTGTAGGTTGTTGGAATAATTCTAGAAGTATCCGGATAAATTCCATCAAGGATCCGTGAATAGAACAGTACTTTGTCGATTTTAAAGAGAACTTGATTGTCCGCAACCACAATATCAACGAGCATATTTTGATCAGGAATAATCTTGCTTAGCTCATTAAGAGTTTTACCGGCGATTACGATATTTGCAAATTGGACATTCTCCGTACCTTCTAATCTTGCTGCTCTTGTAGCTAAGCGGTGACGGTCTGTCGCTGTAAACTTAAACTCATTATCAGCCAGATTCCACAGTATACCTGTTAAAATCGGAGTTGTCTCTTGGGTAGAAATAGAAAAAGCGGTTTGTTTAATCATATTTTTCAGCAAATCACCTGGCAGGGAGATCGTATCGTTCTCCTCAATACTCGGTAGCACCGGGAATTCTTCAGGGTCTAAACCTACGATCTGAATCTCAGTGGATCCAGAAGAAATATACGTTTGGAATCCTTCTTTAACTTCCATGTGAATCTCTTTGGAGGGCAGCTTCTTAATAATTTCGACGAAAAATTTAGCGGGAAGAACAACACTTCCTGGCTGATCTATCTTCACGATCGTATGGCTATCATTCTCTGCTGGAATAAACGATTGAATCGAAATATCGGTGTCGCTTGCAGTTAATGTCACGCCTTGATGGCTAACTTCCAGCTTAATACCGGTCAGAATAGGGATTGTTGTTCTACTGGATATAGCTTTGGATACGTGTTGAATGGATTCGTTGAGTTCATTTTTAAGAATGCTTATTTTCATGATTTCACTCCTAGCTGAAAAATTGGGAATTTCGTTGTATTGGTATCTCTTTATTACGCGTCTTTACATGATGAATTATTATAGTTATTTAATAGTATTAGTAGTAGGGGCGTCTAATATGTGGATAACCCTATCAAATAGCATAAAATTAAGCCTACCCACATGTGTATAGATTGTGTATAGGCTCTTTGTTCCTCTTAGGAAGGATTTTTAATTTTCTCCGCAAGATTATTTACCACTTTGTACAACTCCTGATCGACCTTTAATGACTGTGTAATTTTGTCATGCGCATGAATTACGGTCGTATGGTCACGTCCTCCGAATGCCTCACCAATCTTAGGGAGCGAATAATCGGTTAGTTCACGGGAGAGATACATTGCGATTTGACGTGGAAAAGCTACGGCTTTCGTACGTTTTCGCGCTTTGAAGTCTTCAAGGCGTAAATTGTAGTATTCACCGACTTTTTGCTGAATATCAGCGATGGTAATCATCTTAGGCCGGCTGGAAGGAATAATATCCTTGAGTGCTTCAGCTGCCAAATGAGTGGTTACATCCTGGTTAGTTAGCGAAGAGTAAGCAACAACCCGGATTAATGCACCCTCCAGCTCACGAATATTGGTGTCAATCTGGTTAGCAATATACATCATGGCCTCATTAGGGATATCAAGGTTCTCTGCCTTCGCCTTTTTGCGCAAAATCGCAATTCGGGTTTCTAGATCGGGTGGTTGAATATCCGTAATCAAGCCCCACTCGAACCGGGAACGTAGCCGTTCTTCCAGTGTGGGAATTTCCTTTGGCGGTCGGTCGCTGGAGATGATAATTTGCTTGCGTTCTTCGTGGAGCGCATTGAACGTATGAAAAAACTCCTCCTGCGTGGACTCTTTTCCAGCGAGGAATTGAATATCGTCAATAAGCAAAATGTCAACGTTACGATACTTATTGCGGAAGCTTTCACCGCGGTTATCACGGATTGAATTGATAAATTCATTCGTGAATTTCTCTGATGAGATGTAAATAACCTTGTTATTCGGGTTATGTTCTAGAACATAGTGCCCAATGGCATGCATTAAATGGGTTTTGCCCAGACCTACACCACCATATAAAAACAAGGGATTGTATGCTTTGGCCGGCGCTTCGGCTACTGCCAGTGAGGCTGCATGCGCAAAACGGTTGCCGGAGCCGATTACAAAAGTGTCAAAAGTGTACTTGGGATTGAGTAGATGCGTTTGCGCTTCTTCTCGTGATACTACGGGAGTGGGAGCGGATTGTTGAACCACAAGCTCAGGCGGCTTGCTTTCTTCAATCACGAATTTTACATCCACTTGTTTCCCAGTGACTTCGTAGACCGTTGCTCCTACTAGTTTGGTGTAGCGACTTTCCAGCCATTCTACTGCGAACGTTGTAGGTGCCGAGATAATGAGAACCTGGGAGTTGAAGGTTATCGCTTTAGTAGCCTTAAACCAGGTATCAAAGCTCGGCTTGCTTAATTTGGTTTGAATAATCGATAAAATTTGCTGCCATAATTCGGAAGTATGGCTGTCCACAGACTGTCACTCCTTTAAATCTTCCAAATGTGGCATCAGCCATGAAGTGGAAATGTCGAAGAAAATAGGTTGGTGCTGATATTTATC